>NZ_JBVHRG010000002.1:0-570575 GCF_055567015.1 Sphaerisporangium cinnabarinum
CGCCAACGTCTGCGCCAGATACGTCTTGCCCGTCCCCGTCGGACCGATCAACAAGATGTTCGACTTCGCCAGCTCCACGTAGTCCGCGTCGTCGGGGTTCGACGGCTTGGCCTGCTCCCCCGCCTGCACGCGCTTGTAGTGGTTGTAGACCGCGACGGCCAGGGCCCGCTTCGCGGCGTCCTGGCCGATGACGTACTGCTCGAGGAACTCGAAGATCTCCTTGGGCTTGGGCAGCTCCGTGAGGCCGAGCTCCGTCGCCTCGGCGAGCTCCTCCTCGATGATCTCGTTGCAGAGGTCGATGCACTCGTCGCAGATGTACACGCCGGGGCCCGCGATGAGCTTCTTGACCTGCTTCTGCGACTTGCCGCAGAACGAGCACTTCAGCAGGTCGGCACCGTCTGAGATACGAGCCACTACGCGTCTCCTTGTCCCGGTGCCCGGTCCTCCGGCCGTCGGGTTCGACGGCTCAGGGCCCGGGCACGGCCGAGCGGGTCCTGCTCCCCATTCCACACCACGGGGCCCCCGTTGTCAGGTGGGCTCTCCGCACGAGGCACAAACGTGTCGCGCCGCCGGCCCCGAGGGGACGGCGGCGCGGCGCGTGGTCAGGCGTGCCGGGTCACGGCTTGTTGATCGCGACGGCCTTGCGGCTCTCGAGGACCTGGTCCACGAGGCCGTACTCCTTCGCCTGCTCGGCGGTGAGGATCTTGTCGCGCTCGATGTCCTGGCGGACCTGCTCGACCGACTTGCCCGAGTGCAGCGCGAGGGTGTCCTCGAGCCACTCGCGCATGCGGATGAGCTCGTTCGCGTGGATCTCGATGTCGGACGCCTGCGCGTAGCCGCCGCCCTCCATCGCGGGCTGGTGGATGAGCACGCGCGCGTTGGGGAGCGCGAGACGCTTGCCCGGCTGGCCCGCGGCGAGCAGCACGGCCGCGGCGGAGGCCGCCTGGCCGAGGCAGACCGTCTGGATCTGCGGCTTGATGTACTGCATCGTGTCGTAGAGCGCGGTCATCGCGGTGAACGACCCGCCCGGCGAGTTGATGTAGAGGATGACGTCGCGGTCCGGGTCCTGGCTCTCGAGCACGAGGAGCTGGGCCATGACGTCGTCCGCGGACGCGTCGTCGACCTGGACGCCCAGGAAGATGATGCGGTCCTCGAACAGCTTGGTGTAAGGGTCCTGCCGCTTGAAGCCGTAGGCCGTGCGCTCCTCGAACTGCGGGAGCACGTAGCGGGCGGACGGCGCGCCGCCCGGCAGGGCGACGCCGCCGGGGCGGGCCGCAGGGCCGGCGAGGCGCTGGGCGGTGGACAGGTACTGGGACTCGGCGCTGAAGCTCACGGGTTCTCCTCGGTGAAGTCTGGTGTCCGGTGCGGGGTCAGGAACCCGTGGTGCCGCCGCCGCCGGTCACGGACGACGCGTTGGTGACGACGTGGTCGATGAAGCCGTACTCCAGCGCCTCCTGCGCGGTGAACCAGCTGTCCCGGTCGTTGTCCTTGAGGATCTGCTCGAGCGGCTTGCCGGTCTGCTCGGCCGTGAGCTCGGAGAGCACCTGCTTCATGTGCATGATGAGCTGCGCGTTGATGCGCACGTCCGTCGCGGTACCGCCGATGCCGCCGGACGGCTGGTGCATCATGACGCGCGCGTGCGGCGTCGCGTACCGCTTGCCCTTGGTGCCGGACGACAGCAGGAACTGCCCCATCGAGGCCGCCATGCCCATGGCGATCGTCGCGACGTCGGGCTGGATGTACTGCATGGTGTCGTAGATCGCCATGCCGGCCGTGATCGAGCCGCCGGGCGAGTTGATGTACAGCCAGATGTCCTTGTCCGGGTCCTCCGCGGCGAGCAGCATCATCTGGGCGCAGATGGCGTTCGCGTTCTCGTCGCGCACCTCCGAGCCGAGCCAGATGATGCGCTCCTTGAGGAGCCGGTTGTAGATGGAGTCGTTGAGTCCGAGGCCCGGACCCTCGGCGCGGTTCACCGGGGCCGTCGCGTCGGACGGCAGGTACAGCTCGTTCACATCCATCTCCTTCGTCGCTCCCGCGGGTCGCCCCCGCCTGCGCTGCCCTGGCCGGCCGGGACGGCGTCCCGGTCCAGCCGTGCTGCAGTGACCCTAACGCGGTCCGTGCCCGCCGTTCGTCCCGGCGGGCCGCGTTTTCGCTGACGGCGCACCAGGTGCGCCGACCCTCGCCGACGACGACGGCCCGCACCCTCGCGCAGAGGGTGCGGGCCGTCGTGGGGACCGTCCGGCCGAGGCCGCCGAGGCGTCAGGCCTTGGTCGCGTCCTTCTCGTCGTCCTCGACCGGGGCGTCGGCCGCGGGGGCGGCGGAGTCGTCAACGAGCGCCTCCTCGACCGGCTCACCGGCGACGTCCTCGACGGGCTCGTCCGCGGCGGCGTCCTCGTCGTCCGAGCCGATGAACTCGGTCAGGTCCACCACGTTGCCGGCGGTGTCCTTGACCTCGATCTGGCGCAGCGCGACGGCGAGCGACTTGGAGCGCGCGACCTCGCCGACCATCGCGGGGATCTGCCCGCCCTGGTCGAGCGACTGGATGAACTGGTTCGGGTCCATCCCGTACTGGCGCGAGGCGCTCACGAGGTACTCGAGGAGCTCGTTCTGCGCGACCTTGATCTCGAGCTGCTCGGCGAGCGTGTCGAGCAGGATCTGGTTGCGCAGGGCGTCGGTCGCCTCGACCGTGACCTCGGCGCGGTGCGTGTCGTCCTCCAGGCGGCCCTCGGACTCGAGGTGGCGGTGCACCTCGGCCTCGACGGCGCCCGCGGGGACGGGGATCTCGACGGCGTCGTTGAGCGCCTTGAGCAGCTCGTCGCGCGCCGCGACGGCCTGGTTCGACGTCTTGATGCTCGCGACCTGCTCGCGCAGGTCCGCGGTGAGCTCCTCGAGCGTGTCGAACTCGGAGGCGAGCTGGGCGAAGTCGTCGTCGGCCTCGGGGAGGTCGCGCTGCTTCACGGAGGTGGCGGTGACGGTGACCGCGGCCTCCTTGCCCTCGTGCTCGCCGCCGGCCAGCGGCGCGTTGAACGTGGTCGTCTCCTCGGCAGACAGGCCGGTGAGCGCCTCGTCGAGGCCCTCGAGCATGTTGCCCGAGCCGATCTGGTAGCTGACGCCGGAGACGGAGTCGACCTCCTCGCCGTCGATCTCGGCCTTCAGGTCGAGCACGACGAAGTCGCCCTCGGCCGCGGGGCGGTCGACGCCGACGAGGGTGCCGAAGCGCTCGCGCAGCGCGTCGAGGCGCTCGGTGACGTCCTCGTCCGTGACCTCGGCGGGCTCGACGGTGATCGCGAGCGAGTCGAGCGCGGGCAGCGTGATCTCGGGGCGGATCTCGACCTCGGCGGTAAAGACCAGCTGACCCTCGCCGGCCTTCGCCGGGATCTCGGTGACCTCGACCTCGGGCTGGCCGAGGGGGCGCAGGTTCTCCTCGCTCGCGGCCTGGCGGTAGAAGCCGGAGAGCGCGTCGTTGACGGCGTGCTCGATCACGGCGCCCCAGCCGACGCGCTGGTCGATGACGCGGGGCGGGACCTTGCCCTTGCGGAAGCCGGGGATGTTCACCTGCTCCGCGATGTGCTTGTAGGCGTGGTCGATGCTCGGCTTGAGCTCGTCGTACTCCACCTCGACGGTCAGCTTGACCTTGGTGGGGTCCAGGGTCTCGACGGCGCTCTTCACTTCGATGATCTCCAACTGATCGGGGCGGGCCGCGGACGGCCGGGGACGGCACCGCACGCGGGCGTACGGGCAACCGTCCCATCGTACGCGAGCGGTCAAGCGCGCTCGACGCGGCGGCTCGCCCGTGGCGCCCGTCGCGGCACGGCGAGCAGCACCGCGAGCGCCACGACCGCCGTCGCCGCGACGGTCGGCCACCGCAGTCCGACCGCGCCGACCGCGTCGAGGAGCACCGCCATGACCATCTGCCCGCCGACGACGGTCAGCGTGAGGACGAACGTGCCGAGGTGCCGGACGGCGAACGCGGCCGCGACGGTGACGAGGGTCCCCAGGGGGCCGCCGAGGTAGAGCCACCACTGCGCCGGGAGGGTGACGCCGTCGAGCAGCCCGAGGGGGACGCCGAGGGCGCACACGAGCGTGATGCCGGCGAGGCCGCCGGTGACCGAGGTGAGGGTCGCCACGACGGGGTCGCCCGTGAGCTCCGTGACACGGCCGTTGCCGGCCTGCTGGCCGCACAGCACCGCGCCGCCGACGAAGAGCGCCGTACCGGCCGCGACCACCGCCCACCCGGGGCCGCCCGCGCTGCTGCCGAGCACCGCGATCCCGAGCCCCGCCACCGCGGCGAGGCCCGCTCCCGCGCGACGCGGCGTGAGCCGAAGGGGCGCGGGCAGCCCGACGCCCCGCGCGTCGAGCGCGAGCCCGGCGACGGTCTGGCCGGCCACGGCGCAGACCGAGGCGACCGCGACCCCGACGAGCGGGATCCCCGCGGCCATCGCGACGACGATCGGCACGCTGCACAGCCCGACCGCGAACCACCACCACGAGGCGGTCGAGCGCACGACGGCGAGCGTCGACCGGACGCGGCGGCGGACGACGATCACGAGCACGGTCCCGAGGAGGGTGCCCACGTAGGAGAGCCATGCGGCGAGGACGGGTCCCGTCCCTGCGGCACCGAGATCGCCGTTGAGGCGCCCCTGGAGCGAGAGCACCGCGCCGCTCCCGGCGGCGACGAGCGCGGCGACGGTGACGCGGGCCGCCGGGCCGGCGGGCGCGAAGGCCTCGCTCAACGGGCACCTCCTGGGGACCGGGGCCGCCGCGACGGCCCGGACGTCGGCGACGTCCCGCGACGCCCCCGCAGGGCGCCGCGCGAAGGTCGGGGTGACAGGATTTGAACCTGCGACCTTCCGCTCCCAAAGCGGACGCGCTACCAACCTGCGCCACACCCCGTCGTCCGCCGCGGCGGGCGGACCAGGGGCAAGTGTACTGGCGGGACGGTGCGCCACCGACGGCGCCGGCCGCGCACGGACGCGCAGGGCGACGACGCGGGCACCGGCCGCCCGCCGACGTTTGCTAGGGTGGCGGCCGCAGGTCGGTGGCACGCCGTCCCGGGCGGCCGCACAGGCCGACCACCGGACGCATCTCACGACCCGCGCGGGCGTAGCTCAATGGTAGAGCCCCAGTCTTCCAAACTGGCTACGCGGGTTCGATTCCCGTCGCCCGCTCCGATCGTCCTCGACACCACGGGCGCCCCGCCTCCACGGCCGGGCGCCCGTCGTCGTCCCCCGTCCGTCCTGCCGCGCACGGCGCTCCGGGCCCGACGCCGCCCGCACGCTGCCACGAGCCCTCCCCGGACGGCGTTGCAGGGCCGCGCCGCGGACCGATAGCCTCAGGGCACGCGCGCCGTCGGCACGCCCGGAGCTCCGGGCGGCTCCCGGCGCGACCGACCAGGAGGAGCGAGGAATGACCGCGACGACCGCGCGTCCTGCATCGCTGCACCGCGCCGCGCCGCGCACCTCCTGTTGTCGCTGTCTCGGCTGCCGCTGACGACGGCCGTCCCCGCGTGCCCCGGCACGCCCGCGCACGTCCCTCGTCCCGCCCGAGCCCGTCCCGCCGTCCGCGCGCGTCCGCGCCGCCCCCGCGAGACGCTGGACCCCGGCCACCGGGCGCGCCCCGCTCCCCATCGGTACCCCCACCTGGCTCACCCCGAGCCGTCGACAGAAGAGGAAGACATGGCACGCATCTACGACGACGTCACGCAGCTCGTCGGCAACACCCCGCTGGTCCGGCTCAACAAGCTCACCGAGGGGCTCGGCGCCACCGTGGTGGGCAAGCTCGAGTTCTACAACCCCGCCAACTCGGTCAAGGACCGCATCGGCGTCGCGATCATCGACGCCGCCGAGGCGTCCGGGGAGCTGAAGCCCGGCGGGACGATCGTCGAGGCGACGTCGGGCAACACCGGCATCGCGCTCGCGATGGTGGGTGCGGCGCGCGGGTACGACGTCGTGCTGACGATGCCGGAGACGATGTCGAAGGAGCGCCGCGCGCTGCTGCGCGCGTTCGGTGCGGAGCTCATCCTCACGCCGGGCTCCGAGGGCATGAAGGGCGCCGTCAGCCGCGCCGACGAGATCGTCGCCGAGCGCGAGGGCGCGATCCTGGCCCGCCAGTTCGCCAACGAGGCGAACCCGGAGATCCACCGCCGCACGACGGCGGAGGAGATCTGGGCCGACACCGACGGCGCGGTGGACATCGTCGTCGCGGGCATCGGCACGGGCGGCACCATCACGGGCGTGGGCCAGGTGCTCAAGGAGCGCAAGCCCGGCGTGCAGATCGTCGCGGTCGAGCCGGAGGAGTCGGCCATCCTCAACGGCGGCCAGCCCGGCCCGCACAAGATCCAGGGCATCGGCGCGAACTTCGTGCCGGAGATCCTCGACACCTCGGTCTACGACGAGGTGATCGACGTCAACGCCGAGACGGCCGTCGAGTACGCGCGCCGCGCCGCCAAGGAGGAGGGCCTGCTCGTCGGCATCTCGTCGGGCGCCGCGATCGCGGCCGCGCTGCAGCTCGCCGCGCGTCCCGAGAACGCGGGCAAGCTCATCGTGACGATCATCCCGTCGTTCGGCGAGCGCTACCTGTCCTCGGTCCTCTACGCCGACCTGCTGGACTGACGTGACCGACCCCTACCCCCGCGCACGGACGGCCGGCCACCGGCTGCGCCGGTTCGTGCGCGTGCTCGGCGAGGACCTCGAGGCGGCCCGACGGCGGGACCCCGCCGCGCGCAGCCGCCTCGAGGTCGCTCTCGCGTACCCCGGCGTGCACGCCGTGTGGGCCTACCGGCTCGCGCACCGCATGTGGCGCGAGCCGCTGCTGCGCCTGCCGGCACGCCTCGTGTCGCAGGCGGCGCGGGCGCTCACCGGCGTGGAGATCCACCCCGGGGCGCGCATCGGCCGACGCCTGTTCATCGACCACGGGATGGGCGTCGTCGTGGGCGAGACCGCCGTGGTCGGCGACGACGTCGTGCTCTTCCACACGTCGACGCTCGGCGGGCGCTCGATGAAGCGGGGCAAGCGCCACCCCACGCTCGGCGACCGGGTCGTCGTCGGTGCCGGGGCGAAGATCCTCGGCCCGGTGTGGGTCGGCGACGACGTCCAGGTCGGGGCCAACGCCGTCGTCGTCAAGGACGTGCCCGCGGGCGCCGTCGCCGTCGGCGTGCCGGCCACGGTCCGGATGCCGGCGGGCACGCCCGCCGCGCGCGAGACCGTCGAGGACCCGTCGCTCCTCATCGAGTACGTCATCTGAGGGCCGCGACGGCGCCCCCGGATCGGCTAGTGTGGTCGCGGGCGGTACCTGAGACCGCGCGTACCGGATACCCCCCTGCCCGGTACGCCC
The DNA here is from genome assembly GCF_055567015.1 of Sphaerisporangium cinnabarinum. Taxonomy (NCBI): domain Bacteria; kingdom Bacillati; phylum Actinomycetota; class Actinomycetes; order Streptosporangiales; family Streptosporangiaceae; genus Sphaerisporangium; species Sphaerisporangium cinnabarinum. The sequence goes on from NZ_JBVHRG010000002.1 coordinate 7,333, forward strand.
TCGGGTACCGCCCGCCCACCGCCGCTCGCGGCCGCCCGTCCGCGGCAGCCCGGCCCGGCACCACGACCCTCGACGAGGAGGAGCGCGCATGCGCCTCGGCATCCACACCGGCTACTGGTCGGCCGGTCCCCCCGACGGCATCCAGGACGCGATCGTGGCGGCCGACCGCCTCGGCGTCGACTCGGTCTGGACCGCGGAGGCCTACGGCTCCGACGCGTTCACGCCGCTCGCGTGGTGGGGCTCGCGCACGACCCGCATCCGCCTCGGGACGGCCGTCGCGCAGGTCTCCGCACGCACCCCGACCGCGACGGCGATGGCCGCGCTGACGATGGACCACCTCTCGGGCGGCCGGTTCGTCCTCGGCCTCGGCGTGTCCGGGCCGCAGGTGGTCGAGGGCTGGTACGGGCAGCCGTACGCGAAGCCGCTCGCGCGCACGCGCGAGTACGTGCAGGTCGTGCGCGACGTCCTGCGCCGGGAGGCGCCCGTGACGTCGTCCGGGCCGCACTACCCGCTCCCCCTGCCCGAGGGCGCCGGGACGGGCCTGGGCAAGCCGCTGCGCTCGACCGTCCACCCGCTGCGGGCCGACCTCCCGATCCATCTCGCGGCCGAGGGACCCAAGAACATCGCGCTCGCGGCCGAGATCGCGGACGGTTGGCTCCCGCTGTTCTACTCGCCGCGCATGGACGCCACGTTCCGCGAGCTCCTCGCCGACGGCTTCGCGCGGCGTGCGCCCGACCGCTCGCCCGAGTCGTCGTTCGAGGTGAGCGCGACCGTCCCCGTCGTCGTGCGCGAGCACGTCGAGCAGGCGGCGGACCAGGTGCGCCCGTTCCTCGCGCTGTACGTCGGCGGGATGGGCGCCAAGGGCGCGAACTTCCACCGCGACGCGCTCGACCGCCTCGGGTACGCCGAGGCGTGCGACGAGATCCAGGCGCACTATCTCGCGGGCCGCAAGGACCTCGCCGCCGCCGCCGTCCCGACGTCGATGGTCGAGGACGTCGCGCTCGTGGGGCCGCCCGAGAAGATCGCGCGCGACCTCGCGGCGTGGCGCGAGACGGCGGTGACGACGCTCCTCGTCCAGGGCGACGCGACGGCCGTGCAGACGCTCGCCCCGCTCCTCGCGGCACCGACCCCGGGCTGATCCCGACCGCGGCGGTCAGTCGTTTGCGCCGGGGAACCAGACGGCACGGCGCAGGTCCACACGGCGCCCGTCGCGCGACAGCGGGCACCCCTCGGCGCGGAGCTCCGCGAGCGCCGCGTCGAGGTGGTGCGCGGGCGGCGACCCCGCCGCGTTGACGATCCGCCACCACGGGACCGGGGCGCCGTCGTCGTCCACCCCGGACGACCCGGCGAGCACCTGCCCGACCTGGCGCGGGCCGCCCCGCCCCAGCGACTCCGCGACGATCTCCGCGACGAGCCCGTAGGTCATGGCCCGCGCGGGCGGGACGCGCCGCACGAGGTCGAGCACCGCGGTCGCGTACTCCTGGGCGAGGGCCCGGGGGTCGGCGCGGTCGTCGTCGCCGGCTCCGTCACGTCCGGGGGTGCGTCGTGCCATGGCGCCCGACCCTAGCCGTCGCGAATGTCCTGGCGCGAGCACCGCCCGGGACGCCAGGATCGGGGGCATGAACGACCACCGACCCGCCCGCCTCCCCGACGGCTACGAGATCGTCCCCCTCACGTCCGCCGACCTGCGCGACGTGCTCGACCTCGACACCACGACGTTCCCCTCGCCGGTCGAGGTCGACGAGCTCGTCGACCTCCCCTTCCCGCTCACCTGGGAACGCGCGCTCGGTGTGACGGTCGAGCGCGAGGACGTCGACGCGCCGCCGGTCGACGGTGCGCGCCCCGTGCGGCGCGAGCTCGTGGGGATGCACGCGTCGTACCCGTTCGCGCGCTTCCCGGTCCCCGGGGCGACCGCACCGGTCGCGGGCCTCACCTGGGTGGGCGTCCACCCCGCGCACCGGCGGCGCGGCATCCTCAGCGCGATGATCGACACGCACCTCGCCCGGTGCCGCGAGCGGGGCGAGCCGGTCTCGGCGCTCTTCGCGGCGGAGGCGGCCATCTACGGCCGCTTCGGGTACGGCAAGGCGGCCGACGACGTACGGCTCACCGTCCCGCGCGGCGTCGCGCTGCGCGACGTCCCGGGTGCCGAGCGCCACACCGTGCGCATCGAGCGCGCCGACCGCGCGCGGCACGGCCAGCTCGTCGCGACGATCCACGAGCGCGCGGGCGCCGACCCGACGGGCCAGGGCGCGGGCATCAACCGTCCGGGGTGGGCGACGCGCGAGACACCCGAGCTCCAGGCGACGTTCTGGGACGACGCCAAGGTGTGGCGCAAGGACCGCGAGCCCACGCGCATCGCGGTCGTCGAGCTCGACGGCGAGCCGCGCGGGTACGCGCGCTTCCACCGCAAGCTCTCGTGGGAGGCGACGGGCCCGCGCGGCCCGGTGAGCACGGGCGAGGTCGTCGCGCTCGACGCCGCGGCCGCCCGCGCGCTGTGGGGCGTGCTCACCGACCTCGACCTCACGCACGAGGTGACGCCCTTCATGCTGCCCGTGGACGACGTCGTCACGAGCCTGCTCGTGGACCCGCGCTCCGCGTCGCCGCGCCTCGCGGACAACCTGTGGGTCCGGGTCGTGGACGTGCCCGGCGCGCTCGCCGCGCGCCGGTACGCGGCGGACGTCGACGTCGTCCTGCACGTGACCGACGCGCGCCTGCCCGACAACGCGGGACGCTGGCGCCTGCGGGCGGAGGCCTTCGGCGCGGCGGCGGCCGAGCGGACCGACGACGCGGCGGACGTCTCGCTCGACGTGCGCGAGCTCGGCGCGGCCTACCTGGGCGGGACGTCGCTCGCGGCCCTCGGCGCGGCGGGTCTCGTCACCGAGCACTCCCCCGACGCGCTCGCGCGCGCGAGCGCGGCCTTCGGCTGGCCCGTCGCGCCGGTGTGCAGCTGGGTGTTCTGACGCGGCGGGTGCACCCGGGTCCCGGGTGCACCCGCGGTCACGTCTGGCAGACGCCGCACCAGAAGAGGTTGCGCCCCGCGAGCTCCTTGAGCAGCACGGGCGTGCCGCACACCCGGCACGGCAGCCCGTCGCGGTGGTACACGTAGAACGCCTCGTCCGCGGGCACGGCGTCGGGCGCGACGTCGGTGTTCTGCCGCACGGGCCGCCGCCCGGTCGCCGCGCCGCCGGGGGCCGTGCCGTCGGGGGCCGTGCCGTCGTCGCGGTGCTCCGGGCGGGTCGTGACGATCGCGCCCGTGCGCGCGCCGTCGCGCATGAGCACGACGAGGTCGTCCCACACGGTCCGCAGGTCCTCCGCGGGCACGTCGCGGCCGGGGCGCATCGGGTCGAGCCCGGCCCGGAACAGCGCCTCCGCGCGGTAGATGTTCCCCACGCCCGCGACGACGTCCTGGTTCATGAGGAGCAGCCCGACGGGGCTCCGCGAGCGCCGCACCGCGGCGACGAACGCGTCGCGCGCGTCAGGCTCCCCGGGGCCCGGAGCACGGATCGGGTCGGGCCCGAGCCGGTCCTCGACGGCACGCTTCTCGTCGGCCGTGACGACCTCGCACGCCGTCGGGCCCGTGAGGTCCGCGACCGCGTGCGCGCCGACGAGCCGGACGCGCACGGCGCCGCGCGGCGGCGGGGGCGACCAGGCGCCGTCGGGCGCGCCGGGCGCCTCCCCCGGGCCCGCCGGGACGGTCTCACGCTCACCGATCCGGCGCCGGGGCGCGCCGATCGCGTGCACGACGGCGGTGCCGCCGTCGCCCGCGAACGTCCACGCCCCGTAGAGGCCGAGGTGCACGCGGAGCCAGCGGACGTCGTCGGACGCGGCACCCGGCGCGGCGAAGCCGAGGAACATCTGCTTGCCCCACGCCTCGCTCGCGACGAGCACGCGCCCGTCGAGCAGGGCCGCGCCGGGGGCGAACCGGCCCTGCGGGCTGCTCACCGCGAGCGGCTCGCCCGTGAAGAGCTCGCCGAAGGCGCGCGCGAGGCGGTGGACGGTGTGGCCCTCGGGCACGTCAGGCCGAGGTGCCGCGCGCCGCCTCGTACGCCGCGAGCTGGTCGATGCGGCGCTGGTGGCGCGGGTCGCCGCTGAACGGCTCCGCGAGGAACGCGTCGACGAGCTCGACCGCCTCGTCCACCGAGTGCTGGCGCGCGCCCACCGCGACGACGTTCGCGTCGTTGTGCTGCCGCCCGAGGCGCGCGGTCTCCAGGTTCCAGGCGAGCGCGGCGCGCACGCCGACGACCTTGTTCGCCGCGATCTGCTCGCCGTTGCCGGAGCCGCCGATGACGACGCCCAGCGAACCGGGCTCCGCCGCCACCGCCTCGCCCGCCGCGAAGCAGAACGACGGGTAGTCGTCCTGCGCGTCGTACGTGTGGGCACCGTGGTCGACGACGTCGTGACCCGCCGCCCCCAGGTGCTCGACGAGATGGGTCTTGAGCTCGTAGCCGGCGTGGTCCGCGGCGATGTGAACGCGCATGGGCTCATCATGCCCCAGCGGGCCCCCTCGCCGCCGAGGTGAGGCCGTAGCCTGAGACGCATGACACAGACCTCCCCGACGTCCACGCCTCCGGCCTCGTCCGGCACCCCCGACGCGACGCGCTCCGGCATCGACCTCGACGCGCTGGACCCCGCCGTCCGCCCGCAGGACGACCTGTACCGCCACGTCAACGGGCGCTGGCTCGCGACGCACGAGATCCCCGCCGACCGCGCGATGGACGGCGCGTTCCGGGCGCTCTACGACCAGGCGGAGGTGCACGTCCGCGAGATCATCACGGACCTCGGGGAGCAGGTCGCGGCGGGCGGCGCGGACGTCGGGCCGGACGCCGCGAAGGTCGGGGCCCTCTACGCGAGCTTCATGGACACCGAGCGGATCGAGGCGCTCGGGACCACGCCGCTGCAGCCGGACCTCGCGCTGATCGCGTCCGCGACGACGCAGGCCGAGCTCACCGGCGCGCTCGGCGCACTGCAGCGCACGGGCGGCGCCGGCGCCGTCGGCTTCTGGGTCGACAACGACGCGAAGGACCCCGAGCGCTACGTCGCCTACCTCTACCAGTCGGGGCTCGGCCTGCCGGACGAGGCGTACTACCGCGAGGACCAGTACGCGCCCGTGCGCGAGAAGTACGTGCCGCACGTCGCGCGCATGCTCGCGCTCGCGGGCGTGACGTCCGAGACGTGGGGCGCGACGCCCGAGGACGCCGCCGAGCGGATCATGGCGCTCGAGACGAGGCTCGCCGCGAAGCACTGGGACGTCGTGCGCGACCGCGACGCCGACCTCACCTACAACCCGCGCACGCTCGCCGCGCTCGTGGAGGAGGCGCCCGGGTTCGACTGGCGTGCGTGGGTCCTCGCGCTCGGCGCGCCGCAGGGCTCGCTCGACGACGTCGTGGTGCGCGAGCCGGACTTCGCCGCCGGGTTCGCCGAGCTCTGGGCGAGCGAGCCGCTCGAGGACTGGAAGCTGTGGATGGTGTACCACCTCGTCACCGCCCGGGCGCCCTACCTCTCCGACGACCTCGTCGAGGCGAACTTCGACTTCTACGGGCGCACGCTGTCGGGAGCGCAGGAGGTGCGCGAGCGCTGGAAGCGCGCCGTCTCCGTCGTCGAGGGCGCGCTCGGCGAGGCCGTCGGCGCCCAGTACGTCGCGCGGCACTTCCCGCCCGCGCACAAGGCGCGCATGGAGGAGCTCGTGGACTCCCTCGTGGCCGCCTACCGCGAGTCGATCACGACGCTCGACTGGATGACCGACGAGACGAAGGAGAAGGCGCTCGCCAAGCTCGAGGCCTTCACGCCGAAGATCGGCTACCCCGTGCGGTGGCGCGACTACTCGGCGCTCGTCGTCGACGCGCACGACCTCGTGGGCAACGTGCGCCGCGCGCACGCGTTCGAGCAGGACCGCGAGCTCGGCAAGATCGGGCGTCCGCTCGACCGCGACGAGTGGTTCATGACGCCCCAGACGGTCAACGCGTACTACAACCCGGGCATGAACGAGATCGTCTTCCCCGCCGCGATCCTCCAGCCCCCGTTCTTCGACCCCGAGGCCGACGACGCCGTGAACTACGGCGGCATCGGCGCCGTGATCGGCCACGAGATCGGTCACGGGTTCGACGACCAGGGCTCCAAGTACGACGGCGCGGGCCGCCTCGAGGACTGGTGGACGGCACGCGACCGCGAGGAGTTCGAGAAGCGGACGACAGCGCTCGTCGCCCAGTACGACGCGTACCGACCCGCCCAGCTCGGCGAGGACGGCCCGCACGTCAACGGCGCGCTGACCATCGGCGAGAACATCGGCGACCTCGGCGGCCTGTCCATCGCGCTCAAGGCCTACCGCATCGCCCTCGGCCGTCCGCTGGACGAGGCGCCCGTGGTCGACGGGCTCACGGCCATCGAGCGCGTGTTCCTCGGCTGGGCCCAGGTGTGGCAGTCGAAGGGCCGGGACGAGGAGGTCGTGCGGCGCATCGCGACCGACCCGCACTCGCCCAACGAGTTCCGCTGCAACGGGGTCGTGCGCAACGTGGACGAGTTCTACCGCGCCTACGACGTGCAGCCGGGCGACGCGCTCTACCTCGCGCCCGAGGAGCGCGTGCGCATCTGGTGACGCCGGACGCACGAGGGCCCGCGGCGGGTCGTCCCGCCGCGGGCCCTCGTGCGTGGTGGTCGGTCCGGTCAGAGCGTCCGGATGCCCGCGCGCGCGATCGTGAAGCCCTTGCCCGTGGCGTCGTCGCGGCACGTCATGCCGGTCTCCGCGCTGTCGCACGTGAAGGGGCCGACCGTCTTGGACGTGCCGTAGTCGAGGATCGCGGTGTCCCCCGGCGCGGGCTGCGGCTGCTCGGCCGCGGGCACGCACGGCTGGTCGACGCCGCCGCCGGCCTCCAGCACGACCTTGTAGCCCACCGTGCCGTCGCACCCGTCCACCGGGGCGGGCTGCGCGCCGAGCTGGGCGATGACGCACGTCGCGCTGACGTCCGTCACCTCGCAGGTGATGTTCCGCGACTCCGACGCGAACGTCTCGGACACCGTGGGCTCGGCCGGAGGCGTCTCCTCCGCTCCCTCCGTGGCGGACGCCGCCGGGGACGTCGACGCCCCGCCGAGCGGTTCCTCGTCGCCGCCGCCGAGCAACGAGATCGCGAAGACGATCGCCCCGAGGACGAGCAGCGCGTCGACCACGATGAACGCGATCCATCCGGCGCCCAGACGGTTCGAGCCGCGACCGTCGCCGCTCCCCCCGCGCCCGCCGCGACCGCCGGTCGACGGCCCGGACGGTGCGCCCGTCGACGCCGCGCGCGGCGCGGCGGCCGGGGCCGCCGAGGCCGGCGGGTGGTACGCGGGCTGCTGCGACGCCGGCGTGGCCGCCGCGTGGGCGGGCTGGCCGGTCGGCTCGTACGCCGCGGTACCGCCCGCGTACGGGCCTGCCGCGGCGTACCCGGCCGACGTGTCGCCCGGCGCGTAGCCCGGACGGCCCGCGGCCGTCCCGACCGGGGCCGCGACGCCGAAGCCGTTCTGCTCGGTCGCGTAGCGCACGCGCTGCGGCGGCACGGGGGACGGCGAGGGCGCCGGGACGGCGGGCTGCGCCGCCGTCGGGAGCTGCGTGATCGGCGTGACGTGCTGGACCGTCGTCGCCTGGAAGGACGCCGCCGACGCGACGACGGTCGGCTGACCGTCCGCGGGCGTGGCGCGCGGTGCCTGGGCCGTCGGTCCGCTCGTCGGGGCGAAGGAGGGCGGCCCGGAGGACGCGTGCGCGGGCACGGGTGCGAACGCCGTGGTCGGCTGGGCGTCGTCACGACCGACCGCGGCCCCCGGGACGCCGCCGGGGGGCGGCGGCGGCGGTGGCACGGGTGCGTTCGGGGACATGCTCGGCTCCTCGCGGGCTTCCTCGGCGGACTCGCCCGGTGCGACCGGGCGGCGGGCGCTCCTGACACCGCCCGCGAACTGACGAAGCATGGCACGAGCCACCCGCACCGGTCGAACCCCGGGAGCCCCGCGACGCCCCTGCCCCCGCGGTCTGCACGACGTCGGCACGACGTCCGCACGACGGCGACGCCGTGCCCGACGTCAGTCGAAGACCGGCCCCTGGGTGCGCGTGCGCTTGAGCTCGAAGAAGCCCGGCGTGCTCGCGACCAGCACGCACCCGTCCCACAGCCGGCCGGCGGCCTCGCCCTTCGGGGCGGGCGTCACCACGGGACCGAAGAACGCCGTCCCGCCGAACGCGACGACGGGGGTGCCGACGTCCTCGCCGACGCGACCGATGCCCTCGGCGTGCGACGCGCGCAGCTGCTCGTCGTAGGCGTCGGAACCCGCCGCCTCGGCGAGCGACGCGGGCAGGCCCACCTCGGCGAGCGCCTCGCGCACCACGGCGTCGTAGTCCGTGCGACCGCCCGGGTGCAGGCGCGTCCCGATCGCGTCGTAGAGGGGCTTGACGACGTCCTCGCCGTGCTCGACGCGCGCGGCGGTGACCACGCGCACCGGGCCCCACGCCTTCTCCATGAGCTCGCGGTACTCCTCCGGCAGGTCCCGGCCCTCGTTGAGCACCGCGAGGCTCATCACGTGCCAGCGGACGGTCACGTCGCGCACCTGCTCGACCTCGCCCATCCAGCGGCTCGTCATCCACGCCCACGGGCACACGGGGTCGAACCAGAAGTCGGCGACGCGCAGGTCGTCCTCGGTCGCGGTCGGGTCGGTCGTGGCGGTGAGCGTCACGGGTCGGTCTCCTTCGTCGTCGGTCGCGCCCGGGGGTCCGGGTCGCCGGGGCGCGCGGCCGGGCCGACGGCGTCCCCACCTCGTTCCGACACCGCGCGACCGCAGCGTATTCCCGGGAGCGGGCGCGGGCACGCGTGGGATGATCGTCCGTGGCCCACAGGCCGCCGTCGAGGCCGACCGGCCCGACCACGAGACCGAGGAGATGCAGTGCCCGGAGAGAACCTCACCCGCGCCGAGGCGAGCGAGCGCGCGGCGATCGTCGACGTCCAGTCCTACGAGGTCGACCTCGACCTCACGACGGGGGCGACGACGTTCGCGTCGACGACCGTGGTGCGGTTCACCGCGACCGAGGGCGCGAGCACGTTCGTCGACCTCGTCGCGCCGACCGTGCGCGAGGTCGTGCTCAACGGCCGCCCGCTCGACCCGGCGCAGGTGTTCGCCGACTCGCGCATCGCGCTCGACGGCCTCGCGGCCGACAACGAGCTGCGCGTCGTCGCCGACTGCGCGTACACGAACACGGGCGAGGGCCTGCACCGGTTCGTCGACCCCGTCGACGGCGAGGTCTACCTCTACACGCAGTTCGAGGTCCCGGACTCGCGGCGCGTGTTCGCCGTGTTCGAGCAGCCCGACCTCAAGGCCACGTTCGCGTTCACGGTCACCGCGCCCGCGGCGTGGGAGGTCGTGAGCAACCAGCCGACGCCGGCACCCGAGGCGCTCGGCACGAAGGCCGACCCGACCGGCACCGGCGCCGGCGACGTCGAGGTCGCGCGCTGGGCGTTCGAGCCGACGCCGCGCATCTCGTCGTACATCACCGCGCTCGTCGCGGGTCCCTACGTCGTGGAGCGCAGCGAGCTCACGTCGTCCGACGGCCGCACGATCCCGCTCGGGGTCTTCTGCCGCGCGTCGCTCGCCGACCACATGGACGCCGACTACGTGTTCGACAAGACGCGCGAGGGCTTCGCGTTCTTCGAGTCCGCGTTCGAGCACCCGTACCCGTTCGACAAGTACGACCAGCTCTTCGTGCCCGAGTACAACATGGGCGCGATGGAGAACGCCGGGTGCGTGACGTTCACCGAGACGTACGTCTTCCGGTCCAAGGTCACCGACGCGGTCAAGGAGCGTCGCGTCGTGACGATCCTCCACGAGCTCGCGCACATGTGGTTCGGCGACCTCGTGACCATGAAGTGGTGGAACGACCTGTGGCTCAACGAGTCGTTCGCGGAGTACGCGTCGACGCTCGCGACCGCCGAGGCGACCGAGTGGCGCGAGGCCTGGACGACGTTCGCCGCGATGGAGAAGTCCTGGGCCTACCGCCAGGACCAGCTGCCCTCGACGCACCCCATCGTCGCGACGATCAACGACCTCGAGGACGTGTTCGTCAACTTCGACGGCATCACCTACGCCAAGGGCGCGTCGGTGCTCAAGCAGCTCGTCGCGTGGGTCGGCAAGGAGCAGTTCCTCGCCGGCGTCGCGGCCTACTTCCGCAAGCACGCATGGGGCAACACGGAGCTGCGCGACCTGCTCGTCGAGCTCGAGACCACGAGCGGCCGCGACCTCACCGCGTGGTCCGCGCTGTGGCTGGAGACCGCGGGCGTGAACACGCTGCGACCCGAGTTCGACCTCGACGCCCACGGCCGCTTCACCACCTTCTCCGTCGTGCAGACGGCGGCCGCCGACCACCCGACGCTACGCCCGCACCGGCTCGGGATCGGCTTCTACGACGTGCAGGAGGTCGACGGCGAGCAGGTCCTGACCCGCGTGCACCGCACCGAGGTCGACGTGGCCGGGCCGCGCACCGAGATCCCCGAGCTGCTCGGCCTCGACCGCCCGCAGCTCGTCCTGCTCAACGACGACGACCTCGCGTACGCGAAGATCCGCCTCGACCCCGCGTCGCTCCAGGTCGCGACCGAGCACCTCGCGGACCTCGCCGACCCGCTGGCCCGCTCGCTCGTCTGGGGCTCCGCGTGGGACGCGACGCGCGACGGCGAGACCCCGGCCAGCGACTACGTGCGCCTCGTGCTGGGCAACATCGCCCGCGAGACCGAGTCGACGACGATCCGTACGACGCTCAACCAGCTCGCGCTCGCCGCGAAGACGTACGTCGCGCCGGAGCGCCGCGAGGAGACGCTCGCGCACGTCGGCGACGTGCTCTGGTCGCTCGCGCAGGACGCCGCCCCCGGCTCGGACCTGCAGTTCCAGCTCGTGAAGTTCTTCGCGCACCTCGCGTCCACGCCCGCGCACGGCGAGGCGCTGCGGTCGCTGCTCGACGGCTCCGCGGCCCTCGACGGGCTCGAGATCGACACCGACCTGCGCTGGGAGATCCTCGAAGGGCTCGTCCTGCTCGACCTCGCGGACGACGCCGAGATCGAGGCGACGCTCGACGCCGACTCGACCGCGACGGGTCAGCAGTCCGCCGCGCGGGCCCGCGCGACCGTGCCCACCGCCGCGGCGAAGCGCGCCGCGTTCGACCGCCTCGTGGGCTCGGACGACGCCCCCAACGCGATCGTCCGCGCCACCACGCTCGGGTTCCAGCACGTCAACGACCCCGAGTCGCTCGCCCCGCTCGTCGGCGCGTACTTCGACGCGCTGCTCCCCCTGTGGGACCAGCGGTCGTACCACATCGCCGAGGCGCTGGTCACGGGCCTCTACCCCGCGCCGCTCGCGAGCACGGTGCTGCGCGACGCGACGCAGGAGTGGCTCGACGCCAACGCCGACGCCGCCCCCGCGCTGCGCCGGCTCGTCGTGGAGAACCTCGCCGGCGTCGAGCGCGCCCTCGCCGCCCAGGCCGCCGACGCCTGACCCGCCGGGCCGGCGCCCCGCACGACCCCGCGCCGGGTCGCTCCGTCCGACGGAGCGACCCGGCGCTCGTCGTCCCGGGCGGGTCCGCGACCAGGCGGTACCGGCGCGTCGAGCAGGCGGTCCCGGCGCGTGCGGCGGTCAGGACGGGCCAGGACGGCCTGCTCGGCCGGTCAGAGGGAGTCGTTCATCGCCTTGGCGAGCGAGCGCAGGCGGGCGGAGTCGAAGAGGTCCTCGAGCAGGACGAGGTTGCCCGACGAGTCGCCGAGCGGCACCTTCCAGTTCGGGTACTCCTGGTCCGTGCCCGGCTGGTTCTGCGAGCGGCGCTCCCCCACGGCGTCGGCCAGCGAGACGCCGAGCAGCACGGCCGGGGTGCTGCGGACGAGGCGGTGCAGGGCCTCGACGAGCTCGCGCTCGGACGGGTCCTCGCCCACGAGCGAGCGCTCGCGCAGGAACGCGATCATCGCGTCGCGCTCGGCACGGGCGGCCCGTCGCACGTCGGCGACGTCCTCCGTCAGCACGCCCAGACGGTCCCGCAGCTCGACGTGCTCGCCCGCGAGGTACCCGGCGGTGGGCGGCAGGTCGTGCGTCGTGACGGTCGCGAGCGCGAGGCGCCGGTAGTCCTCCGGGGGCAGCGGCCGGCCGTCGTCGGTCTTCTCGAACCACAGGACGGACGTGCCGAGGACGCCGCGGTCCGCGAGGTAGTCGCGCACCCAGGGCTCGAACACGCCGAGGTCCTCGCCGATGACCATCGCGCCCGCGCGGTGCGCCTCGAGGCACAGGATGCCGACGAGGGCCTCGTGGTCGTAGCGGACGTACGCGCCCGCGTCGGCGCGCGCGCCGCCCGGGATCCACCACAGCCGGAACAGGCCGATGACGTGGTCGATCCGGATCGCGCCCGCGTGCCGCAGGACGGTGCGCAGCATGTCGCGGTACGGGGCGTACCCGGCCCGCGCGAGCGCGCGCGGGTGCCACGGCGGCTGGGACCAGTTCTGCCCCTGCTGGTTGTACATGTCCGGGGGCGCCCCGACGGACACCCCGGTGGCCAGCACGCCCCGGTGCGACCAGACGTCCGCGCCCTCGGGGTGCACGCCGACCGCGAGGTCGTGCATGATCCCCACCGACATCCCCGCCTCGCGCGCCGTGCGCTGCGCGACGCGGAGCTGCTCGTCGGCCACCCACTGGAGCCAGCAGTAGAACTCGACGCGGTCGGCGAGCTGCTCGCGCAGCGCCGCGACGGTCGGGCCGTTCGGGTCGGACGCGCCGGGCGGCCAGTCGCGGTCGCCGTAGTGGTCGGCGAGCGCGCACCACGTGGCGAAGTCCTCGAGCCCCTTGCCCTGCTCGGCGCGGAACGCGTCGAGCGACGCCTGCCGGGCGGTCGACCGGGGCGCGGTGAACACGACCTCGAGCGCCGCCTTCTTGGCCTCCCACGCGGCGTCGCGGTCGATGGGGCCGGGGTCGGTGTCGAGGTCGCGCACCGGGTCGAACGCCCACTCGACGAGCGAGCGGTCGGCCGCGGACAGGTACCCCGTCTCGCGGATGTCCTCGACCCTGATGTACAGCGGGTTGACGAAGCGGCGGCTCGTCGGGAGGTAGGGCGAGGGCGTCATCGGGGTGCGGGGCTCGGCGGCGTGCAGCGGGTTGACGAGGACGAAGTCCGCGCCGGCCTCGTGCGCGGCGAGCCAGGCCAGGTCCGCCAGGTCGGCCAGGTCGCCGACGCCCCAGGACGCGCGCGACCGCACCGAGTACAGCTGGGCCATGAAGCCCCACGCGCGGCGTTCCGCGACGGCTGCGGGCAGCTCGAGCCGCTGCGGCGTCACGACGAGCGTCGCGCGCGCGTGGGCGCCGTCGCTCTCGGCGTGCAGGTCGTGCCACCCGAGGGGCAGGTCGGCCGGGATCTCGAACGTCGCGCGGCCGACGCGCCGACCGTCGACCGTGCGCGGCTCGACGAACAGGTCGAGCTGGCCGAGGTCGCGGCGCTCGCGCGCAGGGCGCGCGGCGTGGTGGCCGGCCGCGCCGCCGTGGCGACCCTGCTCGGCCTCGAGCTCGACCCAGACGTCGACGGCGGAGCCGTCCTGGACGTGCACGGGGACCGGCACCGCGTCCCCCTGCCGGACGACCACGGTCGGGGGCAGCATCTGGCGCCACGCGTCGTCGCGCGAGTGCTCGAGGCTGACGGCGACCTTCTCCGGGGACGACGCGGGGACGCCGAGGGCCTCCAGCACGGCGACGAGGGTCGAGGCCCGGACCTGGCGGCGCGTCCCGTCGAAGTCCCAGAAGTCGGACGCGACGCCGTGGGCGTCGGCCAGCTGCACCAACGGCTCGGGCAGGTCCGTCTGCGGGGGTTCGCTCACGCCTGCATCCTGCCAGACCAGGGCCTTGCGGGCAGGACGATCGCCCGGCGTGCCCGGGGCGCTCTCATGTGCCCCGGGTACCCTGCCCGCATGTCCCTCCCCCTTCTCGCTCCTGCCGTGCGCGCGCCCGCGGAGGTCACGGAAGAGCTCGCCAACGGCTTCGACGCGAGCAACCCCGACGACTGGTTCGAGTGGTTCGTCGGCCTCCCGCTGCGCGTGCTGCTCATCGTCGTGATCGGCGCGCTCGTCCTCGCGGTCGTGCGCCGGCTCATCCGCCGCGTCTCCGAGCACATCGCCGAGGGCACGCCCACGCTCCGGGGCAAGCGGCTCAAGGGCCTGGGCCGGTCCGAGGTCGGCACGGTGCTGCTGCGCGCCAACCCGCTCGCGAGCGCCCGTCGGGCGCAGCGGGCGCGGACCGTGGGCTCGGTGCTGCGCTCGACCGCGAACATCGTCATCGGCGCGACGATCGTGCTCATGGTCCTCACCGAGCTCGGCGTGAACATCGCGCCGTTCCTCGCGTCGGCCGGGATCGCGGGCGTCGCGCTGGGCTTCGGCGCGCAGAGCCTCGTGAAGGACTTCCTCTCGGGCACGTTCATGCTCCTCGAGGACCAGTACGGCGTGGGCGACACGGTCGACTTCGGCGAGGTCACGGGCACCGTCGAGGAGGTCGCGCTGCGCGTGACGAAGGTCCGCGACGGCAACGGCACGCTGTGGTTCGTCCGGAACGGCGAGATCCTGCGCACGGGCAACAAGACCCAGGAGTGGGGACGCGCGGTGGTGGACGTCCGCGTCGCGTACTGGGCCGACGTCGAGGCCGTGCGCGCGGCGCTGCTCGCGGCCGCCGAGGACGTCGGGAGCGACCCGGTGCTCGGCACGTACTTCCTCGAGCCGCCCGAGGTCACGGGCATCGAGGCCATGACGGCCGAGGCCCTGCAGCTCAAGGTGCAGGTGAAGACGCAGGCCGCGATGCAGTGGGAGGTGGCGCGCGCGCTGCGCTCGCGCGTCCGGCAGGCGCTGTCCGACGCGCGCATCCCGCTCGCCGGGGCGCAGCAGGTGGTCGTCCTCGACCACTCCCCGTCCCTGCCCGACGACCGGGCAGACGCGCGGTCCGGCACAGGGCCCGACGACCGGCCCGACGACCGGCCCGACGACACGGACGACAGGTCCGCGCAGGCGGCCCGCGAGAGGCGCGGCGCCGCCGCGGCGACCGTGGTGCAGGACGCGGCGGGCGGCCGGGCGTCCTGAGCCGCGCGGCGCCGTCGGGCACGACCTCGACGGCGCCGGTCCCTCCGTGCGGAGGGACCCGGTGGAGGCTCAGCGCAGGCCGTCGAGCTCCGCGGCGAGGTTGTCGGCCTCCGGGCCGACGATGACCTGGACGACGCGGCCCGAGCGCACGACGCCGAACGCGCCCGTCGCCTTGAGGCGCGCCTCGTCCACGAGCTGGGGGTCCGTGACCTCCACGCGCAGGCGCGTGATGCACGGCTCGAGGTCGACCACGTTGCCCTGACCCCCGAGGGCGTCGAGGATGTTCTGTGCCTTCTGGTCCGAGGGGGTGCTCATCGAAAGTGTCTCCTGAGGCGAGTCGCGGGTGGGGATCCGCGCGGGGGATCCGGGGTGTCGGGGTGCCGAGCACCTGGGAACAGCCTAGTCTCCTGGCGAGGTTGTCACCGGATCGACGCGGCCCCGCAACGCCCCCGCAACAGGGACGTGCACGGCGGCCTGGCGGTCGACCGTGACGGGCACGCGTGCGCACCGGCCCGGGCACCCGGGTCGCACGCCCGAGGCGGACAGGAGCGAGGGTCGTGACGGGCGGAACCGAGGACGAGGCACGGCAGGTCATCACGGGCATCGGCGTGTGCCCCGGCACGGTCGTCGGGCCGGTGGTGCTCATGCCGGAGGCGATCGACGAGCCGGCACCCGGGCTGCGGATGGGCCCGCGCGAGGACCACGAGGCGCAGGCCCGGCGTGTCGACGCCGCGGCGGAGCAGGTCGCGGGCGACCTCCAGCGCGCGGCCGACGCCGCCGACGGCGACGCGCGCGACGTGCTCGAGGCGACGGCGGCCATGGCGGCCGACCCCACGCTCGCGGCCGACGCGCGGCGCCGCGTGCTCGACGAGCACCTCGTGCCCGAGCGCGCGGTGTGGGAGGCCGCGGAGGAGGTCGTGCGGCAGTTCACCGAGCTCGGCGGGTACTTCGCCGAGCGCGCCCGCGACGTCGCGGACGTCCGCGACCGCCTCGTCGCGGCCCTCACCGACCGTCCCGCGCCCGGGGTGCCCGAGCACGCCGAGCCGTTCGTCCTCGTCGCGTACGACCTCGCGCCGTCGGCCACGGCCGCGCTCGACCCCGCGCGCGTGCTCGCGATCGTCACCGACGGCGCCGGGCCGACGTCGCACACCGCGATCGTCGCGAACGCCAAGGGCATCCCCGCCGTCGTGGCGGCCACGGGGGCGAGCGCGGCGCTCGCCCCGGAGGACGTCGTCCTCGTCGACGGCGCGGCGGGGACCGTCGTCGTGCACCCGTCGCCCGAGCAGGTGGCCGCGGCGCGGGCCCGCTCGCAGCAGGTGCGCACGTTCGACGGCACGGGTCGCACGCGCGACGGGCACCGCGTGCAGCTCCTCGCGAACGTCGGCGACCCGGCGGGCGCCGCGGCGGCGGCCGCGTCCGGCGCGGAGGGCGTCGGGCTGTTCCGGTCCGAGTTCTGCTTCCTGGACCGCGAGCAGCCGCCCACCGTCGAGGAGCAGGTCGCCGCCTACCGCACCGTCTTCCACGAGTTCGGCGGGCGCAAGGTCGTGATCCGCACCCTCGACTCCGGCGCGGACAAGCCGCTGCACTTCCTCACGGTCGACGACGAGGAGAACCCGGCGCTCGGCGTGCGCGGGCTGCGCACCGCCGCCCGCTGGCCCGAGCTCCTCGAGCAGCAGCTCGACGCGATCGCGCAGGCGGCCGCGGCCGAGGAGGCCGAGGTGTGGGTCATGGCGCCCATGGTCTCGACCGTCGGGGAGACCGAGTGGTTCGTCGAGCGCTGCCGCGCGCACGGGCTCGACGTGGCGGGCGTCATGGTCGAGGTCCCGAGCGCGGCCCTGCTCTCCGGGCCGATCCTCGCGCGCGCGGCGTTCGCGTCCATCGGCACGAACGACCTCACGCAGTACACGATGGCCGCGGACCGGCTCCTCGGGTCGCTCGCCGAGCTGAGCGACCCGTGGCAGCCCGCCGTCCTCCGGCTCGTCGAGGCGACGTGCGCGGGCGGGGCCCAGCAGGGCCGGCCCGTGGGGGTGTGCGGCGAGGCGGCGTCCCAGCCGGTGCTCGCCGTCGTGCTCGTCGGGCTCGGGGTGTCGTCGCTGTCCATGACGGCCCGCGCCATCCCCGACGTCGCGGCGCTCCTGCGCGAGGTCGACGTCGACGAGTGCCGACGGCTCGCGCGCCTCGCGGTCGAGGCGGAGAGCGC
Source organism: Sphaerisporangium cinnabarinum (assembly GCF_055567015.1). Lineage (NCBI taxonomy): Bacteria > Bacillati > Actinomycetota > Actinomycetes > Streptosporangiales > Streptosporangiaceae > Sphaerisporangium > Sphaerisporangium cinnabarinum. The sequence continues at coordinate 24,619 of NZ_JBVHRG010000002.1, forward strand.
GGCGGAGGCGCGCGCCGTCGTCCGCGAGAACCTGCCGGTGCTCGCCGAGCTCGGGCTGTGACGTGCGCCCGGACCGCCCCGGGCGGCGGCTCCGGGCTCGGGAGCGCGCCGCGGCCGGTGCGATGATGGGCCGGTGACGACCGAGCCCACCCCCCGCCCGACGCTGCCCGTCGCCGGCCTCTCGAACGGCGCGCCGGCCGGCCCCGCGGGCGCGGCCGCGCCGGTCCGCCCGAGCCGCACGTTCTACGACGAGGTCGGCGGCCACGAGACGTTCGTGCGCCTCGTCGACGCGTTCTACGAGGGCGTCGCGGACGACCCGGTCGTGCGGCCCATGTACCCCGAGCAGGACCTCGGCCCGGCGCGCTGGCGGCTCACCGCGTTCCTCGAGCAGTACTGGGGCGGCCCGACGACGTACAGCGAGCAGCGCGGGCACCCACGCCTGCGCATGCGGCACGCGCCCTTCAAGGTCAACCCCGACGCGCGCGACCGCTGGCTCGCGCACATGCGCGCCGCCGTCGACACCCTGGACCTGGCGCCGATCCAGGAGGCGACGCTGTGGGACTATCTGGAGCGCGCGGCGCACTCCCTCCTCAACACCTTCGAGGACTGACCGACCCGCCGCCCGAGCGAAGGAGCCCCCACCCGTGACCCCCGAGCCCACCCCGCCGTCGACCTCGTCGGCCTCCCCCGGCCCGACGTCGGACACCGCCCCGCGCGAGCAGGTCCCGAACCCGCTGCACCACCTCCTCGACGTGCTGCGCCTCGAGCGGGTCGGCGACGGCGACGGGTCGGCCGCCGACCCGGAGCACTTCCGCGGGGTCTCCGTGCACCAGCCGACGGGCCGCGTCTACGGCGGGCAGGTGCTCGCGCAGGCGGTCCTCGCCGCGGGCCGCACGGTCCCCGAGGGCCGGCTCCCCCACTCCCTGCACGGGTACTTCCTGCGACCCGGTGGCCTCGACGTGCCGATCGACTTCGCGGTCGAGCGGCTGCGCGACGGGCGCTCGTTCAGCGCCCGCCGGACGCACGCGATCCAGCACGGCAAGCCGATCCTGTCGATGATCTCCTCGTTCCAGGAGGAGCAGGGCGGCATCGAGCACTCGTCCGAGATGCCCGACGCCCCGGCGCCCGAGGACGTACCGTCCGCGCTCGACGTGCTCGGCGGCATCGACCACCCCATCGCGCGGTTCTGGTCGCACCACTCGGCGTTCGAGCTGCGGCACGTGGGCGGGTCGCTCTACCTGCACCCGGACCACGAGCCCAAGGACCACCAGATGGTGTGGATGCGGGCGCGGGGCGACGTCGGCGACGACCAGCTGCTGCACCGCGCGCTCATGGCGTACGCGTGCGACCAGGTGATGCTCGAGCCGATCCTGCGGCAGGCGGGCACGAGCTGGGTCACGCCCGACATGTCGATCGCGAGCCTCGACCACGCGATGTGGTGGCACCGCGACGCACGCGTGGACGAGTGGCTGCTCTACGTCCAGTCGGCCCCGAGCGCCCAGGGCGGCCGCGGTCTCGGCGCGGCGCGGGTGTTCGCGCAGGACGGCACGCTCGTCGCGTCGATCGCCCAGGAGGGCATGGTCCGCCTCCCCGCGCTCTGACGGGCGACGGACGCGCGTCGGCCCGACACTGTCCTGGTGCGACTGCGCCGCGTGACCGTGACCTCGCCGGGGTACACCCGCCGCCCCAAGGGCGACGCGTGGGTGTTCCTCGACGTCGAGGGCCTGCCCCTGGCCGACGAGGAGGAGGTCGTGCGGTGCGAGCGCCTCGCGGTCCCGCCCGCGTGGTCCGACGTCTGGATCTGCCGGTACCCCAACGGGCACATCCAGGCGTTCGGCCGGGACGTCGCCGGGCGCGGCCAGTACCTCTACCACGAGCAGTGGCAGGTGCGGCGGTCGCGCCGCAAGCACGACCACGTGCTCGACGTCGGCCGTCGCCTGCCCGCCGCCCGGCGCCGGGTCGCGCGCGAGCTCGAGCTGCCCGGCATGCCGCGCGACAAGGTGCTGGCGCTCGCGTTCCGGCTGCTCGACCTCGCGTACTTCCGGGCGGGCGGCGAGATCTACGCGAAGCAGAACAACAGCTACGGCCTCGCCACGATCCGCAAGGAGCACGCGCGCGTCCGCCGCGACGGGAGCGTGCACTTCCACTACCCGGCGAAGTCGGGCCAGGTGCGCGACGTGGTCGTCGACGACCCGGTCGTCGCCGAGCTCGTGACGACCCTCAAGCGGCGCCGGGGCGGCGTCGAGCTGCTCGCCTGGCGCGACGTGGACGCGACCGGCAGCGCCGTGTGGCACGACGTCACGAGCGCCGACGTGCAGGCCGGCATCAAGGAGCGGCTGGGCGACGACGCGACGCCCAAGGACTTCCGCACGTGGCACGCGACGGTGCTCGCGGCGCGCGCTCTGGCCGACGCCGGTACGGCGCCCGCGTCCGAGCGCGCCCGGCGCCGGGTCGTCACGGGGATCGTCAAGGACGTCGCGGAGGAGCTCGGAAACACGCCCGCCGTGGCGCGGTCGTCGTACATCGACCCGCGGCTGTTCGACCTGTGGGAGCGCGGCGAGACCATCGGGTCGACGCGCTCGCAGGCGCGCGCCGAGCGCGAGGTCCTGGAGCTGCTCGGATGAGGGCCGCGGTCACCGGGGTCACCGGGTACGTGGGCGGGCGGCTCGTGCCCGAGCTGCTCCGCGCCGGCTTCGAGGTCCGTGCGCTCGCCCGGCACCCCGAACGGCTCGCGGGCCGCGAGTGGGCGGACGACGTCGAGCTCGTCGAGGCGGACGCGAGCGACCTGGACCAGATCCGGGCGGCGCTCGAGGGCGCCGACGTGGCGTACTACCTCGTGCACTCGCTCGGCACCGGGCGCACGTTCGAGGTCCGCGACCGGCGCACCGCGCTGACGTTCGCCCGCGCGGCGCGCGAGGCCGGCGTGCGACGCATCGTCTACCTCGGCGGGCTTTTCCCCGACGTGCCGGAGGGCGAGCTGTCGCCGCACCTCGCGTCGCGCAAGGAGGTCGGGGAGATCCTGCTCGCGTCGGGCGTCCCGACGACGGTGCTGCGTGCCGCGGTGATCCTCGGGTCGGGCTCGGCGTCGTTCGAGATGATGCGCTACCTCACCGAGCGGCTCCCGGCCATGACCACCCCGAAGTGGGTCGACAACCGCATCCAGCCGATCGCGGTCCGCGACGTCCTGCGCTACCTCGTCGGCTCGGCCTCGATGCCCGACGACGTCTCGCGCGGCTTCGACATCGGCGGTCCCGACGTGCTCACCTACCGCGACATGATGCAGCGCTACGCGCGCGTGGCGAACCTCCCCCGGCGCCGGATCGTCAGCGTGCCCGTGCTCACGCCCCGGCTGTCGTCGCACTGGGTGGGGCTCGTGACGCCCGTGCCGAGCGGCATCGCGCGACCTCTCGTCGAGTCGCTCCAGCACGAGGTCGTGTGCCACGAGCACGACATCGCGCAGTACGTGCCCGACCCGCCCGAAGGGCTCATCGGCTTCGACCGGGCCGTCGAGCTCGCGCTCGAGCGCATCCACGACGGCGAGGTCACGACGCGCTGGTCGTCGGCGTCGGTGCCGGGTGCGCCGTCGGACCCGCTGCCGAGCGACCCCGACTGGGCGGGCGGCTCGCTCTACGTGGACGAGCGCCGCACCGTCGTGGACGCGCCGCGCGAGGTGCTCTGGCGCGTGATCGAGGAGATCGGCGGGCAGGGCGGCTGGTACTCGTGGTCGCTCGCGTGGCGCGTGCGCGGCCTCATGGACCGGGTCGTCGGCGGGCCGGGCCTGCGCCGCGGCCGGCGCGACGAGCGCTACCTCCGCGTCGACGACGAGCTCGACTGGTGGCGCGTCGAGGCGATCGAGCCCGGCCGCCGGCTGCTGCTGCGTGCCGAGATGCGGCTCCCGGGCCTCGCGTGGCTCGAGCTGCGCGTCGACGAGGCCGCGGCCGAGCTCCCGGACGCGACCGACCCCGACGCGCCGGGCCCTTCCCCGGAGGACGCCAGCGGGCCGGGCCGCACGTACTTCGCGCAGCGCGCGCTGTTCCACCCCCACGGGCTCGCGGGCCAGCTCTACTGGTGGGCGGTCAAGCCGTTCCACGGCGTGGTGTTCGGCGGGATGCAGCGCAACGTCGCCGAGGCCGCCGAGCGCGCCGCCCGCAGCGGCCGCCCCTCCGCGGACCGGCCCGGCGCGGGCGCCGGACCCGGTCGAGGGACGGGCTGACCGGGGCGGCGGCGCGCGCCGCCGTCCCGAGGGCTCAGCGGCGCCGACGGAACGTCAGCGGCTCCTCGACGAACGGCTCCCACGCCGCGCGCTCGGCCTCGCTGATGCGCCGGGGCGAGCCCGTCGCGGCGTCGACCACGACGATCGTCGTCGCGGCCTTCGCGTACGGGGCCCCGCCCGAGGTGGGGCCGGTGCGCTCGAAGCGCGCTGCGCCGTCGTGCACCTCGTAGCAGACCTCGAGGCTGGCCCCGCCGAGGTGCCCGATCCACAGCTCGACGCGGACGGGCGTGCGCGTGAAACCGAGCGGGCGCAGGTACTCGATCTCCTGGCGCGCGACGAGCGTGTGGCTCGTCGCGTGGGGGCCGGTCTCCAGGACGGCCGTCGGCCAGGCGTCCTCGCCCGCGTCCGGGTGGGTCCAGAACGCGGTGATGCGGGCGTCCTCCAGCAGGCGGAACATCTCGACGTTGTTGACGTGCGCGTACGCGTCGAGGTCCGACCACCGCAGGGAGACGGGGACGTGCAGACGGGTCATGGAGGGTCCTTTCGCTCGACGGGCGGCCCGGCGCGACCGGCAGGACGGATGCCCCGGTCACCGGACCGGGTCCATTCTCCACCGGCCCGCCGACCACGAGGCTCCTCCGCGCCGAGCACGAGGTTGCCGTCGTCCTGGCGCCCAGAACGACGGCAACCTCGTGCTCGGCGTCAGGAGGGGGCGGCGAGGTCAGGACGCGGCGACGAGGGCCGCGGCGCGGCAGCTTGCGAGCGCGGAGAGCTCCTCGCCCACGGGGAGCCGCACCCGGCGGTCGGCCACCTGGCCGACGGCGTCGCGCAGGCGCCGTCGGGCGCGCGCCGCACGCCGCCGTCCGCCCACCGCGGCCGCGGCGCGGGACACGAGCGCGACGAGCACGCCCACGACGACCCCGCCGAGCGCGAGCAGCGTCGGCCACGGGAGCTCCGGGGCCCCCGGCCCGCCGAGCGTAAGGACTGGCGTCGGCGGCTCCGGCAGGCGCAGGTAGGTGAACCCCCACAATGCGGCGAGCCACAGCAGGCCCACGACGAGCGCCGCGAGCACGAGCCACTGGAACGCGCCGACGACGCGCCACCACACCGGACGGCGGGCCGCCTCGAGCTCCGTCCCCGCGACGGCCTGGTCGAGCGCGTCGGCGAGGTCGGCCGCGCCCTCGGACGCCCGACGGCGCACGGCGAGCGCCCAGTCGTCCGGCACGCCCGCGGTGGCCTCGGCCGCGTAGTCGCGCACGGCCGTCTGGGCTCCGGCGCGCAGCGCGGCACCGACCGCCGGGAGCGAGGTCCGCGCGAGCTCGGGCCGGCTCACGGTGTCGGCCGTGCCCAGCTCCTTCGCCGCCCGCGCGCGCGACGAGCCCGGCGCGGGGCCGGTGCGCAGCCCGATGCGGCGCAGGGGGTCGGGCCGGAACCGGCCGACCCAGCGCGTCACGGGCCAGCCCGTCGCGGCGCGCGCGTCCCGCACGGCCGAGCCGCGCACGGCGGCGACGACCGTCGGGACGCCCGCCGCGGCCTCCAGGGCGTCGACCAGGCCGTCGCGCGCGCGGCGCGCCGCCCGCTCCGGGACGGGCTCGCCGCACGCCGCCGCGACGCGACGCGCGACCGCCCGCACGTCGGCCGCGAGCCGGTCGTTCGACGCACGACGCCGGGCCGCGGCGTCCGCGAGCAGCCCGCGCAGCTCGTCCAGGCCCTGACCGGTGCGGGCCGAGACGCCGAGCACGCGCGCGTCGGCGAGCCCGTCCTCCGCCGCGAGCCGGCGCAGGTCGGCGAGGCACGCGTCGGCGTCGGCGGGCGTGAGCCGGTCCACCTGGTTGAGCACGAGGACGACGACGGACCCGTGGCCCGCGAGCGGGCGCAGGTAGCGCTCGTGCAGCGCGGCGTCCGCGTACTTCTGCGGGTCGACGACCCACACGAGCAGGTCGGCGCGCTCGACGAGGCGTTCCGCGCGCACGCGGTGCTCGACGACGACCGAGTCGTGGTCGGGCAGGTCGAGCAGCACGAGGCCGCTCGTCAGCTCGCCCGCGCGGCGACCGCGCAGGAGCGCGCGCAGGCCGCCGCCCGCCCGCGCGTCGGCGGGGTCGCCCGACGTGAGCGGCGTCCCCATCTCGTGCCGTCGCCGCACCTCCAGCCAGTCGAGCAGCGCGGCCGGTCCCGCCGGGCCGGCGGCGGGTCCCGACGCGCCCCACACCGCGGCGAGCGGGTGGGACGTCGTGGGCCGCTGCACCCCGACCGTCGCGAGCTCGGTGCCCGCGAGCGCGTTGAACACCGACGACTTGCCGGAGCCGGTCGCGCCCGCGAGCGCGACGACGGTGTGGTCGGCCGAGAGCCCGGCCCGCTCGCGCGCGCGGGCGACCACGGTCCGCGCGTCGGCGAGCAGGTCGGCGTCGACGCGTCCCTCCCCCGCGCGCACGGCGGTCTCCAGCGCGGTCGTGCGCGCCGCGAGGTCGATCGTCATGCCTGGTCACCCCCCAGCAGGCGGCGCCAGAACCCCGGCCGCCGGGCCGGCTCGGTACCCTCGCCCCCCGGCGCGGCTGCGGGCTCGTCCGGGGGCGGCGGGGTCCACCCAGCGCCGCGCAGGAGGCGCGCGGCGTGCCGGCCCACGGTGGACCGGCCGCCATCCCCACCGGCCGCGCGGTCCGGGCGCGCGGACCGCTCGACCCGGGCCGCCGCCTCGACCGCGCGCGCCGCCTCGAGCACCGAGCGGGCGGTCTCGTCGGCGTCGGCCGTCCCGAGCGCGTCGAGCTGCGCGGTGTAGCGCAGCGCCTCGTCGTCGAGCACGACCCGCACACGCTCCGCGAGCCGCTCGCGCGCGGTCCGCGTCAGACGCCGCACGGCGTCGTCGCCGAACACGGCCTCCAGGAGCTTCTGCGCGAGGATCGCCGTCCCGCCCGCGATCCCGACCTCGGCGCCCGTCAGGCCGCCGGTCGAGGCGAACACCACGACCATGAGGCTCAGCCCCAGCCCGTTGATCCCGAAGGACAGCGCTCGCGCCGCGCCACGCTTGCCCGCGCCCTGCTCGCCCACGAGGTCGAGCACGTCGGACTGCCAGCCCCGGATCTCCTCCGCGACGCGCGCCCGCACGCCCGCGGACGACCGCGCCAGGTCCAGACCGTCGAGCAGCGCCGACCCCGCCGGGTCCGCGCGCCACCCGCCGTACGCCCGCTCGGCCGCGGCGTCCGTCGCGTCGAGGACCACCGCCTCCAGGCCGTGCGCGATCGCCTGCTCGACCTGCGGCGCCTGCGCCGGACGCCCGCGGAAGAACGCCGCGAGCGCGTCGCGCACCCGGCCGACGCCCTGCTCGACCGAGCGGAACAGCTCGCTCGTGCCCACGAAGTCCTGCCAGCGCGCGAGCACCTCACCACGCAGCAGCACACCGTCGCTCGTCGCGGCGTCCACGGTCGTCGCCGCCTCGTCGTACGCGCGCTCGACGACGGCGCGCAGCCGCGCGTCCGACGCCGCCTGCGCGTCGGCCGCACCCGCCACGAGGACCGCCCGGCGCACGAGGTCGTCCACGACCCCGTCGCGCGTCGCGGTCGCGACCCGGTCCCGCTCGTCGCCGTCGGCCCCGAGCGCGGACAGCCACGACGCCACTTCGGCCACCGCCTGCTCGGGGAGGAAGCCGTCGACCAGCTCGGACTCCCCCACGACGAAGAGCGACGCGGCGTCGAGGCCGTTCTCGTCCATCATCCGGCGCAGGTCGTCCGCCACGGCCTCAGCGCCCGGGTCCACCCGGTCGAGCACCATCGCGACCTGGGCGCGGCGCTCGGCGGCGCGGTGCAGGAGGTCCCACGGGACGGCGTCGGCGTAGCGGGCGGCCGTCGTGACGAACAGCCACAGGTCGGCCGCGGCGAGGAGCTGCGCCGCGAGCTCGCGGTTCGCGGTCTCCACGGAGTCGACGTCGGGCGCGTCCACGAGCGCGAGGCCCTGCGGCAGCGCGTCGCTCGCCACGAGGCGCAGCGTCCGCGTCGGGTCCGGCGGGGTGACCGGCTGCCCGGTCCTGCTCCCGGTCGCGCTGCCGATCGACGTGCCGGTCGACGTGCCGGTCGACGTGCCGGTCGACGTGCCGGTCAGGGCACCGGTCACGCTGCCGGTCGGCGTGCCGGCGGCCGCGGACCGCGCGCCGTGCTCGCTCACGCGCGCGAGCCCGGGCAGCACGCGGTCGGTCGAGAACCAGCGCTCGTCGAGCGGGTGGTGCACGAGGACGGGAGCCCGCGTCGTCGGGCGCAGCACGCCGGGTGCCGAGACGTGCTCGCCGAGGAGGGAGTTCACGAGCGTCGACTTCCCCGCTCCGGTCGACCCGCCGACGACGACGAGCAGCGGCGCCGCGTGCGAGCGCAGCCGGGGCAGCAGGTAGTCGTCGAGCTGGTGGACCGCAAGACCGAGGTCCTCGCGCGCGAGCGCCGCGCCGGGCAGGTCGAGCGGGAGCCGCGCGGCGGCGAGCCGCCCCCGCAGGATCTCCAGCGCCTCGACGAGCCCCGTGGTCGCCGCGGCGCCCGCCGCGACCCTACCGGCGCGCGAACCGTCGGGAGGCGGGCCGTCGAGGCGCGGCCTGTCGGGACGCGGGCCGTCGGGTGCCGACGCGCCAGAGTGGACTGCGTCGTCTCCGGAGTCACCGCTGGCCGTCATCCCGCCAGTCTGCCGGAACGCCGCTGGCCAGGCCCGATATGACACCACAAGCCGCCGACACCACCGGCGAGATCGACCCGCCCGGCCCGACATCGCCCTGCGGAAGGTCGATCTCGACCGCACGGGCCGATCTCGCGGTGGCTCCCTCCCCCACGCGATGCCGGAGCCACGCCACCCCGACCTCCGCCTGCGCCCGCTGGAACGCGCGCAGGTGCGGGATGCCCGGCGGGAGCATGCCGACCGCGTCCCAGAACGCGGCGCAGCGCGCCGCGCCCGGCCAGTCGACGGCGACGGCGGCGCGGTCGACAGGCACCGTGCTGTCGCCCCGGAGGTCGCCGTGGACGAGGTGGTCCCCCGCCGTAGCCTGGCGGTCTGGACGGCTCCACGGCTCCCACCGGCTCGGTCGGCCAGGGCGGGCCCGGACGCGCCGACGCCGGGCGGGAACGGGTCCCGCCCGGCGTCGTGCCGAGCCGTGCGACGAGGGTCGCTCAGTCGCGCGTGAGCTTGCGGTACGTCACGCGGTGCGGGCGAGCCGCCTCCGCGCCGAGGCGCTCCACCTTGTTCTCCTCGTAGGAGGCGAAGTTCCCCTCGAACCAGTACCAGCTCGCCGGGTTCTCCTCGGTGCCCTCGTACGCGAGGATGTGGGTCGCGACCCGGTCGAGGAACCACCGGTCGTGGGACACCACGACGGCGCAGCCGGGGAACTCGAGCAGCGCGTTCTCGAGCGAGCCCAGGGTCTCGACGTCGAGGTCGTTCGTCGGCTCGTCGAGCAGCAGGAGGTTGCCGCCCTGCTTGAGCGTGAGCGCGAGGTTGAGGCGGTTGCGCTCACCACCGGACAGGACGCCCGCGGGCTTCTGCTGGTCCGGTCCCTTGAACCCGAACGACGCGACGTACGCGCGCGACGGGATCTCGACGTTGCCGACCTTGATGAAGTCGAGACCGTCGGACACGACCTCCCACAGCGTCTTCTTCGGGTCGATGCCGCCGCGCGACTGGTCGACATAGGAGATCGACACCGTCTCGCCGACCTTGAGCTCGCCGCCGTCGAGCGGCTCGAGCCCGACGATCGTCTTGAACAGCGTCGTCTTGCCGACGCCGTTCGGGCCGATGACGCCGACGATGCCGTTGCGCGGCAGCGTGAAGCTCAGGCCGTCGATGAGCTGGCGGCCGTCGAAGCCCTTCTGCAGGTTCGACGCCTCGAGGACCAGGTTGCCCAGGCGCGGGCCCGGCGGGATCTGGATCTCCTCGAAGTCGAGCTTCCTCGTGCGCTCGGCCTCGGCAGCCATCTCCTCGTAGCGGGCGAGACGCGCCTTCGACTTGGTCTGGCGGCCCTTCGCGTTCGAGCGCACCCACTCGAGCTCGTCCTTGAGACGCTTGGCGAGCTTCGCGTCCTTCTTGCCCTGGACCTGCAGACGCTCCTGCTTCTTCTCCAGGTACGTCGAGTAGTTGCCCTCGTACGGGTAGAGGCGACCGCGGTCGACCTCGCAGATCCACTCCGCGACGTGGTCGAGGAAGTAGCGGTCGTGCGTGACGGCGAGGATCGCGCCCGGGTACGTCGCGAGGTGCTGCTCGAGCCACAGCACGGACTCGGCGTCCAGGTGGTTCGTGGGCTCGTCGAGCAGCAGCAGGTCCGGCTTCTCGAGCAGGAGCTTGCACAGCGCGACGCGGCGTCGCTCACCACCGGAGAGCACCGACACGTCGGCGTCCGGCGGCGGGCAGCGCAGCGCGTCCATCGCCTGCTCGAGCTGGGAGTCGAGGTCCCACGCGTCGGCGGCGTCGATGGCCTCCTGGAGCGTGCCCATCTCGGCGAGGAGCGCGTCGAAGTCCGCGTCGGGCTCCGCCATGAGCGCGGAGATCTCGTCGAAGCGCTGCTTCTTGGCGAGGATGTCGGCCACGGCCTCCTGGACGTTGCCGAGCACCGTCTTCTCCTCGTTGAGCGGCGGCTCCTGGAGCAGGATGCCGACGCTGTACCCCGGGGAGAGTCGCGCCTCGCCGTTCGACGGCGTGTCCAGGCCGGCCATGATCTTGAGGATCGTGGACTTCCCGGCGCCGTTGGGGCCCACGACGCCGATCTTGGCGCCGGGCAGGAAGTTCAGGGAGACGTCGTCGAGGATGACCTTGTCTCCGTGCGCCTTGCGCGCCTTGTACATGGAGTAGATGAACTCAGCCACAGCCTGTCGTTCCACCGTTTCGGTCGGGAGAGGTACGGGATTCGTCGACCACTCAGCCTACGCGGTCGGGCCGCCGGGACGCGCCCGACGGCGCCGCGACCGGTCGAAGGTCACGGCGCCGCCCGGTCCCGCGGCTCAGGCGGCCGCCGTCGCGCTCCCCTTCCGGGCGGCGCGGGCACGCGGCGCGCGGGCACCCGACGCGCCGGGCTCTCCGCCCAGCGCCGCCGCGACGTCCGCCGTCGCCCAGGGGTCGTCGGCCGGGGGCTCCTCGCGCACGGGCTCACCCGGAGCGGGCTCACCGTGACCGTCGCCCGGACCCGTGCCCGCATCGCCCCCACCCGCGGCGTCGGACTCCCCGGTCGGGTCGAGCGAGCCGGCCGCGGCGGGCGGGACGCCGTCGACCTCGTCGGCGGGGCCGCCCTCGCTCCGGCGCGCGGCGTCGTCGTCGCGCCGGTGCACCGTGCGCGTGAACCGCGCCTCGCCGAGCGTGAGGTCCGGGCCGAGCGCCGTCGCCTCGACGACGAGGCTCGTGCGCGGGCCGTCCGGGCCGTCCCACTCGTCGAGCGAGAGCCGGCCCGTGACGACGACCGGGTCGCCCTTGTGGAGGGAGAGCGCGACGTTGCGCGCGGTGTTCTTCCACGCCTTGACCGTGAACCACAGCGTGCGACCGTCGACCCACTCGCCGCGCTCGCGGTCGAGGTAGCGCCGGGTCTGGGCGATCCGGAAGCTCGTGAAGTCGTTGCCCGACTGCGAGCGGAACAGCGTGGGCGTGGTCGCGACGAAGCCGGACAGCGTGACCGTGACGTCACCGGGCATGGTTCCTCCTGAGGTCGACGGCCGGGCTGGTCCCGGCCACCGCCTCAGGGTGCGGTGGGAGCGGTGGTGCCGTCCGGCGTCGGACCCTCGCCTGTGGACGTGCCTGCGCCGTCCATGCCTGGGGGTAGCCGTAGAGCCCCGGTGAGCGGCGCGGCGGGCGTCTTGTCCCGCGCGGACTGCGCCAGCTCGCGCACCTGCCGGTGCAGGTCGAGGAGCTCCTGGGTGGGCCGGCCCATCGCGTCCTGCACGACGCGCTCGATCGCGCCGCGCCCCGAGGCGAGGACCTGCTGCTCGCGGCGTCGGGCGAGCGTGCGCCGCACCTGGAGCGCGACGAGGAACGCGACCACGGCACCCAGGACGGCGACCGCCGCCACGACCGCGCACACCGTGACGAGCGTGCGCCCCAGGTCGAGCACGCGCAGCGACCCGAGCACCGCCAGGACCCCCGCCACGACCCCGACCGCGAGCGCCGACCAGGCCGCGCGCCGCGTGGGCCGCGAAGACGACGGCCCGCGCGTGTCGAGGGGGATCTTCGCGAGCGCGGACCGCGTCGCCTCGGCGACGCGCGTGGACGGCGCGACGGCCTCGTCGAGCGCCTTCTGCCAGCCGGACCGCAGCGAGCGCCCGGCGCGTGCGAGCCAGCGCGAGCGCGACAGGGCGACGGCGTCGGGCTGCGGCGGCGAGAACTCGGGCCGCCCGTACCCGTTGCGCACGGCCGCGCCGACCTGGCCCGCGACCGCGGCGAGGCCCGTCGCGTCGGCGAGCGCGTCGACCTCTTCCTCGACGGCCGTGCTCATCGTCCACGGGACGTCGCCCGGGAGCTGCTCCAGCAGGAGCGCCCCGGCGCGGTCGAGCTCTCCCGCGACGCGGCTCGCCGCGACGCTGCGCCGCGCGACCGCCTGCTCGAGCAGGGAGCGCAGCTCGTCCAGGCCCTCGCCGGTGCGCGCCGAGACGGTAGTGACGTAGACGCCGTCGAGCCCGTCCTCCTGGAGGAGGCGGTCCATGTCCTCGACGAGCGACGCGCGGCGCGCCTCGGGGACGGTGTCGATCTGGTTGAGCGCGACCACCATGGAGCCCTCGAGCCCCGTCGACTTCTGCAGGTAGCCCGAGTGCAGCGCGTCGTCGGCGTACTTCTGCGGGTCCACGACCCACACGAGCAGGTCCACGAGCGGCAGCACCCGGTCGACGACCGCGCGGTGGGCGGGCTCGATCGAGTCGTGGTCCGGGAGGTCGAGCAGGACGAGACCGCCGAGCGCCGACTCGTCCTCGGCGTCGAGCTCGCCGTCGCGCGTGATGCGACGCTCGGGGTCGACGTCGAGCCAGTCGAGCAGCGCCGTCGCGGCGTCGCTCCACGAGCACGCCGTGACCCGGGCCGTCGTGGGCCGCTTGACGCCGACGTCCGCGAAGTCGAGGCGCGACACCCGGTTGAAGAGGCTCGACTTGCCCGACCCGGTGCCGCCCGCGAGCGCGACGACGGTGTGGTCGACGCCGAGCGCGAGCCGTTCGCGCACGCCGCCGATCGCGTCGCGCACCTGGGCCGCGACGGCGGGGTCGAGGCGGTCGCCCGCGAGGTCCACCGCGCGCGCGAGGTCGTCGACCCGGGCGCGCAGCTGGGCGTCGTGGGACGTCACATGAGCCTCCTCAGCTCGGCGAGTCGTAGGCGCAGGCCGACGGCGGCGTCCGCGGCCAGCGCGGGGTCGGCGAGCGTCGTGAGGACCGGCTCGGCCTCCCGCTCGACCATGGTCGCGGCCCGGTCGGCGAGGTCGTCGCGCAGCGCGGCGACCGCCTCGTCGCCCTCGTCGGCGAGCACGGTCCCTACGAGCCGGGCGGCGTCGTCGTTCCCTGCCGCGGCAGCGAGGAGCAGCGCGGCGACGCCCGTCTCCCCGAAGGCCTTCACCGCGGCACGGCCCGCCTCGGACGCCGACGGCGCCCCGAGCGCGGCCACCACGTGCTCGGCGCGCGTCGCCCACTGCTGCACCTGGGTCGTCGCCGACGCCTCCCGGCGCGCGGCGGCCGCGTCCTCGGCCGGCAGGACGTCGGCCCCGCCGGGCAGCGGGCGGTCGCCGTCGAGCGCCGCGCGCAGCGCCTCGTACGCGAGGACACCGTCCGCGGCGAGCGTGCGGCGCGCCGCGTCGCGCGTCTCGTCGAGCAGAGGGGCGAGCACCAGGTCGCGTGCGCGGCCCCGGCGGCGCGACGACCGCACGACGCCGCCGCGCACCTTGACGCGGTCGACCCGCCCGGCGCCCGTCACCTGGGACCAGCGCGCCTCGAGCGACCCGTGCGCGACGGCGCCGTCCAGCGCGGCGCGGCGCACGGCCTCCTGCACCGGCGGCAGCGCTCGCTCGACCGCGGAACGCAGGTCCGCCGCGGCCTCGACCTGCTCCTCCACCGCGTCCGAGACGCCGGTGACCCAGTCGGGCAGGGCCGCGAGCGACCCCTTGAGCGTGCGCACGATCACCGCGCGGGAGCGGTCCGGGCCCGCGAGCATCGTCAGCCAGCGCGCGACCGGCGCGACGACCGAGCGGTCGAGCAGGCCCTCGTGGGGGCCGACGTCGGGCACGACGAACAGCGGCACGCCGTCCATGCCGTGGTCGCGCAGCCGCTGCAGCAGGTCGCCGCGGATCGTCGTGAGCGTCTCGCGCGGGACGCGGTTGAGGACCATCGCGACGCTCGCCCCGCGCTCCTTCGCGCGCGACAGCGCCTGCCAGGGCAGCGCGTCGCCGTAGCGCGACGCCGTCGTGACGAACAGCCACAGGTCCGCCGCCTCGAGGAGCAGGCTCGCCGTGTCCCGGTTCTCCGACAGCAGCGAGTCGAGGTCCGGGGCGTCGAGCAGGCCCGTGCCGCGCGGCACGCCGTCGTGGTCGATCACCCGCGCCACGCGCGTCACCGGGCCCTCGACGATGACGTCCGCGTCGAGCGGGTTGAACGCGAGCACCGGCTCGCGCGTCGTGGGCCGCAGCACGCCCGCCTGCGACACCTCCTCGCCGAGCAGCGAGTTGTACAGCGTCGACTTGCCCGCGCCCGTCGACCCCGCGATGACCACGATCGCGGGGGACGACAGCTCCCGCAGCCGCGGCAGCAGGTGCTCGTCGAGCTGGGTGAGCAGACGGCGGCGCGAGGCGTCGGCCTCGGTCGCGCCGTCGATCGCGAGCGGGAGGCGCACGTCCGCCACGTCGCGGCGCAGGTCGCGCGCGACGTCGAAGACCGTGACACCGAGCTCCTCGGTCGCCTGAGCGGGGCGCCACGAGCCCGGCGACCGGCCGGCCGAGGTGGCGCTCGCGTCGCTCGTGGCGGCGTCTGGGGTTCTCACTGGTTCATAGTGACCGCTGTCGAGGGCCCCGCCAAACGCACGCGCCGGACGACGCACGACCACCCGACCTGCGGCTCCACCGCCGCGGCTCCACCTCCCGAGCACGCCCGGCTCCCACTACGATGGGCGCGCGCCTCGATAGCTCAATGGATAGAGCAACGGCCTTCTAATCCGTAGGTTGCAGGTTCGAGTCCTGCTCGGGGCACCACGCAGGACCGTCGGAGTCCCAGCAGTTCTAGGACTCGAACACCCAACCACTGAGGCACGCCGGAGTCCCGGCCCGCGACCTTCCCGCACCCGCGCTTCGCCGCCTACTCCCACGTGACGCCCGGGACGCCGTGCGTGCCCGACGACGTCGCGGGCGTCGTCAACGCGATCGCGTGGGAGGAGATCGAGCGGCTCGGGGCCCGTGGGCTGCCGGTGTGCGATGTCCGGTGACGGTTCCTCCCGGACGGCGTCGGGTGGTGGTGGAGCTCGGGCACGTGCGCGACGCGCTGCTGGGCCTCTCGGAGGACGATCTCCGGGACCTGGTCGTCGTCGAGCTCGACCGCGAGCGGCCGACCCTCCGTCCCGCGCGGGAGGCGTTCGCGGAGGCGGTGACCGTCGCGCTCACCCCCGACGGGGAAGGGCGCACCTGGTTCTACGACGAGCACGTGCCCGAGGAGAACGTGCGCGCAGCGGAGCTCGTGATCGAGGCCTTCACGAGCTCGCAGCGACAGGACTCACGCACGGGCCGCGGGGCGGAGAATGCGGTCACCGACCCTGGACGGACGACGGGACGCGAGTCGCGGTCGGCGACGGCGCGAGGCGCAGCGAGGAGAGGGACGTGAGCGCGCTCGGGAATCTGATCGCTGCGGTCGGGCGGATCGAGGCGGGCCAACCGGGCCCCGACCCGGTGACGCTCGCGCTCGAGCCGTTCCCGGGCGGTGTGCGCGTCCAGACCGTGCAGGGCGGGAGCGTGGACCTGCTCGTGGCGCAGGACTCGCGGGCCGTCCGGGCCGCGCTCGCGGCCGGCGTCCCCGGGCTGCGCACGGCCGCCCCGGCAGTGGGGGCGAGTGGTTTCACGCCCTGGTCGCGGCGCCTCGGGTGGGCCGCCTACCTGGTCGATCTGGGGACCTGGGAAGACCTGCTCCGCGACTTCGGGCAGCCGCTGGCCTACGCGCGGATCCGCTGGCACGAGGACACGCTCCACGTGACGATCACCGACGGCGCCCGCGCCCAGGAGCTCACGAGACCGCTGGACGGCACCGGGTTCACCGGGGCCACGCCCGCAGAGCTCGCCGCGGACTTCCTGCGGTCGCCCTCCTGAGGTGGTGTGCGCGCCCCCGACGGAGCACCCCGACGCACCGACGCACGAGCCGAGGGGCGGAACTCGCGGACGGCCCGAACGTTGGTCTGACATGGGGAGTTCTCACCCTCCCGATCCCCGGAAAGGGTAAAGATCCGGCCACCGGTCGTAGATATACTCGCCCGACCGGCGCAGGCCGGTTCCACCCGGTTCGCCCGGGTCGAGGGGGAGCCCGCGAGGGCGTCCTCCACCCGCCACCGACGGCGTCCGACGGCACGCACGAGCGAAGGACCGACATGACCGAGGCAGCACCGCTCCAGCCCCCCGCCCCGACGGAGACGCTCACGCTCAGCGCCCCGGAGCCCGTCAAGCCCGTCGCGGCGACCCAGGCCCCGGCGCTCGCGCCGCGCATCGACGAGGCGGCCATCCCGGGTCTCGAGTCGAAGGTGTCGTCCTACCTCGACCAGCTCCTGACCACGGACACCCGCTCCCCCGAGTTCGGCGCGAAGGCGGACGACGTCCGCAAGATGGGCGACAAGGACATCCGCGCCGCGGCCGACGTCTCCAACCGCATGCTGGAGATGCCGGTCAAGGAGCTGCGCGAGGGCGGCGTGTCCGACAGCTCGAAGGTGAGCAAGTCGCTGCTCGAGCTGCGCCGCACCGTGGAGGACCTCGACCCGAGCGAGGCGAGCGTCGGGAAGAAGTTCCTGGGCCTCATCCCGTTCGGCGGGAAGCTCCAGGACTACTTCCGCCGCTACGAGAGCTCGCAGAAGCAGCTCAACGCGATCGTCCAGTCGCTGTACAACGGTCAGGACGAGCTCCGCAAGGACAACGCCGCGCTCAACCTGGAGAAGCAGAACCTCTGGGACACGATGGCGCGGCTCAACCAGTACATCTTCATCGCCGAGCGCCTCGACACCGAGCTGTCCACGAAGATCGCGGAGATCGAGGCGAGCGACCCGGAGCGGGCCCAGGCGCTGCGCGAGGACGTGCTGTTCTACGTGCGCCAGAAGCACCAGGACCTGCTCACGCAGCTCGCGGTGTCCATCCAGGGCTACCTCGCGATGGACATCATCATGAAGAACAACCTCGAGCTCATCAAGGGCGTCGACCGCGCGACGACCACGACGATCTCGGCGCTGCGCACCGCCGTCATCGTGGCGCAGGCGCTCGCGAACCAGAAGCTCGTGCTCGACCAGATCACGGCGCTCAACACGACGACGTCGAACATGATCGCGTCGACCTCGAAGATGCTGGCGGACCAGTCGGCGAGCATCCAGCAGCAGGCCGCGAGCGCGACCGTCGGGCTCCCGCAGCTCCAGCAGGCGTTCGCCAACATCTACGCGACGCTCGACTCGATCTCGACGTTCAAGACGCAGGCCCTCGACTCCATGGCGCAGACCATCGGCGTCCTGGAGACCGAGACGACGAAGGCGAACGAGTACCTGGACCGCGCACGCCGCTCCGACCAGTCGCAGGCGGGCAGCGGCTCGCTCGACATCGGTCGGCTGTGACGCGCCGTCCCCCGACCACCCCTCCCCGCACCACAGATCGGACCCCGAGCTAGATGGGCTGGTTCTCCGACGTGATCGGCCGCCTCGGCGGCCGGTCCTCCGCGCCCGAGCCCGAGCACGAGCTCCCGGCCCCGCCGACGTCGACCGACATCCTCGCGTCGGTCGAGCGGGTCGAGCAGCAGATCGAGGGCCGTGTGCCGCCCGCCGTGACGGCGCGCGTGCACCGCATCACCGGCACGGTCGAAGAGATGGTCCCCCGCCTCGACCGCCTCGGCGGCGGGTCGCAGCAGGCGCACACGGTCGTCGCGACGGCGACGAGCTACCTGCCCGAGGCCGTCGGCGCGTACCTGCGCCTGCCGCGCGACTTCGCCGACCGGCGGGTCGTCGCGCAGGGCAAGACGTCGCTCATGCTGCTGTGCGACCAGCTCGACCTGCTCGGCGTGACGCTCGACAAGATCTCCGACGCCGTCTCGCGGGCCGACGCCGCGGCCCTCGTCGCGCACGGCGCGTTCCTCGCGGAGAAGTTCCGCGACTCGTCGATCGCGCTCGACCCCGGCGCGGGCCGGGGCACGCCGCAGCCGGGCCCGCCGTCGGAGCCCGGACGACTGGAGGCACCGTGACCACCCCGGATACCCCGACCCTCGCGGCGGCGCTCGACGCGCTGGACGCCGCCGCGCGTGCCGCGGGCGTGGACGAGGAGGCCGCCCGCGACGAGGGCGCGCGCCTCGCCGCGGCCGTCGCCGAGTCCTCCCCCGGCGCCCCGGCGGCGTGGCTCGCCGCGCTGGGTCACGACCCGGCGGCGACGGGCGCGTTCTTCACCGCGGCGTCGAGCGCCCGGCGCTGGCGCACGTCCCCGACCGACGTCCTCGCCGCACTCGGGGCGGCGCGCTCGAAGCACGCGACCGCATACGGGCAGGCGCTCGCCGACGTCGCCCGCGCGGCCGCGCGCCTCGGCTCGCCCGGCCCGCACGTCGCCGGGGCCGCCGCCGCGACGGCCGCGGTCCAGCAGGCCGGCGCCGGGCCGGTGGCCGCTCCCGCGGCGAGCCGAGCGCCGTCGGGCCCGACGGCGCAGCCCGCCGCGGGCGGCCCGCTCGGCGCACCCCGCACGACGGGCGGCGCGGACCCGTTCGACCTCGGTGACCTGCTCGCCGCGCAGGGCTCGCTCGACGCGCTGCGCCGCCCGGCCCCCGAGGTCCCGTCCGTCGCGTCGATCCTCGACGCGCTCGGCGCGCGCGGGACCGGGGGCGGGACCGCGCCGTCGGGCACGACGCCCGCCCCGGCGTCGGGCACGACGGCGGACGCGACCGCCGGGAGCGCGGAGACGGCCACCGCCACGGAGACCGCTGCGGACGCGGCCGTCGAGGAGGAGCCCGCGCGCTCGATCGAGGAGCTGCTCGCCGAGCTCGACGCGCTCACCGGCCTCACGCGCGTCAAGGACGAGATCCACCGCCAGACCGAGCTGCTGCGCGTCGAGAAGCTGCGCACCGAGGCGGGCCTGACCCGCCCCACGCTCACGCGCCACCTCGTGTTCCTCGGCAACCCGGGCACCGGCAAGACGACGGTCGCGCGGCTCGTCGCGGGCATCTACCGCGCGCTCGGGCTGCTCGAGAAGGGCCACCTCGTCGAGGTCGACCGCTCGGAGCTCGTCGCGGGCTACCTCGGGCAGACGGCCGTGAAGACGTCGGAGGTCGTCGCGACCGCGCTCGGCGGCGTCCTGTTCGTCGACGAGGCGTACGGGCTCGCGGAGGACCAGTACGGCGCCGAGGCGATCAACACGCTCGTCAAGGACATGGAGGACCACCGCGACGAGCTCGTCGTCATCGTGGCGGGCTACCCCGGCCCGATGGCCGACTTCCTCGCGACCAACCCCGGGCTCGAGTCGCGGTTCTCCACGACCATCACGTTCGAGGACTACGCCGACGCCGAGCTGCGCGACATCTTCGCGAGCATGGCCTCCCGGGCGGACTTCGAGCCGACCCCCGAGGCGCTCGACGTCTTCGCGCGGCTCGCCGCGGCGCAGCCGCGCACCGAGGGGTTCGGCAACGCCCGCTGGGCCCGCAACGTGCTCGACGCCGCGATCGCGCGCCACGCGTGGCGGCTCAAGGACGTCGACGCCCCGACGATCGACGAGCTGCGCCTGCTCCTGCCCGTCGACCTCGTGGACGGCGAGGGCGCTCCCGCGCTCCTCGCGACGCTCGACCCGCCCGCACCCGAGGACGCGCAGGCCGAGCCCGCCGAGGCCGAGCCGGCCGGATCCGCAGCGGAGGGCACGGACGGCACAGACCGCCCCGCCACCGACGACGCACCAGAGACCGCACCCTCCAGCGCCGAGGAGAACGCATGACGACCACCCCGGTCCGCCCGGCGGGCCAGCAGATCGTCCCGGCCGGCGGCCCCGCGCCGGGTGGTGCCCTGACCGCCCCGGGCGGCGGCGCCGTCGTCCCGCAGGGGTCGCAGAGCGCCGCCGTGTCCCGCGCGCGCGGCGCGCTGCGACGCACGCCCGGCAAGCTGCGCCTCGTCATGGCGCTGTGCGTGCTCGCCGCGCTCGCGCTCGGTGCCCTCGGGTTCCAGGCCGGCAGCCTCCAGTCGCGCGCGCTCGCCGCGGCGAGCGAGGACGCGGCCCAGCTCGTCGGGGTCCAGGAGGTCCGCAACGCGCTCGTCGCCGCGGACGCGACGGCGACCGGGGCGTTCCTCGTCGGGGGCCTCGAGCCCGCCGACCAGCGCGCGCGGTACGACGAGCTCGTCGACCAGGCCGCGAACCGCCTCGCCACGCTCTCGGGCAGCAACGAGGCGGACGCCGCGCTGCTGGGCCAGGTGGCCGCCGACCTCACGGTCTACACGGGCCTCGTCGAGCAGGCGCGCGCCACCAACCGGCAGGGCTTCCCCGTCGGGTCCGCGTACCTCGACCAGGCCTCGACGATCCTGCGCGAGCAGATGCTCCCCGCGCTCGACGAGGTCGTGCTCGACGACGCCGACCGCGTCGCCGCGGACTTCTCGGGCGTGCGCAACGCGCTCTGGGTGCTCGCCGCCGGCCTCCTCGCGCTCGCCGTGCTCCTCGCCAGCCAGGTCTGGCTCGCGCGGCGCACGCACCGCGTGCTCAACGTGGGGCTCGCCGTCGCGACGGCCGTGGTGCTCGTCGTGGGCGTCGTCTCGACGGTCCTGCTGTCCCAGGCGAGCGCCCGCGCGCACGACGTCCGGACCGGCCCGTACGCCGCGACCCTCGCCGCGTCGCAGGCGTACTCGCTCGCGAACGACGCGAAGTCCATGGAGGCGTTCACGCTCATCAAGCGCGGCTCGGGCCAGACGTACGAGGAGTCGTTCGTCGCCGCGACGGACGACGCGGCGGCACGCCTCGACACCGCCGCGACCGAGGGCAACCTCGACGGGACGACGGCGCAGGCGCTCGACGCCTGGGTCGCACGGCACGCCGAGATCCGCGCGCTCGACGACGCGGGCCAGTGGGACGACGCGGTCGCCCTCGCGACCGCGACCGACCCCGAGAGCCCGAACGCCGCGTTCGACGCGTTCTCGGCCGCGGCGCGCGACGACATCGAGACCAACGCCGCCGCGACGAGCGACCGCCTCGACGGCGCGGCGACGACGGCCACCGTCGCGGGCTGGCTGCTGCTCGTGGCAGGGCTCGTCGCGGCGCTGCTCGCGTGGCGCGGCGTGACGGCACGACTGGAGGAGTACCGGTGACCACGACGCCCGCCCCCCATGCCCGGCCCGCCGGGACCCGCCGCACCGGCACGCGCGCCCGCCGGGCCGGCGCCGTCACGACCGGGGTCGCCTCGGCGCTCGCCGCGCTGCTCGTGCTCGGCGCCTGCTCGGGGCCGTCGGGCGCGGAGGACCTGCGCCTGACGACCACCCCGCAGGACGAGGCGACCGAGGAGTCCCCCGCGGCGCCCGCCGCACCAGCCGAGTGCGCCGACCCGCTCGCCTCGTACGCGCCCGAGGGCGCCCTGCCCGGCCCGGACGCCCTCCCGGGCGGCAGCACCATGGCCACGATCCGCGACCGGGGCGCGCTCGTCGTCGGCGTCTCGGCGGACACGCTGCTCATGGGCGCGCGCAACCCGCTGTCGGGCCAGATCGAGGGCTTCGACATCGACGTGCTGCACGAGGTCTCGCGCGCGATCTTCGGCGACCCCGACCGGCTGCAGTTCCGCGTCATCACGTCGGGGCAGCGGCTCGAGGTGCTCGAGAACGGCGAGGTCGACCTCGTCGCGCGCGCGTTCACCATCAACTGCGAGCGCTGGGAGTCCATC
Organism: Sphaerisporangium cinnabarinum; assembly: GCF_055567015.1. Taxonomy (NCBI): domain Bacteria; kingdom Bacillati; phylum Actinomycetota; class Actinomycetes; order Streptosporangiales; family Streptosporangiaceae; genus Sphaerisporangium; species Sphaerisporangium cinnabarinum. The sequence continues at coordinate 46,843 of NZ_JBVHRG010000002.1, forward strand.
GCGTTCTCCGCGGAGTACTACCACGCGGGGCAGAAGGTGCTCGTCACGCGCGACTCGACCGCGAACGGGATCGCGGACCTCGAGGGTCAGCGTGTGTGCGCGCCCGAGGGCACGACGACGCTCACGCGCCTCGAGCAGTTCTCCGGCATCGAGCCCGTCCCCGCGACCACGCACACGCAGTGCCTCGTGCTGTTCCAGCAGGGCAAGGTCGACGCGATCACGGGAGACGACACGATCCTCGCGGGCTTCGCCGCCCAGGACCCGTACGCGAAGGTCGTCGGCGAGGCGATCAGCGACGAGCCCTACGGCATCGGCGTCCCGGCGCAGAACGTCGACATGGTGCGGTTCGTCAACGGTGTCCTGGAGCAGATGAAGGCCGACGGGCGCTGGGCCGCGATCTACGGCGAGTGGCTCGGCGGCCTCGGCCCGGCCCCGACCCCGCCGGCCGCGGTGTACGGCCGCACGCCGTGACGCGCACCCCCGCACCCGAGGCGCCGGGACGGCTCGGCGAGGCGATCCCCGCCGCCGACCTCCTGGCGTACCTCGGCGCGCTCGAGACCTGGCTCGACGAGCGCCGCACCGAGCTCGACCGGCTCGACGCCGCCGCACAGGCCGCCGCGACGCCCGACGCCTACACCGCCGACCTCGTGCTCGCGCTGTCGCTGTGGCAGGCGATCCGCTCGCGCGCCGACGAGATCCGGCCCGTGTGGGACTCGGGCCGGGCCGACGCCGTCGCGCGCGAGAAGATCTCCCAGCTCCTGTGGGGCAGGCTCGACTCGGGCTCGGGCGCCGCGCTCGTCTCGCTCGTCGAGGCGGTCAAGCTGTGCGACGCGCTCGTCGTGCAGCTGCGCACGCGCCTGTCCTTCGACCCGCACACGGCCGACCAGGTCGCGCGGCTGCGCGGCGTGCGCGCCGAGCTCGTGCGCTGCGAGGACCTCGCGGGCTCGGACGCCGACGCGCGCGGCCGCGTCGAGACCCTCCGGGGGCGCCTCGACCACCTCGTCGCGCAGGCGGCGCGCGGCGCCGACGTGTCGGGCCCGCTCGCCGAGCTCGAGACCGAGGTCGCGCGCGCCGAGCGCGACCTCATCGTCGCGTCCGCGCAACGCCGCGAGCTGCGCCGCGACCGCGCCCGCACCGAGGAGCAGCGCGCCGCGCTCGAGTCGCGCGAGCCCGCCCTGCGCGAGCTCGTCGCGCGCTGCCGACGCGAGATCGCGCACCCGCCGCGGCTCGCCGTCCCGGACGTCTCGCGCCTCGGCCCCGTGCCCGACTCGCGGTTCGAGCTCGATGCCTACGCGGCCCGGCTCGCGACCGTGGCCCGCGCCGTCGAGACCGTCGAGGACGCGTACACCCGCCCCCTGCGCGCCCGTGCCGAGCTGCGGTACAGCCTGGAGCGGCTCGCCGCGCGGGCCGACGCCAACGGCCGGTCGGCGTCCCCCACGGTGCGCTCCGGCCTCGCCGAGGCGCGCGAGGCCGTCGAGACGACACCGTGCGACGTGACGCTCGCACGGTTCCTCGTCGAGCAGTACCAGTTCCTCACCCGCGACCTGCCCACCCCGGAAGGAGCGTCGTCGTGACGACCACCGCGACCGTCCCGTGCTCGGAGCCCGGCTGCCCGGGCACCATCGAGGACGGCTACTGCAACGTCTGCGGCGCGCCCGCGGGCGGCTCCGGCGCCGCCCCGACGCCCACCGCGAGCGGCACCACCGGCGTGCCCGCGCCCGGCGGCGCGGCCGCCGCCTCGCCGTCCGCCATGCTCGGCACCGGGTTCGTGCAGGGCCGCCCGGGCACCGCCGGGGCGGGCGACCCCGACGCCGAGCGCTCGACGCGCACCGGCCGCACGAGCTCGAGCCGCCTCGCGTCGACCGCGCTCGGCTCGGCGCGCACCGCCGCGACCGGCTCCAAGGCGACCCGTCGCGTCGGGACCTCCTCGACGCGGCTGCGCGGGCGCGGCCTGGGCGCGGGGCTCACGACCGTCCCGTCGGTGCCCGTCCGCGACCCGCTGCAGTCCGTCATGGCCGTGCCCGAGGTCGCCGAGCGCAAGCGCTTCTGCCCCGCGTGCGGCGAGAAGGTCGGCCGCGGGCGCGACGGGCAGCCCGGCCGCACCTCCGGGTTCTGCCCCCACTGCGGCAACCGCTTCGACTTCACGCCGCAGCTGAAGCCGGGCGACCTCGTGGGCGGGCAGTACGAGGTCGTGGGCTGCCTCGCGCACGGCGGCCTCGGCTGGATCTACCTCGCGCGCGACCAGAACGTGTCCGGCCGGTGGGTCGTGCTCAAGGGCCTGCTCAACTCGGGCGACCCCGACGCGTACGCGGCGGCGATCTCGGAGCGCCAGTTCCTCGCAGAGGTCGAGCACCCGCTCATCGTCGAGATCTACAACTTCGCGATGCACGACGGCGCGGGCTACACCGTCATGGAGTACGTCGGCGGCGAGTCGCTCAAGGAGATCCTCCAGCAGCGCCGGGAGGACAACAACGGGGTCATCGCCCCGATGCCCGTGGACCAGGCCCTGGCCTACGTCCTCGCGATCCTCCCCGCGTTCGCCTACCTGCACGACCACAACCTGCTGTTCTGCGACTTCAAGCCGGAGAACGTCATCCAGCAGGGCGACGGCGTGAAGCTCATCGACCTCGGCGGCGTGCGCCGCACCGACGACCTCACGTCCGCGATCTTCGGCACCGTCGGCTACCAGGCGCCCGAGGTCGCGGAGGTCGGGCCGTCCGTCGCGTCCGACATCTACACGATCGGCCGCACGCTCGCGACGCTCGTCCTCGACTTCCGCGGGAACACGACGACGTACGTCGCCTCGCTCCCGCCCGTCGCGGACACGCCCGTCTTCCAGCAGTACGACTCGTTCTACCGCCTGCTCGCCAAGGCGTGCGCGCTCGACCCGGCCGACCGGTTCGCGACCGCGGACGAGATGCGCACCCAGCTCCTCGGCGTCCTGCGCGAGGTCGTGGCGGCCGACGCCGGCCCGGGCAACCCGGCGCTGCACTCCGCGGCCTCGGTCCTGTTCGAGGCGCCGGTCGCGGACGTCGCGTCCCGCCCGCTCGCGTGGGACGAGCTGCCGACGCTGCGGCGCGACGACCACGACCCCATGGCGAGCTGGCTCGCCGGGGTCAACGTCGTGGACCCGGACGCGCGCCTCGCGGCGCTCGCCGACGCGCCCGAGGACACGGTCGAGGTGCGTCTCGCCCGAGCCCGCGCCGCGATCGAGGCGGAGCGGTTCGACGTGCTGCGCGACACGATCGCGACGATCCTCGCGGACGACCCGTGGGAGTGGCGCGCCGCGTGGATCGGTGGCCTCGGCGAGCTCGCGCAGGGCGACCCGGTCGCGGCGCGCGCCTCGTTCAACGCCGTCTACGGGCAGGTGCCGGGCGAGCTCGCGCCCAAGCTCGCGCTCGCCGCGGCCTGCGAGCTGAGCGGCGAGCCCGACATCGCCGAGTCCCTCTACGTGATCTGCGCGCGCACCGACGCGAACTACACCGCGCCGGCCGCGTTCGGGCTCATGCGCGTGCGCGAGGCGCGCGGCGACCTCGACGGCGCGCTGCACGCGCTCGACCTCGTCGGCCCGACGCGCGGGTCGTACGTCGAGTCCCGCACCCTCCGCGCGCACCTGCTCGCGGCGTCGGGCCGGGGGCTGCCCGCGCTCGCCGACGCCATGGCGAGCGTGTCGACCGTCGCGATCGCGCCGCGCGAGCGGGCCGAGCTCGCGGTGGGCGTCCTGCGCTCCGCGCTCGACACCGTGACGACCTCCGGCCCGGAGCCGACCACGCGCATCGCCGGCGTGCCCGCCGACGAGCCCGCGCTGCGCGACGCGCTCGAGGGCGCGTACCGCGAGCTCGCGTCGCTCACCGACTCGCGGGACGAGCGCATCACGCTCGTGGACCGCGCGAACGAGGTCCGCCGGTGGACGATCCGATGAGCGACTCCCCGGCACCCGCGCCCGGCGGCACGGTCGCGGAGCCGAGCGGCGTGCTCGAGTGCCCGGCGTGCGGGGAGCCGTCGCCCGAGGGCGCCCGGTTCTGCGAGGCGTGCGGCACGCCGCTCGCCCCGCTCCCCGCGTCGCCGGCCCCAGACGCCGGGACCGGCCCTGCCGCGGACCCCGCGACCGACGCCGCGACGGACCCCGCAGCAGCCGGGACCACCGGCGGCGGACCCGGGAGCGGCGACGGGACCGGCGACGAGCCCGGCGAGCCGTCGGGCGGGGCATCGGCCGAGACCGGAGGCGCCGCGGCCGAGACCGGCGCGCGCCCCTGCGTGCGCTGCGGCGGCCGGGTCGCCGAGGACGGGTACTGCACCGAGTGCGGCGAGCCCGCCGCGTCCGAGCGCGACCACTGGGCCGAGCGGCCCGCGAGCTGGGTCGCCGGCGTGTGCGACCGGGGCGTGCGGCACTCGCGCAACGAGGACGCCATGGCCCTCGCGGCGAGCGAGTCCGCGACGGCCGAGCGGGCGTTCGCGGCGCTCGTCGTGTGCGACGGCGTCTCCTCCGCGCCCGACTCCGACGTCGCGAGCCTCGCCGCGGCCCGCGCCGCGCGCGACGTGCTCGCGGCGCGCGCCCCCGACGGGACCGACCCCGTGACCGGCGAGGCCTCGGCGCGCATGGGCGCGTGGTCCGCGCTCCTCGGCGACGCGTCGCGCGCCGCGCAGGACGCGATCCTCGCGACCGTGGGCACGATGGCCGACCGCGAGAACCCGCCGTCGTGCACGTTCGTCGCGGCCGTCCTCGACGGGCCGCTCGTCGTGGCGGGCTGGGTGGGCGACTCGCGCGCCTACTGGATCCCGGACGACGGCGACGCGCACCAGCTCAGCGTCGACGACTCGTGGGCGCAGGAGATGATCGCGCAAGGCGTCCCGCGCGCCCAGGCGGAGACGTCGCCGCAGGCGCACGCCATCACGCGCTGGCTCGGCCCCGACGCCCCCGACCCGGTGGCCCGCACGGCCGCGACGCTGCCCGACCGCGACGGCTGGCTGCTCGTGTGCTCGGACGGCCTGTGGAACTACTGCTCCCCCGCGCCCGACCTGGCGGCCCTCGTGCGCAGCACGCAGGACCGTGTCGGCGACGACCCGCAGACGCTCGCGGGCGCCCTCGTCGACTGGGCGAACGCCCAGGGCGGCCGGGACAACATCACGGCCACGCTCGCCCGGTTCTCCCGGGCGTCGTCCACGACTCCGCCGCCGCCCCCGGCGGACCCCGCCACCACCTGACGCGCACCGCGCGTCGGGCCCCGACGACCCGATAGCCTGCACGAACACCCGCACCACCGAAGGAGCCCCCATGGCCGAGTTCGCCGCCGAGGTCTACCAGAACGAGTTCCTGTCCGAGGGCGCGACGGACGTCCACGCGATCGTCACCGTGACGTGCCGCGGCGCCGGGAGCGCGGGGAGCGCCGGCGGCGCGGGCGGGGTGGCCGAGATCATCATGGTCGACACGTCGGGGTCGATGTCGGGGCGCAACATCGAGGCCGCGAAGCACGCGGCCCAGGTCGCGGTCGACCAGATCCTCGACGGCACGTGGTTCGCGATCGTCGGCGGGAGCCACGTCGCGAACCGCGCGTTCCCCTACCCGAACGCCCGCATGGCCATGGTGCAGATGGAGCCGGGCGCGCGCGCCGAGGCGAAGCGCGCGATCTCGATGCTCACGCCCGGCGGCGGCACGGCGATGAGCACGTGGCTGCGCCTCGCGGACCAGCTCTTCGCGACGGTGCCCCAGGCGACGCAGCGGCACGCGATCCTGCTCACCGACGGCAAGAACGAGTCGGAGCCCCGCGCCAACCTCTCGGCCGCGGTCCGGGACGTCACGGGCCACTTCCAGTGCGACGCCCGCGGCGTCGGCTCGCGCTGGCAGGTCGACGAGCTGCGCGAGATCTCCACCGCGCTGCTCGGCACGGTGGACCTCATCGCGGACCCGAACGAGATCGCCGCCGACTTCGAGAAGCTCATGCAGGCCTCCATGGCGCGCGGCGTCGCTTCCGCGGACCTGCGCGTGTGGGCCCCGCAGGGCTCGCAGGTGCTGTTCGTCCGCCAGGTCGCCCCGACGGTCGAGGACCTCACGCACCGCCGGGCCGAGGTCAACCCGCTCACGGGCGCGTACCCGACCGGGTCGTGGGGCGACGAGTCGCGCGACTACCACGTCGCGGTCCGCGTGGCCTCGAAGCCCGTCGGCTCCGAGCAGCTCGCGGCGCGCGTCCAGCTCGCCGTGAACGGCGAGGTCGTGTCCTCGGGCCTGGTCAAGGCGAAGTGGTCCGACGACGAGTCGCTCACCACGCGCATCAACCCCGAGGTCGCGCACTACACCGGCCAGACCGAGCTCGCCGCAGCGATCCAGGAGGGCCTCGCGGCCAAGGCCTCGGGGGACGAGGCGACGGCGACCGTCAAGCTCGGGCGCGCCGTCCAGCTCGCGCAGCAGACCGGGAACGAGGAGGCGACGTCGCGCCTGCGCAAGGTCGTCGAGATCGACGACGAGGAGCACGGCACCGTGCGGCTCAAGCGCAACACGTCGACGCTCGACGAGATGGCGCTCGACACCGCCTCGACGAAGACGACGCGGGTGCGTCGGTGAGCGCCGTCGTCTGCCCCAACGGGCACCCCTCGGAGTCGACCGACTACTGCGACGTGTGCGGCGAGCCCATCGCCGCGGCGTCGGCACCCGCGGTGCCCCCGGCGGGCGCGTCGTCCCCGGCACCGGGCGCGTCGTCCGGCACCCCGGCACAGGCTCTCGAGTGCCCGAACTGCGGCTCGCCCGCCCCGGCCGGCGCCCTGTTCTGCGAGAACTGCGGCTACGACTTCACCACCGGTGCCCTGCCCGACCCGGTGGAGCCCGCGTCGGCGCTCTCGCTCGACCCGCCGTCGCGTCCCACGCCGGCGACCCCGGCCGCACCCGCCGCCGCACCGGCCGCACCGGCCGCACCGGCCGCACCCGTCGCACCGGAGGCAGGCGTCGCGTCGGGCGCGACGCCGCCGCCGCTCCCGGCCGCGTCGCCCGCGTCCGCGGCCACCCCGCCGCCGGGCGCCTCCGCACCGCTCGAGGCTCCGGCGTCGACCCCGGCCACCGGGACCGCCGCGGGTGAGCAGCCCGGCGGTGAGCCCGCCGACCCGGCCTCCGCCGCGCCGTCGGGCGCGCACCTGCCGACGCCGCCCGTGCCCGGGCCAGACCAGTGGGTCGTCGAGATCTGGATCGACCCCGACTGGTACGCGGCCCAGCAGCCCGAGGACCCCATGCCGTCGGCGGGCCTGCCGGGGCTCGTGGTGCTGCGCGAGCGCAGCGTGCTCGTGGGGCGCCCGTCGGTCTCGCGCGGCATCCACCCGCAGGTCGACTGCGGCGCGGACACCGGCGTCTCGCGACGGCACTGCCAGCTCAGCACGGACGGGCAGCGCTGGTGGGTCGAGGACCTGCAGTCCTCGAACGGCACCTACGTGAGCCCCGCGGGCGAGCCGCTCCCGACAGACCCGATCCCCGCCGGCCAGCGACGCGAGCTGGCCGACGGGGACCGCGTGTACCTCGGGGCGTGGACGCGCCTCGTCGTCCGCAAAGCGCTCCCCGGCGAGGCGTGAGCCCGGCTCAGCCCTCCGACGCCTGAGGCTCGGCCTCGGCCGTGATCTGGGTCGCCGCGCCGCCCGCGCGGTGTGCGACCTCGATCCGGCGGGGCCGGGCCTCCTCAGCGACCGGGATCGTCAGCGTCAGCACGCCGTCCTCGTACGACGCCGTGATCTTGTCGAGCGCCAGGCCGCGCCCCACCGTGAGCTGGCGTGCGTACGTGCCGGACGGCCGCTCGCGCGCGAGCCACTGGACGTCCGGGTCGGTCCGCGGGCTCCGCTCGGCGCGGATCGTCAGCGTGCGGTCCTCGACGGACACGTCGATCGTGCCCGGGTCGACGCCCGGGAGGTCCATCGTCAGCACGTAGTGGTCGCCGGCGCGGAACAGGTCGAGCGGCATGCCGCCCGAGGCCGCCGAGGCCGCGGTCGCGCGGGCGCCGGACGCGAGCTGGCCCACCAGGCGGTCCATCGCGTCGAAGGTGCTCGTGAAGGGGTCGGTCATCGCAGCCACACCTCTCACCTCCTCGTCGCACGGTCCCGGGCGGTCCGGGACCGGTCGGTGCTCCCGCGAGGCAGGCACCCCGCGGGCGGCTACAGCTCCTGTTTTAGCACTCTCCCCCCGGGAGTGCCAAGAGGTGCGACGAGGCGTGCCGACCGGCCACGCAGGCCGCGTTGTGCGGCTCCCACACCGGCCCCGCACCCGCGCCCGGGAGCGGTTGGAGGTTCCCTCCAACGGGTTGTGCGATCCGTGCACGGCGGGCCGCCGAGGTGGTCGCGAGCGCCGTCGCCCGACGACCGCCGTCCCGGCCAGAGTGGACACGCCCGACCACCGACAGCAGGGAGCCCGCGATGACCGACGCCCGCACGGAGACGCCCACCGCCACCTCGTCCGCCCCGGCGGCCACCGCCCCGGCCGCGCCGCGCGAGGTACCGCGCGACGAGCCCGGCCGCCGCCGTGGCCGGTTCGCGCTCGACGCCGGCGACGCGGCACGGGTCGCGACGTTCGCCGCGCTCCTCGCCGCGCTCGGCCTGCCCGGCTCGATCGCCCTGTTCGGCAACGCGGTGCCCGTGACGCTCCAGACGCTCGGTGTGATGCTCGCGGGGGCGGTCCTCGGCGCGTGGCGCGGCTCGCTCGCCGTCGCGACCTTCCTCGCGCTCGCCGCGGCCGGGCTCCCCGTCCTCGCAGGCGGGCGCGGCGGGCTCGGGGCGTTCGTCGGGCCGTCCGCCGGCTACCTCGTCGGGTTCCTCGCCGGCGCGGCCGTCGTCGGTCTGCTCGTCGACCGGCTCCGGCGCGTCACGTTCGCACCCGTGCTCGTCGCGTGCCTCGTCGGCGGGGTCGCGGTCGTCTACGCCGTCGGCGTCCCCGTGCAGGCGCTCGTCACGGGCGTGCCGCTGCCCACGACCGCACAGCTCTCGCTCGTGTTCCTGCCCGGCGACGTGCTCAAGGCGCTCGCCGCCGCCGCGATCACGGTGGGCGTCGTGCGCGCCTACCCCGCGGCCCGCCCGGCCCGGCGCCCGACCGGCGCCGACCGTGCCGCGGCCGACGACCGCCCCGCCTCCTGAACACCTGCGAGAGTGTCCGCGTGCCCGTCGCCCACCAGGTCCTGACGCACGCCGCCGACCCGGCGGTGCGCGACCGTCCCGCCCTGCGCACGCCCGAGCGGTCGCGCACCTACGCCGCGCTCGCCGCGGACGTGCGCGCGGGCGCGACGCACCTGCGCGCGTCGGGCACGCGGCCGGGCGACCTCGTCGCCGTCTCGCTGCCGGACCCGCTGGACCTGCTCACCGCCGTGCTCGCCGTCGACCACCTGGGCGCGACGCCCCTCGTGTGCGACGCCGCCTGGCCGCGCGCCCACCGCGCCGAGGTGCTGCGCACGCTCGCGCCGCGCACGTTCGTCGAGGTGCCGCTCCCGCGCGGGACCGGCACCGCCGACGGCGCGCAGCCCGTCCCGCCGCACGTCCCCGGCCCCGACGACCTCGCGTGGGCCGGGTTCTCGTCCGGGAGCACCGGCCGGCCGCGCGCGGTGGTGCGCACGCGCGCGTCGTGGGCGGGGTCGTTCGACGCCGTCACGCGGCTGCTCGGGCTCCGACCCACGGACGCGGTCCTCGTCCCCGGCCCGCTCGCGTCGTCGCTGTACTGCTTCGCCGCCGTGCACGCGCTCGCGGTGGGCGCGTGCGTCGTCCTCACGCGCACCCCGGCCGCGACGACGGCGGCGCTCGCGACGAGCGACGTCGTGCACCTCGTGCCGCAGGTCCTCGACGACGTGCTCGACGCCGTCGCCGCGGGCGCGCCGTCGCGGCTGCGGCACGCGGTCGTCGGCGGGGCGTCGCTCGCCCCCGGCGCGCGGGAGCGGGCGCGGGGCCTCGGCGTCGACGTGCTCGCGTACTACGGCGCCGTCGAGCTGTCGTTCGTCGCCTACGACCCCGACGGGTCGGGGCTGCGCGCGTTCCCCGGCGTGGACCTGGCGGTCCGTCCCCTGCCGTCGGCGAGCGTCGGCGAGGTGTGGGTGCGCTCGCCGTGGGTGTCGCGGGGCTACCTCGCGCGCGCTACAGGACCGCTGCGGCGCGACGGCGCGTGGCACACCGTCGGAGACCTCGCCGACCCGGGTCCGGAGCCGCTCGTGCTGCGCGGCCGGGGCGACGGCGCGATCCTCTCGGGCGGGTCGACGGTCGTGCCCGAGGACGTCGAGGTCGTGCTGCGGGCCGTGCCCGGGGTGCGCGACGTCGTCGTGCTCGGCACGGCGCACCGCCGCCTCGGGGCGGTCGTGACGGCCGTCGTGGAGTGCGACGACCGGTCGGGGCTGCGGGCGCACCTCGAGCGGGTCGCCCGCGCGGCGCTCGCGCCGGCCCAGCGGCCGCGGCGCTGGTACGGCACGCGGGCGCTGCCGCGGACGCCGTCGGGCAAGCCCGCGCGCGGCGCGGTGAGCGAGGTCCTCGGTGGGACGGACCTCGCACGCTCGGGCCTGGAGCCGCTGCGGTGAGCCCACGAGAGCTCGGCGCGACGGACGGCGCGCCCGACGCGACGCCCGTGGTGGTGGCCGCGCGCCGCACGTGGGTCGGGACGGCGGGCCACGGGCACCGGGCGCTCACCGAGGTGGACCTCGCGGCCGCGGCGCTGCGCGCGACCCTCGACGACGCGCGGGCGCACGGCGTCGCGGCGGACGTGGCGGACGTCGTGCTCGGGTGCTGCACGGGCCCCGGCGGGGACGTCGCGCGCGTCGCGGCGCTCGCCGCCGGAGCGGGCGTCGGCGTGCCGGGGCTCACCGTCGACCGGCAGTGCGCGTCGGGCCTCGCGGCCGTGCTCGTCGCGGCGCAGCAGGTCCGCGCGGGCGAGGCGGCGCTCGTCCTCGCGGGCGGCACCGAGAGCGCGACGCGCTCGCCCGCGCGGGCCCACCGCACGCCGTGGGGCGACGTCCCGTACGCGCGCGCGGCGTTCGCGCCCGTGCCGTGGGCCGACCCGGGGATGGGCGCGGCGGCCGACGAGCTCGCCCGCCGCCGCGGCGTGACCCGCGAGCGCCAGGAGGCGTACGCGCTGCGCAGCCACGCGCGCGCCCGCGCGGCGCACGACGCCGGGCGGTTCGCCGCGGAGACCGTGCGCGTCGGCCCGCCGGGCCGTGCCCTGGAACGCGACGAGCGCGCGCGCCGCCTCGACCCGGCCGTCGTCGCGCGCCTCTCCCCCGCGTTCAGCGCCGGGGGAACCGTCACGGCGGCGACGTCGAGCCCGGCGAGCGACGGCGCCGCGGTCGTCGCGGTGGTCCCCGAGGCGGTGCGCCGCGACCTGGGGCTCGCGGGCCTGCGGGTCGTCGCGTCCGCCACCGTGGGCTGCGACCCGGCGCTGCCCGGGTGGGGCCCGGTGCCCGCGGTGCGCGCCGTGCTCGACCGCGCCGGCGCGCGGCTCGACGACGTCGCGGCGGTCGAGGTCGTCGAGGCGTTCGCGGCCCAGGTGCTCGCGGTCACCGACGCGCTCGGCCTCGACCCGCTGGGCGACCCCGCGGACGACGCCCGGGTGTGCCCCGACGGCGGCGCGCTCGCGCTGGGCCACCCGTGGGGCGCGAGCGGCGCGGTGGCCGTGGTCCGGCTGTTCTCCCGGCTCGTGCGCGGGGGCGCGCGGGCCGGGACGCTCGGGCTCGCGACGGCGGCCGTCGGCGGCGGCCAGGGCGTCGCGGTGCTCGTGGAGGTGGCACGGTGATCGCGCGCGCGGCGCGCGCCGTGCGGGGGCGACGCCGGGACCGCCCGGCCGAGGTCGCGCCGCCCGCACCGGAGGCCCCCGTCGAGGACACCGCCGGGGGGTGCGTGGTGCGGCTCGAGGACGTGCACGTGCGGCTCGGCGAGCGCGACGTCCTGCGCGGCGTGAGCCTCGAGCTGCGCGAGCACCGGGTCGGCGTGGTCGGGGCGAACGGCTCGGGCAAGAGCACCCTGGCCCGCCTGCTCAACGGGCTCGTCGTGCCCACGGCGGGACGCGTGCTCGTCGACGGCCTCGACACGCGCCGCCAGGGCGCGGCGGTGCGACGGCGCGTGGGGTTCGTGTTCACCGACCCGGACGCGCAGATCGTCATGCCGACCGTGGCGGAGGACGTCGCGTACTCGCTGCGCGGCGTCCCGGCGGACGAGCGCGGCGAGGTCGTGCGGCGCGCCCTCGCCGCGCGCGGCCTGGCCGAGCACGCCGACCATCCCGCGCACCTGCTCTCGGGCGGGCAGAAGCAGCTCCTCGCGCTCACCTCCGTGCTCGCGGCGGGCCCGCGCCTCGTCGTGGCCGACGAGCCGACGACGCTCCTCGACCTGCGCAACACGCGGCGCGTCGCCGCGGAGCTCGCGTCCCTCCCCCAGCAGGTCGTGCTCGTCTCGCACGACCTCGCGCTCATGGACGCCATGGACCGCGTCCTCGTGGTCGACGGCGGGCGCGTCGTCGCGGACGACGCGCCGGGCCCGGCCGTCGCGCACTACCGCCGCCTGGTCGACGCGGGGCCGGGGTGACGGCGGGCGGCTACCGGCCGGGGACCTCGGTGCTGCACCGCCTCCCGGCCGGGGCGAAGCTCGTCGGTCTCGCGGCGGCGTCGGGCGCGGTGCTGCTCGTGTCGTCGCCGGTCGCGGTGGGGGTCGTGGTCGTCGTGGTCGCAGCGCTCTACGCGGTGGCGGGGGTGGGCACCCGCGCCGCGTGGGACCAGGTCCGGCCGCTGCGGCTCGTCGTGCCGGTGCTCCTGGCGGTGCAGTGGTTCGCGCTCGGTCCCGCCGCCGCGGTGGTCCTCACGACCCGCCTCGTGGCGCTCGTCGCGCTCGCGGGGCTCGTGCTGCTCACGACCCGCACGGCCGCGGTGCTCGCCGCGATCGAACGCGGCCTGCGCCCGCTCGGCCGCGCGGGGGTCGACGTCGGCCGGGTCGCGCTCGTCCTCTCGCTCGCCGTGCGCTCCGTCCCGGTGGTCGCGGCGCTCGCGCAGCGCGTGCGGGACGCGTCCCGCGCGCGCGGCCGGGAGCACGACGTCCGGGCCTTCGCCGTCCCGCTCGTCGTGGGCGCCCTGCGCCAGGCGGACGCGCTCGGCGACGCGCTGCGCGCCCGCGGCCTCGACGACTGAGGCCGCCCCGGCGTCGTCTCGCCGGCGGTCCCGGTGCTGCGCCCCGCCGTCGTGCCCCCCGCTGTCGTGCCCGCTGTCCCGGCCCCGCCGCTGTGCCGCCGGTCGGTCCCGCTAGCGCGCGCCGGCGACGGCGCGGCGGCCACGCAGGGCGAGCGCCGCGGCGACGGCGATGCCCGCCACGGTCACGACGAGCAGCACCCGGTAGTCCACGACCCCGACGAGCGCGGCCCCCACCACGGTGAGCAGGAGCTGGGGCACGTTGAGCAGCATGGTGCTCGCCGCGGCCACCCGGCCCTGGAGCGCGGGCGGCGTGCGGAGCTGGCGCTCGGTGACGAACCCGACGATCGCCCACGTGACGCCGAGGCCGACGCCGCCGAGCCCGACGACGACCGCCACCACGCTCGTGCCCGTCGCGGGGACGATGCCGAGCGCGAGCACGAGCAGGCCCAGCGCGACGAGGCGCTGCGCCCCCCACCGGGCCACGAGCCGGGCGGCGGTGAGGCCGGCCACGATCGCGGTCATCGCCTGGACGGACGACACCGGCCCGAGGAGCGCGGCCGGGAGCCCGAGGCCGTCCTCGACGATCGCGAGGCTCACGGCGTTGAGCAGCCCCACCGCGCCGAACGCGACGACGAGCGCGACCGTGAGCACGCCGAGCGGGGCGGTCCGCGCGAGGTGCCGGAAGCCCGCGGTCACCTCGGCGAGGTACGGCTCGCGCTCGTCGGCGGGCGGGGTCTCGCGCACCCGCACGCGCGCGACCACCCCGGCCGCGACGACGAACGCACCCGACGCGGTCAGGACGAGCGGCCACACGCCCGCGAGGGAGTACGCACCCGCGCCCACGACGGGCATGAGCAGCCGGAACACCTGGTCGATCGTCGTGAGGCGGCCGTTCGCGGCGGCGAGCGCGTCGTCGGGCAGCATGTCGCGGACGAGCCCGGACTGCGCCGCGGACGTCGCGAACCCGACCCCCGAGTACACGACCGTGACGAGGAGCACGAGCCACACCTGCCCCGGCCCGCGGACGAGGAGGAGGGCGAGGAGGACGACCGCGCCGACGAGGTACGTCGCGACGAGCATCCGGCGGCGGGACACCCGGTCGGCGAGCTGGCCGAGGAACGGCGACGCGAGCGCGGGAAGGCCCAGCGCGGCGAACACGAGCCCGGCTGCGCCGTTCGAGCCCGTGAGGTCCTTGACCCACACGGCGAGGATGATCGCGAGCACCGAGTCGGCGAAGTTGGTGAACCCCCACGCGACCGAGAGCAGGCGGAAGGGTCGCCCGCGGAGCGCGGCCCGCGCGTCCGCTCCCGGCGTCGTGGCCCCGCTCCGCGGCGCGACCGTTGCGGTCGGTGCGGTCGGTGCGGTCGGTGCGGTGTCCGCAGTCGGTGCCGCGGCCGCCGGCTCGGGCGGGGCGGTCACCGGTGGTCCGCGGGCGGGTCGGCGTTGACGACGGCGAACAGCCGCGCTGGCCGGGCCCCCTCGGGGCGCAGCGACGGGTCGTCCCAGCGCCCGGCGAACCGGTCGGTGAGCGCCTCGACCTCGCGCGCGAGCGCGTCGAGCTCCTCGCGCGTCGCGTAGAACGACGACGAGCTGAGCGTCGAGGCGAGCAGCCACCGCGGGTCCTCCGCCGCGGCGCCGGCGAGCCACGCCCGCACGCGCGCCGCCTCCTGGCCGAGCACGAGGTCGGCCACGGCGCTCGCCGCGGGCAGCGACTCGGGCACGTCGGGGTCGAAGCGGGTCTGGCGCCCGCGCCCGACCGTCCGCCAGGGGCGCTCCTTGCCCCGCCGCTCGGCGGGCTCGACGTAGCCGTACTTCGCGAGCATGCGCAGGTGGAACGAGCAGCTCGCGACGGACTCGCCCGTCGCCTCGGCACAGCGCGTGGCCGTGACCTCGCCCTCGTCGTCGAGCAGCGTGAGGATCCGCAGACGCAGGGGGTGCGCGAGGGCGCGGATGCTCGCGGGGTCGCTCGCGACCACCGGTCCGGGCGGGGACGTGCTTGCGGAGGCGCCCTGCCCAGGGTGGTCGGCGGCGGTCGTCATGGGGACGACGCTACGTCACGAAAGATATCTTGCGCAAGACTTCTTTCCTAAGAGCCCTCAGGCCCCGCCTCGACCGGTCGCGCCCGCGCCCGGAGGTCGTGCACCCGGCTCACGACGACGACGACGCCGAGCACCGCCACGGCGAGCGCGAGGCCCGCGAGGACGTCGGTGAGGAAGTGGTAGCCGAGGTAGAGGCGGCTCAGCGCCACGGTCCCGACGACGAGCACCGACGCCACGACCCAGACCGTCAGCACGCGAGCGTCGCGGTGGCGGTGCCACACGAGGTAGCCGCCGACGAGCACCAGGGTCGCCGCGCCGATCGTGTGCCCCGAGGGGAACGAGAACGACCGCTCGACCCCGGCCACGACCATCGAGGCGTCCGGCGGGCGCGGACGGGCGATCACCGCCTTGAGCACGCTCGAGACGAGCGTCGCGAGCACCATCGCCCCCGCCAGCAGACCCGGTTCCCACCAGGTCCCCGAGCGCCGTGCCCACACGACGCACCCCACCGCCACGAGGAGGGGCAGCACGAACGGGCCGAACACGGTCGTCACGACCGTCAGCACCCCCGTCGCGACGGGGGTGCGGTGCGCCACCATCCAGGCCAGCAGCGGCTCGTCGAAGCTCCAGAGGTCGTCCCGCTCCCGGACCGAGTCCAGCAGGCCGGCGAAGCCCAGGACGCCGACCAGGACCAGGAGCAGCCCCGGCCACACGCTCGCGAGCACCGCCCGCGGCGACGTGCCCTCCTCCGACCCGCTCGTCGTCGCTCCCATCCCCGGAGGCTACGGAACGCGGGCCGACGACGCAGGGCGGCGGGGGCCCCGGGCGAGACCCCGGCGAAGGGCAGGACGGTCCCCCGCGAAAAACCCGTGCGCCGCCGGCGCCCGTCGTGGTCGTATGAGCACACACCGCGGTGGCGTCCGTCCGGTCCGTACCGGGCGGTGGAGGGTCCGGCCAGACCCACGAACCCAGCGTCACGAGAGCAGCACCATGCATCCCTTGATCACGTACGACGTGGCGGCCCTCAGCCGTCGCGAGCAGCTGCAGGAGCAGACCCTGCGCCGGTCGCAGCTGCGCCGCACCACGACCCGCGTCCCGGCGCACACCCGGCAGGCCCGCCTGTCGCGCCGCACCGCATGACGCGCACCGAGCGCTCGGCACGCCGGGGGCACACCCCGCCGGGCGAGAGCGCGGCACGTCGAAGGCCTCGGCCGTCCGGACCCTCCGTGGACCGGACCGCCGGGGCCTTCGTCGTGCGGGCGTCGTCGGACCGCTCGCACCGCGGCGGCCGGGTTGACACCCGCCGCGCGACTAGGCTGTGGGCGTGAGCCCTGTGAACGCGAACGAACGCATCGTCTGGATCGACTGCGAGATGACCGGGCTCGACCTGGGCGCCGACGCCCTCGTCGAGGTCGCCGCGGTCGTCACCGACTCCGAGCTCAACGTGCTCGGTGACGGCGTCGACGTCCTGGTCCGCCCGCCGGCCGAGGCGCTCGAGCAGATGGGCGACTTCGTGCGCCAGATGCACACGACCTCCGGTCTCCTCGACGAGCTCGACGAGGGCCTGACGCTGGCCGAGGCCGAGCAGCGCGTCCTGGACTACGTCCGCACCTGGGTGCCGGAGCCCGGGAAGGCGCCCCTCGCCGGGAACTCCGTCGGGACCGACAAGGCGTTCCTCGACCGCGACATGCCGGCCCTCATGAGCCACCTGCACTACCGGATCGTCGACGTCTCCTCCGTCAAGGAGCTCTCCCGCCGCTGGTACCCGCGCGCGTACTTCTCCTCGCCCGAGAAGCACGGCGGGCACCGCGCGCTCGCCGACATCCTCGAGAGCATCGACGAGCTGCGCTACTACCGCGCCGCCGTCTTCGTCCCTGCGCCGGGCCCGGACTCGGCGACCGCCCGCAAGATCGCGGAGCAGGTCGTCGCGACGAGCGTGACCCGGGGACGCACACGGCCGCACGAGCCCGGCGAGAGCGCCGCCACGACCGCCGACGACGCCACCGTGGCGACCGTCACAGGGTCCACGGAGGCCTGACGCGAGAAAGGCGTCCGGGAGCACCCCGCAGACCGGGTACACTTTTCGACGGCCGGTGCTCCAGGCGCCGGTCCGTGAGCACGGCTCACATGGTGGGTATAGCTCAGCTGGTAGAGCACCTGGTTGTGGTCCAGGGGGTCGCGGGTTCAAGTCCCGTTACTCACCCCAGACGACGAGGGCCGGTCTCCTGACGGAGACCGGCCCTCGTCGCGTCCGAGCCCGACGCGCTCCCCGGCGGCGCGCTCCGGGGCTTGCTCAGGGCGCCCGGTGCGACGCGACGGCGAGGACGCCGCCGAGGCCGATCATCATCCCGCCGCCCGCGGCCCGCACCGTGCCGAGGCGCCGGGGCGAGGACGCGAACCACGAGCGGGCCGCGCCCGCGGCCAGCGCCCAGACGCTGTCGCACACGAAGGCGATCACGGTGAAGACGAGGCCGAGCACGATCATCTGCGCCGGCACGCGCCCGGCGTGGAAGTCGGTGAACTGCGGCAGCACGGCCACGAAGAACACGATCGTCTTGGGGTTGCTCACCCCGACGACGTAGCCCTGCCGCACCACGCGCCACCAGGGCTCGCGGACGGGAGCGGCGTCGACGGTGACGGCGCCGTCGCGCCGGTGGCGGATCGCCTGGGCGCCGAGCCACACGAGGTAGGCCGCACCGACGAGCTTGACGACGGTGAAGATCGCGACCGACGTCGCGACGACCGTCCCGACCCCGAGCGCCACGGCGACGACGAGCGTGAGCGCGCCCAGCTCGTTGCCGAGCACGCTGAGCACGCCGCCGCGGTGACCCAGCGCGAGCGAGCGGCCGACGACGAAGAGCACGCTCGGGCCCGGGATCGCGACGAGCACGAGGGAGGCGAGCGCGAAGGCGAGGAGGGCGTCGAGGTGCGGCACAGCGCCACGATAGGCCTCGGCGTGACGCACGTCACGGGCACATCCCGCCCGCCACCGGACGCGCGCCACGAGCGGACCGAGGGGGCCGGGCGGCCCGCGCGGTCCGGGTGCGGCGTGTCGGTGGTTCGTCGTACGGTCTGGGGGACGCGCGGCATCGCGCTCGACGAGCCGAGCCGCGGTCGTGGTTGGGTGGAGGCCGTTCACCGACTGTCGGGAGGCAGCGCCCATGATCGAGTTCCGATCGGTCACGAAGACGTACCCCGACGGCACGGCGGCGGTCGCCGACTTCGACCTCGTCATCCCGCCGCACCGCACCACGGTGCTCGTCGGGTCGTCCGGCAGCGGCAAGACGACGCTCCTGCGCATGATCAACCGGATGGTGGAGCCCACGTCGGGCACGATCGAGATCGACGGCAGCTCCGTCCTCGACCGCGACCCGGTGAAGCTGCGGCGCAGCATCGGGTACGTCCTGCAGAACGGCGGCCTGCTCCCCCACTACAAGGTCGTCGACAACGTGACGACGGTCCTGCGCCTCGAGGGCACGCCCCGGCGACAGGCGCGCGAGCGCGCCCTCGAGCTGCTCGACACCGTCGGCCTCGACCGGGCGCTCGCGGACCGCTACCCGAGCCAGCTCTCCGGGGGCCAGCAGCAGCGCGTCGGGGTGGCGCGGGCGCTCGCCGCGGACCCGAACATCCTGCTCATGGACGAGCCGTTCGGCGCGGTGGACCCGATCGTGCGGGCCGAGCTCCAGACCGAGACCATCCGGCTGCAGCGCGAGCTCGAGAAGACGGTGGTGTTCGTCACGCACGACATCGACGAGGCGTTCCTGCTCGGCGACCAGGTCGTGATCCTGGAGAAGGGGGCGCACGTCGCGCAGATCGGTTCACCGAGCGAGATCCTCGAGAACCCCGCGAGCGAGTTCGTCGCGAGCTTCATCGGCGCCGAGCGCGGCCGTCGTGCGCTGCGCACGAAGCGGACGGCGCACGGCACGGTCCTCGTCGACGGCGCCGGCCGGACGCAGGGCGTGCTCGTCGGCGACGCCCCCGAGGGCGGCGCATGACCTGGGTCCTGGACAACCTCGACCTCATCGGCCGCCTGACCGTCGAGCACCTGCGCCAGTGCGTCGTGCCGATCGTGCTGGGCTTCGCCGCGTCGATCCCGCTGGGCTGGCTCGCGTTCCGGTTCCGCCTCACGCGCGGGCTCGTGCTCACGCTCGTCGGGCTGCTCTACACGATCCCGTCGCTCGCGCTCTTCGCGCTGCTCCCACCGCTCCTGGGCATCAGCTTCCTGTCCGAGGTCAACCTGGTGGTCGCGCTGACGATCTACGCCGTCGCGATCATGACGCGGTTCGTCGCCGACGCCCTGGCGTCGGTCGACCCGACCGTCCGGCAGGCGGCTCTCGCCGTCGGGTACGGGCCGTGGCGGCGCTTCTGGCAGGTCGACCTCCCGCTCGCCGGCCCGGTCGTGCTCGCCGGGCTGCGCGTCACCGCCGTCTCGACGATCTCGCTCGCGACGGTCGGCATCCTCATCGGGATCGACAACCTCGGCTACCTCTTCACCAACGGCTACCAGCGACAGATCGTCCCCGAGATCCTGGCCGGCGTCGTCGCGGTCGTCGTCATCGCCCTGCTCGTCGACCTGCTGCTCGTGCTCGCCGGACGAGCGGTCATGCCCTGGTCCCGGAAGGTGCGCGCATGAACGTCTTCTCCGACGCGGTCGCCTGGATCTTCTCCCCCGACCGGCTCACGGGCGCGCTCCCCCTCCCCGAGGCGATCTGGACCCACCTCGCCTTCACGTTCGTGGCGGTGCTGATCGCCGCGGCGATCGCCGTCCCCGCGGGCTGGGCCATCGGCCACACCGGGCATGGGCGGGAGGTCGCCGTCGCCCTCTCGGGCGCGGCGCGCGCGGTGCCCTCGTTCGGGCTCGTCCTGCTGCTCGTGCTCGTGCTCGGGGTGACGCACAAGATCGCGGCCTCGATCACGGCGTTCGTGCTCCTCGCGATCCCGCCGATCCTCGCGGGGGCGTACGCCGGAATCGAGGCCGTCGAACGCCGCGTGGTCGACGGCGCCCGGTCCGTCGGCATGACCGGTCGCCAGGTGCTGTTCCAGGCCGAGGTCCCGCTCGGCCTCCCGTTGCTCATCGGGGGGCTGCGGTCCGCGACGCTCCAGGTCGTCGCGACCGTCACGCTCGCCGGCTACGTCGGCAACTGGGGCCTCGGCTTCTACATCGTGCAGGGCATCCAGATCCGCGACTTCTCCCAGATCCTCGGTGCGGCCCTCGTCATCGTGGTGCTGGCCGTCGTGCTCGACGCGCTGTTCGCGATCCTCCAACGGGTCGTCGTGCCGCGCGGCGTCACGGCGGGACGGTCCGTGGAGGACTCCCCGTCCCGGCGGCGCCGCCGCGCCCCCGAACCCACCACCGCCTGACGCGGACGGCCGCTCCCCGCCGCACGCGCCGAACCGATCCCTCCCGGTCTCCGGGACGGCCCTCAGAAAGGCAGACACATGCGCACCACCCGACGCACCGCCGCCCTCGTCGCCACCGCGGCGACCGCCGTCCTCGCCCTCACCGCCTGCGGCGGCGGGTCCGACCCGCTCGCCGAGGACACCACGAGCGCCGACGGCGGCGGCAGCGCCTCGTCCGACACGATCGTCGTCGGCTCGCAGGCCTACTACTCGAACGAGATCATCGCGGAGATCTACGCGCAGGCGCTCGAGGCCGAGGGCTTCACGGTCGAGCGCAACTTCTCGATCGGTCAGCGCGACGCGTACATGCCCGCGCTCGAGAGCGGCGAGGTGCAGGTCTTCCCGGAGTACACGGGCAATCTGCTGCAGTTCTTCGACCCGGAGACCACGGCGACGTCGCCCGACGACGTGTACGCGGCGCTCCAGGAGGCGCTGCCCGACGGCCTCACGGTCCTCGACCAGTCGACCGCGACCGACCAGGACTCCTACAACGTCACCGAGGCGTTCGCGACGGAGAACGACCTCACCAGCCTGTCCGACCTCGCCGGTCTCGACGTGCCGCTCACGCTCGGCGGCCCCGCCGAGCTCGAGCAGCGCCCGTACGGCCCACAGGGGCTCAAGGACGTGTACGGCGTCGACGTGTCGTTCGTCGCGACGGGCGACACGACCGTCCAGGACCTCGTCGCCGGCACGGTGAACATCGCGAACGTGTTCAGCGCCGACCCGCGCATCCAGACGGAGAAGCTCGTCACGCTCGAGGACCCGGAGGGCCTGTTCCTCGCCTCGAACGTCGTGCCGCTCGTCAACGCGGACATCGCCGACGAGATCGCGGACGTCATCAACCCGGTGAGCGAGGCACTCACGCCCGAGGGCCTCGTCGCCCTCAACGTGAAGTCCACCGTCGACCAGCGTTCGCCCGAGGACATCGCCGCCGACTGGCTCTCGGAGAACGGTCTCGCCTGAGCAGGCCCGCGTCGCACGACGGCGGCCCGTCCCGGTTCCGGGACGGGCCGCCGTCGTCGTGCGTGGGGCCGGAGCAGCACCGCCGAGGACGCATCGCCGCGTCGCTGCGGGTCGTCCTGCTCGGCCGCCCGGTGGCGCGGGTCAGCGCGCGACGCGAGCCGCGATCGCGTCGGCGAACCGGTCGAGCGAGCCCGGGGCGAGCGCGAGGAACAGCGACGGCTCGGTGAGCTCGAGCTCGATGACGACGACGCCGCCGTCGTCGTTGCCCGTCACGACGTCCACGCGCGCGTAGAGGAAGCTCGCCGGGTCCCCGCCACCGACGGCGTCGGCCGCCACGGCGAGGGCGCGGCGTGCGACGTCGAGCTGCTCGTCGGACTCGGTGAACGGGCTCATCTCCTCCTGCTGGTAGAGGCCGCGCGTCGGGCGGTGCGGGCCGGTGAGCAGCGCGTTCTTGCGCACGGCGTGCGAGAACTCGCCGTCGACGAAGACGAGGCCCGTCTCCCCCGCGGTGTCGACGCTCGTCACGTAGGGCTGCACCATGACCTCGCGCCCGGAGACGAGCAGGTTCTTGGCGTGCTGGATGGCGAGCCCGCGCGAGTGCGCCTCGCCCGCCTGGTACCGGCCCGTGTCCTTCGCGCCCGCGCTGACGACCGGCTTGATGACGAAGTCGCCCTGGGCGGGCAGGCGCGTGTGGATCGCGCGCGAGGAGAGGTTGCGCGCCGGGTCGAGCCACAGCGTCGGGATGACGGGGATGCCCGCGCCCTCGAGCTCGCGCAGGTAGCCCTTGTCGGTGTTCCAGCGCAGCACCTGCTCCGCGTTGAGGATGCGGGGGACCCGGCTCGCCCACGCGACGAACTCGTCGCGCCGGGCCGAGTAGTCCCAGGTCGAGCGCACGACGACGGCGTCGAACGCGGCCCAGTCCACGTCGGGGTCGTCCCAGACGGCGGGCTGCGCCGCGACGCCCCGGGCGTCGAGCGCCCGCACGAGCGGCGCGTCGTCGGGGTCGAGCTGCGGGAGGAC
Organism: Sphaerisporangium cinnabarinum; assembly: GCF_055567015.1. NCBI lineage: Bacteria > Bacillati > Actinomycetota > Actinomycetes > Streptosporangiales > Streptosporangiaceae > Sphaerisporangium > Sphaerisporangium cinnabarinum. Next base: position 69,368 of record NZ_JBVHRG010000002.1, read on the forward strand.
GGAGCACGTCGCGAGGGCGACGCGCGGGGCGGTGTTCTCGGTCGTCACGTCCCCGAGCCTAGGCGACCGGGCCGCGGCGCGGGCGCCGGGCCCGCGCCGGGCGGTCCCTACAGCCCGTACTCCTCGAGCAGCCGCAGCCACACCTCGCTCACCGTCGGGTACGACGGCACGGCGTGCCACAGCCTGCGCAGCGGGACCTCCCCCACGACGGCGATCGTCGCGGCGTGCAGCATCTCCGCCGCGTCGGGGCCCACGAACGTGGCGCCGACGACGACCTCGCGCGCGGCGTCGACCACGAGCTGCGCGCTGCCCGCGTAGTCGGCGGAGCGCACCGAGGAGCCCGCGACGTTCGCGAGGTCGTAGCGCACGACGCGCACGTCGAGGCCCGCGTCGCGCGCGGACGACTCGGTGTGCCCGACGGCCGCCACCTCGGGCCGCGTGAACACGACCTGGGGCGAGGCGACGGCGTCCGCGGTCGCGGCGAACCGCGACCACGGCTCGGGGTCGGCGCCGACGGCGGGCGGTCGCTCGCCCGCGGTCGGGGCGTCCTCGGCGTCGGGGTCGCCGAAGCGCGCGGCGACGACGTCGCCCGCGACGCGGCCCTGGTACTTGCCCTGGTGGGTGGTCGCGACGCGACCGGTGACGTCGCCCGCCGCGTACAGCCACCCGGTGCCGGCCTGCGACCCGAGCCCTTGGACGAGCATCGTGTCGTCGACCTCCAGCGCGTGGCCGGGCGCGAGCCCGACGGAGTCGACCCCGAGGTCCTGGGTGCGCGGCACGCGGCCCGTCGCGACGAGCACGCGCTCGGCCGTGACGGGCGCCAGCTCGGGCGCGTCCCCGCCGTCCGCGGGACCGGTCGCCGCGAGGACGAGGCGCGCGCCGCCGTCGGGCAGCGGCTCGACGGCCTCCGTCGACACGCCGAGCCGCACGTCGACCCCCAGGTCCCGCAGCGACGCGGCGACCGCCTCGCCGGCCCAGGGCTCGGTGCGCCCGAGCAGGCCACCCCGCGAGAGCACGGTCACGCGCGCCCCGAGGTCGGCGAACGCGACCGCCATCTCCGTCGCGACCACTCCCCCGCCGACGATCGCCAGCGACTCGGGCACGTCCTCGACCGCGGTCGCCTCGCGGCTCGTCCACGGGTTCGCGTCCGCCAGCCCGGGGACGTCGGGCAGGACCGGCACGCTGCCGGTCGCCACGATCACCGCGTGGCGGGCGGCGAGCCGGCGGGCGCGCGGCAGGTCGTCCGGGTCGGCGTCGGGCTCCTCGGCGACGACCTCCACGAGCCGCGGGCCGACGATCCGCCCGAGCCCGCGCACGAGCGTGAGGCCCGCGCCCTCGACCCACGAGACCTGGCCGGAGTCGTCCCAGTCCGAGACCATCTGGTCGCGCCGCGCGAGGACGGCGGCGACGTCGAGGTCGTCGCCGACGCTGACGCCCGGGACGCCCCGCGCCTCGGCCCGCACGGCCCCCGGGCGCAGGAGCGTCTTGGACGGCATGCACGCCCAGTACGAGCACTCGCCGCCCACGAGCTCGGCCTCGACGAGCGCCACGCTCAGGCCGGTGCGCGACGCGCGGTCGGCGGCGTTCTCGCCGACGGGCCCGCCGCCGATCACGATCACGTCGTAGGTCTCGTCAGGAGTGGTCGGGTGCTGCGCCTCGGACGTCATGGACCCCATCCTCGCGCGAGGGTCCCGTCGGCGCCCGGCGGTGCCGCCGGGCGGGTCAGGCGACCCGTGCCTCGTCGAGGTGGTCGAGGACGTGCCGGACGGTCCGCGCGACCGTCCACCCGGTCGTGTCGACGTGCAGCCCGCCGGGGGTCGCGCGGGCGGCGGCGGCGAACTCCTCCGGGGTCCAGGCTCCGTACGCCTGCTTGTGGCGGCCGGCGTCGCGCGCGGCGAGGGTCGCGGCGTCCGGCGTCAGCACGACGGCGAAGCACGGCCGGGTGCGCACGCGCGCCGTGAACCGCGCGAGGTCGGGGCCGAGCAGGATGTCCTGGACGACGACCGTGACGCCCGCGGCGGCGTAGGTGTCGGCCGCCTGCGCCGCGAGCGCCTGCCGCAGGTCGAGCTGGGCCCGTGCCTCGGCGGTCAGGGATGGCGCCATCTCCGCCTGGCCGCTGACCACGAACCGCCGGAACTGGTCGCCGCGCACGTGCGCCGCGAGCGCGAACGTCCGGGCGAGCGCGTCGGCGACGGTGGACTTCCCCGAGGCCATCGCGCCGGTGACGACGAGGACCGGCGCGGGCGCCACGCCGCGGGAGGCGGCGGGGGCTGGGGTCGCGGAGGGCATGGCGGGACCGTACGACGCGGCCGGCCCACCGCGCGAGGGCTTTGCCGCGCGCGGACGCCCCCGGCCCGGGGCCGAGGGCGTCCTGCATGCGAGGGGTTGCCGTCTGGCTGGTCAGTGCACCGTCGCCTTCTCGGCGCCTGCCCCGGTGAGCGAGCGCACCTCCATCTCGGCGAACTTCTCGGGGTGCGGCTTCTCCCTGCTGAGGAGCGTCCCGACGATCCCGAGGAGGAACGCCAGCGGGATCGACACGATGCCGGGGTTGCTCAGGGGGAAGATCGCGAAGTCGACGTCCGTGTTCTTGATCATCGACAGGCTGGCGCCCGTCACCGGGTCGACCTTGCCCGACACGACGGGCGAGAACGCGATGAGCACGACGCACGAGATCAGGCCGCCGTACATGCTCCACAGCGCGCCCGCGGTGTTGAACCGCTTCCAGAACAGCGAGTAGAGGATGGTCGGGAGGTTCGCGCTCGCCGCGACGGCGAACGCGAGCGCCACGAGGAACGCGACGTTCTGCCCCTGCGCGAAGATGCCGCCGAGGATCGCGAGGATCCCGATGACGACGACGGTGATGCGCGCGACCTTGACCTCGCCGTCGGGCTTGACCTCGCCGCGCTTGATGACGTTCGCGTAGATGTCGTGCGCGAAGCTCGCCGCCGCGGTGATCGTGAGCCCGGCGACGACGGCGAGGATGGTCGCGAACGCGACGGCGGAGATGAAGCCGAGGAGGATCTCGCCGCCGAGCGCGAACGCGAGCAGGGGTGCCGCGGAGTTCACGCCTCCTGGCGCGGCGCTGATCGTCTCCGGCCCCACGAGCGCGCCCGCCCCGTACCCGAGCACGAGGGTGAAGAGGTAGAAGATGCCGATGAGCCAGATCGCCCACACCACCGAGCGCCGGGCCTCCTTGGCGGAGGGCACGGTGTAGAAGCGCATGAGGACGTGCGGCAGGCCGGCGGTGCCGAGCACGAGCGCGAGGGCCAGCGAGAGGAAGTCGAGCTTCGTGGTGCCGGTGGCGCCGTACTGCTTGCCGGGCTCGATGAGCGCCTCGCCGCCCGGGCCTGCCTTGTCGATCGCGCCCTGAAGCAGGTCGGACAGGTTGAAGCCGAACTTCGCGAGGACCCACACCGTCATCACGGCGGCGCCCGCGATGAGCAGCACGGCCTTGATGATCTGGACCCAGGTGGTGCCCTTCATGCCACCGACCAGCACGTAGAGGATCATCAGCGCGCCGACGACGGCGACGACGACGCTCTGGCCAGCCGTGGTGTCGACGCCGAGCAGCAGCGCCACGAGGCCGCCGGCCCCGGCCATCTGCGCGAGCAGGTAGAAGAACACGACGGCGAGGGTCGCGAGGGCGGCCGCCATGCGGACGGGCCGCTGCTTGAGCCGGAAGGACAGCACGTCGGCCATCGTGAACTTGCCCGTGTTGCGCAGGAGCTCGGCGACGAGCAGCAGCGCGACGAGCCACGCGACGAGGAAGCCGATCGAGTAGAGGAACCCGTCGTAGCCGTTGATCGCGATGGCGCCGCAGATCCCGAGGAAGCTCGCGGCGGACAGGTAGTCGCCCGCGATGGCGGTCCCGTTCTGCGGCCCGGTGAACGACCGTCCGCCCGCGTAGTAGTCCGCGGCGGACTTGTTCTGCCGGGACGCGCGCAGCACGATGACGAGCGTCACGGCGACGAAGACGGCGAAGATCGCGACGTTGACGACGGGGTTCCCGACGTCCGTGGCCTCGGCGGCCAGGAGGTGCGCGCTCACAGCTCGTCCTCCTCGATCTCCCGGCGGAGCTCGTCCGCCTGGGCGTCGAAGCGCTTGTTGGCCCAGCGCGCGTAGATCATCGTGATCGCGAACGTGGACACGAACTGGCCGAGCCCGAGGAGGAGCCCGACCGTGACGTTCCCCCACACCCGGACGCTCATGAGGTCGTGCGCGTAGTTCGCCAGCAGCACGTAGACGAAGTACCACACGAGGAAGAGCGCGGTCATCGGGAACACGAAGTTCCGGAAGCGTCGGCGCAGGTCCTGGAACTCGGGCGAGCGTTGCACCCGCTGGTAGTCGGTCTCTTCGGCGGGCCCCGGTCCGGGGGCGGCCGTCACGTCGGTCATGACGCCTCCGTTGGCTCATTCCGTGGACAGACAGAGAGCCCGCACCCCGCGGACGGTCGCCTGTCGACGCGACCGCACGCGACACTGCGTGCCCGGGGCGACCTTCCACCCCCGGCACAATGTGCCGTAGATCACTGTTGTCCGCAAGGACCGCGCGCGGCCGGTCGCGAGGCCGTGCCGAGCGTCAGACGCGCACGTACTCCAGGTCCGTGATGACGCGCCCCGCGGCCTCGCCCTTGCGCTCGAACCCGGTGAGCACCCGGCCCTCGAAGCGCGGCGCGACGTTCCCCGGCCCGTGCGCGTTGCGCAGCCCCGGCGCGGCGTCCAGGACCTCGAGCATCTGGTCCGCGTACTCGGCCCAGTCGGTCGCGAGCCGCAGCGTCCCGCCGGGGCGGCCGTCGTCGCCCTCCCCCGGCGCGCGCAGCACGCGCTCGGCGAGCGCCGCGAACGACGGCGTCACGAGACGGCGCTTGTGGTGGCGGGACTTGTGCCAGGGGTCGGGGAAGAACACCCAGAGCTCGTCGACGCTCCCCGCGGGCAGCGTGGTGGCGAGGACCTCGGCCGCGTTCGCCTGGACGAGCCGCACGTTCGTCAGGTCGCGCTGCGACGCGCGCAGCACGGTCTGCGCCAGCCCGGGCGCGTACACCTCGACGGCGAGGAAGCTCGTGCCCGGCTCCCGCTCGGCGGCGGCGACGACGGCCTCGCCCTGGCCCGACCCGATCTCGACGACGAGGCGCGCGTCGCGCCCGAAGGTGGCTGCGACGTCGAGCACGTGGTCCGGGTCCACCGACGTCCGCGCGACGTCGCGCGGCACGTCCACGACGTAGCGGTCGCGGTACGCGTCCCACGCGCGCTGCTGGCGCGGCGCGAGGCGGCCGCTGCGCCGCACGAACGACACGGGCTGGGTGCGGTAGCGCGGGCGGGCGTCGCCGGTCCCCGGGGTCACGGAGGGGGCGCCGGTCACGGGCTCGTCGAGGGTGTCGGGGGTCGGTTCGGGCACCGCACCAGGGTACGGGCGCCTCGCGCGGGGGTCGTGCCGCGCGAGGCGCCCGGCTCGTCACACGTACGCCGCGTACGCGGGCAGGTCGAGCACGCCGTTGCCCGACAGCCCGAGGACGATCACCTCGGGCTCCGTCGCCGCGCGCGCGTGCGCGATGGCCGCCGCCACGGCGTGCGTCGACTCGGGGGCGGGGATGATGCCCTCGCTGCGCGCGAACCGCGTCCCTGCCGTGAACGCCTCGTCCTGCTCGACGGCGACGGCGTCCATGAGCCCGAGGTGGACCGCGTGCGACACCATCGGCGACATGCCGTGGTACCGCAGGCCGCCCGCGTGGATCGCGGGCGGGACGAAGTCCTTGCCGAGCGTGTGCATCTTGAGCAGCGGCGTGAGGCCCGCGACGTCGCCGAAGTCGTAGCGGTACTCGCCCTGCGTGAGCGACGGGCACGCGGCCGGCTCGCACGCGACGAGCCGCGTGGTCGTGCCCTCGCGCAGGTTGCGGCCCAGGAACGGGAACGTCAGGCCCGCGAGGTTCGACCCGCCGCCCGCGCAGCCGAACACCACGTCCGGCGCGCCCTCGCCGGCCTCGTCGAGCTGGACGAGGGCCTCCTGGCCGATGACGCTCTGGTGCAGCATGACGTGGTTGAGCACGCTGCCCAGCGCGTAGTGCGCCGCGGGGTCCTTCGCGGCCGTCTCGACGGCCTCGCTGATCGCCATGCCGAGCGAGCCGGTCGTCCCCGGGTCCGCGGCGAGCATCGCTCGCCCGGCCTCCGTGAGGTCCGACGGCGACGGGTGGCAGATCCCGCCGTACACCTCCATCTGCGCGCGCCGGTACGGCTTGGAGTCGTACGACGCGCGCACCTGCCACACCTCGACGTCGAGCCCGAGCAGCGCGCCCGCGAACGACAGCGAGGCGCCCCACTGGCCCGCGCCCGTCTCGGTCGTCAGCCTCGTCGTGCCCTCGAGCGCGTTGTAGTACGCCTGCGCGACGGCGGTGTTCGGCTTGTGCGAGCCGACCGGGCTCACGCCCTCGTACTTGTAGTAGATCCGGGCCGGGGTACCCAGGGCACGCTCGAGGCGCCGCGCGCGCACGAGCGGGGACGGCCGCCACAGCGCGTAGATCTCGCGGATCGTCTGCGGGATCTCGACGTAGCGCTCCGTCGTCACCTCCTGCTGCACGAGCGCGAGCGGGAAGAGCGGCGCGAGGTCGTCGGGAGTGAGCGGCTCGCGCGTGCCCGGGTGCAGGTGCGGGGGCACCGGCTCGGGGAGGTCGGCCGCGAGGTTGTACCAGTGCGTCGGGACGGTCGAGGGCACCTCGGCGCCCGTCGGCTCGAGGGACCGGACGGGCAGGGCCGTCGGCGGGGTCTGCTGTGTCGTCATGCTCGGCTCCAGCTCAGGGGACGGCCGCTGGGCCGACGACGCGCGCACCGGGTTCACCGAGGCCGCCCACGTCGTCGGGGCACGGCCGGATGAGGTCACCGGCCGTCAGGCGGCCGGCCACCAGGTGGTCACGGACGGGTGCGTCACGAGGCCGACCCTACCCCCGCGCGCCCGCTCGGGACCACCGGCGCCCGGGCGAGGACGATCGGCTCTCGCGCGCGCGGGTGCGCGCGAGCTGGGATGGGAGCAGACGCCGGACGACGGCAGGCCGGCGCGGACGGAAGGGAGCCGTCATGGTCAGCAACCACGTCCCGGGCAGGTTCGAGGGCCGCACGGCGATCGTCACCGGCGCGGGCGCCGGCATCGGCCGCGCGACGGTCGAGCGGCTGCTCGCGGAGGGCGCACGCGTCGTCGCCACCGACGTCCGGGAGGACCGCCTCGACAAGCTCGTCGCCGACGTCGGCACAGACGCGCTCGTGACCGTCGCGGGCGACGTGAGCGCCCAGACCACGATCGACGCGGTGGTCGCCGCCGCGGGCGGCCGGGTCGACGCCCTCGCCAACGTCGCCGGCATCATGGACGGCTTCCTGCCGAGCGCCGAGGTCGACGACGCGACGTGGGACCTCGTCATGACCGTCAACGTCACCGCGGTCATGCGCCTCACGCGCGCGGTCCTGCCCCTCATGCTCGAGGCGGGGAAGGGCTCGATCGTCAACGTCGGGTCGGAGGCGGGCTCGCGCGCGTCGGCGTCGGGCACCGCGTACGCGACGTCGAAGCACGCGGTCGTCGGCTTCACGAAGAGCACCGCGTTCTTCTACACGCCCCGCGGCGTGCGGGCGAACGTCGTGGCCCCCGGAGCCGTCGCGACGAGCATCGAGGCGCCGTTCCGCTCGCAGTACGCGGGCGAGCGGCTCGGACCGGTCATGGCGACGACGGTCCCGCCGGCCGCGAGCGCCGACGAGCTGGCCGCGGCGATCACGTGGCTCCTGTCGGACGACTCGGCCAACGTCTCGGGCGCCGTCCTGCACAGCGACGGCGGGTGGGCCGCCGTCTGACCGTCCCGCTCCCCCGGCAGACCGGGCGAGCGACGGAGCGGCCCCCGGACCGTCCGGTCCGGGGGCCGCCCTCGTGCCGTCGGCACCGCGTCAGCGGCGCGTCGGCAGCGCGTCGCAGCGCGTCAGCGCCGTGTCAGCCGCACGCGAGCGCGTCGTGCGCGACGTCGGCCGCGAACGACCGGCCGTCCCCGCTCGCGCCGACGTGCGCGGCGCCCGCCGCGACGTCGGACGCCCGGACGGAGAACGCCTGGTACGCCGACGCGCCGGGCCGGACGCCGGTGACGGTGCGCTCGCCGAACGGCGTGCTGAGCGTGACGTCCATCGGGACGGTGTCCGCGTTGCGGGCCCGGACCGCGACGTACGCCGTGCCGGCGAGGCACTGCGTGCGCGCCGTCGTCTCGACGACGAGGCCGTCCTCGGCGGGCGCGGTGGTGAACGTGCTCACCGGCGACACGGCGGTGCCGCCGCCCGCGCTGGTGGCCGTGACCGTCCACGCGTGCACGGCACCCGGCTCGAGCCCGTCCCACGTGACGGTCGCGACCTCGCCCGACGGCACGGTCGCCCGGCCGATCTCCTCGCCCGGGGCGTAGAGCGACACGGCGTCGGTCGCCAGGCTCGTGACGCGCGACGTGAGGTCGACGGGGACGGTGAAGTCGTCCTCGCGACCGTCGTAGCGGTGCTCGTCGTCGTACTCGGTGGCGCCGAAGTTCTCGAGCCACGGCGAGTAGGTGTCGACGATCATCTCGGAGCGGTCGACGTCGAACTGGAGCAGGCGCAGGAAGCTCGCGCCGAGCCGCAGCCCCTCCTCCGGCGTGTACCCGCCGATCTCGGTGAGCCCCGCCTCCTCGGCCGTGACCTCGTAGAACTGGTAGTCCGCGAGCAGCTCGACGACGCCGTTGCCCGGCGTCCCGACGTCCTGGCGCACGTTGATGCCCACGCCGTGCCGGTGCCCCGCGAGGACGAGGAACACGTTCGGGTTGGGCTCGACGACCTTGGCGTGCACGAGGCGGCCGTCGGGCGTCGAGATCTCGGAGTCACGACCGTCGGGGTTCGAGCTCGGCACGAGGTAGTCGTGCGTGAGGACGACCGCGTTGCGGTCGGGGAACTGCTTGAGGACGCCGTCCGCCCACGCGGCCTCCTCGTCCGTCACCCCGTACGACAGGTACACGGCGACGAAGTCGAGCCCGCCCGCGCTGAACAGGTCGTAGTGGTTCTGGTTGTCGCCCTCGCGCCACGGGCCGCCGTAGGACGCGTTCTCCCACCCTGCGGACAGGGCCTCGTAGCGCTCGGGGCCGTAGAACTCGTTGAACAGCGCCCCCGGCCCGTTGTCCTGGCCCGTGAGGTTGTCGTGGTTGCCGGCGAGGACCCCGTTGGGGATGTTCGCGTCGTCGAGGATCTCCTGCGCGGACGAGGAGAACTCGAACTCGCCCCGGATCTGGGCGGCCATCGCGTCGTCGGCCGGCAGGCGCGTGTAGTTCTCGTTCACGTCGCCCGTGTGCCCCACGTACGCGATCCCGCGCGCCTCGGCGTTGTCCACGACCCACTGCGTGAGGTCGGTGTAGGCCTTGCCCCAGACGGCTCGCTCCTCGGCCGTCTCCTGCTCGACCGCGCCCTCGGTGAGGTACTGCGTGTCGGTGAAGTGGACGAGCGAGAAGTCGTAGTCGTCGCGCGGCGCGAAGTCGGTCTCGTCCCGCGACCCGCCTGCCGCGATGTCGTCCGCGAAGGGGTCGGTGCCCGTCACGAGCACGTGCACGGTGCCGTCGGTCGCAGCACCCTCGCCGAGCACCGTGCTCAGCGACGTCGTGCCCTCGACCGCACCGCGTGCGGACGCGAGCGGCTCCCACCGCTGCCCGTCCCACACGTGCAGCGTCGCGAGCCGCTGCGGGTCGACGACGCCCTCCCAGCGCACGACCTGGCCGACGGTCGTGCCCGTGGCGGGCAGCTCGAAGCGCTGGTAGGTGACGTCGCGGCTCTGCGGGGAGTCGAGCGTCAGCTCGTCGCCCGGGGCGAGCGCGTCCGCCGCGGCGGGCTGCTCGCCCTCGACCGGGAGCGTCGTCGGGATCTCGGCCGACTCGCCCTGGGCGACCAGCGCGGGGGCGGTGACGTCGGCGCGGGAGAACGTCGCGGTGACGTCGCCGCCGCCGGGCGCCGCGACACGAGCCGACAGGTCGACGCTCCCCGCGACGTCGCGCGTGCCGTGCGCCGGGGCCAGGTCGGTCGGCACGTCCGGCACGCCGAGGCTCGTGAACGCGATCTCGTGCGTGCTCGCGTTGCCGAGCACGTCCGACGCGGTGACGACGAGCGTGTGCGCGCCCGGGGCGAGACCCGGCCCGACGGGCGCGCCGAGCTCGAGCGTCTCGCCGTCGAGCGTGACGTCGGGGCCGGTCAGGACACCGGAGGCGTCCGCGAGGTCGACCGCGAGGCTCGTCGCGCTCGCGAGCTCCGCGCCCGCGGCCGGGGTGCTGGACACGATCGCGGGACCGGTGTTGTCGGTGGTCACCGTCCGGCGCGCGGCCGCACCCGCGGCGGTCGCCGACGTGATCGCGTGCTCGCCGTCGGCGAGCGTCGTCGTGTCGACGTCGGCCCGCAGGCCCGTCGCGGGCGCGTCGGCGTCGCGGACCACGTCGAACGCGAGGTCGACCTCGCGCGGCTTCGTCGTGCTCGTCCCGCAGTCGCCGTCACCCATCGAGTACGACGGCGCGATGCCCACGCCGGTCGCCGTGCCGTCGGTCACGTCGAGCGCGATCCCGGAGATCGCGAAGTCGTCGCGGTTGTCGCCGCACGCCGTCGGGTAGGTGCCCGTGACGAAGCGCACCACGTTGCGGCCCGGCGACAGGAAGGCGTTCGGGACGTCGATCCGCACCGTCTCGCTCACGTAGTCGCGGTCCACGAGGTCGATCCGCTGCCCGTTGACGAGCAGGTGGTTCGTGTAGCGGGCCTCGATCGAGTTCGAGCCCACGGTGAAGACGAACCGGGACGAGCCCGTGCCGAGCGTCGCGACGGTCGTCAGCGGGGCGCCGTCCAGCTCGATGCCGACGGGCGACTCGCCCCCGGCGGGCGGCGTGGCGAGCACGGTCTGCGGGCCGTGCAGCAGCGCGCCGTCCGCAGGGAGGATGACGGGCGCCCCCGCGGCACCGTTGTTCACGGTGACCGCGCTCGACGCGCTCGCGCCCGACGCGGTCGTCGCGGTGAGCGTGTGGGCGCCGTTCTCGAGCGTCGTCGTGTCGAGCTCCGCGGCGAGGCCGGTCGTGGCGGCCGGGTCCTGGTCGAGGTCGAACGTGAGGTCCGCCGAGAGCACGCGCGACGTGTTCGTGCCGCACGAGCCGTCGCCGAACGCGTAGGAGAAGCTGTTGGCGGAGCCGTCGGCCGTCTCGCCCAGGAGCTCGAGGGACACGTCGGTGAGGTCGTAGTCGTCGTAGTTCGTCCCGCACGACGTCGTGACCGCGCCGACGACGAACCGCACCCGGTTCTCGCCCGGCACGAGCCACTGCGCGGGGACGTCGAGCGCGACGCGCTCGGACACCATGTCCCGGTCGAGCTCGAGGCGCTCGCCGTTGACGAGCACGTGGCTGCCGTACCGCTTCTCGATCGAGTTGCTGCCGACGTCGAACAGCAGGCGCGCGGTCGCGGGCGTCACGGACGCGTCGAGGGCGGTGCCGTCGACCGCGAGCGCCGTGACGGCGTCGCCCGCGCGGACGGGGTCGGCCGCGACGCGCACCGTGCCGTCGAGGAACGTGCCGGTCGTCGGGCTCAGCACGGGCCGCGTCTCCGGGGCGGCCCCGGTGGTCCGGGCGGTCGTCCGGTCGAGGGTCGGGGAGGCTCCCGGCGCGGTCGCGGCGGCGGCGCCGGGCGCGAGCAGGCCGGCGACGAGCACCGTGCCGAGCGCCCCGGCGACCGCGGCGCGGCGCCGCGCCCCGCCGTCGGTCCGTCTCTCGGCGCGTCTCTCGGCGCGTTTCTCGGCGCGTCTCGAAGTCCTGTGCGTGGGCACGGACGTGTCCATCGTGGTTCCCTTCCGTGGCGAACGGGTCGACGGGCGACGCTGCCGAGCGGCGACGACGCCCGCACCGGACCCTTCCCGGCGGGGGTGAACACGAGGTCGGCGCCGGGCGAACTCCGGCGAAACGGACGGCGACGGTTGCGGCGGGCGACAGGCGCGCGCAGGCGTCCGGCACGAGCAGAGTGCGGAGGGACGGTTCCCCCGGAGGGCCCGGACGACGAAGGCCGCCCACCACGAGGGTGGACGGCCTGGTCAGCAAGGGTGCGCCATCAGGGACTCGAACCCCGAACCCGCTGATTAAGAGTCAGCTGCTCTGCCAATTGAGCTAATGGCGCGCGAGAGGGAACACTACCAGCGGCCAGGACCGCCGCTCTCCGCGAGGAGAGCGGGCCCGCCCGCCGCGCCGGCTCTCGACCGGCACGGCTCGGGCCGCCCGCCATGCGGACGGCCCGATCGGTGGTGGTGCGCCATCAGGGACTCGAACCCCGAACCCGCTGATTAAGAGTCAGCTGCTCTGCCAATTGAGCTAATGGCGCGCGAGAGAAAACACTAGCAGCCGCGGGCGCGCCGGGAAAATCCGTTCCGCCCGCCCTCGTGTGACGTCGGCGACACGGGCCGGCGGGCCCGCGGAGCGGCTCCGGCTACAGGTACAGCCCTGTCGGGCCGTCCTCCTCGACCTCCTGCGAGACGGCGTGCACGTCGCGCTCGCGCAGCAGCACGAGGTCCTTGCCGCCGAGCTCGACCTCGGCGCGCTCGTCCGGGTCGAACAGCACGCGGTCCCCCACCGCGACCTGTCGCACGTGCTCACCGGCCGCGACGACGACGGCCCACGCGAGCCGCTTCGGCCCCACCGCGGTCGCGGGGATGACGAGACCCGCCGAGCTCTGCCGCTCGCTCGCGTCGACCTCCGGGTCGACGAGCAGGCGGTCGTGCAGCATCCGGATCGGCAGGTCGCTGGCGGCCGGCCGGGACGGCGACGGGCGGGACGAGGTGGTGGCGGGGGCGGACGTCGTCTTGCTCACAGCGACAACGCTACCGGTGCCGCCCACCCTCACCTACGCTCGAACCACACCCTGGCCGGACCGAAGGAGATCCATGTCCACGCGCCTCACCGTCGGCGACACCGCTCCCGACTTCTCCCTGCCCGCCGCCGACGGCAGCACCGTCACGCTGTCCGACCTGCGTGGCAAGCACGTCGTCGTCTACTTCTACCCCGCGGCCGGCACGCCCGGCTGCACGACGGAGGCGTGCGACTTCCGCGACAACCTCGCCTCGCTCCAGGGCGCGGGGTACTCGGTCGTCGGCGTCTCCCCCGACCCGGTCGACAAGATCGCCGCGTTCGTCGAGGCCGAGCACCTGACCTTCCCGCTCGTGTCGGACGAGGACAGGTCCGTCCTCGAGGCGTACGGCGCGTGGGGCGAGAAGAAGCTCTACGGCAAGACGGTCGTGGGCGTCATCCGCTCGACGGTCGTCGTCGACCCGGAGGGCAAGGTCGAGCTCGCGCAGTACAACGTGAAGGCCACGGGCCACGTCGCGAAGCTCCGTCGCGACCTCGGCATCGACCCGAGGTAGCGCACCCGGGCGGCGCCGTCCTGGCCCGGTGCGCGTCGAGCGACGCGCACCGGCCGCCAGGGCCGCGCCGCCCGCGCCGTAGACTGACCACCGCGCGCGAGTGGCGTAACTGGCAGCCGCGCCAGGTTTAGGTCCTGGTGTCCTCGGACGTGCGGGTTCGAGTCCCGCCTCGCGCACCGTTCCCGTCCCGCCGGAGCCCTCGTGGGGACCGCGTGGCGGCACTCGCGGATTCACCCGCACCCCATCTGGACGACCGTCCAGTTCGGTGTCTACCGTGGTGGCAGAGCCGGTGCCCGCACCACTTGCCCCCTGCCGGTACGGGCACCGGCTCCACACCCGCCACGCAGCGCCTGCGCGCGAGACGGCCCTCGACACCACGACGGCCCGGCACCCTCCGAGGGTGCCGGGCCGTCGTCCTGCGTGCGGGCTCAGGCGTCCTGAGCCGGGGAGCCGTCGCTCGCCTCGGCGATCTGACGACGCACGTCCTCCATGTCGAGGCCCTTCACGGCGTCGACGACCTGCTTGAGCGCCGGGGCCGGGAGGGCGCCGGGCTGGGAGAACACGAGGATGCCCTCCCGGAACGCCATGAGCGTCGGGATCGACGTGATGTTGGCGGCGGCCGCCAGGCCGCGCTCGGCCTCCGTGTCGATCTTGCCGTGCACGACGTCCGGGTTCTCCTCCGAGGACGCCTCGAAGACGGGCGCGAACATCTTGCACGGTCCGCACCAGTCGGCCCAGAAGTCGACCAGGACGATGTCGTTCTCCTTGATCGTCTGCTCGAACGTGGACTCGGTGAGCGTCTGCGTGGCCATGGATGTTCCTCCTGGGGCTATAGGGGTCTGCTTCGTAGAGCGCACACCCTGCCCCGAGTATTCCCCGCGCACGACCGCGCAGGCCCGGCGCGCGCACCCTCTACGCTGCCCCTGTGACGCACGCCACCTCCGCCCACCGGCTCTCGCGCGCCACGGTCGCGGGCTACGCCGCCGGGTCCGTCGGCACCGGCGGGTTCGGCACCCTGCCCGGCCTGGTCCTGCTCGTCTACCTCACCGACGCGCTCGCGGTCCCCGCCGCGGCCGCCGGCCTCATCGTCACGGGCGCCAAGGTGTGGGACGTCGTCGTCGACCCGTTCATCGGGTACGGGTCGGACCGGGACCTGGCTCGCACCGGCTCGCGCCGTCGCTTCATGACGCTGGGCGCCCTCACGCTGCCCGTGCTCTTCGCGCTGACGTTCGCGGTCCCGGCGGCCGCGGGCCCGACCGCCGCCGCGATCTGGGTGCTCGTCGCGTTCCTGCTGGCCGCGACCGCTTTCTCGCTCTTCCAGGTCCCGTACATCGCGCTCCCCGCGGAGCTCGACCCCACGTACGACGGCCGCACCCGCCTGCTCGCGTGGCGCGTCGCGACGCTCGCGTTCGCGATCCTCCTGTTCGGGGCGGGCGGACCGGCGCTGCGCGGTGACGGCGACTCCACGACGGGGTACCTGGTCATGGGCATCGTGTCGGGCGTCGTCATCGGGGCCGGGATGCTCGTGGCGGCGCGCGTCGCGCCCCGCGGCCGGGGCACGCCCGCTCCCCCGGCCGACGCTCCCGCGGCGCCCGCCGGTGCCGCCGCCGGGGCGACGGCGCCCTCCTCCGCCGCGCGCGCGTGGACCCTCGCCGTGCGCGAGGCGGTCGACGCGCTGCGCCGCTCGCGCCCGTTCCGCACGCTGCTCGCCGCGTTCGTGCTCCAGGCCGTCGCGACGGGGCTCATGCTCGCCGGGGCGGCGTACGTCGCGCGGTACGTGCTGCGCGACGAGGCGGCCGTCAGCTACCTCTTCGCCGCGCTCGTCGCGCCCGCGCTGCTCTGCATGCCGGTGTGGACGCGGCTCGCGCGCCGCGACGGCAAGGAGCGCGGGTTCGTCGTCGCGACCGTGCTGTTCGCGGTCGCCGCGCTCGGGATGGTCCCGCTCGTGTGGGCACCGGGCGCATGGGTCTACCTCCCGACGGCGCTCGCCGGCGTCGCGTACGCGGGCATGCAGGCGCTGCCGCTCGCGATGCTCCCCGACGCCATCGCGCACGACGCGCGGACGCACGGCGACGGCCGCGGCGGCGCCTTCAGCGGCGTGTGGACGGCGGGCGAGACGACGGGCATGGCGCTCGGCGCCGCGGTGCTCTCGCTCGTCCTGGGCGTCACCGGGTACGTGTCCACGCGGGCGGGCGAGACGGTCGACCAGCCCGCCGCCGCGGTGGACGGGATCGCGCTCTCCTTCTCGGTCGTGCCCGCCGCGCTCGTCCTGCTGAGCCTCGTCCCGCTCGTGCGCTACGGTCTGCGCAGGGGGGACATCGACGACACAGCACCGGAGCTGCCGCGTGACCACTCCCCGACCGACCGAGCCCGTGACTGACGCGGGAGCGAGCGCCCCCGGCGCCCTGCCGCGGCCCGCGGACGACGTGCCGCTGCGCACCGACGGGATCCTCGACCGGCTCGCCGCGCTCCGGGCCTCCGACGCCCCGACGCACGGCGGACGCGTGCTGTCCTACGTCTACGACCCCGGTCTCGCCGAGCTCGACGAGCTCGCCGCCGCCGCCGCACGGGCCGTCCAGCCGGTCAACGGTCTCGACCCCACGACGTTCACGTCGGTGGCCGTCATGGAGAGCGAGCTCCTCACGTTCGCGCGCACGATGCTGCACGGACCCGCCGACGGGCCCGACGCCGTCGTGGGCTCGGTGACGTCCGGCGGGACGGAGAGCTGCCTGCTCGCGGTGAAGATCGCGCGCGACGCGTTCCGCGCGCAGCACCCGGGCGCGCGTCCGCGCGTCGTGGCGCCCGTGAGCGTGCACGCCGCGTTCCGCAAGGCCGCGCAGCACCTCGACGTGGACCTCACGCTCGTCCCCGTCGACCCGGCGACGGGGACGCCCGCCGCCACCGACCTCGTCGCGGCGCTCGACGCCGACAACGTCGCGCTCGTCGTGGTGTCCGCGCCGTCCTACCCGCACGGCGTCGTCGACCCGGTCGCCGAGGTGGCCGCGGCGGCGGCCGCGCGCGGCGTGCCGGTGCACGTGGACGCGTGCGTCGGCGGCTGGGTGCTGCCGTTCTGGACCGCGGCCGGGGGCGAGGACGTGCCGCCGTTCGACTTCTCCGTGCCGGGCGTGACGAGCATCTCCGCGGACGTGCACAAGTACGGCTACGCGCCCAAGGGCGCGTCCGTCCTGCTCGTGCGCGGGCGCGACCGCCAGCGCCTCCAGTTCTTCGCGACCACGGGCTGGCCGGGGTACCCGGTCGTCAACCCCACCCTCTCCGGCTCCCGCTCGGCCGCGCCCCTCGCCGCGGCGTGGGCCGTGAGCCAGGCGCTCGGCACCGCCGGGTACACGGCCCTCACCGCGCGGTGCGTGCGCGCGACGCACGCCCTGCACGCGGCCGTGGACGCGATCGACGGGCTCCGCGTCGTCGGGCGCCCCACCGGCCCGCTCGTCGCCGTGGCGACCGACGAGTCCGTGCCGTCCGAGCGGCGCGTCGACCCGCACCTGTGGGCCGACGCCGTCCGGTCCCTCGGGTGGGTGCTCCAGCCCCAGCCCGGGCTCGTCCAGGCCGACGGCACGCGCCTGCCGCACACGACCCACCTCACGGTCACCCCCGTCACCGAGGCCGGCCTCGACGACCTCGTCGCGGCGCTCGGCGCGGGCGCCGACGCCGTCCGCGGGGCCGGGCGCCCCGACGTGGGCGGCGTGCTCGGCGCGCTCGCCGGTGCGCTCGCTCCCGACGGTGACGCCGCGCCCACCGCCGACGACGTGTGGGGGGCGCTCGCCGAGGTGCTCGCCGGAGGCGGCCGCACCGCGGAGGGCGACGACGACGCGCAGCGCGGCTCCGTGCTGCCCGACCGCCTCGCCCCGCTCATGGCCCTCATGGAGGTGCTGCCCGGTCCGGTCGCGGAGCGGGCGCTCGTGGAGATCGTGGCGCGCGTCTCCGAACCGCCCGCGGAGACGCCCGGCACCGCATGACGGCGCCGCGTGACGGCTGCGTGTGCGGCTGCGCCGTGGTGCGGCGCCGGGGGCGGACTCGCCCCGCCGCAGCGCTCGGGGTAGAACAGTCGCGTGACCGAAACCGCCGACTTCCCGCCCGACGACTTCTCCCACGAGAACCCGCGCCCCGCGGGCTGGCTCAGCCCGGAGGAGATCGCGGTGGCGCGCGCCCAGCTCCCGCTCGTCTACGTGGACGCCGTCCCGGTCCGGGTCGACGACTCGGGCGACGTGGTCGCGGTCGGCCTCCTGCTGCGCGTGACGCCCGAGGGCATGATGACGCGGGCCCTCGTCTCCGGCCGGGTCATGTTCCACGAGCGCATCCGCGACGCGCTGCTGCGGCACATCGAGAAGGACCTCGGCCCGGTCGCGCTGCCCCAGGTGCCCGCCTCGCCGCAGCCCTTCACGGTCGCGGAGTACTTCCCGACGCCGGGCATCACGTCGTACCACGACCCGCGCCAGCACGCGGTCTCGCTCGCGTACGTCGTGCCGGTGACGGGCGACTGCCGGCCGCAGCAGAACGCCCTCGAGCTCGCGTGGCTCACGCCCGAGCAGGCGTGCAGCGACGAGGTCCAGCTCGAGATGCGCGGCGGCCAGGGGGTGCTGCTGCGCCAGGCGATGGCGTACGTCGGCCGCCTGCCGTGACCGACGCGCCGCGCGTCCGGGCCGACGCGGGCCGGCACGTCGTGGCCCGCACCCTGCACGCGCTCGTCGCCGTCGCGGCGCTCACGGGCGTCGTCCTGGAGGTCGCGATCGCGCTCGTCGACGGTCCCGGCACGGCCCCGAGCCAGGCCGAGCGCCTCGTGCGCCTGTTCTCCTACTTCACGATCCAGTCGAACCTGCTCGTCGGGGTCGTCTCCGTCCTGCTCGCAGCGCGACCCGCGCGCGACGGGACCGTCTTCCGCGTCGCGCGCCTCGACGCGCTGCTGTGCATCGCGGTGACCGGGATCGTCTACAACACGGTGCTGCGCGGTCTGCAGGACCTGACGAGCGCCGGCCAGGTCTCGAACCTCCTGCTGCACCTCGTCGCGCCGCTGCTCGCGGTGGCCGCCTGGGGACTCGTGGGCCCGCGACCGCGGGTCGACGCCGCGACGGTCTGGTGGTCCGTCGCGTACCCGCTCGCGTGGATCGCGTACACGTTCGTCCGGGGCGCCGTCGTCGGCTGGTACCCCTACCCGTTCCTCGACGTGGGCGAGCTCGGCCTCGGCCGGGCGCTCCTCAACACCGCCGTCGTGGCGGTCGTCTTCCTCGCCCTCGCGTGGCTCGTGCGCCTCGTCGACTCCCGCCTGCGCCCCGCACCCTGACCCTGTCGCGCCCCGTCCGGGCGTCCGGGACCAAGGGCCCGGGCGCTCGTTCCCGTCGGCCCTGGGCGCCGCGCCCTCGGAGCCGGACGCTGGAGGGAGGGGACCCGTCCGGTCCGGACGGGCGGTCGACGAAGGGGTGAGCGCGATGGACGCCGCAGTGGTCTACGAGTCGATGTACGGCAACAGCGAGCGCGTCGCGCAGGCCATCGCGGAGGGTCTGTGCGAGACGGTGCGCGTCGAGGTCGTCGACGTGACCGACCCGGCCGCCCACCCGGACGCCCTGCGCCACGTGCAGCTGGTGGTCGCCGGCGGCCCGACCCACGCCCTGGGCATGACCCGCCCCGCGACCCGCGCCGAGGCGGTGCAGCGCGCGACGGGCCCGGTCTCCGACCGGGCGACCGGGCTGCGCGAGTGGGTGGAGTCCCTCCCGCCGCAGGACGAGGAGCGGCTCGCCGCGACGTTCGACACGCGCGCGACGAAGGTCCGCTCGCTCCCGGGCTCGGCGGCCCGCGGCGCCGCCAGGGCGATGCGCCGCGCGGGGTTCCGGCTCGTCGTCCCGTCCGCGTCGTTCTACGTCGGCGACGTCGAGGGACCCCTGGACGACGGCGAGCTCGACCGGGCGCGCGCGTGGGGTCGCGCGCTGGGCAAGGTGCTCGTCCCCGCGGGCAGCCCGGCCGAGGGCCGCTGACCCGGCGGCCCCGCCCGCGCCGCTCTCGTGGCGGCGGCAGGTCAGCCGAGCTCGAGCCGGGGCCAGTCGTCGAGGTCCTCGCGCATGCGGCGGTCGTGCGTCGCCACGACCACCGCCGCGGGCGTGACGCGCAGCGCCTGGGTGAGCTCGTCGACGAGGTCGATCGACAGGTGGTTGGTCGGCTCGTCGAGGACCAGCACGTGCGGCGCGGCCAGGAGCGCGCGGGCGAGGTCGAACCGGCGGCGCTGCCCCGCGGACAGCTCGCGCAGCGGGCGTTCCAGGTCCTCCTCCGTGAGCAGGCCGAGGAACGCGACGGGCACGAGATGCTCCGGGTCCAGGCGACCGGCGTCGAGCAGGTCGAGCGCCTCGCGCGCGTACTCGTCGAACCCGGTGCGGTCCTCCGCCTCCGGGGGCAGCGCCGGGCCCTCCTGCGCGACGACGCCCAGCCGCGCGCCGTCGACCACGGACCGCGTGCCGCGGTCGAGAGGCACCAGGCCCGCGAGCGCGGCGAGGAACGTCGACTTGCCGCTGCCGTTCGGCCCGGTCACGAGGAGGCGTCCCGAGGGCGGGAGCGCGACCCGGGTCCCGGGCAGGTCGAGGCGCGCGCCGCCGTCGGGCCCGACGCGCGGGCTGCGCAGCTCGAGCACCGGGTCGCCCGGCTCCCAACCGGGCGACATCGCGGGGAGCTCGGGGAACACGAGCTGGAGCGGCGGCACGGGCACCTCGACGGCCTCGGCCTCGAGCTGCTGGAGGCGCCGGTCCGCGGCCTTGACGTGGATCCGGGCGCGCGTCGCGCGGCGGTGCTTCTGGCTGCCCTTGGGCGGGCGCCACTCGTCGGACAGCCCTTCGTACGACGCGTCGAGCACCGCGGCGAGCTTCTCCGCACGCTTCTGCTCCGCCCGGAACCGCTGCCGCCACCGGTGCAGCGCCTGGTTCTTCGCGAACCGGTAGGAGAGGTAGCCCGGCTGCCCGTAGAGCACCGGCTTCCCGTCCATCGCCGGGTCGAGGTCGAGGATCTCGGTCGCGACGTCGTCGAGCAGCTGCCGGTCGTGCGTCACCATCACCACGCCGCCCCGCCACGCGACGAGCTCGCCGGTGAGGAAGTCGATCCCGCCGGTGTCGAGGTGGTTCGTCGGCTCGTCGAGGAGGAGCAGGTCGGCGCGCTCGGCGAGCCGGCACGCGAGCCGCACGCGGTAGCGCTCGCCGACGGACAGGGTCGCGAGCTCGCGGTCTCGGTCGCGGCACGCACCGAGGCGCGAGAGCGCGACGTCGACCCGGCGGTCCGCGTCCCACACGGCGAGGTGCTCGGCGCGGGCGAGGATGTCCGTGAGCTCGGCGAGGTCGCCCGCCTCGTGGTCGAAGTCGCGGGCCGCCGCCTCGAGCTCGGCGGCGACCGCCCGCAGCCCGCTCAGCGTCGCGGCGACGAGCGTGCCGACCGTCTGGCCCGGCGCGATGGCGAGCTCCTGCTCGACGAGCGCGAGCGAGCCCGCGCGGCGCACCTCCCCGCGGCCGGGCGCGAGGCCGCCCGAGAGCACGTGCAGGAGCGTCGACTTGCCCGTGCCGTTCTCCCCCACGACCCCGAGCCGCGTCCCGGCGGCGACGCGCAGCCCGACCCCGTCGAGGACGGGACGTCCGGGGTAGGCGAAGGCGAGGTCGTCGGCGGCGAGGTGCACGGGGACCACCCTATGTTCCGCGAGATCGACCCGGCCGTCGCCGGATCGACCTCCCGAGGGTAGATCTCGGCCGTGCGGGTCGATCTCGCGGGCGGGGTACCGTCGGGAGCATGACCGACCTCGCGCCCACCGGACCGCGCGCTCGTCGCCCCGGGCTCGTCCTGCTCGCCGCGCTCGCCGACGTCGCGTGCGTCCTCGCGCTCGCGACCGGCGGCCTCGCGACGCACTCCGCCGACGAGGGCCTGGCCCGGCTGCTCGTCGTGGCGTGGCCGTTCGCCGCGGGCACCGCGCTGGGCTGGCTCGTCACGCGCGCGTGGCGTCGCCCGTGGGCCCTGTGGCCGACGGGCGTGGTCGTCTGGGGCTGCACGTGGGCGCTGGGCGTCCTGCTCCGCGTGCTCACCGACCAGGGCGTGGCCCCGGCCTTCCAGCTCGTGTCGTTCGGGTTCCTCGCGGTGACGATGCTCGGCTGGCGCGGCGTGGTCGCGCTCGTCGGCGTGCTGCGGCCGGGCGACCGCCGACGCCGCGAGCGCGAGCTCGCCGGCCGCCCCCTACCGCGCTGAGAGCGCCGCGACGACGTCCGGCGCGAGAGCGCGGAACGCCTTGCCCCGGTGGCTGATCGCGTTCTTCTCCGCCGGGCTCAGCTCGGCCGCGGAGCGGTCCGCCCCTGCCTCCGGCTGCTCGTCCGGCAGGAGGATCGGGTCGTAGCCGAACCCGTTCGCGCCGCGCGGCGCCGTGAGCAGGGTCCCGCGCATCTCCCCCGTGCGCACGACCTCCGTGCCGTCGGGCGTCACGAGCGCCGCGGCGCACACGAACCCGGCCGCGCGGTGCTCGGCGCGCACGTCGCCGAGCTGCGCGAGCAGGAGCTCGAGGTTCGCGACGTCGTCGCCGTGCCGCCCGGCCCAGCGCGCCGAGAAGATGCCCGGCGCGCCGCCCAGCACGTCGACGGCGAGACCGGAGTCGTCCGCGACGGCCGGCAGCCCCGTGGCCGCGGCCAGGGCGCGCGCCTTGATGAGCGCGTTCTCGGCGAACGTCACGCCGTCCTCGACCGGCTCGGGCGCACCGACGTCGCCCGCCCCGACGATCGCCCCGGGCGCGAGCTCGAGGCCGGGGTGCGCGTCGAGCTCCGCCGCGAGGATCGCGCGCAGCTCGGCGATCTTCCCCGGGTTGTGCGTCGCGAGGACGAGGCGCGCGCCGTCGGGCACGACGACGCCCGTCGCCCCGGGTGCGCCGCTCACCGCGCGTCCGCCGCGAGCGCCGCGCGCTGGATCGCGGTGAGGTCGGCGGTGCCGGCCACCGCGAGGTCGAGCAGCGCGTCGAGCTCGGCGCGGTCGAACGGGGCGTGCTCCGCGGTGCCCTGGACCTCGACGAACGTCCCCGACCCCGTGACGACGACGTTCATGTCCGTCTCGGCGCGGACGTCCTCGACGTACGGGAGGTCGAGCATGGGCGTGCCGTCGATGATGCCGACGCTCACGGCCGCGACGGAGTCGGTCAGCACGGGCTTGCCGCCCTTGATGTGGCCGTGCCGCTGGCCCCACGCGACGGCGTCGGCGAGCGCGACGTAGGCGCCGGTGATCGCGGCGGTGCGCGTGCCGCCGTCGGCCTGGAGGACGTCGCAGTCCAGCACGATCGTGTTCTCGCCGAGCGCGGAGACGTCGATGATGGCGCGCAGGGACCGGCCGATGAGGCGGGAGATCTCGTGCGTGCGCCCGCCGATCTTGCCCTTCACCGACTCGCGCTGGCTGCGCTCGTTCGTCGCGCGCGGGAGCATCGCGTACTCGGCGGTGACCCAGCCCTCGCCCGACCCCTTGCGCCAGCGCGGCACGCCCTCGGTGAACGACGCCGCGCACAGCACGCGCGTGCGGCCGAACTCGACGAGCACGCTGCCCTCGGCCTGGTCGAGCCAGTTGCGGGTGATGGTCACGGGGCGGAGCTGGTCGGGCGTGCGGCCGTCGGCGCGGAGGGGCGCGGCCGTGCCCGTGGACGAGGAGGGGGTGGTCATGCCGCCACCCTACCGACCGCCGGCCGACCGCTGAGCGCGGGAATCCGTCGCGCCGTCCGGGGCCGACCGCGACGAGCTCCCGCACTCGGCGGTCAGAGGTCGAAGACCGCGCCCGTCGTCGCGACGTCGACCGGGCCGGCGTACGTCTCGCGCGCCTCGGCGCGCGAGCGCTCGGGGTCGTTCCACGCGGGCAGGTGCGTGAGCACGAGCCGGCGCGCGCCCGCCGCCGTCGCGACCTCGCCCGCGCGCCGCCCCGTGAGGTGGATGCCCCGCTCGACGCCGTCGTCGCGGCCCTCGTGGAACGCCGCCTCCGACAGCAGCAGGTCGGCGTCGCGCGCGAGCTCCACCACGCCGTCGCACGCGTCCGTGTCTCCCGTGTACGCGAGGACGGCGCTCTCCCCCGGGCGCAGCGTCGACGGCCCGGTGACACGCACCCCGTACGCCTCGACCGGGTGGAACACGCGGTACGGCTCGAGGACGAGCGGGCCCACCCGGACCGGCGCGCCCGGCTCCCACGTGCGCACGTCGAGCTCCTCCGTCACGCCGTCGCCCGGCTCCGCGCCGTACGCCGCCTCGATGCGGGCGGCCGTGCCCGCGGGGCCCAGCACGGTGAGCCGGCTCGGCACGCCCGTGCGGGTCGAGCCGCGCACCGGGTGGTAGCGCAGGTAGACGTACAGGCCGCACACGTCGACGAAGTGGTCCGGGTGCAGGTGGGACAGTCCCACCGCATCGAGGTCGAGCAGGTCGACGAACCGCTGGAGCGCGCCCAGCGAGCCGTTGCCCAGGTCCAGCACGACGTTCCAGTCGCGCGCCTCGAAGCCCGCGGCCGCGGCCTCCGCGGCGGGGACCTGGACCAGGTACGACGACGCGGGCGACGCCGGGCCCGCGAACGACCCGGAGCACCCGACCGTGACGAGACGCATCAGGCCGCCTCCACGCTCAGCACCTCGGGGCCGAGGAACCGGCGCGCGAGGTGCTCGAACGGCTCCGCGCTCCCCGTCGCGAGGAACCGGTGCCGCGGCGGCCCCGCGTCCCGCGAGCGCTCGAGGTCGTGCGCGACGAGCGTGCGGTACACGTCCTTCGCCGTCTCCTCCGCGCTCGATACGAGCGTGACCTCGTCGCCCATGACGTACGAGATGGCGCCCGTCAGCAGCGGGTAGTGCGTGCACCCGAGCACGAGCGTGTCCACGCCCGCGGCCTTCACCGGGTCCAGGTAGCGGTGCGCGACCTCCAGCACCTCGGGGCCCGACGTCACGCCCTGCTCGACCAGCGGCACGAACTCGGGGCACGCCTGGGTCGTCAGGGTCAGGCCGGGGGTCACGGCGAACGCGTCCTCGTACGAGCGCGACGTGATCGTGGCCCGCGTCCCGATGACGCCGATGCGGCCCGACCGCGTCGCGGCCACGGCGCGGCGCGCCGCCGGGAGGATCACCTCGACGACCGGGAGCCCGTGGCGCTGCGTGTACCGCTCGCGCGCGTCGCGCAGCACCGCGGACGAGGCGGAGTTGCACGCGATGACGAGCATCTTCACGCCGTCGTCGACGAGCTGGTCCATGATCGCCAGCGCCATCGCCCGGACCGCCGCGAGCGGCTTCGGCCCGTACGGGCTGTTCGCGGTGTCCCCGATGTAGAGGAGGGCCTCGTTGGGGAGCTGGTCGAGGATCGAGCGAGCCACGGTCAGGCCACCCACGCCCGAGTCGAAGATCCCGATGGGAGCGTCGTTCACCCGGCCGAGCCTACTGTCGCCGTCCCGCGCGAGGCGCCCCGAACCACGCGTACGTGGCTGTGGCAGCGCCCACAGGCCCCGGGCACGCTCAGTCCCGCGGCTCGGGGCGCGGACCGCCGCGCCCCGCCCGCAGGTCCGCGAGCATGCCGTCGACGAGCGACTCCTGGAGCAGCCCCGTGAGGAGGAACACGCTCACGAGAAAGCGGCGCGGCGCACCACCCACCTCGCCGTCGTCGGGGCCGTCGTCGCCCTCGCGGTCCAGCTCGTCGTAGAGGCCCTCCACCTGCTCGTCCGTGCGCAGCCCCAGGCGCTCGGCCAGGACGAGGCGCACGTCGGTCAGCGCGCCCGCGACGTCCTCCGCCTCCTCGCGCCCGACGACGAACGGCGCCGCCTCGGCCGGCTCGGAGTCCACGAGCATCCGGCCGAGCAGCACCAGCCGCCCCACCTTGCGCGCCGCCAGGTCGTCCTGCGTGAAGCGCCGGAACTCGTGCGCCACCTCGACGTCGTCGGACGCGTCCGGGAGCAGACGGCGCACGGCCGGGTCCGGCGGCGGCGTCGCCTCCGACCCGCCGCCGCCGGGCGTCGGGCCGGTCCAGCCCGGGGGCGACCACGCGTCGTCGGGCACGGCACGGCCCGGTGCGTCCGGCGCGCGCCCGGGCACGCCCTCCTGGAGCATCTGGGCGACGTCGCCCGCGAGCTGGGCCAGCACGATCCGCTCCGACGGCTCGAGCTCGGCGACGTACCCGTGCGCCTCCGCGCGGAACGGCCTCACTGCTCGCCGTCCTTCTGGAGCGTCGCCCACAGCCCGAACGAGTGCATCGCCTGCACGTCGACCTCCATGCGCTCGCGGTCGCCCGTCGACACGACGGCCCGGCCCTCCCGGTGCACCTGCATCATCAGCTCGTGGGCCCGCGCGGTCGAGTACCCGAAGTACGACTCGAACACGTACGCGACGTAGCTCATGAGGTTGACCGGGTCGTTCCACACGAGCGTGACCCACGGGCTGTCGAGCCGGGTCTCCTCCTCGGAGCGGACCGCCTCCTCGGGCACGGTCAAGGACGCCCGCGCGACCGCGGGACGGGTGAAGATCGGGTGGGGTCTCACGTGACCACTGTATTCGCGAGCCTGTCGGCACCCACCGCGGCGGTCGCTGCCCTACGGTATTCCGCATGAGCCTCGCCGACCCGGGCAGCGTCGCCCTCCCCGCGACCGACAGCGCTGCCCCCTCCGCCTCGCCGACGCACCGGTCGACGTACCAGCCGGCGTACCAGCCGGCCTCGTCGACGGCGCTCCTCACCGACCGCTACGAGCTGACGATGCTCCAGGCCGCGCTCGCCGACGGCACCGCGGGCCGGCACTGCCTGTTCGAGGTCTTCACGCGCCGCCTCCCGCCCGGTCGCCGGTACGGCGTCCTCGCCGGGACCGGACGGGTGCTCGAGGCGCTGTCGGCGTTCCGCTTCTCCGCGCAGGAGCTCGACTGGCTCCACGCGCAGTCCGTCGTCGACGACCGCACCCTCGAGTTCCTCGCCGGCTACCGCTTCACGGGCACGATCACCGGATACCCCGAGGGCGAGGTCTTCTTCCCCCAGTCTCCCGTCATGACCGTCGAGGGCACGTTCGCCGAGGCGGTGCTGCTCGAGACCCTCGTGCTGTCGATCCTCAACTACGACTCGGCCGTCGCGTCCGCCGCGTCCCGCATGACGAGCGCCGCCGTCGAGCGCCCGTGCCTCGAGATGGGCGCGCGGCGCGCGCACGAGCAGGCGGCCGTCGCCGCGGCGCGGGCCGCCGTCGTCGGCGGGTTCGCCGGGACGTCCAACCTCGAGGCGGGCCGCCGGTACGGCCTCGACACCATCGGCACCGCCGCGCACGCCTTCACGCTCCTGCACGACGACGAGGAGTCCGCCTTCGCCTCGCAGGTCGCCTCCCTCGGCCCCGGCACCACGCTGCTCGTCGACACCTACGACGTGCGCCGCGGCGTCGAGAACGCCGTCAAGGCGGCCGGTGGCCGCCTCGGCGCCGTCCGGCTCGACTCCGGGGACCTCGGCGTCCTCGCCGTCGAGGTGCGCCGCCAGCTCGACGCCCTCGGCGCGCACGACACGAAGATCACCGTGACCTCCGACCTCGACGAGTACGCCATCGCGTCGCTCGCCGCCGCACCCGTCGACTCCTACGGCGTCGGCACGTCCCTGGTCACCGGCTCCGGCGCCCCCACGTGCGGCATGGTCTACAAGCTCGTCGCCCGCGCCGA
The DNA here is from genome assembly GCF_055567015.1 of Sphaerisporangium cinnabarinum. Lineage (NCBI taxonomy): Bacteria > Bacillati > Actinomycetota > Actinomycetes > Streptosporangiales > Streptosporangiaceae > Sphaerisporangium > Sphaerisporangium cinnabarinum. Next base: position 96,396 of record NZ_JBVHRG010000002.1, read on the forward strand.
CTCCACCGGCGTGCTCCAGCCCGTCGCCAAGGCGTCCACCGCCAAGACGAGCACCGGCGGCCGCAAGTGCGCCGCACGCCGCTACGACGCCGACGGGCGCGCGGTCGAGGAGGTCGTCGTCTCCGGCGACGACCTCGCCGTCCAGGAGTGGGAGCCCGACGACGTCGACCTGCGCCGGCTCCAGGTGCCGCTCGTCGTCGACGGCGCCGTCGACTCGCGCTGGGTCGGGTCGTACGGCGTCGAGAACGCCGCGCACCGCCACCGCGAGGCGCGCGCCGAGCTGCCGCGCGGCGCGCGTCGCCTCTCCGCCGGCGACCCGGCGATCCCGACGGTCGTGCACACGCTGTCCTGACGCGACCGGCACCCGGCACCGCCGGGCGACGCGCGGCTATCGCTTGCCGACGAACCAGCCGCGCACCGTCGCGACCCGCGCGCCGAGCTGCTCGACCGTCGCGAGCGGGACCTCGGGACCTCCGCAGCGGCGCCGGAGCTCGGTGTGCACCGACCCGTGCGGCTGCCCGCTGCGGCGCGACCACGCCGAGACGAGCTGCTGGAGCTCCTTGCGGAGCTCCGCGGCGCGCCGGTGGTCCATCTCGGCACGCTCGCGCTCCGCGGACTGCGTGGTGCGGGAGCGCGCGCTCATCTGGTCGGCCTGCCGCTGGCGCAGGAGGGTCGTGACCTGGTCCGCGTCGAGCAGACCGGGCAGCCCGAGGAAGTCGAGCTCCTCGTCCGAGCCGACGTCCGCGCCCGTGCCGAACTCGCCGCCGTCGAACAGCACGCGGTCGAACGACGCCTGCGCCTCGAGCGCCTCGAAGGAGCCCTGGACGAGCTCGCCCGACGCCTTGTCCTCGCGGTTCGCCTCAGCGAGCAGCGCGTCCTCGGGGTTGAACCCCTCGCCCTGCTCCTCCGCGGTGAGCGGCCGGTCCAGCGCATGGTCGCGCTCGAGCTCGAGCCCGTTCGCGAGCTCGAGCAGGTGGGGCACGCTGGGCAGGAACACCGACGCCGTCTCGCCGCGCTTGCGGGCACGCACGAACCGCCCGACGGCCTGCGCGAAGAACAGGGGCGTCGCGGTCGAGGTCGCGTACACGCCCACCGCGAGCCGCGGGACGTCGACGCCCTCCGACACCATGCGGACGGCGACCATCCAGCGCGCGTCGCCGTCGGAGAACTCCTCGATGCGGCTGCTCGCGCCGTCGTCGTCGGACAGGACGACCGTCGGCGACTTCCCGGTGATGCGCGCGAGGTGGCCCGCGTACGCGCGCGCGTCCGTCTGGTCGGTGGCGATGACGAGGCCGCCCGCGTCGGGGATCGCCCGCCGGACCTCGGTCAGCCGCTTGTCCGCCGCCGCGAGGACCGACGGGATCCACTCGCCGTTCGGGTCCAGCGCGGTGCGCCACGCCTGCCCCGTCATGTCCTTGGTGAGCGCCTCGCCGAGACGGGCGCTCACCTCGTCGCCGGCCTTGGTGCGCCAGCGCATGTTGCCCGAGTAGGAGAGGAACAGCACCGGGCGCACGACGTGGTCGCGCAGGGCGTCGCCGTACCCGTACGTGTAGTCGGCGCGCGACCGCCGGATGCCGTCCGGACCGCGCTCGTACTCGACGAACGGGATGGCCGCGGTGTCCGAGCGGAAGGGCGTGCCCGTGAGCGCCAGGCGCCGGGTCGCGTCCTCGAACGCCTCGCGCACCGCCTCGCCCCACGACAGCGCGTCGCCGCCGTGGTGCACCTCGTCGAGGATGACGAGCGTGCGGTCGGCCGTCGTGCGCGCCGCGTGCAGCGCCGGCTTCGCGGCGATCTGCGCGTACGTGAGCGCGACGCCGTCGTAGTGCGCGCCGTGCCGGCCCTGGCTGTTGCGGAAGTTCGGGTCGATCCGGATGCCGACGCGGGCCGCGGCGTCGGCCCACTGGTGCTTGAGGTGCTCGGTCGGGGCGACGACGGTCACGCGCCGCACCACGCCCTGCTCCAGGAGCTCGGTCGCGACGCGCAGCGCGAACGTCGTCTTGCCCGCGCCGGGCGTCGCGACGGCGAGGAAGTCGCGCGGCGAGCGCGTGCGGTACAGCTCGAGCGCCTCGGCCTGCCAGGCACGCAGCTTGGACGCCGAGCCCCACGGGGCGCGCCGCGGGAACGCGGGCGAGAGGTGCGACGCCGCAGCGGACGACGGGCTCTGGGGCGCCGGCGGCGAGGTCCTGCTGCTACGGGAGTCGGGGGCGGAGTGACCGGTGGACGTCGTGTGGTGCTCCGCGCTCACTTGCCGGAGTCACCCTCGCCGTCCTGCGGGTCTCGCAGTCCCTCGTAGATCTCCTTGCACGTGGGGCACACGGGGAACTTGTTCGGGTCACGACCGGGCACCCAGACCTTGCCGCACAGTGCGATCACCGGCTTGCCGGAGAGCGCCGACTGCATGATCTTCTCCTTGCGCACGTAGTGCGCGAAGCGTTCGTGGTCGCCGGGCTCGGTCTGCTCGCGCGTCTCCTCGCGCTCGAGCACCCCGGTCGACGTGCCGGTCGTCGGCTCGGTCGCAGGGGTCCGGAACGGGTCCTCGGGACCCCCGGGTGGCGTGCTCGCGCGCAGTTCGATCATGGAGGGAAGTCTACGTCGCGCAGGTGACGGTCGAGCCGGGCCGCCCGACACGCGGCCCGGGCGCCGGCGCGTGCCTGTGGGGCGGCTCCCGCCCCACAGGCACCCGGCTCATGCTGCGCAGCTCACCGACGGGTTGCCGCTCACGACGTGCCACTCGAGGATGCTCTGGCGCCCCGTGTAGACGCGGTGCTGTGTGCCGATCTTGCTGCTCGCGTAGAGCTGACCGCCCTGGGGCGGGTACACCCGGACCTTGAACGGCGAGGAGGACGTGAAGTACACCGTCCGCCCTGAGGGGCAGGTCACGCCCCCGTTGGCGTGGGCCGCACCGACCGGCCCGACAGCGAGACCGAGGACGAGACCTGCGCCAAGGACGAGACCGGCAAGCTTCTTCTTCATCGAGATGACCCCCTTCGACATGGCACCGGCGTTGGTGCCACGAGAACTCTCGCAGGCGCGGTATCAGAGAGCAAGACTTTGTCAGCAGATATTACAGAACGCGAGGTCGTGGCTGACTGGGGTGCTCGTCGACGCCCGTGACGACGGCACGACGAAGCCCGCCGACGCGACGGCCCAGGGGCGTGGACCGCGCGCCGACGGGCGGCTCGGTGTCGCGGGAGCTCCCGCGAGGCGTCGTCGACCCGTCGGGTCAGAGGCCCTGCCAGTCGGGCTTGGACGCGTACGTCTGGCGGTAGTAGTCCCCCAGCTGCAGGCGCGAGGCCGCCGCGTCGTCGACCAGGACCGTGGCGTGCGGGTGCATCTGCATGATCGTCGCGGGCCACATCGCGCTGATCGGACCCTCCACGAGCTGGTGCACCGCCTCCGCCTTGCCCTTGCCCGTGGCCAGCAGCACCAGGTGCCGCGCCGACATGATCGTGGCCAGACCCTGCGTCAGGCAGTGCCGCGGCACCCGCTCCACGTCGTCACCGAAGAACCGCGCGTTGTCCTCACGCGTCTGGGCCGTCAACGTCTTGATCCGCGTGCGCGACGCCAGCGACGAGCCCGGCTCGTTGAACGCGATGTGCCCGTCCGTCCCGATCCCCAGGATCTGCAGGTCCACACCCCCCGCCCCCGCGATCGCGTCCTCATAGGCCGCGCACGCCGCCACCAGGTCCGCCGCGTTGCCGTCCGGACCCTGCACCGCACCCGGGGCGAAGTCCACCCGCGAGGCGATCTCGGTCTCGATCACGTTGCGGTACCGCTGCGGATGATCGACCGGCAACCCCACGTACTCGTCCAGCATGAACGCCCGCACCCCCGCGAACGACAACCCGTCCTGCACATGCCGCCGCACCAGCTCGTCGTACACCTTCAACGGCGACGAACCCGTCGCCAACCCCAGCACCGCCCCCGGCCCCGACCGCACCACCGCCTCCACGGCATCCGCAGCCAGCACCGCCAACCGCTCCGCCGGAGCGATCACGACCTCCATCACAACACCTTTCGACGGCCGACGAGGGCAGCACCCACGGCGGCGACCGGGACGTCCGACGGAGCGAGGGAGACCCGCTCCGAGAGACGCAACGAGGACAGGAAGGGGGACGTGCTCGACTGCGCATCGAGCGCGTCGCGGACCGCGTCCAACAGCGGCTGGCCCAGCGCGGACACGCCGCCGCCGAGCACCACGTGGCGCACGTCCACCGTCAGCTCGAGGATCCGCACGGCGGACGCGACGGCGGACGCGAACTCGTCCTTGATGCGGATCGCGTCCGGGTCGCCCGCGGCCGCAGCCTCGAAGAGCTCGGCCGGGGCCGGTCGGCCGTGCCGGGACGGCCAGCGCGCCGACACGGCGGAGCCCGACGCGTAGACCTCCACGCACCCGCGCTGCCCGCACGCGCACTCCGGCCCGCGCGGGTCGATCGGGATGTGCCCGATCTCGCCCGCGGCGCCGCTCACGCCCCGGCGCAGCTCGCCGCCGAGCACGATGCCGGCCGCGAGCCCGGTGCCGAGCGCGAGGAACGCCAGGTCCTCGCCCTCCGCGCCGCGCAGGTGCGAGGCACCGAGGGCGGCGACGTTGAGGTCGTTGTCGACCTGGACCGGGACACCGCCGAGCTCGGCGGACAGCGCCTCGGCGAGCCCGAAGCGTCCGCCCTCGATACCGAGGTTCACCGCGTGCATGACGGAGCCGTCGGCGGGGTCCACCAGCCCGGGGACCCCGACGCCGACGCCCTCGACGTCCGCGAGGTCACCGCAGGCGCGGCGGACCAGCTCGCGGACCGCGCGCGCCGCGCTGGACACGACGCCCTCCGGTCCGCGCACCGTCGGCAGGCGCAGCGTCTCGCGCGCGACCCCGTCGGGGCCGAGGAAGGCCGCGAGCACCTTGGTGCCGCCGATGTCGAGGCCCACCGCGCTCCCCGGGCCCACGGGGCCGCGTCGTGACGCGGCCCCGGGCCCGGGGCGTCCGGCCAGGGCTGCGGCCGCCTCCCCGTCGAGCGAGGCAGCCGTGCTCAGGTCGCTCACGTCAGCCCTTCACCGCACCCGAGACGAGGCCACCGGTCATCCTGCCTTGGACGATGACGAAGAAGATGACCACCGGGATCGCCACGATGACAGAGCCGGCCATCAGCGCTCCCCAGTTCGTCGCCATCGTCGCCTGCTGGAACGTGCGCAACCAGACCGGCAGCGTCATGGACTCCGGCCGGGACATGATGATCAGCGCCATGAGGAACTCGTTCCACGCCTGGATGAACGCGAAGACACCGGTGGCGACGAGACCGGGCGCGAGCAGGGGGAACGTCACCTTCCAGAACGCCTTCGGGCGTGAGCACCCGTCGATCATGGCCGCTTCCTCGAGCTCCGCCGGCACACCTTGGACGAAGCCGCGCAAGGTCCAGATCGTGAACGGCAGCACCGCGGAGATGTAGACGAACGCCAGTCCGGTGATCGTGTTGAGCATCTGCCAGCCGTCGATGATCCGGAAGATCGAGATCATCATGGCCTCGCCGGGGATCATCTGGATCACGAGGAGCGCGACGATGAACGACTTGCGCCCCTTGAACGAGAAGCGCGTGATCGCGAGCGAGGCGAGGAAGCCCAGGATCATCGACACGACCAGCGTGATGAGCGTGACGGTGATCGAGTTGACCATCGCGGGCGGCAGCGGCGCACGACGGTCGTCGGTCCACACGTTCACGTAGTTGTTCAGCGTGAAGACGTCTGGGGTCGGGAAGAAGTGCAGGTCCGTCCCACGGATGAGGTTCGTCGGCAGGAACGACGTGTTGATCATCCAGTAGACGGGGAATGCCGACGCGACGAAGACGACGATCGCGATGACCGAGTAGACGATGTTCGCCGCGCGCTTCTTGCTCTGTCCCTCGCGCCGCGTCTTCTGGCCGCCGCGCGCGGGAACCGCGGCGCGCGAGACGGGGATCGTCGGGGTGGAGATGGTGCTCACAGTTCTTCCTCCCGGACGGTCCGGCGCACGTAGTAGAACGAGATGCCGAGCATGATGAAGACGAAGATGACGGCGATCGCGCCGGCGACACCGTAGTGCCCCTGCGCCATGCCCATCTGGTAGATGTACACGCCGATCGTGTTCGTCTTCTCGCGGTCGCCACCGATGCCCTGCAGGGCGTAGACCTGCGTGAAGACGCGCAGGTCCCAGATGATCGACAGCACGATCAGCACCGTGTAGATGCTCCGCACGTAGGGCACCATGATGAGACGGAACCGCTGGAACGGCGTCGCACCGTCGAGCTGCGCGGCCTCGAGGACCTCGCCCGGCACCTGTGTCAGGCCGGCGTACAGCGTGAACGCCACGAACGGCACCGCGCCCCACACGATGATGAGCGTGAGGATGAGGAAGAACTGCATCGGGTCGAGGAGCCACGGGTGGCCCATCCAGTTGTTCCCGGTGATCTTCGTGAGGAAGTTGTTGACGACGCCGTACTCGGTGTCGAACAGCCACCCCCAGACGATGGTGCCGGCGAGGGGCGGCATCGCCCACGCGAGCAGCAGCCCGACCGAGACGAGCAGCCGGAAGCCCTTGTTGAGGCGCATCATGAGCAGCGCGACGAGCGTGCCGAGCAGCATCGTGAGGGCGACCCAGATCACCATCAGGACGAAGCTGCGCAGCAGGACGGTCCAGAACCCGTCGACGTCGGTGAGGACCTGTACGTAGTTGTCCAGGCCTACCCACTCGGCCGGCACGCCCATGAGCTGGGCGCGCTCGTACTCCTGGAAGGACATGACGAACAGCCGGACCAGTGGGTAGCCGACCATGACACCCAGCAGGACGAGGCTGGGGACCAGCAGAGTCCACGGCAGGACCGGTGGACGCCGCTTCTTGGGGGGCCGCACGGACGCGTGCGGGGACGCCGTCCGGGGCTCAAGAGTGGTAGAGCTCATTTCCTCACTCCGTCGGATGGTGCGCGGTGGTGCGCAGTGGTGACGTGCGGGACGCGTCATGCGAAGGGTGGGGACCCGCGAGGAGTCCCCACCCCTGACGAGCGTCCGGTCCCGCCCCGGGCGAACCCGAGGCGGCACCGGCCGAGCTCAGCTGTTGAGGATCTGCTCGATCTTCGCGTCGAGGTCCTCGGCGACCGTCTTCACGTCCTCGCCGTTCGCGATGCGCGTGAAAGCCGTCTGGAGGACGTTCTGCGCCTCGACGTCGGCCCACTTCGGCGACACGGGCGTGACCTGCGTGTTCATCGCTGCGTCCACACCGGCCTGAGCGATCGGGTTGTCCGTCGGCACCTTGTCGGCGAGCGAGGTCTTGGCCGGGATGAGACCGTTCTCGGCGAGGATCGTCTGGTACTCGTCGCTCATCATGATCGCGTAGGCCTTGACGGCGAGCTCAGGGTTGTTCGACTTCGACGCGACCGCGAGGTTCGAGCCACCACCGAAGACGGTCGCGGTACCGCCGTCCTTGCCGGGCAGCGGGAGCGCGGTGAGGTCCGAGCCGTAGGTCGACTCGCAGCCCGGCGTCTCCGCGTCCTCCGGGGCCTTGATGGACCACTGGATCCACGTCGGGGCGGACAGGTATGCGACCTTGCCCTCGCAGAACGGCACCTGGAGGTCGGTCTCCTGGCCGTCCTTCGGTGCGTGCGAGGCGTTGGCCATCAGGTCGGCGACCTGCTCCATGCCCTTGAGGCCGCCCTCCGAGGAGAAGCCCGCCTCCCACGTGCCGTCCTCGCCCTGCTCGGCGATGAAGCCACCGTTCTCCCAGATGAAGGGGAGAGCGTTGTACCAGTCCTGGCCCGGCCAGTAGAGGCCGGACACGTCGGGCGTCGTGAGGGCCTTGGCGCTCGCGACGTACTCGTCGAGCGTGGTCGGCACCGCGGCGTCACCCGTGATCTGGGGCGAGTAGAACACCACGCGCGAGCCCGCGTAGTACGGCAGCGCGTAGTGCTTGTCCTCCCACGTGCCGGCCTCGACGAAGGCGGGCAGGAGGTCGTCGCCACCGTAGGACTCGAACTCGTCAGCGGTGATCTCGCGGAAGTAGCCCGCGGAGGTGAACGCGGCGGACTGCGTGTTGCCGACCTCGACGACGTCAGGGCTGTCGGAGCCCGAGAGCGAGGTCGTCAGCTTGTCGACGAGGCCCGTCCAGGACTGCTCCTCGATCGTGAGGGTGCTGCCCGGGTTCTCCTCCTCGAACGTCGTCTTGAGGTAGTCGCGGGCCGCGTCGGGGGTGTCGGAGCCCACGAGCCAGACGCGGACGTCGCCGGAGGCGGACTCGCCGTCGCCGGAGCCGTTGTTCCCGCTCCCGCCGGTGCTGCAGGCGGTCAGCGCGAGCGCCAGGGTGATCGTCGAGGCCACGGAGGCGGCGACGAGACGGTTCCTCTTCACTGGGTGCTTCCTCTCGGTGATTCTTGGTGGTGGCGGCGATGCCCCCACCGGAGGTGTGGCAGGAGTCCTGCGTAATCGAGCGTGTGCAGGGGTGCTGCTGTGTTACTGCGTTCCTGGGGGTGCTGCACTGGGGGTCCCAGGAGGCCTGAGGGGCGGGTCGTGGCCCGCGCCCCGGTCGGGCAGAGCGGGTCAGTCGGAGCGTCGTCGGCTCACGAGACCCCCAGCTGTCCGGAGAGGACGAGGACGGCGGCCCCAGCGAGGACGACGTCTTCGTCGAGCGTGGCCATCCGCACCTGCAGCCCGCTGCCGATGACCGGCATGGTGCGGGAGCGGATGGTCTCGAACGCCGACTCGCGCAGGGGGCCGTCGAGCAGGTCCGCCGGACCGCTCACGAGCACCTCCGCGAGGTTGAGCGCACTGACGACAGGGGCCAGGGCGATGCCCAGCGTCCTGCCCACCGACGCCAGCACGGCGTCGGAAGCCTCGGTGTCGAGCCCGTCCACCGCGCGGCGCAGCGCCGGCACGGACAGGACGGTCTCCAGGCACCCGCGACGCCCGCAGGCGCACGGCTCGCCGTCCTCGACCACGGTCACGTGGCCGAGCTCGCCGGCGGCGTCGGCGTGCCCGTGCACGCGTGCGCCGTCGACCATGATGCCGGCGCCCACGCCCTCGCCCACGGTGAGGACGAGCAGGCCGTCGCCGGCCGCTCCCCCGAACGTGAACTCGCCGAGCGCGGCGATGTTGGCGTCGTTGGCGACGTGGACCGCGAGCCCCAGCCGCTCCGTGAGCTGGGCTGCGAGCGGGACGTCGTACCAGCGCCGGTTCGGCGCCTCGATGACACGGCCCTCGGCGTCGACGACGCCGGGCGACCCGATCCCCACGCCGATGACCGGCTGGGTCGCGGACGCGATGAGCCCGCGGCAGAAGCGCATGAGGAGGTCGACGAGCTCGGTGCCGGTGCGGCCGTCCACGGCGAGGCTCTGCCGGACGACGAAGTCGCCCGTGAGCGTGACGACGGCGCCGCGCAGGACCTCGTCGTCGGTGAGGTCGACGGAGACGATCTGGTAGGCGCTCGTGCGCATGCCGACGAGGATCGCGGGCTTGCCGACACGCTGGCCCGGGCGGACGCCGAGCTCCTCGACCAGGCCCTCGGCGATGAGCACGGACACGAGGTCGGAGATGGTCACGCGAGTGAGGGACGTGGCGCGCGCGAGGTCGGCGCGCGACGTGGGCCCCTCGTGGAACAGGTGCTGCAGCACGAGCGACCGGTTGTGGGCCCGAGCGTGCTCGGGGAGCACCTTCGAGGTCGGCCTGAGCCCTGTGCTCAGTCGCCTCCTCGGTGCGCCGGTGCCGGTGACTGCCGTTGTCATGTTTGTTAGTAGACTGCCTTTACTAAGTGGCTGTCAACTCCCTCTCGGCTTCGTGACCGAAATGTAGCCGAGGAGGTCACGACGCGGGACCTTGGTCCCACGGCCGCCCGTGTCAGGGAGCCGCGGCGATCCAGCCCCGCGCCCCGGCGTGCTCGACCGAGCGGGACGCGACCCGCACGGCGTCCTCCAGCGCGAGGCGCCACGACGACCCGCGCGCCACCGCCGCGGCGAACGCGCCGTGGACCACGTCGCCCGCACCCAGGGTGTCGACGACGCGACCCGGCTGCGGGACCGCGACCTCGTACCTCTCCCCCGCGTCGAGCACCTCGACCGGCAGCGGACCACGGGTCCGCGCGACGAGCCGCGGCCCGAGCGCGGCGACGGCGTCGAGCACGTCGTCGGCCGCGACGCCGGGCGGCCGGAAGTCCGCGGACACGACCACGGCGTCGCACAGCCCGATCATCGCGGGCGCGTCGGGCTTCCAGGAGCCTCCGTCCAGCACGACGACGCACCCGCGCTCCCTCGCGCGGCGCGCGACCCGGAGCGCGAGCCCGGGGTGGTGGCCGTCGAGCAGCAGGACGTCCCCAGGGCGGAGCGCGTCCAGCAGGCCCGTCGTGCTCTCCGGCACGACGAGCGACGCGTCCGTGAGGTCGCCGAAGCCCGACGCGTTCGTGCTCACGACCGCACGCTCCCCGGTCGCGCGGGTGACGAGCACGGTCGAGACCGCGGGCTGGGCCCGCCCGGCGGCGTCGGCGGCGGCGTCGACGAGCGCGACGCCCGCCGCCTCGAGCTCGGACCGCACGACCGCGGCGAGGGGACCGTGACCCACGGCGGTCACGAGGGTCGTCGGGACGCCGAGCCCGACGGCGGTCGCCGCGGCGTTCGCGGCCGGGCCGCCGAACGTCGCGGCGAGGGACCGCGCGACGACCTTCTCGTCAGGTCCGGGCAGGGCGTCGACCACCTGGACGACGTCGAGGGTCACGAGTCCGCAGCACACCAGCACGCGCCCATCCTCGCGCGCGGACGGACCCGTCCGCACGACGCCGGGCGGCGGTCGGATCACGGTCAGTTCACAAGACGGTCACGATGTGGGTGCGGCTGTCCGGTTCGCGCGGTTGGCCCCCTACCCTCGCACCATGCGGACCACTCGCCCTCTCGCCGTCGTCGCCGCGCTGGTGCTCGGCGGCGCGCTCCTGGCCGGCTGCTCCGCGACGTCGGGAGACGGCGCGTCCGACTCCGGCGCGGGGTCCGAGGCGGCGGTGGTCGACGGCACCGACACCTCGTCCGGCGCCTCCGCCGGTATCGCGCCCGGCGACGAGGACGCCGTGGTCGAGGCGGACCGCGAGATCGTCACCACCGGCTCGGTGACCGTCGTCGCGAAGGACCCGTCGGCGGCCGCCGAGCAGGTCGCCGAGCTCGCGGAGAGCGCGGGAGGTCGGGTCGAGAGCCGTCGGCAGTCCGAGCCCGAGGGCGACGCGCGGCCCACGGCCGAGCTGACGGTGCGCGTGCCCGCGGCCCAGACGACCGCGACCGTGGACGCTCTCGGCCAGGTCGGCGAGGTGCGCGACCTCGCGATCGAGGCGGTCGACGTGACCGGCACCGCGCGCGACCTCGACGCCCGCGTCGCGGCGCTCACCACGTCGGTCGAGCGGCTGCGGACCCTCATGGGCGACGCCGCGACGACCGCGGACCTGCTCGCCGCCGAGCAGGAGCTCACGACCCGCCAGGCGGAGCTCGAGTCGTTGCAGTCGCAGCGCGCCGCGCTCACGGACCAGGTGTCGATGTCGACGCTGCACGTCACGGTCGTGCAGGTGGCGCCGACCGAGCAGCTGGCGCCCGGCGGCTTCCTCGGCGGGCTGCAGAACGGCTGGAACGCTCTGCTCACGACGCTCAACGGCCTGGTCGTCGTCCTCGGCGCCCTGCTCCCGTGGCTCGTCGTCGCCGGTCTCGTGCTGCTCGTCGTGCGCTGGGTGCTGCGCCGGGTGCGCCGGCGTGCACAGGACGGCGGCGCTCCCCCGGCCGACGACGGCGGCACGGGACCGGACGACGACCCGGGGGCGCCGACTTCGGGGCGGGAGCCGCTCGTCGGGGCATCCGCCCGTGACTGAGCCCGTCGCTCGCGACGGCGCCGGGCGCGTCGCGCGCCTGTGGGCCGACGACGAGGGCACGGCCCGGCTCGCCGGGCACCTCGTGACGCGCGTGTGCACGCACTGGGACACGGTCGGGCCGCAGACGTTCCCCCGGCACGTCAACCCGGAGCCGCGCGTGCAGTGGCGGGCCCACCTCGACGGCGCGGGCGGCGACGAGGACCTGTACAGCGACGACCCCGGCGCGCCCCCGCTCCCTCGTGACGACGACGCCCGGCTCGAGGTCAGCGGGCGACGGCTGCGGCTCGAGTGGCTCGACGGCGACGAGGCGTCGGCGGCCTGGGAGCGCTACGGCTGGTGAGATCTACCGAGCGCCGGCACGACGACGGCCCGCACCCCGGGAGGGGTGCGGGCCGTCGTCGCAGGGGTGGAGGTGCGGGGAATCGAACCCCGGTCCGGTGACGCCGATCGAGGACTTCTCCGGGCGCAGTCTGCTGTCGTTTTTCTCGGCCCCCGCACTCACGCAGACAAGATGCGGACGGGCTCAGTCACCTGAAAGTCCCCGCAGCCCCGGTGACGAGGACTGCGAGCAGTGGCTCTCTAGATGACGCCAGGATCCGAGTCGAGAGCTAGCTCGGGCTGACGGACTTCGGGGCTCGCTCAGGCGGCGAGGGCGAAGTCGGTGCGCTTGTTATCGGCACCTGTGTTTTGCAGACATCGTTGACGAGATGAGTCTGCATCCTCGGCCCGCTTCTCCTCGAAGCACGACCACCGTCGAAACCGATCACCCCCTGTGCAGTTGTCAAGCACTGCGCGGCGCCCGGGCGGACCCGGACCTCGTGCAGCAGGTCCAGCCTACGCGATCAACGCCGTGCCCCGCACGGATATTTCCGCGCGACGCGGGCACCGGCGGTCTCGCCGCCGGTGCCCGCGTCGCGGCTACTTCTTCCGGCTCAGCGAGTCGACGAGCAGCCCGCCGGCGATCCCGAGCAGGAAGACGTCCTTGGCGAGCCCGGTCCCCTGCTCGGTGGGCCGGACACCATCCTCGCGCGTCATGCCCGGGGTCTTGAGGTACATGCCCACGAGGCCGGCCGAGAAGACGCCCAGCCCGACGGCGACGAGCCCGGTCGGGACGAAGGGCGCCACGAGCGCCGCGCCGAGTGCGATCTCGGCGGTCGACAGGGTCTTGGTGAACTGCTTGGGCTCGACGTCCCCGAGGAACGAGTACGTGCCGGCGGCCATCCCGTGCAGTCCCTGCGCGGTCTCCTCGTCGGCACCGCGCTTGCTCAGGCCGGAGTTGAGGATGTACGCCCCCGCCGCGAGGCGCGGGATGTACTGGCGGAGCTTGACCATGGGGCCTCCTGGTTCGCGGTCGTCGTCTCGCCCTCGACCGTACGTCGAGGGCGACCGCGTCACCAGCGGGTAGGGCCGGCGTCGGGCACAGGACCGCGTGCGGGACGCCCTGCGCGGCGTCAGCGCAGCTCGCGCTGCCGCATGGCGCGCTGCGCCTCGCGGTTGTCCTGCTTCTCCCGGAGCGCCTGCCGCTTGTCGTACTCCTTCTTTCCGCGCGCGAGCGCGATCTCGACCTTGGCGCGGCCGTCGAGGAAGTACAGCGCGAGGGGCACGATCGTGTGCCCCTTCTCGCGCGTCTTGGACTCCAGGCGCAGGATCTCCTCCTTGTGCAGGAGCAGCTTGCGCTTGCGCCGCGGGGCGTGGTTGTTCCACGTGCCCTCGGTGTACTCGGGGATGTGGACGTTCTCGAGCCAGGCCTCGCCGCGGTCGACCGCGACGTAGCCGTCGACGAGCGACGCCCTGCCCATCCGCAGCGCCTTGACCTCGGTCCCGGAGAGCACGATCCCCGCCTCGTACACGTCCTCGATCACGTAGTCGTGGCGTGCCTTGCGGTTGCTGGCGACGACCTTGCGGCCGCTGTCCTTCGCCATCCGTGTCCTACCGTCCTTCGTCGCTGTCGGTGCTGTCCCCGGGATCCGTGACGTTCGTCCGGGCGCCCCAGCGTACGGGTGCCCGACGACGCCTGGTACCGATTATCCCCCGGGTGCGGTCAGCGCAGCACGGACATCGGGTCGATCGTCGACCCGTTGACGTACACCTCGAAGTGCAGGTGGCACGCCCCCGAGAGGCCGGTGTTGCCCGAGTACCCGATGACATCGCCCTTGTTGACGGTCCGGCCCGACGACACGGCGAAGCGGGTGAGGTGGTTGTAGCTCGTCATGAGGTTCTTGCCGCCCACCGTGCCGTGGTTGATCAGCACCTGGTTGCCGAACCCGTTGCGCCACTGGGCGTGGACGACCGTCCCGGGCCCGGCCGCCATGATCGGCGTGCCGCAGTAGGCCCGCAGGTCCGTCCCCGCGTGCAGCCGGTAGTAGCCGAGGATGGGGTGCAGCCGCATCCCGTAGCTCGACGTGACGTAGGGCACCGCCGTCGGGTACGACAGGAAGCTCGAGATGCTGCCGCGGTCGCCGCCGGAGGACGAACCACCACCCCCACCGCCGCCCCCGCCGGAGGACGACCCGCCGCCGCCACCACCGCCACCGCCACCGCCGCCGGACTGCTGGCTCTGCTGCTGGCGGCGCGCCTCCTCCTCGGCGGCCTTGCGGTCGCGCTCGGCCTGCTCCGCGATGATGCCCTTGATCTCGCTCTGCAGGGACTGCTGCGCCGCCTCGTTCTCGGCGACCTTCGCCTCGGCCGCAGACTTGCGCTCCTCGATCGTCGCCTTCTTGGCCTGCTGGTCGACGATGAGCTGCTCGACCTCGGCCTTGCGGTCCGCCGCCGCCGTGCGCGCAGCCTCTGCGGCGACGAGGTTCTCGTCCGCCTGCTGCTTGAGGTCGGTGACGGTCTCGCGCACCGCCTGGAGGCGCGCCTCGCGGTTGCGCGACACGGACTCCGCCTCGAGGAGCTCCTGGAGCGAGCGGGACTGGCTGCGCGCCGCCGTCGAGGAGACGGCGTACTCCGCGATGAACTCCTCGGTGCTCTGCGCACCCGTGACGATGCCGAGGCTCGAGACGTCGCCCTGACCGCGGTACGCCTGGCGCGCCATCTCGGCGATGCTCGACTTGGCGTCGGCCACCTCGGTCGCGCCGCGCTCGATCTCGGCGCTGATAGCGGCCTCCTGGCCCAGCGCGTCCTCGAGCCGCTGCGCGAGCAGCTCCGCCTCGCGCTGCGTCCGCTCGACCTCGGCCTGGGCGGCGTCGAGCTCGGCCTGCGCGACGGGCAGCCGCGCCTCGATGGCCTGGAGGTCCACGACGGCCTGGGCGAGCGCCGAGTCCGTGTCCTCGAGCTCGGACTGGAGCTGCTCGCGGTTGCCGAGGATCTCGGACTGGCGGCGCTCCGCCGCGGCACGGCGGTCGTCGATGTCGTCGGCGGAGGCCGAGGAGACGCCGCCCACGAGGAGCAGGGTCGTGGCGATCAGAGCCGCTGTCGCGCGGCGGAGGTCCCGGGTCATCTCACACCCTCGTGTGGCGGTTGAGCGTGACGACCGAGGACACGGCCGCCAGCAGGAAAGCGATCCCGACGAGCACGGGTGCGATGCGCAGCACGTCCGCCTCGTCGACGTAGGCCACCCACGTCACGGACTGGGACAACCAGTCGGTGACGAGGTACTTCACCCCGACCCAGAGCCCGCCGACCGCGAGGACCGCGCCGAGCACGGCGGCGATCGCCCCCTCGAGCAGGAACGGGAGCTGGATGAACAGGTTCGACGCCCCGACGAGCCGCATGATGCCCGTCTCGCGCCGTCGGCTCAGCGCGGAGAGGCGGATCGTCGTCGTGATGAGCAGCACGGCGGCGAGCAGCATGACCGCCGCGAGACCGGCCGCGAGCAGCGACGCGCGGTTGAGCGCGAGGAAGAGCGAGTCGAAGATGCGACGCTGGTCCTCGACCACCTCGACGCCAGGCCGCCCCGTCACGACGTCGTTGACGACCTCGTAGTTAACCGGGTTGGTGAGCTTGAGGCGGAAGGACGCCTGCATGTCGTCGACCGTGAGCTGTGTGCCGAGGTACCCGTCGGGGTAGCGCTCGGTGAACGCCGCGAACGCGTCGTCCTTGGACTCGAAGTACACCGTCTGGATCTCGTCGCCGAGCTCGGAGTCGAACAGGTCCTCGATCGCCGCGATCTGCTCGGGCGTGGCCTCGCCGGCCGCGCACGTGGGCGACGGCGACCCGGCCGGGCACAGGAAGACGGACACCTCGACCTTGTCGTACCAGTCGTCCTTGAGCTTGCCGATCTGCGCCTGGAGCAGCAGGGACGACCCGACGAACGTCAACGAGACGAAGGTGACGAGCACGACGGAGACCGCCATGGAGACGTTGCGCCGGAGGCCCTGACCGAGCTCCGCGAGGATGAACTGGAGTCGCACGCCGCTCACTCCCCCGCGTTCGCGTCGACGCGGCGACGCGTCGAGCGTCGCCGGGGCAGCGGGGGTCGCCCGGGCGCGTCCGCCACGGGCGTCGCACCGGTCGTCGTGCCGGGCGTCGACGCCTGGTCCGCGGTCTCGGCGGGGGCCTGCCCGGACCGGGACGCCGGGTCGGGCGCCGCGGTCGGGCGCGCCGCGCGTCGCACGACGGCGGTCGGCGCCGACTCGGGTGCCGCGGCGGTGGTCGTCGGGTCGGGGATGACCTGACCGCGCGCGCCGTACGACCCGTGCGCCTGGTCGCGCACGAGCGTGCCGGTGTCGAGCTCGACGACGCGGCGGCGCATCTGGTTGACGATCTCCTCGTCGTGCGTCGCCATGACGACGGTCGTGCCGGTGCGGTTGATGCGGTCGAGCAGGCGCATGATCCCGAGGGACGTCGTGGGGTCGAGGTTCCCGGTCGGCTCGTCGGCGAGCAGGATCGGCGGGCGGTTGACCATGGCGCGCGCGATGGCGACGCGCTGCTGCTCACCACCGGAGAGCTCGTGCGGGCGGCGCTTCTCCTTGCCGGCGAGCCCCACCATCTCGAGCGTCTCGGGCACCGTGATGGCGATGGTGTGACGCGGCTTGCCGATGACCTGGAGCGCGAAGGCGACGTTCTCGAACACCGTCTTGTTGGGCAGCAGGCGGAAGTCCTGGAAGACCACCCCGATCTGGCGGCGCAGCTTGGGGACGTTCCAGCTCGACATCGACCCGAGGTCGCGGCCCGCGACGAAGACCTTGCCCTTCGTCGGGCGCTCCTCGCGCAGGACGAGGTGCAGGCACGTCGACTTGCCGGAGCCGGAGGCGCCGACGAGGAAGACGAACTCGCCGCGTCGGACCTCCAACGACACGTCGTCGACGGCCGGCCTCGCGCCGCGCGCGTAGACCTTGGTGACGTTCTCGAAGCGGATCACAGCGGCACGTTCCTCGGGTCGGGGGTCGATCCGTGGACGAACGAGGTTCGTCGCACGATCCCGAGGGTAGGCATGCGTCTCCGGCCCGACGGGGTGGAC
Source organism: Sphaerisporangium cinnabarinum (assembly GCF_055567015.1). Classification (NCBI taxonomy): domain Bacteria; kingdom Bacillati; phylum Actinomycetota; class Actinomycetes; order Streptosporangiales; family Streptosporangiaceae; genus Sphaerisporangium; species Sphaerisporangium cinnabarinum. The sequence goes on from NZ_JBVHRG010000002.1 coordinate 113,639, forward strand.
ACGCCGCACCCGGGCGCATCGATCCGTTGCTCGGATCAATCGGCCCGGGGCGGCCGAGGAGGGTCAGGCGTCCTTCTGCACCCCACGGCGCCAGCGGATCCCGGCCTCGATGAAGTCGTCGATGTCGCCGTCGAACACCGCCGAGGGGTTGCCCACCTCGTGCTCGGTGCGCAGGTCCTTGACCATCTGGTACGGCTGCAGCACGTAGGAGCGCATCTGGTCGCCCCAGCTCGCCTTGATGTCGCCCGCGAGCTCCTTCTTCTTCGCGTTCTCCTCCTCCTGACGCACGAGCAGCAGGCGGGACTGGAGCACGCGGAGCGCGGCGGCGCGGTTCTGGATCTGCGACTTCTCGTTCTGCATCGAGACGACGATGCCCGTCGGGATGTGCGTCATGCGCACCGCGGAGTCCGTCGTGTTGACCGACTGCCCACCCGGGCCCGAGGACCGGAACACGTCGACCTTGATCTCCGACTCCGGGATCTCGATGGAGTCCGTCTGCTCGATGAGCGGGATCACCTCGACCGCCGCGAACGACGTCTGGCGACGGCCCTGGTTGTCGAACGGCGAGATGCGCACGAGGCGGTGGGTGCCCGCCTCGACCGACAGGTGGCCGAACGCGTACGGTGCCTTCACCTCGAACGTCGCGGACTTGAGCCCGGCCTCCTCCGCGTACGACGTGTCGAGGACGGTCGTCGGGTAGCCGTGGCGCTCCGCCCAGCGCAGGTACATGCGCAGCAGCATCTCGGCGAAGTCGGCCGCGTCCACGCCGCCGGCGCCTGCGCGGATCGTCACGACGGCCTCGCGCGCGTCGTACTCGCCGGCGAGCAGGGTGCGGACCTCGAGCTGGTCGAGGTCCTTGCGGATGGCGGCGACCTCGTTCTCGGCCTCGACGAGGGTGTCCTCGTCCTCCATCTCCTGGCCCATCTCGACCAGGGTCTCGACGTCGGCGATGCGCTGCCCGAGCTTCTTCACCCGGTCCAGCTCCGACTGCGCGGCGGAGAGCGCCGACGTCACCTTCTGCGCGGCGTCCGGGTCGTCCCACAGGTCGGGCGCCGACGCCTTCTCCGAGAGGTCCGCGATCGTCGCGCGCAGCTCCTCCGGGTCGCTCACGCTCTCGATGGACTCGAGCGTGCTCCGCAGCGCCTTGATCTCGGACGGGAAGTCGATGGTGGCCACGAGGTTCAAGGTTACGCGACCCCGCGCGCGGTCGGCGCCGTCGCGCGAGGGCACGGCGACGGTTCCGCGCAGGGTCTCCTCGCCAGGTCCGCGCGTGGGACCGCCGCGGGGGTCGGCGCGGGGTTGGGCGCCGTCGGGCGAGGCCCGCCCGACGGCGCGTCGCCGTCAGTCCTTCGTGCCGCCCTGCGCGGCGGACCCGCCCGTGGTCGACGAGGCCGGCTCGGTGGTCGTGGCCTGCTGGCGGCCCTCGTCGCGCGCCTTCGCGAGCATCGCCTCGAGGCGCTGGCGCCGGCGCCGCCGGTCGTCCCGGACGCCGAGGATCACGACGACGACGATCGCGAGGAGCAGGAGCTGCGGCCACGGCACCGCCCACGTGGTCACGGTGACGGTGACCGGGTCGAGCGGCGCGTCGACCTGGTCGTCGCCGACGACGGTCGGCGTCACGGTGATCGTCGTGCTGACCGGTCCGAGCGGCCAGACGTCGGCGAACGCGACCTTGCTCCGCAGCGAGCCGCCCGGCAGGACCTCGCCGAGCGGTTCCGCGGCGGCCTCGTCGACGAGGGCGCCGAAGAGGGCGGACGTCGCGACCTGGCCCTCGGCGCCGAGGCGCACGTTGCCGTCGTTGGCGACGTCGTAGGAGACGGTGAGGTCGCCCGCCGCGAACGGGTTCCACGAGGGCGCGTAGGACGCCTTGACGCCCTCGACGGCGAGCGCGGGCTGGATCTCGCCGGTGACGCGCGTCGTGACGCGGAACCCGACGCGGCTCTCGACGCCGACGCTCGTACCGCCCTCGCCACCGCCCGTGCTCGTGACCGACGCCGCGATGCCCGCCGGGTGGTCGCCCGGGGTGGCGTTCTCGGGGACCGTGATCGTGTACGGGACGACCACCGTCTCCTTGGGGCCCACCTCGACGCTCTCCTGGACGGTGAACCACGTCCCCGCGTCGGTGGACTCCTGGTCCGAGGAGAGCATGTTGAATCGCCCGTTGGCGGTGAGATAGCCGTCCGCGGCCTTGAGCGCGAACGTGGCCGGCACGTCGCTGAAGTTCGAGACGGCGATGTGCTCCTCGACCGTCGTGCCCGGGTCGGCGACGAGGTCGACGCCGCGACGCCCGTCGGGACCGTTCGCGTCCGCGGGCTTGACGCCCCACGTGATGCGGTCCTCGGTGTCGAGGGGCAGCGCCGTCGACAGAGCGCTCACGACGTCGCTCTGCGCGCTCCCGAGGCCGGCGTGCGCGCTCGTGGCGGCGGTCGTCGCAGACGCGGCGACCGCGAGCGGGGTCGCGGGCAGGAGGCCGAGGGCGAGGGCGCTCGCGGCGAGGACGAGACGACGCCCACGACGGCGGGACGACCTCCCGGTGCGGGCGGGGTGCGTTGGTGCGGGGATCACGCAGGGGCTTCTCTCCGTACGACGACGGGTCGCCCGCCCCGCAGACCGTGGTCGTGCGGGACGGTGCGACCCGTCGTGTGACTACTCGGTCGGTGCCCGGTCGGGACCGGTCACCGGGACGTCGGGACGGCTCAGTCCTCGAACAGGGACAGCGTGATGGTCGAGTTGTACGCGCCCGGCGCGACGTCCTCGCCCGTGCGCAGCGTGAGGTTCGCGCCGGCGGTCCAGGAACCCTCCGGGTTGACCTCGGCCGAGTCGAACGTCGAGACCAGGAGCTCCTGATCGACGAGACCCGGGCCGTCCTCGAGGGCCGGCTCGACCGGCTCACCCTCGGAGACCAGGCCGGTGTCGCCACCGTCGACGAGGGTGGGGGCCCAGCCGAGGTTGTCGGCGCCGATCTCGCCCGCGTCGCCCGTGAAGGCGGACGCGCTGCCCAGCACGTACCAGTAGGCGCCCTCGGGCACCTCGGTCCGCGTGTCGGTGACGGTGACCTCCGGGAGCGCGCCGTTGAACTCGCGCGTGCCCTCGACCGACGACTCGTCGGCCTCGGTCAGCGTGGTCGAGTTCGCAGCGACCGTGAGGGCGAGGTTGCCCGGCTCCACGTTGGACTCGATCTCGACGGAGACGTCGACGTTCGTGTCGTCGCCCACCTGGTCGGCGGAGGCAGCGGACGCGAGGGCGACCGTGCCGATGAGCATCGCGCCGAGGGCACCCCCGGCGACGAGCTTCTTCGTTGCTCGTGCGTTCATGTTGTAGCTCTCCATCGTTGGAGTTGTTGTCGGACCGGATCACCATAGCGGCGAACCCAGGGTTTTGACAGGGTCGGAACAGAAGTGGCCATCCAAAGTTAAGGAAGTGAACAAAGGCGCGGGAGCGCGCTCACGCGACGTTGCGGCATTCCTTTCCCTGGACGTTCTTCGTCGAAAAGCAACAGGTGCTCACCACGCTCTGGCACGTGACTCTGCACGCACGATGATGCCATCACTCCACGCCCCGGTCACCCAGCTGATCATCGCGGGTCGCGCCCGCGCAGCGAGGCCGACCGACGCCGTGCGCCCGTCTCCGGTCGACGCGTCGGTCACCACGACCTCGCTCAGACCGGCGAGCGCCTTCGGGTTCCGGGCGAGATAGTCGTCGACGTCCGCGCGGATCCCGGCGTCGGTGAGTGTGAGGACGGCACCCTCGACCGGCGGCGCGGCGCCGCCGGAGTAGAACGTCTCGTGGGTCGTCGAGTCGGCCGCCGTGAGCGCGAGCGCGTCCGCGAGCTCGTAGAGCCGCTTGCGCTCGAGGTGTACCTCCGAGGCGCTCACCACCACCGTCACGAGGAGGAGCGCGAACGCGACGAAGGCGCTCGTGAGGAGCATGATGCGGCCGTCCTCCTCTCCGTCGTCCGATCTCCGCAGCCGCCCGACGAGCGCGGCCGGCCCGCGGACGACGGCCCCGGACCGTCGCCCGGGACCGAGTCCGAGTGTGCCCCCGGGTGTCGGGGTGCCCCGAGCTGTCACCGTGACGAGAGATGTCGAGGCGCCCACGGGCGTCGGGGTGCCTACGGGTGCCGGCGTGCCTGCGGGCGCCGGTGCGCCTCCCCGTGTCGAGGCGCCCAGGGGCGACGGGGCGCTCACGGGTGTCGAGGAGCTCACGGCCGCCGCGCCGCGTACGCGTCGACGGACGCGACATGCCGCGCCTCCACGGGGACGGAGAGCGGGACGACCCCCCGCACGAACTCGGGCACGAGCGGGAGCGGCACGTCGAGCCGGACGTGCGCCGTGACCTCGCCGCCCGGTTCCAGGCAGCGTTCCGACGAGCACGCGATCCTCAGGCCGCCCGGGGTCGGGGCGAACCCCTGGTCGCCGAGCGCCAGGGTCACGGCCGCCGAGGCGAGCCGGGCGCCGTCGTCGGACGACGGCGCGGTGACGAACGCGCGCGCCGCCTCGCGGGAGGCGCCCTCCACGGCGAACGTCGCCGCCTGCACCCGACCCACCGTGAGCACGAGGTAGAGGACCGGCAGGAGGAGGACGAGCGCGACGCCGAGGAACTCGACGACCGCGCTCCCCCGGTCCGCGGACTGCCCTGTCAGCCTCGTACGGAGCCGGAGGAGCGCGTGCCTCACGGAGCCTCCTCCAGCGCGTGACCGCGGACGGTCAGTGCTCCGGCAGGGCCGAGCAGCCCGACGACCGGGAGCGGGGCGGTCACCGTGACCTCGACGACGGGAAGACCGTCCACCACCGTCTCGCGCGCGACGACGTCCTGCGCGTACCGCGCCGACAGCGCGGACACGACGAGATCGCGCGTGCGGTCCGCGCCGTCGCGCGGGCCACGGTCCGCCCGGCCCGCGACGCGGGCGCCTTCCGCCGCACAGTCCACCAGCGTCGCGCGCACGTGGACGGCGAGCGCGACCTGGACCACCCCGAGGAACAGCACGATCACGAGGACGGAGACGAGGGTGAACTCGACGACGGCGGAGCCCCGCTCCGGATCGTCGACGCCGGCTCCCGGACCACCGCGACCCTCCACCTCAGGGGGCACCGACGCTCGAGATCGCGTTGCTGAAGGCCTGGGTCAGCGCCGGCCCCGCGACGGCCCACAGGGCGATCACCAGTCCCGCCGTCATCAGGGTGATGAGCACCCAGCCCGGCACGTCACCGCGTTCCCGGTCCTGCCCGGTCAGTCGCCCGAGCACGCCGCGCGCTGCGGCGCGCACGGCCTGGTTCCCTCGGTTCCACCCCTGCATGGCTCTCCTTCGTGGTCGGTCGATCGGTCGTGCCGGACGGTCGTGCCGGACGGTCGTGCCGGACGGTCGTGCCGGACGGTCGTGTCTAGAGTTCGTGTCGGCTCGTGGGGACGTTCGTGGCTGCTGCTCAGAAGCCGACCCGCAGGGTCGCGAGCGACGGGAAGACGGCGAAGACCACCGTCACGGGGAGGATGAGGAAGACGACGGGGACCATCATCACGACCTCCTTTCTGCCACCCGCCTCCATGAGCGCGCGGCGACCCGACTCGCGCACGTCCTGCGCCTGCGCGCGCAGCACGTCGGCGAGCGGGGTCCCCCGTTCGACGGCCACCGCGACCCCCTCCGCGAAGCGGGTGAGGCTCGGCAGCCCCGTGCGGTCGGCGAGCTGCTCGAGCGCCCGCGCGAGCGGGGTCCCGGCGCGCACGGTCGCGAGGGTCGTGCGCAGCTCCCCGGAGAGCTCGCCGTGCGCGGTGGTCGCGACGCGCTCGAGCGCGGCGACCGGTCCCTCGCCCGCGTTCACCGCGAGCGCGAGGAGCTCCGCGACCGTGGGGAACTCGGCGAGCATGCGCTCCTCCCGACGTCGCACGGCGCGGGTCAGCGCGTGGTCGCACGCGAGCACCCCGCCGGCGCCGCACAGCAGCACGAGGACCAGCAGCGCGGCGGCCGACGACCCCCGCGTCGCCGCGAGCAGCACCGCGAGCGCCGTCCCGCCGCCGAGCCCGACGACGCCCCACACGAGCTGCCGTGCGCGGAACTGCTCGACGCTGCGGCCACGACCGGCGCGGTCGAGACGGCGCCGGACGTCGGACGCCGTCGAGCCGAACCGCTCCAGCGCGCGGCCCGCGTCGGCGAGCAGCGGTGCGAGGAGGCGTTCGAGGGTCGGGAAGGGTGAACGTACGGGGTGGTCGCGCAGCAGCACCGACGTGCGGTCGTGCGTGCGCAGGTAGGGTGCGAGCCGCTCGTCGAGGCGGATCGCCCGCCCTCGGAGCCCGGTGAGGACGAGGAGGACGCCCAGCCCGCCGAGCGCGCCGATCACGGCGCCGGTCCAGGACACGTCGACGGCACTCATCGCAGCACCCGCTCCTCCTCGGGCAGCCGCCCGATCCGCAGCATGAGCTGGTAGGCCGCCGCCGAGCAGGCCGCGCCCGCGGCGAGGACGAGTCCGCCCGTCATCGAGTTGTACGCGGCCGCCGTCTCCGGGCGCGTCGCGAGGAAGCCGAGCACGACCCACGGCCCGGCGACGGCGAGCCGTGCCCCGTTCACGGTCCACGACTGCCGGGCCTCGAGCTCGCCGCGCGTCCGGACGTCCTCGCGCAGGAAGGTCGAGAGGGTGCGCAGGAGGCGACCCAGGTCGGTGCCGCCGACGTCCCGCGTGATCCGGAGCGCCTCGACGATGCGGTCGGCGACCGGGTCCGCGAGCCGGTCCTTGAGCAGGTCGAGGCACTCCCCGAACCGGCCGGAGGCGCGGTAGTCGCGCGCGAACTGGGTGAACGGCTCGCGCAGCTCGACGGGACCGCGCTCGCCGAGCTGACCCACGGCCTCGGGCAACGACAGCCCGGCCCGCACGCCCGAGGACAGATGGTCGAGCACCTCGGGCCAGACCTCCCGCAGTCGCGCACGCCGCCGACGCGCGCGGGAGCGCACGAGGAGCGCCGGTGCACCCGCGGCGATCACGGCGAAGTACGTCGCGATCGTCCAGGACCGCGCGAGCACGGTCCCGACGAGGAGCACGACGAGCCCGACGCCGACGCTCGCGACCACCAGGGCGCCGGGCGTCACCGCCGGTGCACCGGCCTGGACGAGCAGGTCCTGGGTGCGTGCCGCCCACCCGTCGGCACGCCGCACGCGCGGGGGCCCGGGCGCCCAGAACGACCACCAGACGCAGAACAGCCCGGCGCCGAGGAGCAGTCCTACCGCCACGCCCACGGTCACCCCACCCTCGTCGGCGCGGCGCCGTCGAGCACGTCGGCACCGGCCGGCCCGGGCCGCAGGACCGCTGCCAGGTCGATGCCCGCGCGGACGAAGCGCTCGGCGCGCGGCGGGAATCCTCCGGCGCGCACCAGACGGTCGCCCGAGCGGACGAAGATCTCCGCGGCCTCCACGACGCCCTGCTCGACGCGTCCCGTCACACCGAGGATCTCTCGCACGCCGCGACGCCCGTCGGCGTCGACGCCCAGGTGCACGACGAGGTCGATGGCGGCCGCGACCGTCGGCACCACGAAGCGGTCCGACACGTTCTCGCCCGCGAGCAGGGGCAACGTGCACATCTTGGTGATCGCCTCCCGCGCGGAGTTGGCGTGGATCGTGCACATCCCCGGGACTCCCGCGTTCAGCGCGACGAGCAGGTCGAGGCTCTCCGCCTCGCGGACCTCGCCGATGACGATGCGGTCCGGGCGCATGCGCAGCGCCTCCTTGACCAGGCGTCGCAACGGGATCTCCCCCGTGCCCTCGAGGCTCGGCTGCCGGCACTGGAGCGACACGACGTCGCGCACGGCGAAGCGCAGCTCGAACACCTCCTCGCACGTGACGACGCGCTGCGCGGGCGGGACGGACCCGGCGAGGGCGTTGAGCATCGTCGTCTTGCCCGCCTGCGTTGCCCCCGCGACGAGGATGTTCAGCCCGGCGCGCACGGACGCGTCGAGGAACGCCGCGGCCTGGGGCGGGAGCGCGCCGAGCCGGACCAGGTCGTCCAGGTGCGACGCCCGGACGACGTGCTTGCGGATGTTCACCGCCCACTCGCTGCGCGTGACGTCGGGGATGACGACGTGCAGCCGTTCCCCGCCCGGGAGGCACGCGTCGACGAACGGGCTCGACAGGTCGAGCCGGCGCCCGGACGACCGCAGCATCTGCTCCACGAGGTCGCGCACCTGCTGCGCGGTGAGGATCGTCGTCGTCAGCTCCGACGTCCCGCCGCGCGCCACGAACACCTGGGAGGGTGCGTTGATCCAGATCTCCTCGATCTCCGGGTCGTCGAGGTACGGCTGGAGCGGACCGAGCCCGGCGACGGCGTCGACGACCGCGCGACCGGCGGCGGCCGGGTCGGCGAGGGGCGCGACGGCCCCGAGCGCGCTGCGCGTCTCGTAGTCCGCGACGACGTCGCGGACCAGCTGGTCGACGGCCGCGCGGTCGCGCGCGGGGTCGACCCCGCGCCGTCGGACGAGCTCGCGCACCTCGCCCTCGAGCACGCCGACGGCGTGCGTGTCCGTAGACATGTCGAGCATTCCCCCTGCTCCGTCGGCCGGCTGCCCCGCCGGTCGTCAACGATCTGCGCCAGAGAGTAGGGCATGGACGCGCCCTCGTGAACCGCCCCTGTGGACAAGGTCGCGGGCGCCCTGGAATCCCGCGCCGTCGAGGGGGGGACCGCGCTCCCTGCGTCCCACATCGTGGTCGTCGCGAGGGCTAGGGTCGGGCCATGACGGACCTCCCGCCCGGCCGCTGGCAGGCCGCCGCGCGCGCCACGGGCCTGCTCGGCTCCGACGGCGCGGTCGCAGCGACGATCTTCGCCGAGATGACGGCGCTCGCGCAGCGCACCGGGGCGATCAACCTCGGGCAGGGCTTCCCGGACGTCGACGGCCCGCTCGCGGTGAAGCACGCCGCGGTGCGCGCGATCGAGGACGGCCACAACCAGTACCCGCCGGGTCCTGGCATCCTCGCGCTGCGCAACGCCGTCGCGAGCCACCAGTTCCGCCACTACGGCCTGGACCCGGACCCGGAGACCGAGGTGCTCGTGACGACGGGCGCGACCGAGGCGCTCGCGGCGACGATCCTCGCGCTCGCCGGCCCGGGCGACGACGTCGTGACGCTCGAGCCGTTCTACGACTCCCACGCCGCGTGCATCGCGCTCGCGGGCGCGCGGCACGTCACGGTCCCCCTGCTCCCCGGGCCCGACCGGTTCCGGCTCGACGTGGACGCGCTGCGCGCGGCCGTCACCGACCGCACGCGCCTGATCGTCGTGAACTCGCCGCACAACCCGACGGGCACGGTGCTCGACCTCGACGAGCTCGACGCGATCGCCGCCGTCGCGCGCCGGCACGACGCCGTGGTCGTGACGGACGAGGTGTACGAGCACCTGACGTTCGACGACGCCCGGCACGTGCCGATCGCGACCCTGCCGGGGATGCGGCAGCGGACGATCACCATCTCGTCGGCCGGCAAGACGTTCTCGTTCACGGGCTGGAAGGTCGGGTGGCTGCACGGACCCGAGCCGCTCGTCACGGCCGTCCGCACGGTGAAGCAGTTCCTCACCTACACGTCGGGCGCGCCGTTCCAGCCGGCGATCGCCGACGCGCTCGCGGACGACGAGACCCCGCGTGCGCTCGCCGACTCGCTCGCCGCGCGCCGGGACCTGCTGTGCGAGGGGCTGGTCCGCGCGGGGTTCGACGTCGTCGTGCCGCAGGGCACGTACTTCGTCATCGCCGACGGCGCCGCGCTCGGGTTCGAGGACGGCGCCGCGCTGTGCCGCGCGCTGCCCGCCCTCGCGGGCGTCGTGGCCGTCCCCGTGAGCGCGTTCTGCACCCCGGGGTCGACGACGGCGCGCGCGCTCGCGTCGCGCGTCCGGTTCACGTTCGTCAAGAGCGCGGACGTCCTGCACGAGGCGGTGCGGCGCCTGGCCGCGCTCGGCGCATCGCGGCCCTGAGCGAGATCAGGCGCACACGCCGTCGCGCGGCTCTTCCGTCGCGCCGGCGCCCGGGTCGGTCCCGGCACCGGGGTCCGTCGCGCCCGTGCCGGGGTCGACGCCACCGGTCCCGGGGTCGGTGGTGCCCGGGTCCGTCCCTGCACCGGGGTCGGTCGCGCCGTCCGCGGGCGCCGTGGCGTCGTCGCGGGGGTCCGCGACGGGCTCGTGCCCGGGCGGGGGCGTGTCGTCGATCAGCCGCTGCCAGATCGCGTCCGCCTCCGCCGTCCACTCGACGCGGTTGCGGTCGCTCGCCGCGTCCACGACGGGGACCTGGGTGAAGACGACCTCGGCGGGCTTGATGGCCCGCAGGCTGAACGCGAGCCCGGCGAGCGCCGTCGGGTCCGCGATCGTCGGGTCCGCGCTGATGGAGCCGAGCACGGCCTCGATGACCCCGTAGAGCTGGGGCGAGTTGGTGATGATGTTCTGCGAGAGGAGCTCGCGCACCGCCGAGTCGATGAACGCCTGCTGCCGCGCGATGCGGGTGAGGTCGGAGCCCATCTCGAGGCCCATGCCGGTGCCGTGCCGTGCCCGGAGGAAGCCGATCGCCTCGTGCCCGTCGAGCGTGTGCTCGCCGGCAGGGAGGTCGAGGGTGCCGTACCGGGGGTCCTCCTTGATCGGCTCCGGGAAGCACATGGTCACGCCGTCGATCGCGTCGACCACGCCGATGACCCCGGTCATCTTGACGACGACGTGGTTGGTGATGGGCACGCCCGTGAGGCTGTAGACCGACGAGATCGTGCAGCCGGCGGCCGCCTCCATGTCGTCGACGCCGCCCGACCCGATCTGGAAGGCCTCGTTGAACATGGTGTTGCGCCGCGGCGAGGACATGGATCCGTCGGGCAGCTTGCACGCGGGCAGGTCGACGAGCGAGTCGCGCGGGATCGACACGACCTCCATGCGCGTGCGGTCGCCGGACACGTGCACGATGAACGTGGTGTCGGACCGCATGCCCTCCTCCTCGCCCGCGAGCGCCGCGTTCTCGGCGTCGCGGTAGTCCGTGCCCATGACGAGGATGTTGAGCGCCTTGCCCGCGAACGGGTCGGACGGGTCCTTGGGCGGCGCCGCGGTCGGCATGCCGACGACGTACTCGGACACGTCGCTCACCGTGATCTTCGACTTGAGGTCGAGGTACACGGCTCCGGCGCCGACGGCGACGAAGACGAACGCGCCGGTGAGGACGAGCCCGATCGCGCGGGCGACGCGGTGCGAGCGGAGCGCGCGGGCGTGGTGCGGGCCGCCGGTGGGTTTGTCCGTCCCGCCCTCCCGGGAGCGCGTCTCCTGCGTCGCGCGGGACCTCGCGCGTGCGGGCGGCGAGGCGGGGGCGGACTTCGGCACGGTCCGAGAGTAGAGGGTCGCGCGCGAAAACGTGTGCCGGACCGGCAGGAGGACATGTGAAAGGGCGGCGAAGAACGGGTCAGACGGGCGTGTGCCAGCCCCCGCGGCGGAACGCGGGCGTCGCGAGCGCGAGCACGAGGATCGACGCGACGACGGCCCCGAGCATGACGGTGGACATCGCGACGGCGTCGCCGCCGAGGACGCCGACGAGCGGGCTCACGAGCCCGGCGACGCCGGCCTGGAACGCGCCGATGACCGCGGCGGCGGTGCCGGCGATCTCGCCGTGCCGGGTGAGCGCGAGCGCGGAGGCGTTCGCGGGGATGAGGCCCTGCATCGACAGGACGAGGAACAGGGCGGCGACGATCCCGACGATCCCGCCCGCCCCGGTCAGGGCGACCACGAGGAGACCGACGGCGAGCACGCCCTGCACGACGAGCGCCGTCCGGAGCAGCCGCACGGGCGCGACGCGGCGGACGAGCGCGGCGTTCGCCTGCGCCGACAGCACGAGCCCGATGCCGTTCACGGCGAACAGGAGCGCGAACTGCCCGTGGCTGAGCCCGTACCCCTCCTGCAGGACGAAGGGCGAGCCGACGACGTAGCTCATGAGCACGGCCTGCCCGAGGCCGGGGAGCACGGCGAGCGCGACGAAGTGCCGGTCGCGCAGGAGGCCCGCGTACCCGCGCAGGACGGTGCGCGCGCCGGCGGGGCGACGGCGCTCGAGCGGCAGGGACTCGGGCATGAAGAACAGGACGATCGCGCCGAGCACGACGCCGCCGAGCGCGAGGACCCAGAAGACCGCCCGCCAGGTGGCGTGCGCGCCGATGAACGACCCGATGGAGGGCGCGAGGAGCGGCGCGAGCCCGATGACGAGCATGAGCCGCGACAGGACGCGCGCGGCCTCGGATCCGGTGAACCGGTCGCGGATGGCGGCGATCGCGACGACCGACGCGGACGCGTTGAAGAACCCCTGGAGCACGCGCAGGCCGATGAGGAAGCCGATGCTGGGCGCGAACGCGCACAGGAGCGACGTGACGACGTGCAGCGAGAGCCCGACGAGCACGGGCAGGCGCCGGCCGTAGCGGTCGGAGAGCGGCCCGATGACGAGCTGCCCGACGGCGCCGCCGAGGAGCATGCCGGACAGCGTGAGCTGCGCGAGGGAGTCGGGCGCGCCGAGCTCGGCGCCCACGTCGGGCAGGAGCGGGAGGTACATGTCCACCGTGAGCGCGGGCAGCGTGGCGAGCGCACCGAGCAGCAGGACCCAGCGGGCGGACGATCTCGGTCGGGGCACGGCGGGGTCGACCGAGGAGGGGGGCATGACTCCCATCGTAACGATTCGATCGCGCGCGGACCGGGGTCCTGGGCGTGACCCTGCTCTCCCTCGGCAACCGTCTCGGCCGCCGTGCCCGCGGAGCGGGACCCTCCCCCGTGCCCGCCCGTCGTCCCCGGCGCGAGCGTGGGTGGCGTGCGGCACGCTGGAGGCATGTGCGGACGCTATGCCTCCTTCCGGGACGCCCAGGACCTCGCGGACGAGTTCGCGATCGCCGACGTGGCCGACGACGCGCGCCTCCTCCCGCCGTCGTGGAACCTCGCGCCGACGGACCCGGTGCGGATCGTCGTCGAGCGCGCCGCGAAGGACACGGGCGAGGTGCGCCGCTCGTTGCGGCTCGCGCGCTGGGGCCTCGTGCCGTCGTGGTCGAAGGACCCGAAGGGCGGCGCACGGATGATCAACGCGCGCGCGGAGTCGATCCTCGACAAGCCGGCGTTCGCCAAGCCGTTCGGCGTGCGGCGGTGCCTCGTGCCCGCCGACGGCTACTACGAGTGGCGCGTCCTGCCCGACGGCGCGTCCCCCGCCGGGTCGGCGGGCGCGCCGGCGCGCCGGGGCAAGGTCCCCAAGCAGCCGTACTGGATCGCGCCCGGCGACGGGCGCAGCGCCGCGTTCGCGGGGCTCTACGAGTTCTGGCGCGACCGCACCAAGGCGGACGACGACCCGGACCGCTGGCTCGTCTCGACGACCATCATCACGACCGACGCGGCGCCCTACCTCGCCGAGATCCACGACCGCATGCCGCTCGCCCTGCCGTCCGACGCCTGGGACGCGTGGCTCGACCCGGCGGTCGACGCGCGGGGCGCCGCCGACCTCCTCGGGCTCGGCGGCCCGCACGACGACGTCCCCATGGTCGCGCGCGAGATCTCGACCCTGGTCAACTCGGTGACGAACGACGGCCCGGGGCTCCTCGAGGCCGTCTGACCGGCACGGGTCCTGCCGCGCGGACGTCAGCGGCCGCGCGCCCGACGCAGCCGGTCAGCCGCGGTAGGCCCACTGGAGGCGCACGGGCTCGATCGTCCCGAGGCCCTGCACCTCCGTCTCGGGCTGCGCCGTGAGCGCGAACCGCTGGTCGCCGGCGAGCAGGCCCGCCGTCTCGCGGTCGACGAGCACCGTCGTCGGGTCGGCGATGTCGACGAGGCGCGCCGCGAGGTTGACGCTCGGGCCGAACACGTCGCCGAACCGGGACAGCACGCGGCCCCACACGAGGCTCACGCGCACCGGCGGCACGTCGACGTCCTCCTCGCGGCCGCCCGCCGCGGCCAGGCCGAGCGCGACCCGCGCGCCGGTCGCGACGTCGTCGGCCACGTAGAGCACCGCGTCGCCGATCGTCTTGACGACGCGCCCGCCGGCGGCGGTGATGACGTCGCGCGCGCTCGTCTCGAAGAGCTGCACGAACTCGGCGAGCTCGCTCGATCCGAGCCCGCGGGTGCGCTGCGTGAAGGACACGATGTCCGCGAAGCCGACCGCGCGCGGCAGCGGGAGCTCGTGCTCGTCGACGGCGGTGGCGCGGGCGTCCGAGAACTCGACCGCGAACCTCCCGGCGACGGCCGCGAGCTGGCGTCGCCACGCGTGCAGGAGCTGCTCCTCGAGGACGGGCGCGAGCTCGGGGAGCCGGTCGAGCACGAGCAGGCGCGCGCTCGTGTCGTCGAGGTCGAACCGCCGCGTGAGGTGCTCGACGAGCGCCTCGACCTGCCACAGCACGAGGCGCTCGGTCGTGTGCCCCGTCGAGCGGATGAGCGTCGTGAGGGCACGCTGGTCGAGCTGCTCCTGCGCGGCGAACGCGAACACGTCCGCGAGCGCCTGCGCGTCGCGCTCGGTGAAGGCGTGCTCCTCGCCCTCGGTGAGCGGGAGCCCCAGGGCCTGCCAGTAGCCGCGGACGCGGTCCTCGTCGACCCCGGCCCGCTCGGCGAGCCGTTCGACCGTCAGGGTGCGGGGTCCGCCGAGGAGCGCCTCGTCGAGCACCGCCTCGGTCGCCTCGGCCTCGGTGGTCGGTGCGTCGCCCTCCGCGGTCGTCGCGGACGGTGCGGGGGCGAGCTCGTTCTCCGGGTCCACTGGCACCCGGCGATCCTATTCCTCGGCCGGGCTCGCCGAGATCGGCGGTCGCACGCGAGATCGGTACGCACGACCGCCGACCCGGCCTGGGACCGCCGACCTCGCGCGGGTGCGGTCGGGCGTGGGGCCGGTCAGACGTGGGGGCGCAGGTGGTGCACGTCGCCGCTGTGGTGGACGGTCGTCGTGCCGTCGTCGAGGCGGACCTCGAGGCCGCCGTCGGGGGCGAGCCCGGCTGCGAGCCCGACGACGTCCCCGCCCGCGACGCGCTCGACGCGCACGCGCGTGCCGAGCGTGGCGCTGACCTCGGCGCAGTCGGCGTCGAGCCCGGCGGCGTGCGCGTCGCCGCCGGCGTCCTGCCAGCGCGCGAGGACCTCGCCGAAGGCCTCGTGCAGCGCGACGAGCACGACCTCCCGGTCGGTCGTCGCGGCCCCCGCGAGGGCGAGCGACGTGGCCGTCGGGACGGGCAGCTCGTCGCGCCGCTGCGCGACGTTGAGGCCGACGCCGACGACGACCCCGCCGTCGGGCAGCACCTCGGCGAGGATCCCCGCGACCTTGCGCAGCGGCGCGGGCTCGCCCGCGCCGGGGTCGGGGACGAGGACGTCGTTGGGCCACTTGACGACGGCGTCGACGCCGGCGGTGGCGCGCAGCGCGCGGGCGGTCGCGAGGCCGGCGAGCAGCGGGAGCCAGCTCAGGGCCTCGCGCGGCACGTCGGGCCGCAGCAGGAGGGAGCCGAGCAGGGCGGTGCGGGGCGGCGTCGTCCACGAGCGGCCGAGCCGGCCGCGACCCCCGGGCTGGTGCTCGGCGACGAGGAGCGCGGGAGCGGGCCACGCCGCCGGGTCGCGCGCGACGGCGGCCGCGAGCTCCGCGTTGGTGGACGCGGACTCGGGCACGACCTCGAGCCGGGCGAGCGGCCCGGCGGGCGCCACGAG
Organism: Sphaerisporangium cinnabarinum; assembly: GCF_055567015.1. Taxonomy (NCBI): domain Bacteria; kingdom Bacillati; phylum Actinomycetota; class Actinomycetes; order Streptosporangiales; family Streptosporangiaceae; genus Sphaerisporangium; species Sphaerisporangium cinnabarinum. The sequence continues at coordinate 129,253 of NZ_JBVHRG010000002.1, forward strand.
CAGCTCGCGCAGGAAGTCGGCCCGCAGCGGGGGTCGCTCGTCGCCGGACGGGGTCTCGGGGTCGTGGGCGCTCGCCATGCCCGCCATCCTCGCGCACGCCGCGCGCGCCGCACGAGGCGGGGACCGGCCGAGCCGCGACCGGTCGAGTTGTGGGGACCCACCAACCCGGGCCCCCGCGGTGCTGGCGGCGACCGCATCGAGTGGGTGCGATCCTCCAACTAGGCTCGGGTGCGTGACGGACTCTGCGACGACCTCGCCCGCGACGACCGAGAGCGCCGACGCGCCCCGCCTCACCGGGACCGCGGCGAAGCTCGCCGACCTCGACCGCCGTCGCGCGGAGGCGGCCGGGCTGCCCGAGGAGGCGGCGCGGACCAAGCAGCACGCGCGCGGCAAGAAGACGGCCCGCGAGCGCATCGACGCGCTCCTCGACGAGGGGAGCTTCGTCGAGCTCGACGCGTTCGCGAAGCACCGCTCCCACAACTTCGGCCTGGAGACGAAGCGGCTCGCGGGCGACGGCGTCGTCGTCGGGCACGGCACGATCGACGGCCGCCAGGTGTGCGTGTACTCGCAGGACTTCACGGTGTTCGGCGGGAGCCTCGGGGAGGTCCACGGGCAGAAGATCACCAAGGTGCAGGACCTCGCGCTGCGCACCGGGGTGCCGCTCGTCGGCATCTCCGACGGCGGCGGGGCGCGCATCCAGGAGGGCGTCGCGGCGCTCACGCAGTTCGCGGAGATCTTCCGCCGCAACGTCGCGTCGTCGGGCGTGATCCCGCAGATCTCGCTCATCCTCGGCCCGAGCGCGGGCGGCGCGGTGTACTCCCCCGCCCTCACGGACTTCATCGTCATGGCCGACAAGACGTCGAACATGTTCATCACCGGGCCGGACGTGATCCGCGCCGTGACGGGCGAGGACGTGGGCTTCGAGGAGCTCGGCGGCGGCCTGACGCACAACGAGAGGTCCGGTGTCGCGCACTACCTGGGCAGCGACGAGGACGACGCGATCGACTACGTGCGCCACCTCGTGTCGTACCTGCCGCAGAACAACCTGTCGGACGCGCCGTCGTTCCCGCCCGACGACGTCGAGCTCGCGGTGACGGAGGAGGACGAGGAGCTGGACGCGCTCGTCCCGGACTCCGACTCGCAGCCGTACGACATGCGCACGGTGATCGAGCACGTGCTCGACGAGGGCGCGTTCCTCGAGGTGCAGCCGCTGTTCGCGAAGAACGTGCTGGTCGGGTTCGGGCACGTGGAGGGCCAGTCGGTCGGCGTCGTCGCGAACCAGCCGCTCGCGATGGCGGGCACGCTCGACATCGACGCGGCCGAGAAGGCGGCGCGGTTCGTGCGCACGTGCGACGCGTTCAACATCCCGGTGCTCACGCTCGTGGACGTCCCGGGCTTCCTGCCGGGCGTCGACCAGGAGCACCAGGGCATCATCCGTCGCGGCGCGAAGCTCATCTACGCCTACGCGGAGGCCACGGTCCCGCTCGTCACGGTCATCACGCGCAAGGCGTACGGCGGCGCCTACATCGTCATGGGGTCCAAGCAGCTCGGCGCGGACGTCAACCTCGCGTGGCCGACGGCGCAGGTCGCGGTCATGGGTGCCGGCGGCGCGGTGAACATCCTGCAGCGCGCGGCGCTCAAGCGGGCGGCCGACGCGGGCGACGACGTCGAGGCGGAGCGCGCGCGCCTCGTCGCCGAGTACGAGGACGCGATCGTCAACCCGTGGGACGCCGCGGAGCGCGGCTACGTGGACGCGGTGATCCGGCCGTCGGAGACGCGCGTGCAGGTGGTGCGCGCGCTGCGCGCCCTGCGGACCAAGCGCGCGAGCCTGCCGCCCAAGAAGCACGGCAACATCCCCCTGTGAGCGCCGCGGACCGCACCAGCCCGACGACCCGCCGCACGAGCAGCCCGAGAGAAGGACGGTCATGAGCCACGAGGACGCCACGCACGGCCCCGCGCCGCTGGGCGCGGTCGACCCGGCACCGATGCACGCCGCGGTCGACGCGCTCGCCGCGGCGCTGCACGAGTACGTCGGCACGGCCGTGGGGGTGCGCGCCGAGTTCGGGGCGTCGGAGGCGGACGAGGACCCGCGCGTCCTCGCGCTCGAGGCGCGCGTCGGCGCGCTCAACGCGCAGCTCTTCGACGTGCTGCACGAGGCGCTCGGCATCCACCCGGACCTCACGTCGTCCGTCTGGGAGCCCGTGGAGGGCGAGGACACCGGCGACGCGGACGCCGCGCCCGCGGACCTGGAGGACGACACGTTCACCCTGGAGTACGTCGTCGTCTCGCGGCCCGGCGGGCCCGACCTGGACGACGTCGTCGGGCTGCTGGACTCGTGGGGCCACGAGGCGCACGCGCGCCTCACCGAGGCGGGCTACGACGTCCCCGAGTGGGGCGTCGGCCGCGGCACGGACGAGCACGAGGACGACGCGTGAGCGAGCAGCGGGCGGTGCCCGGCGCCCCGAGCGTGCGCGTCGTGCGCGGCGCCCCCGACGATCTCGAGGTTGCCGCGCTCGTGGCCGGGCTCGCCGCGGCGGCCGCGGCCGGTGACGTGCCCGACGACGTCGCGCCCGTGGACGAGTGGACCAACCGCGCGCGCGTGCTGCGCGGGACGGGCGACGGCGCGACCGCGAAGAGCTTCGGCGGCCGCGCCGGGCGGCACAACGCCGACTCCTGGCGCTGGAGCCTGCGCTCGTGACGACGCCCGGCCCGTCCCCCCGCGTGCGCCGGCTGCCCGAGCGGGCGGTGCTCGTGGAGCCCGCTCCGTCGGCCGACGCCGTCGAGGCCGACCCGACGGCGCTGCCGCCGGTCGCACCCGTCGCCGTGTGGCGCCGCTGGGCCTGGGCGGTCGCCTTCGTGCCGACGGTCGCGCTCCTCGTCTACCAGCGTGCGGGCGCCGCGCGCGGCTGGCTGGTCCCGGAGGCGCTCGTGGTCGTGGCGACCCTCGGCCTGCTCCTGACCGCGCTGCTCGCGCTCGTGCGCTACCAGGACGACCGCGCCGCCGCGCGTCTCGCGCGCGGTCGCGACGCGCTCCTCGCCGCCCCCGTCCGGGCCACGGGCACGCTCACCGTGCCCGCACCGGACACCGACGGCCCGCCGCCCGGTGCGCACGACGTGCGCGGGACGCTCGTCGTCACGACGGGCTCGGGCGTGGCGACGGCGCGGCCGGTGCGCGTCGTCGTGCCCGCGGGCGCGGCGGGCCCCCGCCCGGGCGACCCGGTCGCCGTCTGGCACGCGGCCGACGACGAGGACGCGGCCGGGGTGCTGCTCGTCCGCTACCACCGCGAGTGGGCCGACGACCTGCTCGCCGCGCTGCGCAGGGGCGGCCCGGCAGCGGACGACGGGGCGGACCAGGACGGGCCGGACCAGCCCGATGTTCGCACGGAGCGCCCGCCCCGCGCCGAGTAGTCTCGTCCGGGTGAGCGACACCACCACCACCCCCGCCGGCGCCTCCGCCGGGACCCCCGACCGCACCCCCACGCCGATCGACGCCGTCGCCGAGGCCTACGTCACGCGGGTCGCCGAGCTCGACCCGCTGGCCGCCACCTCGATGGGCCTGGCCGGCTACGACCACCTCGTCACCGACCTCTCCCCCGCCGGGCACGAGGCACGCGCCGAGGCCGACCGCGCGGTGCTGCGCGAGCTCGACGGCCTCGAGCCGGTCGACGACGTCGACCGCGTCACCCTCGCGGCGATGCGTGAGCGCATCGGCCTGCAGCTCGAGCTGCACGAGGCCGGCGAGCCGCTCGCGAGCCTCAACAACATCGCGTCGCCCGTGCAGGAGCTGCGCGACGTCTTCGACATCATGCCGACGGGCACGGTCGAGGCGTGGGAGAACATCGCGGCCCGCCTCAACGGCCTTCCCGGCGCGATCGACGGCTACATGGCGTCGCTCACGGAGGCGGCGTCGCGCGGCAACGTCGCCGCGATCCGCCAGGTGCGGATCGGCGTGGCGCAGTCGCGCGAGCTCGCCGACCCGCAGGGCTCGTTCTTCACGTCCTTCGTCTCGGGTCCCGAGGCCGACGCCGTCCTCGACGACTCCGCCGCGTGCTCGCTCGTGCGCAAGGAGCTCGAGCACGGCGCCGCCGCCGCGCGCGAGGCCTACGGCCGGCTCGCGGACTTCCTCGAGACGACCCTCGCCCCGCAGGCGCGCGCCGAGGACGCCGTCGGCCGCGAGCGCTACCGCCTCTTCTCGCGCACGTTCCTCGGTGCCGAGGTCGACCTCGACGAGACGTACGCGTGGGGTCTGGAAGAGCTCGCGCGCGTCGTCGCGGAGCAGGAGGAGATCGCGCGCCGTATCGCCGGCCCGGGGGCGAGCGTCGAGGACGCGGTCGCGGCGCTGGACGCCGACCCGACCCGCAAGCTCCTCGGCAAGGACGCCCTCAAGGCGTGGATGCAGGAGACGTCGGACGCCGCGGTCGCCGCGCTGAACGGCGTCCACTTCGACATCCCGGCCCCGGTGCTCGACCTCGAGTGCATGATCGCGCCGACCCAGACCGGCGGGATCTACTACACCCCGCCGAGCGACGACTTCTCCCGCCCGGGCCGCATGTGGTGGTCCGTCCCCGCGGACGTCACCGAGTTCAACACGTGGCGCGAGAAGACGACCGTCTACCACGAGGGCGTCCCCGGCCACCACCTGCAGTGCGGCCAGGCCGTGTACGCGCGCGCGACGCTCAACACGTGGCGCCGCCTGGCGTGCTGGGTCTCGGGCCACGGCGAGGGCTGGGCCCTGTACGCCGAGCGCCTCATGGCCGACCTCGGGTTCCTCGACGACGACGGCGACCGCCTCGGCATGCTCGACGCGCAGCGCATGCGTGCCGCGCGCGTCGTGCTCGACATCGGCGTGCACCTCGGGCTCCCCGCCCCGCAGGAGTGGGGCGGCGGCACGTGGGACGCCGACAAGGCGCTCGCGTTCCTGCGCGCCAACGTCAACATGCCCGACTCGTTCGTGCGGTTCGAGCTCGACCGCTACCTCGGCTGGCCGGGCCAGGCGCCGTCGTACAAGGTCGGGCAGCGGCTGTGGGAGGCCACGCGCGACGACGCGCGCGCCACGGCGCAGTCTCGCGGCGAGCAGTTCGACGCGAAGGCGTTCCACGAGCGCGCGCTCAACCTCGGTTCCGTGGGCCTCGACGTGCTGCGCGACGCGCTCTCGTCGTGACCCCCGCGCACGACCGGCCCGGGACGGCGGCACGCCGCCCCGGGCCGGCCGGCGTCCGGCTGCCCTGAGCCGTGGGCGCCGTCCTCACCGGCTTCGCCGTCATCGCCGTCGTCGTGGCCGCCGGGTATGTCACCGCGCGCCTCGGCATCGGAGGTCCCGACGCGCGGACCGCGCTCAACCGCGTCGGGTTCTTCGTCGCGAGCCCGGCGCTGCTGTTCACCGTCCTCGCGCGGGCCGACGTCGGCGCGCTGTTCCAGGCGCCCCTCGCGGTCGCCGCGACGTCCGCCGTCGTGACGGCGGGCGTGTTCGTGCTCGTCGACCGGCTCTGGCTGCGGCTGCCCGCTCCCGAGGCGACGGTCGGCGCCGTCGGATCCGGCTACGTGAACGCGAACAACATCGGGCTGCCCGTCGCGGTCTACGTGCTGGGGGACGCGACCGCCGTCGTGCCGGTGATCCTGCTCCAGCTCCTCGTGCTCGCGCCCGTCACGCTGCTCGTGCTCGACGTGACGACGAGCGGACGGGCGTCGTGGCGGCTCGTGCTCGCCCAGCCCGTGCGCAACCCGATCATCCTCGGGTCGCTCGCGGGCGCCGTCGTCTCGGTGAGCGGCTGGACGCCGCCGGCGGCCGTCATGGCCCCGCTCGACATCCTCGGCGGGGCCGCGATCCCCATGATCCTGCTCGCGTTCGGCATGTCGCTGCACGGCACGCGCCCGCTCCGGCGCGGCGAGCCGCGCGCGGCCGTGGGCGTCGCGAGCGCCGCGAAGCTCCTCGTCATGCCGGTGGTCGCGTTCGTCGTCTCGCACCTCGTGCTCGGGCTCGACGACGCGGCGGTCGCCTCGGCGGTCACGCTCGCCGCGCTGCCCACCGCGCAGAACGTCTACAACTACGCGGCGAGGTTCGGGCGCGCCGAGATCCTCGCGCGCGACACGATCCTCGTCACGACGGTCGGCTCGCCCGTCGTGCTCCTCGTCGCGGCGCTGCTCCTCGCGTAGCCGGGGCCGCGCACCGTCCCGGGTAGTCTGCGCGGGTGCTCCGACTGCTCCTCGCCTCCCGCTCCCCCGCCCGCCTCGCGACGCTCCGCGCGGCCGGCGTCGACCCGCTCGTGCGCGTGTCCGGGGTCGACGAGGACGCCGTGCTGCGCGAGGCCGCCGCGGAGCGCGGCGGGCTCGAGCCCGTCGACGCCGTGCTGGTCCTCGCGCGCGCCAAGGCGGAGGAGGTCGTCCGCACGCTCGACCCGGCCGCAGGGGCGCCGGAGGCCGACGCCGCGCTGCTCGTCGGGTGCGACTCGATGCTGGAGCTCGACGGCGAGGTGCTCGGCAAGCCCGCCGACGCGGACGACGCGCGCGCCCGCTGGCGCGCCATGCGGGGCCGTGCCGCCTTCCTGCACACGGGGCACTGGCTCGTGGACCTGCGCCCGGCCGACGCCGGGGGGACGGGCGCCGCGGTGGGCGCGACGAGCTCGACCGTCGTGCACTTCGCCGACCTCGCGGACGACGAGATCGACGCCTACGTGGCCACCGGCGAGCCGCTCCACGTGGCCGGCGCCTTCACGGTCGACGGCCTCGGCGGCCCGTACGTGGAGCGGATCGAGGGCGACCACCACGGCGTCGTCGGGATCAGCCTGCCGCTCGTGCGGTCGCTCCTGCGCGAGGTCGGGGTGGCCTGGCACGCGCTGCGCGCCTGACGCGTCGCGCGTGCGCCGCGTTGTCGAGGGCGGACAACCCGGCGCACCTCACGGAGCCCAGGGACGGGCCGCTATGGAGGTTTCCGACAACCGCCCTCGGCGCGGCTTGGTTTGTTCTCCAATCTTGTCCGGTACCGCGCGCAGGAGCGTGAACCGCGCCGTGCGCACGCGTTACCGTGAGCCGTGCCCGCGAACCCCACCCGCCCCCTGAGCAAGGTCCTCGTCGCCAACCGTGGCGAGATCGCCGTCCGGATCGTGCGCGCCTGCGCCGACGCCGGCATCGCGTCCGTCGCGGTCTACGCCGACCCCGACCGCCAGGCCCTGCACGTGCACCTCGCCGACGAGGCGTTCGCGCTCGGCGGCACGCGCGCGGCCGAGACCTACCTCGACATCGCGAAGCTCCTCGACGTCGCGCGCCGCTCCGGCGCCGACGCCGTGCACCCCGGGTACGGGTTCCTCGCCGAGAACGCCGAGTTCGCGCAGGCCGTGCTCGACGCCGGGCTCGTCTGGATCGGGCCGCCGCCTGCCGCGATCGACGCGCTCGGCGACAAGGTCAGCGCCCGCCACATCGCGCACCGCGCGGGCGCCCCTCTCGTCCCGGGCACGCCCGACCCGGTCGCCGACGCGAGCGAGGTCCACGCGTTCGCGGCCGAGCACGGGCTCCCCATCGCGATCAAGGCGGCGTTCGGCGGTGGCGGGCGTGGCCTCAAGGTCGCGCGCACCACCGACGAGATCGACGAGCTCTACGAGTCGGCCGTCCGCGAGGCGACCGCCGCGTTCGGTCGCGGCGAGTGCTTCGTCGAGCGGTACCTCGACACCCCCCGCCACGTCGAGACCCAGTGCCTCGCCGACGAGCACGGCACGGTCGTCGTGGTCTCCACGCGCGACTGCTCGCTCCAGCGTCGCCACCAGAAGCTCGTCGAGGAGGCGCCCGCGCCGTTCCTCAGCGCCGCCCAGGAGGCCGAGCTGTACAAGGCCTCCGAGGCCATCCTCCGGGAGGCCGGGTACGTGGGCGCCGGGACGTGCGAGTTCCTCGTCGGCGCCGACGGCACCATCTCCTTCCTCGAGGTCAACACCCGCCTGCAGGTCGAGCACCCCGTCTCCGAGGAGGTCACCGGCATCGACCTCGTGCGCGAGCAGCTGCGCATCGCCGCCGGGGAGCCCCTCGGGTACACCTCCACCCAGGTGCGCGGCCACTCGATCGAGTTCCGCATCAACGGCGAGGACCCGGCCGCCAACTTCCTCCCCGCCCCGGGACGCATCACGCGCCTGCGGTTCCCGTCCGGCCCCGGCGTCCGCGTCGACTCCGGCGTCGTCGAGGGCGACACGATCTCCGGCGCGTTCGACTCGATGATCGCCAAGCTCGTCGTCACCGGCGCCACGCGCGCGGAGGCCGTCCAGCGCGCCCGCCGCGCCCTGCGCGAGCTCGAGGTCGAGGGCATCCCGACCGTCGTCCCGTTCCACCGCGCCGTGCTCGACGCCGAGGCGTTCGTCCCCACCGACGACGAGCCGTTCCGGGTGCACACCCGGTGGATCGAGACCGAGTTCGCCGACCGGCTCGCCACGCTCGCACCGGCCCCGGCGGCGCCCGCGGACGAGGACGACGAGCCGCTCGCGACCGAGCGCGTCGTCGTCGAGGTCGGCGGCAAGCGGCTCGAGGTCGTGCTGCCCGCCGGGCTCGGCATGGCCGCCGGGCGTGCCCGCACCGCCAACGCCGCCCGGCGCCCCGCGCGCCGCAGCGCCGCGAAGTCCAACGGCGGCGGGTCGGGCACGACGCTCGCCTCCCCCATGCAGGGCACCATCGTCAAGGTCGCCGTCGCCGACGGCACCCAGGTCGCCGAGGGCGACCTCGTCGTCGTGCTCGAGGCGATGAAGATGGAGCAGCCCCTCCTCGCCCACCGCGCCGGCACCGTCCGCTCGCTCTCGGCGACCGCGGGCACGAGCGTCAGCTCCGGCACGGCCATCTGCGAGATCGTCGACTGACCTGCGCGTCCCGCCCGGCGTCCGACGGGGCAGCCGCGGTCGTCCCGAGATCGACACCTCCGACCGAGCTCGGCAGTCGGGGTCGCGATCGGCAGCAGTGACTGCCGATCCCGACCGCGAGTGCCGAGCTCGCGGTCTTCCCGCCGTCAGCCGGACAGGGCGGCGGCGCGGATCGCCCGGCGGCCCGAGGGCAGCACGACGGCGACGGTCACGACGAGGAACATGAGGACCCCGGAGACCACGAGCAGCGACTCGACGGAGAAGCGGTCCGCGAGCGGGCCGAACACGACCATCCCGAGCGGCATCGAGACCGCCATGACGATGCCGACGAAGCCGAACACCCGGCCCTGGCGCTCCGGCTCGACGGTCTCCTGGAGCACGGTCATCGACGTCGTGGAGAAGGGCGGCACGGAGAGCCCGAGCAGGAACATGAAGACGAAGAACACCCACATGTTCGTCGAGACGCCCATCGCGACGGACAGGACGCCGAAGACGAACGTCGAGCCGACGATCATCGCGATCCGGTTCTTCAGCCCGCCCCACGTCGCGAGCAGCACACCGCCGAGGAGCATCCCGACCGAGAACGCGACCTCGTTGACGGTGAGCTTCCAGACCTCCTCGCCGAAGGTGCGCGCGACCATGAGCGGCGTGAGGTACGACGGCGCGACGATGAGCAGGAACACGACGGCGTAGAGGCCCAGGACCCACCGGACGAACGGGTGCGACCCCAGGTAGCGGAACCCTTCGACGAGGTCGTCGAAGTATCCGGCTCGCTCGCCCGTGGCCGCACGCACGAGCGTCGGCACGGGCACGAGCAGGAGGAGCCCGATCCCGATCACCGCCGTGACGACGTCGACGAAGAAGACGGCGACGAGGGACATGCTCGCGTAGAGGGCCGCGGCGACCGCGGGCGCGAGGAGCATCATCGCGGACTGGATCGACTGGTTGATGCCGTTGACCCGCAGGAGCCTGCTCGTCGGCACGATCTGCGGGAGGAGCGCCGCGACGGCCGGGGTCTGGATCCCGGCGCCCGTCGAGCGGACGGCCAGCGCGGCGTAGATGAGCCAGAGGTCGTCGGCCCCGCCGAGCATGAGGAGCGCGAGCGCGAGCGTCGTCACCGCGATCGTGCCGTCGGCGGCGATGACGAGCGCCTTGCGGTTCACCCGGTCCGCCCACACGCCGCCGAAGAGGGAGACGACGGCCTGCGGGAGGAACCCGAAGAGCGTGCTCAGCGCGAGCACGGAGCCGGACTTCGTCTCGATCGTCAGGTGCCACATGACGGCGTACTGGACGAGCATCGAGCCGAACAGGGAGACGGTCTGCCCCGAGAGGAACACGGCCGTGTCCCGGCGCCACCGGGGCCGGGCGAGCGTGTCGTCCTCGGCGGGACGGTCGACGGCGTCCGCCGTCGCGGCGTCGGTGTTCTCGTACGGCGTATGGCTCACCCGGACATCGTGCCGGTCACCACCCACACGGTCCATGGAATTCGCCGACGGCGCACCACCGCACGGGGCGGGGCGCCGCACCGGGCTGGCAGCATGGGGCTCGTGACGATCCCGACCGCCCCCCGCGACCCCGACGAGCCGCCGGCCCGGCTCCCCCGCCACCTCCAGCCCGGCGACGGCTGGGTCGAGTGCGCGTGCGGCCGCCGGCACTGGGGGCTGTTCGGTGCGGCCGGGCTGCTGCTCGCGCGGCGCGACGGTGCCGGGCGCGTGACCGACGTCGTGCTCCAGCACCGCGCACCGTGGTCGGACCAGGGCGGCACGTGGGGCGTGCCCGGGGGCGCCGTCGGGCCGGACGAGACCCCGGCCCAGGGCGCTCTGCGGGAGGCGGAGGAGGAGGCGGGACTCGACCCCGCGGCCGTGCGCGTCGTCGCCGAGCGCGTGCTCGACCACGGCCCGTGGCGCTACACGACGGTCCTCGCGGAGGTCGCGGACGGCGCGTCGGTCGAGCCGCGCGCGACCGACGCCGAGAGCATCGAGGTCCGCTGGGTCCCGGTCGACGACGTCGCGGGCCTGCCCCTCCTGCCGGCCTTCGGGGACGCCTGGCCGGGTCTGCGCGCCCTGCTCGACGGCGCGCCCGAGGACTGACGGCGGCACCGGGCGCACGACCGGGCCCGGCCCCGGCGTCCGGACGCGCCTGGCTCCCGTCCGAGCCCGCCCAGTGCCGCGCGCGCCCGGGACGGTAGCGTCACGTCTCGTGAACCCCGCGCAGGCCCCTGCCGTCCCGCGCGACCGCGCCGACCTCGCCACGCTGCTCCTCGTCGTCACCGTCACGGCGACGGTGGTCGAGCTCGTGCGGTCGAGCGGCCCGCTGCTCGACCACGCGTTCTCCGCGGGGGTCGTCACCGTGGCCCTGACGGCCCTCGCGACGTACGCGGCGCCGGGGCTGCTCGTCGCGATGATCGCCGCGCGGCTCGAGCTCACCGGCCGCGTGGTGCTGCTCGCCGTCTCCGCGCTCGTCCTGGCGCGGCTCGTGCTCCAGGGGATCGGCGCGGCGATCGCCTCGGGCGCGGACCTCGGGCTCGTCCGGTACGGCGTGGGTCTCGCGACGGTCGCCCTCGGGATCGGCGTGCTCGTCCTCGTGGCGGGGTTCGCGAGCGGCGCCCGCGCGGGCGCGACCGACGGCCTCGCGCGGGGACGCCTCGTGGCCCTGGGCGTCGTGCTCGGCGCCCTCCTCGCGGCGGCGCTCAGCGCGACCCTGGGCACGTGGGACGCCTACTGGCGGGCCGACGTCGGCGCGTGGGTCGTGACGGTCGCCGTCACGGGGGCGGCGCTCGCCTGCGCGTGGGTGCTGCGCGGGCGCGACGCCCTGCCGGGGTCGCGCGGGCTGTGGGTGCTCGGCCCGTTCGTCGCGCTCGCCGTGCAGGTGCTGGTCAACCCGGCGTTCGCGGCGGCGCAGACGGGCGTCGCGCTCCCGTTCGCGGTCGCCGGTCTCGCCGTCGCCGCGCTGCTCACGGCGTGGGCCGTCCCGCGCGCCGCGCGGTCCGGGCCCGGTGCGTGGTGGCTCTCGCCCGCGGTGCTCGTGGTCGGCGTCGCCGTCGTCCTGCTCGCGGTCCCCCGCGTGGACGGGCCGGGCGCGTGGGGCTGGGCGCTGCTCGCCCTGCTCGTCGTACTGGTCCCCGTCGCGGCGCGCATGCTCGCCCTCGCGCTGACCCGCCCGGCGCTGCCGCTCACCTGGCTCCGGCTCGCCGGTGCCGCGAGCGCCGCGGGCCTCGGCGCCGCCGTCCCGCTGCTGGGCTACCAGCTCGAGTACGACGTACCGCTGCCGTTCCCCCACGTCCTGCTGCCCGTCGCGGCCGCGCTCGCCGTGGCGGTCCCCGCCGTGGTCGCCGGGCGGCGTGCCCGGCCCGCCCCGACGAGCCCCGACGAGCCGGCCTCCCGCCAGGAGCGCGGACCGCTCGCGCTCACCCTCGGGGGCGCGGTCGCGCTCCTCGCGCTCGTCGGCGTCCCCCAGGTCCACGTGCCGACGACGACGTCCGCCGTCGCGGACTACCCCGTGGGCGACCTCCGGCTGCTGGACTGGAACCTGCACTACGGCGTGAGCGCCGACCCGTCGGTCCGGCTCGACGAGATGGCGGCGACGATCGCGGGGTCCGGGGCCGACGTCGTCACGCTCCAGGAGGTGTCCCGCGGCTGGGTGCTCGGCGGCGGGGCCGACATGGCGACGTACCTCGCGCGCGCGACCGGCATGCGCGTCGTCTTCGCGCCCGCGGCCGACCGCCAGTTCGGCAACGCGATCCTCTGGGACCCGCTGCGGGGCGACCTGACCGACGTCGTGCACCACGCCCTCCCCTACGGCGCCGGTCCCCAGGAACGCTCGGCCCTCTCCGCGACGGTCGACGCCGCGGGCGTCCCGGTGCGCGTGACGTCCGTGCACGTGCAGCACCGGGAGGAGAACACCCCGACGCGCCTCGACCAGCTCGACGCGCTCCTCGCCGCGGAGCCCGTCGAGGAGGCGTACGTCCTGGCGGGCGACCTCAACGCGGAGCCGGGCTGGGACGAGATCGTCCTGCTCGAGGACGCGGGGCTCGAGAGCGGGCAGGACGTCGCGGGCGACCCCGCGGCGCTCACGTCTCCCGCGGTCGCCCCGGCGCACCGCATCGACTGGGTCCTCGGCTCGCCCGCGGTGACGTTCCGGTCGGTCGAGGTCCTCGACGTCACGACGTCCGACCACCGCCCCCTCCTCGCCGACCTCCGCGCGCAGGACTGAGACCTCGTCCGGCCCGCTCCGGCCTGAGGTCCTGGTCCCCGTGCCCCCCGACCGGGCACGGGGAGGCGGGTTAGGGTCGACGGGTGCGCATCGAGCTGACCGTGACCGAGGCCGTCGAGATCGCCCGCGCGACGGGCGGCCTGCCGCCGTACGTGCGGTCGGTCGCGAGCGAGGGCGACGACGTCCGGGTCGTCGTCGACCTGCGCGAGGTGCCCGACCCGCCGTCGGCCCTCCGGCTCGCGGCCCGGCTCGTCCCGGTCGTCCGCGCGACGCTGCGCGTGGAGTCCGTCGTCGCGGGCACCGCGGTGCTCGCGGTCGAGGCGAGCGCGGCCGGCCTGCCCGCCCACAAGCTCCTCGGCTTCGTCGAGGGACCGCTGCAGGGCGCGCTGCGCTCGCACGGCCTGCCGCCCGAGGCCGTGCGCGTGCTGCCCGAGGCGCGCGTCGCGGTCGACGTGCAGGCGCTCCTGGGCGGCGTGCTCGAGCACACGTTCCCCGGCTTCCAGCTCACCGAGCTCGCCTGGGCGGACGGGAGCCTGCGTCTCGACGGACGGCTCTGACGTGCCGGACGCACGTCCCCCGGCGCCCGTCCTCGTCCTGCTCGGGCCCGCGGCGACCGGCAAGTCGACGCTCGGCGCGCTCGTCGCGCAGCGGCTCGGGGTACCGTTCGTCGACCTCGACGCCGTGGCCGACCGGTACTACCCCGAGGTCGGGTGGAGCGTCGACCGCCTCGTCGAGCGCGTCGGCGTGGTCGGCCGCGTGGCGGCGGAGCGCGAGTGGGAGCCCGCCCGCGCGCACGCCGCCGAGCGCGCGGTCGCGGAGCATCCCGGCACGGTCCTGGCGCTCGGCGCCGGCCACGCGTCGTACACCGACCCCGCGCAGCTCGCCCGGGTCCGCGCCGCGCTCGCGTCCGTGCCGCACGTCGTCCTCGTGCTGCCGAGCACCGACCGCGAGCACGCGCTCGGCGTGCTGCGGGCCCGTTCCCTCGCGACCAAGGGCACCGACTGGCGACCGGCGGGGCACGACTTCCTCGCCGAGTGGTTCGACGACCCGGGGACGCGGAGCCTCGCGCACCGCACGTTCGTCACGGGAACGGAGGATGTCGCCGCGAGCGCCCGCCGGCTGGCCGCCGCGCTGGCCTGAACCCGCGTCTGTCGGGACGGCCGACAGGCGCTCAGTCCTCCCGGTGGTGCAGCATGCGTGCCACCTCGGCGATCGAGCCGCTGAGCGACGGGTAGACCGTGAAGGCCGACGCGACGTCGTCGACCGTGAGGCGGTGCGAGACCGCGAGCGTGATGGGGAACACGAGCTCGCTCGCGCGAGGGGCGACGACGACGCCGCCCAGCACGACCCCGGCCTCGGGGTGCGCGAACAGCTTGACGAAGCCGTCGCGCATGCCGAGCATCTTGGCGCGCGGGTTGCGGGCGAGCGGCAGCACGGTCGTCACGTACTTGCTGCTCTGCGCCTTGAGCTGCTCCTCGCTGTAGCCGACGGTCGCGATCTCGGGCGCGGTGAAGATGTTCGCCGCGACGGTCCGCAGCTTGATGGGCACGACGGCGTCGCCGAGCGCGTGCGACATGGCGACGCGGCCCTGCATCGCCGCGACGGACGCGAGGGGCAGCACGCCGGTGCAGTCGCCCGCGGCGTAGATCCCGCGCACCGACGTGCGCGACACCTTGTCCACCTCGACGTGCCCGCTGGGCGTGAGCCGGACCCCGGCCTCCTCGAGCCCGATGCCGCTCGTGGAAGGGATCGCGCCGACGGCGATGAGCACGTGCGAGCCCTCGACGACACGGCCGTCGGAGAGCGTGACGCGGACGCCGTCCTCGGTGCGCTCGGCGGACTCGGCGCGCGAGCGGGACATGACCGTCATGCCGCGCGAGCGGAACACGCCCTCGAGCAGCTCGGCGGCGTCGGCGTCCTCGCCGGGGAGCACGCGGTCGCGGCTCGACACGAGCACGACGTCGGAGCCCAGCGCGTTGTACGCGCCCGCGAACTCGGCGCCGGTGACGCCCGACCCCACGACGATGAGCCGCTCCGGGAGCTCGGAGAGGTTGTAGAGCTGCGTCCACGTGAGGATGCGCTCGCCGTCGGGCTGCGCGGTGGGCAGCACACGCGGCGTCGCGCCGAGCGCGAGCAGGATGACGTCGGCGTCGAGCACGAGCGGGCCGTCGGTGCCGTCGGGCGCGTCGACCACGACGCGCTCGGGGCCGTCGAGCCGACCCTCGCCGATGACGACACGCACGCCCTCGCGCTCCAGCCGCGCGTGGATGTCGGCGGACTGCGCCGCCGCGAGCGCCATGACGCGCGTGTTGACGGCCTCGAGGTCGACGATGTGCCGCCGCATCGCGGGGTGCTGCGCCTTGGCGGTGTCGACGGGGAGGCGGATGCCGAGCTCGGCCGCGCGCTCGGCGATGGTCATCCAGTCGGCGGTGGCGATGAGCGTCTTGGAGGGGACGACGTCCGTGAGGACGGCCGCGCCGCCGAGGCCGTGGCGCTCGACGACGGTGACGTCGGCACCGAGACGACGGGCGACGAGGGCCGCCTCGTAGCCGCCGGGCCCACCCCCCACGACGACGATGCGGGTGCTGTCCGGGGCGGTCGAGGAGTCCATGCTCACGTGCGTCACGCCGGACATTCTGTCAGGCCGTCGCGTCGCTCGGTGTCAGCATGCGAGACGTCGCGGCCGGTCCGGGGTCGCGCACGCGACGGCGTTACTCGTCAGGTCGCGCGCCGTGGGACGGACTAGCCTTGCGACCATGACGACGACGCCTCCGAGCACACCCCCGCTCGACGATCCCGCGACCGACCCCTTCCTCGTGGCCCGGGCCGCGGCCGACCACATCGCGCAGGCCACCGGGGTCGAGGGTCACGACATGGCCCTCGTGCTCGGGTCGGGCTGGGGCGGCGCCGCCGAGCTGCTCGGCGAGGTCGTCGCGGAGGTCCCGACGCACGAGATCCCCGGCTTCTCCGCACCCGCGGTCGCGGGCCACCTCTCGGTGACGCGGTCCATCCGGGTCGAGCGCGCCGACGGCTCGGTGCGGCACGCCCTCGTCCTGGGCTCGCGCACGCACCTGTACGAGGGCAAGGGGGTGCGCGCCGTCGTGCACGGCGTGCGCACGGCCGCCGCGACGGGCGCGGAGACCCTCATCCTCACCAACGGGTGCGGCGGGCTCAACCAGGAGTGGGGCGCGGGCACGCCCGTCCTCCTCTCCGACCACATCAACCTCACGGCCCGCAGCCCGCTGGAGGGGCCGACGTTCGTCGACCTCACCGACGTGTACTCGCCGCGCCTGCGCGAGCTCGCGCACCGCGTCGACCCGACGCTGCCCGAGGGCGTGTACGCGCAGTTCCCCGGGCCGCACTACGAGACGCCCGCCGAGGTCCGGATGGCCGGGATCCTCGGCGCCGACCTCGTCGGCATGTCCACGACGCTCGAGGCCATCGCGGCCCGGCACTGCGGCCTGGAGGTGCTCGGCGTCTCGCTCGTGACGAACCTCGCCGCCGGGATCAGTCCGACGCCGCTCTCCCACGCCGAGGTCATCGAGGCCGGCCAGGCCGCGGGACCCCGGATCAGCGCCCTCCTGGCCGACATCGCGAAGCTGGTGTGACATGACGGACCGCACTGCGGGGCACCGGGCCGACCCGGCCGACGACCCGACCTTCGACCCGGGGACCGACCACGCGGCGTTCCTCGCTAGCGTCAGGGCGTGGATCGACGACGACGTCGACGCGGGCGACCAGGACGAGCTCCGCCGCCTGCTCGAGCTCGTCGACTCCCCGGACCCGCGCAAGCACGACGTCCGCGCGCGAGCTCTCGCCGACCTGCGGGACCGGTTCTCCGGCCCGCTCGAGTTCGGCACGGCCGGGCTGCGCGGGCGCATGGAGGCGGGTCCGCACCGCATGAACCGCGCGGTCGTGATCCGTGCGGCCGCGGGCCTGGGCGCCTACCTGCTCGACGCCCTCGGCCCGGCGGGCGCGGGCGGCGCGGCGCGCCCGCGCGTCGTCGTCGGGTTCGACGCGCGGCACCGGTCCCGCACGTTCGCGGTGGACAGCGCGGCCGTGCTCACCGCGGCGGGCCTCGACGTGCTCGTCCTGCCGTCGGCCCTGCCGACCCCCGTCCTCGCGTTCGCGGTGCGCCACCTCGGCGCCGACGCGGGCGTCATGGTGACGGCGAGCCACAACCCGCCCGCCGACAACGGGTACAAGGTCTACCTGGGCGGCCGCGTCGTCACCGACTCCGGGCAGGGCGCCCAGATCGTCCCGCCGTACGACGCGCACATCGCCGCCGCGATCGCGGCCGTCGGGCCGGCGCGGTCCGTCCCGCGCGCGTCGTCCGGGTGGACCGTGCTGGACCCCGAGGTCGTCGTCGCCTACGAGCGGTCGGTCCTCGCGCTGTCCGACGGCGCACGGCGCGACCTCAAGGTCGTCACCACGGCGCTGCACGGCGTGGGCGGCGAGACGGTCGCGCACGTGCTGCGCGACGCGGGCTTCACGGAGGTCGTGCCCGTCGAGGAGCAGCTCGACCCGAACCCCGACTTCCCGTCCGTCGCGTTCCCCAACCCCGAGGAGCCGGGCGCGATGGACCTCGCGCTCGCCGTCGCGCAGGACGCGGCGGCCGACGTCGTGCTCGCGAACGACCCCGACGCCGACCGGTGCGCCGTCGCGGTGCTCGACCCGCGCGTCGGGACCTACCAGGGCGCGGAGACGGCCCGGTCGAACGGCTGGCGCATGCTGCACGGCGACGAGGTCGGCGCGCTCCTGGGCGACGACGTCGCGCGCCGCGTCACCGCGTCGGGCGCCCCGGGGGGCGTGCTCGCGTGCTCGATCGTGTCGTCACGGCTGCTCGGAAAGATCGCGGCCGCGCACGGGCTCGGCTTCGCGACGACGCTCACGGGGTTCAAGTGGATCTCACGCGTCGACGGCCTCGTGTTCGGCTACGAGGAGGCGCTCGGCTACTGCGTCGACCCGGCCCACGTCCGAGACAAGGACGGCATCAGCGCGGCGCTGCTCGTCGCACAGCTCGCGAACCGCCTCAAGGCCGACGGTCGCACGGTCGTCGACGCGCTCGACGACCTGGCGCGCGCCCACGGCCTGCACGTGAGCGACCAGCTCTCCGCCCGGTTCGAGGACCTCGACCGCATCGGCGAGACGATGGCGCACCTGCGGGCCGCTCCCCCGCGCACCCTCGCGGGCGCCGGCGTCTCCGACGTCACCGACCTCTCCGCGGGCCTGGACGGGCTCCCGCCGACGGACGGCGTGCGGATCCTCACGGCGGACGACACGCGCGTCGTCGTGCGCCCGAGCGGCACCGAGCCGAAGGTCAAGTGCTACCTGGAGGTCGTGGTGCCCGTCGCCCCGGACGCCTCGCACGCCGACCTCACCGCCGCCCGGGCCTTCGCCCGTGATCGCCTCGACCGCGTCAAGGCCGACATGACGCGCGCGCTCGGTCTCTGAGCCACCACGAGCCGGGGTCCCCGGTCGCCGGAACGTCTCCGGCGACCGGGGACCCCGGCTCGTGTCGTTCTCCCGACGGCCGGTCAGGTCCGCCAGGTCACGGCGTCAGTAGCCGCCCCCGGCGGAGGGGGCGTCCGTGCCGTCGAACCCCGCGAGGACGGCGGCGGTGCCGGACAGCCCGAGGCGCGTGGCGCCGTGCTCGATCATCGCGAGGGCGTCGGCGAGCGTGCGGACGCCGCCCGACGCCTTGACGCCGAGGCGACCGCCGACGGTCTCGGCCATGATCGAGACGGCGTGCGTCGAGGCGCCGCCCGCGGGGTGGAACCCGGTCGAGGTCTTGACGAAGTCGGCGCCCGCCGCCTCGGACGCGCGGCACGCCTCGACGATCTCGTGATCGGTGAGGGCGGCCGACTCGATGATGACCTTGAGGACCCGGTCCGCGGGCACGGCGGCGCGGACCGCCGCGACGTCGTCGCGCACCGCGTCCCAGGCCCCGGCCTTGGCCGCGCCGACGTCGATCACCATGTCGACCTCGTCGGCGCCGTCGCGGACGGAGCGGGCCGCCTCGAACGCCTTGACGTCGCTGTGGTGCTTGCCCGACGGGAAGCCGCACACCGTCGCGACCAGCAGCCCGCGCTCGCGCGTGGTCGCCGGGTCCAGGGGCAGCATCGACGGGGAGACGCACACGGAGTAGACGCCCAGGCGGACGCCCTCCTCGACGAGCGCCGCGACGTCCGCGGGGGTGGCCTCGGGCTTGAGCAGCGTGTGGTCGACGAAGCGGGCCAGGCCCGCCGCGTCCAGGGGCTGCGTGCCGGTCGCGTCGCTCACAGCTGCGCTCCTTCGATCTGCTGGTAGCCGGGGAGGATCACGTCGTCGACGAGCGCACGACGCTCGTCGTGGTGCAGGAACGCGCTCCACGCGGCGGTCATCGTGACGTCCGCGAGGTCGTCGATGGTCCAGCCGGCGTGCTCGACGAGGAGCGCCATCTCCTGGGTCATCGTCGTGCGCGACATGAGCCGGTTGTCGGTGTTGAGCGTGACCGCGAAGTCGAGCTCCTTGAGGCGCGTGATCGGGTGGTCGGCGATCGACGTCGCCGCCCCGGTCTGCACGTTCGACGACGGGCACAGCTCGAGCGGGATCTGGTGGTCGCGCACCCAGTGCGCGAGGAGGCCGAGCGCAGCCGTCCCGGGCTCGCCCTCGGCGCTGTGCGGGAACTCCGGGTCGAACGCGATGTCCTCGACGATGCGGACGCCGTGGCCGATGCGGCTCGCCTGACCGAGGTGGACGGCATCGGCGATCGACTGCGGGCCCGCCGCCTCGCCCGCGTGGATCGTCACGGGGAAGTTCTGCTCGGCCAGGTAGCGCCAGATCTCGACGTGGCGCGAGGGCGGGAAGCCGTCCTCCGCGCCCGCGATGTCGAAGCCGACGACACCGTTGCCGCGGTTCGCGACCGCGAGCTCCGCGATCTCCGACCAGCGGTCGGCGTGCCGCATCGCGGTGACGAGCTGCCCGACGCGGATGGTCCGCCCCTCCGCAGCCGCCTCGGCGACGCCCTGCTCGATGCCCGACTGCACGGCGTCGACCGTCTCCTGGAGGGTCAGGCCGCGCTGGAGGTGCTGCTCGGGCGCCCAGCGCTGCTCGGCGTACACGACGCCGTCGCGCGCGAGGTCGAGCACGGCCTCGCGGGCCACGCGGGCGAGGGCGTCACGCGTCTGCATGACGGCGATCGTGTGGTCGAACGTCTCGAGGTAGCGCACGAGCGACCCGGAGTCCGCGGACTCCGCGAACCAGGCGCCGAGCGCCTCGGCGTCGTCCGCGGGGAGCTGGTGCCCCACGTCGGCGGCGAGCTCGAGGATGGTGGCGGGGCGGAGCCCGCCGTCGAGGTGGTCGTGCAGCACGACCTTGGGCAGCGCGCGGATGACGTCGACCGTCAGCGGGGCGTTCTCGGTGGTCATGCGCTCACGGTACCGGCCGGTACGCTCGGCCTCGCGCCGAGGGTACCGGCCGGGCCGGGTCGGTTCGGGTGGTGCGGGCGGTCAGGCGTAGTCGTCGTCGCTGCCGGGCACCGCGGACGCCTGCTCGACGACGTCGGCCTCGGCGGCCTCGCCCTCCAGGTCGGGGCGCGGGGTGCGCGGCTGGTACTCGTCGACCTCGTGCACGGGGTCCTCGACCCCGGGGTCGTCGTCCTCGACCTCTTCCACCAGGCTGACGGCCTCCTCGCCCTGCTCGTCCAGACCGGCGTCCCGCCATGCGTCGTTCCCGGGCACGGTGCTCATCGCGACTCCTCCTCGACGATCGGCGTGCTCACCACGGTCGTGGCGGCTGCGCCCATCCTGCCGCCGGGCGCGCGCCCTCGCCAGCGCGGCCGCCGGGCAGGAGCGCCCAGCACACGTGCGGCCAGCCTCCGAGCGCGCGACGCGTCGCGGGCACCCGGGCGCCGTCGAGGAGCGCCCCCGCCGGGAGGGTGTGCAGCGTGCCCGACGACGGCTCGTAGACCCGGCACCACCCCGCCGCCTCGTCGGCGTCGGTGAGGAGCACGACGTGGCGCGGGACCGCGGTCGCGAGGCCGAGCGCCACGTCTCCACCGGTGAAGAGCGGCACGGGCACCCCGCGCGACGCGGCCACGAGCGCCGCCCTCCCGACGCGCTGCGCGCCCGGCCCCGCGAGGACCCGGTCCACGAACGCCACGTCCGCGTACCGCGCGGCCCGGGCGGCGCCCCAGGGCGGCGTCCCGAGCGCCGCGGGCCACGGCAGCGGTCCGAGCCCGTGCCGGTTCGTCCGGCGCTTGAGCGCCTGCTGGAGCCTCCGGAAGCGCTCGACACCGGAGCGGGTGCGCGCGTCCGCCGGCTCGTGGTGCGCGGCCTCCCCCGGGCGCAGCCCGGTGGCGAGCCACAGCGCGAGCACCGGGTCGCCCGCCGCGGCGAGGAGTCCCAGGACGGCCGAGCCGCACGTCGTCCCGTCGGTCTGGCGCGCGGGCGCGCCCGCGATCTCCAGCGTCCGGACACCGGGACCCGCGGCGGGTCCGTCGAGCCGGCGCAGCGGGTCGACGACGGCCCGCCGGTCCACCGGTCGCAGGGCGTCGAGGGTCGCGGCGAGCGCGTCCACGCGGTGCTCCGGGTGGCCCGCACGACGCGCGAGGTCGAGGACGCGGGAGGTCGCGGCGTCGGGCGCGTGCGCGCCGGGTGGCGGGGGCGGCGGGAGGACGCGCGCGGGGAGGAGGCGCGCGACGTCGGTCGCCCGCAGCGCCCCGAGCCCGCGCCTCACGCGGCACCGCCGAGGACCCGGCCGAACGCCCACGCGGCCCCCACCAGCGCGAGCACCACGACGAGGCCGCCCACGCGCACGAGGAACGACCACGAGTGGAGCCGCCCGTCGCGCGGGAGCCCGCCGGTCGGGGGCCGCAGCACGGCGGGGACGAGCGCGAGCACGGCGACCGCGACCGCCGCGCACACCGTGACCACGGAACCGGACCGCAGCCCGGCGGCGGCGAGCACGAGCGCACCGACCACGACGCCGAGCACCGTGCGCTGCCACGCGAGCGCCGTACGCTCGGGCTGCAGGCCCTCGTCCCGCGGCGCCGCGGCGCCGGGCTCCCGCGACGGCACGCTCACCCTCCGGTCGCCGCCCCGACGGCGTAGCCCGCGAGCAGCAGGGCCAGCACGACGACGCCGACGACGAGCACGGGCAGGCCGCTCGGCGCCGGGAGGCGCCATCGCAGCCGCAGGGCCCGCTCGTTGCGGCGCCACGACACGAGCGCATAGCCCGCGAACCCGGCGCCGGCGAGGCACGCGCCGCCCGCCACGACGTCGAGCAGGCCCACCATGCCCGCGAACGTCGCGAACGACGTCAGCGCGACGCCGCCCGCGACCAGGCCCAGCCCGGTGCGCACCCACGCGAGCGCGGTGCGCTCGTTCGCGAGGCTGAACCGCGCGTCGGGCTCGGTCCCCACGCCGTACACCGACCGCGGCCGGCGCGTGTCGGCCGGCTCGGGCGAGGGCTGCTCGTCGCCCGTCACGCTCAGTCGACGCGGTCCAGGACGACCGAGCCGCGCTCGACCACGGTGCCGGGCTCCGCGACGGACCACGCGCCGTCGAGGGCCTGCACCGCGCGCTCGAAGCGCTCCGGGGTGTCGGTGTGCAGGGTCATGAGGTGCTGGCCCTTGCGGACGGTGTCGCCGGGCTTCGCGAAGAGCTCGACGCCCGCGCCCGCCTGCACCGGGTCCTCCTTGCGGGCCCGGCCCGCCCCGAGACGCCACGCCGCGACCCCGACGGCGTACGCGTCGAGCCGTTCGAGCACCCCGTCGCGGTCGGCGACGACGTGCTCGCGCTCGCGTGCGACGGGCAGCGGGGCGCGCGAGTCGCCGCCCTGCTCCGCGATCATCTCGCGCCACTTGTCGAGCGCGCGCCCGCCCAGGAGGGCGTGGCGCACGTCGTCCTCGTCCTGCGGGCGGCCTGCGCCCGCGAGCATCTCGAGCGCGAGCGCGACCGTGAGGTCGACGACGTCCTGCGGCCCCTCGCCCTTCATCACCTCGACGGACTCGCGCACCTCGAGCGCGTTGCCCGCCGTGAGACCGAGCGGGGTCGACATGTCGGTGAGCAGCGCGACCGTGCGCACGCCGGCGTCGGTCCCGAGGTCGACCATCGTGCGCGCGAGCTCGCGCGCCGAGCCGATCTCCTTCATGAAGGCCCCGGAGCCGACCTTGACGTCGAGCACGAGCGCGCCCGTGCCCTCCGCGATCTTCTTGCTCATGATCGAGCTCGCGATGAGCGGGATCGACTCGACCGTCCCCGTGACGTCGCGCAGCGCGTACAGGAGCCGGTCGGCGGGCGCGAGGCCCGAGCCCGCCTGGCAGATCACGGCGCCGACGTGCTCGAGCGCGTTCATCATCTGCGCGTTGGTCAGCGCCGCGCGCCACCCGGGGATGGCCTCGAGCTTGTCGAGCGTGCCGCCGGTGTGGCCCAGGCCGCGGCCGGAGAGCTGCGGCACCGCGACGCCGTACACCGCGACGAGCGGCGCGAGGGGCAGGGTGATCTTGTCGCCCACTCCCCCGGTCGAGTGCTTGTCCGCCGTCGGGCGCGACAGACCGGAGAAGTCCATGCGCTCGCCCGACGCGATCATCGCCTGGGTCCAGCGACCGATCTCGGCGCGGTCCATGCCGTTGAGGTAGATCGCCATCGCGAGGGCGGCCATCTGCTCCTCGGCCACCACGCCGCGCGTGTAGGCGTCGACCACCCAGTCGATCTGCTCGGGCGCGAGCCGCGCCCCGTCGCGCTTGGTCCGGATGACGTCGACCGCGTCGAACCTCTCCGGGGCCGGCCCCTCGGTGCCGCGGTCCTCGCCGTCGTCCTCGATGCCGTCCTGCGTGGCCACGTCGTCGCTGGTCACGAGCGCTCCTCCAGATCCTCGGGCCCGAAGGCGTCGGGCAGCACGTCCCTCATCGTCTTGATACCACGCACCGTCTCGACCAGCAGGTCGGGGCCCCCGTGCTCCCACAGGAGCTGGCGGCACCGGCCGCACGGCATGAGCGGAGCGCCGTGCCGGTCGACGCACGCGAACGCCACGAGGCGTCCGCCGCCCGAGCCGACGAGCGAGCTCACGAGCGAGCACTCCGCGCACAGCGTCACGCCGTACGCCGCGTTCTCCACGTTGCAGCCGACGACGACGCGGCCGTCGTCCACGAGCGCGGCCGCGCCCACGGGGAAGCCCGAGTACGGCGCGTAGGCGCGGGTCATGATCTCGCGCGCCGCGGTGCGCAGCGCGTCCCAGTCGACGGCCGGCCCGGCGGCGGACCCGTCCGGGTCCGTCCCCCCGCCCGGCCGGGTGCCGCCGTCGTGCACGTCCGTCATGCCGTCCTCACTTGACGTAGGGGATGCCCTCGGCGGCCGGCGGACGCACGCGCCCGACGAGGCCGGCGACGGCGAAGATCGTCACGACGTACGGGGTCATGAGCATGATCTGGCTCGGGATCGGCGTCCCGACGATGCCGAGCACCGTCTGGAGGTTGTCCGAGAACCCGAACAGGAGCGCCGCGACGAGCGCGCCGACGGGGTTCCAGCGCCCGAGGATCATCGCGGCGAGCGCGATGAAGCCCTTGCCGCCCGTCATCTCCTTGCCGAACGCGAGCCCCGCGGCGACGGTGAAGAACGCGCCGCCCAGGCCGGCGACCGCGCCGCCGAGGATCGTGTTGCGCACGCGCGTCGCGTTGACCTTGATGCCGACGGTGTCGGCGGCCTTCGGGTGCTCGCCGACCGCGCGCAGGCGCAGGCCCCAGCGGCTGCGGAACAGGAAGACCTGCAGCAGGATCACGACCACGTACATGAGGTACACGAGGAGCGTCTGGCGGAACAGCACCGGCCCGACGACCGGGATCTGCGACAGCACCGGGATCTCGATGACGGGCAGCGGGTTGCGCGCGTTCCACGTCGCCGGGTCCTCGGTGAGGACCGTCGAGTACAGGTAGCTCGTCACGCCGACGACCAGCACGTTGAGCACGACGCCGACGATGATCTGGTTCACCCAGTACTTCACCGAGAAGATCACGAGCAGCACGCCCACGAGGGCGCCCGCGACCGGCGCCGCGATGAGGCCCGCGTACGCCGACGACGTGAGCGACGCGACGACGGCGGCGAGGAACGCCCCGGCGAGGAGCTGGCCCTCGATCGCGATGTTGATGATGCCGACGCGCTCGCACAGCACACCGGACAGCGCACCGAACACGAGCGGGACCGCGAGGAAGAGCGAGCCCTGGAGCAGGCCCGTCAGCGGGATCGCCGACTTCCCGGCCCCGGCCCACGACAGGAACGCGAAGACGACCGCGACGCCGTACACGATCGGCAGCCACACGCCGACCTTGCGCCGGTCGCGCGCGGCCCAGAACGACAGGCCGGCGAGGAGCAGCGCGAGGATCGACAGGAACAGCGCCGCCCCGGTGGAGCTGACGGTGACCGGCTCGATCTGGAAGAAGTCCTTCGCCGTCGAGAGGCGGAACGTCGTCTCCTGGCCGCCCGCGGGGAGCAGCGCGAAGAAAACGAGCGCTAGCAGCCCGATGACCGCGTAGGCGACCGGGGCCTTCCAGCTGATGGGCGGCAGCGGCTTGGCCGCGCGCTCCGGCGCGGAGGCCGGTGCCGGGGTCGTGGTCGCGGTGCTCATGCTCCGGCCTCCTGGGTGGTCGTCGTGGACGGGACGGCCTTCGCGCGACGGCGGGCTGCCTGCCGCTCCGCGCGCGTCGGGCCGCCCGGTGTCGGGAGGCGGAAGATCGCCCGCACGAGCGGCGGCGCGGCGATGAAGAGCACGATGAGCGACTGCACGACGAGGACGATGTCGATCGGCGTGCCCGTGCGGGCCTGCATGACGAACCCGCCCGCGCGCAGCGCGCCGAACAGCAGGCCGGCGAGCACCGTGCCGAGCGGCCGGGACCGCCCGAGCAGCGCCACCGTGATCGCGTCGAACCCGAAGCTCGCCGCGACGCCCGCCGTGAGCACGTGCTCCGTGCCGAGCACCTGCGCGCTGCCCGCGAGCCCGGCGAGCGCACCCGCGATGGCCATGACCCACACCGTCGTCCACGGGACCGACATGCCCGCCGTCCGGGCCGCGTTCGGGTTCTCCCCGACGGCGCGGAAGCGGAAGCCGAGCGTCGAGCGCTCCATGAGCCACCACACGCCCACCGCGACGAGCAGCGCGAGGACGAACCCGGCGTGGAGGCGGAAGCCCTCGCCGAGCAGCAGCGGGAACTGCGCGTTCCCCGGGATGCGCGGGCTGATCGGGTTGGAGCTGCCCGGCGCCTGGAACGGCTTCGTCGTGAGCAGGTACGCGACGAGGTAGATCGCGATGTTGTTGAGCATGATCGTGACGATCACCTCGTGGGCGCCCGTGCGAGCCTTCAGCACGCCCGCGATGCTGGCCCACAGGGCCCCGCCGAGCGCGGCGCCCAGCACGGCGAGCAGGAGGTGCAGCCCCGGCGGGAGCGCGAAGGTCCAGCCGACGAACCCGGCGAAGATGCCGCCGAGGATGATCTGGCCCTGCGCACCGATGTTGAACAGGCCCGCGCGGAAGCCGATGCCGAGCCCGAGGCCCGCGAGGATGAGCGGCGTCGCGACCGTCATCGTCTCGGTGAGGGGGCGCAGCGCCCGCGAGACGTCGGGCGCGTCGACGTTGAGGACCGCGCCCTGGAAGAGCGCGGCGTACGCGCCGAACACCGCGTCCCAGACGGCCTGGAAGAAGTCCGAGGGGCGCGCGAAGAAGTAGGACGCCGCCTCCTGGACCGCGGGGTCGGCCGCCGCGATGAGGACGCCGCCGAGGACCAGCGCGGCGACGATCGCGAGGAGCGAGACGAGCCAGCTGCTCTCGAGCATCTCGCGCAGGATGCTCTGCCCGGCGGGCGCCTCCGGCTTCTGGGGGTCGCTCGGCGGAGCCGCCGTCGGCGGGAGCGCCGACGCGTCGTCGGGCGTTGCCTGCTGGGTCACTGGATCTCCTCCTCGCGGGCGGCGGCCGCGTCCTGCGCGGCGTCCGACGGCGCGTCCTCGGCGACGGCGTCCGCCTCGCCGAGGGTCGTGTGGTGCTCGGCGGCCTGCACGACGGCCTCCTCGAGCGGGACCCCGGCCATCATGAGGCCGAGGACGTCGCGGTCGGTGTCGCCGGGCACGACCCCGACGACACGGCCGCGGTACATGACGGCGATCCGGTCGGCGAGGGCGAGCACCTCGTCGAGCTCCGTCGACACGATGATCACGGGGGTGCCGTGGTCGCGCTCCTGCACGATGCGCCGGTGCACGAACTCGATCGAGCCGACGTCGAGGCCGCGCGTCGGCTGCGACGCGATGAACAGTCGCAGCGGGCGCGACATCTCGCGCGCGAGGACGACCTTCTGCTGGTTGCCGCCGGAGAGCGTGCCGGCCGGCGTCTCGACCGACTGGGTGCGCACGTCGAACTCGCCGATGCGCTGCTCCGCGTTCGCGCGGATCGTGCCGCGCGCGAGCGCACCGCCGCGCGAGTACGGCGCGGACGTCACGAGGTCGAGCACGAGGTTCTCCTCGACGGAGAACGTCCCGATGATCCCGTCGGTGCTGCGGTCCTCGGGCACGTAGCCCACGCCCGCCTCGAGCACCTGGGACACGCTGCGCCCCACGAGCTCCTTGCCGTCGAGCAGGATCGAGCCCGCGACCGGCTTGCGCAGCCCGACGATCGTCTCCGTGAGCTCGGTCTGACCGTTGCCCTGGACCCCCGCGACGACGAGGATCTCGCCGCGCGCGACCTCCAGGCTCACGCGGTCGACGACGGGCGTGCCGGCGTCGTCCATGACCGTGAGCTCGTCGACGTGAAACGTGGTGTCCCCGCTCTCCGCGGGTGCCTTGTCCACGCCGAGCGAGACGGACCGGCCGACCATGAGGGACGCGAGCTCGGTCTCGCTCGCGCTCGGGTCGGCCGTGCCGACGACCTTGCCCCGGCGGATGACCGTGATGCGGTCGGCGACCGCCCGCACCTCGCGCAGCTTGTGCGTGATGAAGACGATCGACGTGCCCGCGGCCTTGAGCTCGCGCATGATCGCGATGAGCTCGTCCGTCTCCTGCGGCGTGAGGACCGCGGTCGGCTCGTCGAGGATGAGCACGCGCGCGTCGCGCGACAGCGCCTTGATGATCTCGACGCGCTGCTGCACGCCGACGGGGATGTCCTCGACCATCGCGTCGGGGTTCACCTCGAACCCGAACCGGTCCGAGATCTCCTGGACGAGGCGACGCGCGCGGCGCGCGTCGATGAGACCCGCGCCCTTCACGGGCTCGTGCCCCAGCGCGACGTTCTCGGCGACGGTGAACACCGGGACGAGCATGAAGTGCTGGTGCACCATGCCGATGCCGGCGGCCATCGCGTCGCCCGGGCCCGCGAACTGCACGGGCACGTCGTCGACGAGGATCTGCCCGTCGTCCGGGTCGTACAGCCCGTACAGCACGTTCATGAGCGTGCTCTTGCCCGCCCCGTTCTCCCCGAGCAGGGCATGGATCTCGCCGGGCTCGATGACCAGGTCGATGTGGTCGTTGGCGACCAGGGACCCGAAGACCTTCGTGATCCCTCGCAGCTCCAGCTTCACCGGTCTGCCTCTCCTCGTGCTTCGCAGTCGTACCGCGGTGTCGACCCCGATCTCTTCGAGGTACTCCATCGAACCGCACTCGTGGGAGCGCGGCGCGTCGTCGCGGCCCCGACGACACCGTCGTCGTCATGACGGTGGCCCGGGCGCTGGGCCCGGGCCACCGGTGCCGGTCGCCCGTGGGCGGCCGGCGGGTTCAGCGTCGCGTCACGGCGCGTTCGGCGACTCGACGACGAGGTCGCCCGCGATGATCTGCTCCTGGTACTGGGCGAGCTGGTCCTGCAGCTCGGCCGGGACCGCGTCCTCGAAGTCGTGGAACGGCGCCAGGCCGACACCCTCGTTCTCGAGCGTGCCGACGTACGGCTCGTTCGTGAAGTTGCCGTCCGCCGACTCGCTCACGGTGTCGAAGACCGCCGGGCCGATCTGCTTCATCACGGACGTGAGGATGATGCTCCCGTAGTCCGTCGTGAGGAAGCCGTCCGAGTCGACCCAGATGATCTTCGCGCCGCCGCTCTCGGCCGCCGCGGCGGCACCGAGACCCACCGGGCCGGCCACGGGCATGATGATGTCCGCGCCCTGGTCGATGAAGCCCTGCGTGACGTTCTGGCCGTTCGCCTGGTTGTCGAAGTCGCCGGTGAACGTGCCGGTCTGCGCTTCCTTGTCCCAGCCGAGCACCTTGACGTCGGTGCCGTTGTCCTCGTTGTACTTCGCGACGCCGTCGACGTAGCCGTCCATGAAGATGGCGACCGACGGGATCTGGATGCCGCCGAACGTGGCGACCGTGCCCGTCTCGGTCATGCCCGCCGCGAGGTACCCGGCGAGGAACGCCGCCTCCGCGGTGTTGAACAGGATCGGCTTCGCGTTGTCGATCTCGACCGCCTCCGGCGGGTCGGCCGCCGTGGCGCCCGGGTTGCTGAACGCCGAGTCGATGAGCGCGAAGTGCACGTCCGGGTTGGCCTCGGCCGCCGACTGGATCGGGTCCTCGAGGAGGAAGCCGACGCCGATGATGAGGTTGCAGCCCTGCTGGACGAGGCTGTCGATGTTCGGGCCGTAGTCCGTGTCCGCCTGGGACTCGACCTCGTGCGTCGTGATGCCGAGCTCGTCCTTCGCCTGCTGGAGGCCCTCGTAGCCGGACTGGTTGAAGGACTGGTCGTCGAACCCGCCGGCGTCGGAGACCATGCACGCGGAGAAGTCGGAGTTGCCGCCCGCGGTGCCCTCGCCGCCGCCGGTGGTCTCGTCGTCCTCGGGCGCAGCACCGCACGCGGCCAGCGCGAGCGCGGCGACCGCCGCGAGG
This sequence comes from Sphaerisporangium cinnabarinum, assembly GCF_055567015.1. NCBI lineage: Bacteria > Bacillati > Actinomycetota > Actinomycetes > Streptosporangiales > Streptosporangiaceae > Sphaerisporangium > Sphaerisporangium cinnabarinum. The sequence continues at coordinate 159,119 of NZ_JBVHRG010000002.1, forward strand.
GCGGTGACCTGAGTCGCTCTCTTCACCTGATAGCTCCTGTCGTTCTCGTAGCACTGCCGCGCAGGGAAGGACCCCTGGGTCCTCCCCTGCGCCGTTGCACGGGAGGACCGGTCCGTCGGCCTCTATACGACCGAACACTAATCAGCCCGAGGGGTCCAGCACGTTACTTGCCGGTAACGCGGGCGCTTCGTTATGCAAGCGTCACTTTGCGTCTGAGGCGTGACACACCCCTGTCCACGGGTCGGGACCGCGTCACCCGTCCTGGCCCGCGGCGACGCGCGCCAGGAGCCGCATGCCCAGGCCGATCGCGCGCTCGTCCACCTGGAGGTCGCCCTGGTGGATGTCGTAGCTGCGCCCGCCCGGCGTCCGCGTGCCGAGGCGTGCCATCGCCCCGGGCACCTTCGTCAGGTACCAGGCGAAGTCCTCTCCCCCGAGCGACTGCTCGGTGAGCACCACGCTGTCCGGGCCGAGCACGTCGCGCGCGGCGGCCTCCAGCAGCCCGGTGCAGCGCTCGTCGTTCTCGACAGGCGGGACGCCGCGCGTGTGGTGCACGGTCACCTCGACCTCGTACGGCGCGACGACCTGCTCCACGGCGTCGTGCAGCACCTGCCCTGCGAACTCCCACGCGCGCACGTCGAGGCAGCGCAGGGTGCCGCGGACCGTGCCGGTGCTCGGGATGGCGTTGTGCGCGGAGCCCGCGTGGACGGCGCCCCACGTGAGGTTCACGCCCGAGCGCGGGTCCAGCCGACGGCCGAGCACCGCGGGGACCTGCGTGATGACCTGGCCCAGCGCGTACACCACGTCGCCGGTCAGGTGCGGGCGCGACGTGTGGCCGCCCGGGGACGCGATCGTCACCGAGACCTCGTCGGACGCCGACGTGATCGGGCCGATCCGCGTGCCGATGCGGCCCACGTCGACCTTCGGGTCGCAGTGCACGGCGTAGATCTCGTCGACGCCGTCCATCGCCCCGGCCGCGAGCACGTCGAGCGACCCGCCCGGCTGGACCTCCTCCGCGGGCTGGAGCACGAGCCGCACGCCGCGGCTCAGCTCGCCCTGGGCGTGGAGGTCCGCGAGCACGAGCCCGGCACCGAGCACGACCGCCGTGTGCACGTCGTGGCCGCACGCGTGCGCGACACCCGGCACGGTCGACGCCCACGGGAGGCCGCAGCGGTCCTGCAGCGGCAGCGCGTCGATGTCCGCGCGCAGGGCGACACGGCCCGGCGGGACGGCCGCGCCGTCGGGCACGCCGGCGGTGGCCGTGCCCGGCTCCGGGCCGACGTCGCACACCAGCCCCGTGCCCGGCAGGAGGCGAGGCTCGAGGCCCGCGGCGCGCAGGCGGTCGGCGAGCAGCGCCGTCGTGCGCGTCTCGGCGCGCGAGACCTCGGGGTGGGCGTGGATGTCCCGGCGGATCGCCACGACCTCGTCCACGTGCCGCGCGACGGCGGCCCCGATGCGGGCAGCGAGGGTCACGTCGGCGCTCACAGGAGCTCGTCCATCCCGAGCTCGCGCACCGTGTCGACCATCGACTTCACCTGCTGCGCGCGCGCCCGCGTCGTGACGAGGAGCGCGTCCGGGGTGTCGACCACGACGACGTCGTCGAGACCGAGGACGGTCACGACGCGGTCGCTCGCCGGCACGACGACCGAGCCGGCGCTCTCGCGGCGCACGACGCGCCCCGTGTCGCCGAGCACCTTGGAGCCCGCCCCGTCGACGGACGGCAGGAGGGCGGCGAGGGAGTTGAAGTCGCCCACGTCGTCCCACCCGAACGTGCCGGGGACCACGGCGACGCCGCCGACCGCGGCGACCGGCTCGGCCACCGCGTGGTCGATCGCGATCCGCTCGAGCGCGGGCCACCGCTCCGCCAGCACGCGGTCGCGGTCGGGCCCGTCCCACGCGGCCGCGATCGCGCGCAGGCCGTCGTGCAGCTCGGGGCGCTGGTCCGCGAGGTGCCCGAGGAGCACCGACGAGCGCACGATGAACATGCCGGCGTTCCAGCGGTACTCCCCGGACGCGAGGTAGCGCTGCGCGGTCGCGGCGTCGGGCTTCTCCGTGAAGCCGCGCACGTGCTGCGCGGTCGGCGCGCCCGCGACACCGAGCGGGGCGCCGCTGTGCACGTACCCGAACGCCGTCGACGGCCGCGACGCCGCGATGCCGATCGTCACGACGTACCCGGCGCGCGCCGCCTCCACCGCCTCCCGCACCGACGACTCGAAGGAGTCACGGCCCGTGATCACCTGGTCCGCGGCGAACGACCCGACGACGACGTCGCCGTGCCGTGCGTCGAGCACCGCCGCGGCCAGCCCGATGGCCGCCATCGAGTCCCGGGGCGACGGCTCCGCGAGCACGTTCTCGGCCGGGAGGGCCGGGAGCTGCGTGCGCGCCGCCGCGACGTGCCGGTCCCCCGTGACGAGCACGACGCCGTGCTCCCCCGCGAGCGGCACGAGCCGGTCCACCGTGGCCTGGAGCAGGGAGCGGCCCGAGCCGGTGAGGTCGAGCAGGAACTTCGGCGAGCCCGCGCGCGAGAGCGGCCACAGCCGGGTGCCGGCGCCTCCCGCGGGGACGACGGCGAAGAAGCCGGGGATCGGAGACCCGGACGGGCCGGAGGAGTCGTGCGGCGAAGAGGCCATGAGGGCCAGCATAGTGAGGGCCGCAGTTCCCCCGCGGGCTGTGGGATCAGTCACAAACCCCCCGCGGAGCGCGGTTCCGCCGCACCCGGCGGTCCGCATCATGACGTCGATGTCACTATGGTGGAAGCCCTGAGACCGATGCCGACGACGGTCCCGGGGTCCGGACTGAGGGAGTTCCGGGCCACGGCCGGAACGTGACATCTCCCCCCTGATCTCGCCACAGGAGGCCCCCAAAGTGCCCAGTGCACCAGCTGGCACGCTCTACCGCGGCCGTGAAGGCATGTGGTCGTGGGTCGCGCATCGCGTGACCGGCGTGCTCATCTTCTTCTTCCTGCTCGTGCACGTGCTCGACACGGCGCTCGTGCGGGTCTCGCCCGAGGCGTACAACGCCGTCATCGGGACGTACCAGACGCCGATCATGGGCATCGGTGAGGCGGGGCTCGTCGCGGCCATCGTGTTCCACGCCTTCAACGGCATCCGCATCATCCTGGTCGACTTCTGGTCCAAGGGCCCGCGGTACCAGCGCACGATGCTCTGGGTCGTCGTCGGGCTGTTCGTCGTGACGATGGCCGGGTTCCTGCCGCGCCACCTGATGAACGTCTTCGGAGGGGGGCACTGATGGCCGCCGCACCCACGGTCGAGGTCGCGAGCCCGCGCGACCCGTACAAGCGCCGCAAGGCGACGCGCAGCAACTACGAGCTGTACAGCTGGATCTTCATGCGCGCGTCCGGCGTCGTGCTGATCGTCCTCATCTTCGGTCACCTCTTCGTCAACCTCATGGTCGGCGAGGGTGTGCACGCGATCGACTTCGGCTTCGTCGCCGGCAAGTGGGCCTCGCCGTTCTGGCAGATCTGGGACCTGCTCATGCTCTGGCTGGCCATGTTCCACGGCACCAACGGCGTCCGGACGATCATCAACGACTACGCGGAGCGCGACGGCACCCGCCTCGTCCTCAAGCTCGCGCTGTACCTGGCGTTCACCATCGTCACGGTCCTCGGCACGCTCGTGATCTTCACGTTCGAGCCGTGCCCCCCGAACGCGCCGGCCGAGCTGCTCGCGTCGTTCTGCACGGCCTGAGCACCGCACCACCGCTCGCCCCCGTCTTCCTCTCGCTCCACCCGGCTCTCTCCCAGGAGGCATCGACCCCGATGCAAACCCATCAGTACGACGTCGTCATCGTCGGCGCAGGCGGCGCCGGGATGCGCGCGGCGCTGGAGTCGTCCGGCAAGGTCCGGACGGCCGTCATCTCCAAGCTCTACCCCACGCGCTCGCACACGGGCGCCGCGCAGGGCGGCATGTGCGCCGCGCTCGCGAACGTGGAGGAGGACAACTGGGAGTGGCACACGTTCGACACGGTCAAGGGCGGCGACTACCTCGTCGACCAGGACGCCGCGGAGATCATGGCCAAGGAGGCCATCGACGCGGTGCTCGACCTCGAGCGCATGGGCCTGCCGTTCAACCGCACGCCCGAGGGCCGCATCGACCAGCGCCGGTTCGGCGGGCACACCCGCAACCACGGCGAGGCCGCGGTGCGCCGCTCGTGCTACGCCGCGGACCGCACCGGGCACATGATCCTCCAGACGCTCTACCAGCAGTGCGTCAAGCAGGACGTCGAGTTCTTCAACGAGTTCTACGTCCTCGACCTCATCACCGACCACGACCTCTCCGCGGGCGAGATCCCCGACGACGAGACGGTCACCGCGACCGGCGTCGTCGCCTACGACCTCGCGACCGGCGAGATCCACGTCTTCCAGGCGAAGGCGATCATCTTCGCCACCGGTGGCGCGGGCAAGATCTTCAAGACGACGTCCAACGCGCACACGCTCACCGGCGACGGCATGGCGCTGGCCTACCGTCGCGGCCTGCCGCTCGAGGACATGGAGTTCTTCCAGTTCCACCCGACCGGCCTCGCGGGCCTCGGCATCCTCCTCTCGGAGGCCGCCCGCGGCGAGGGCGGCATCCTGCGCAACGCGGACGGCGAGCGCTTCATGGAGCGCTACGCCCCCACCATCAAGGACCTCGCCCCGCGCGACATCGTCGCCCGGTCCATGGCGAACGAGGTCCGCGAGGGCCGCGGTGCCGGGCCGAACAAGGACTACGTCCTGCTCGACCTCACGCACCTCGAGCCCGCGCACATCGACGCCAAGCTCCCCGACATCACCGAGTTCGCGCGGACGTACCTCGGGATCGAGCCGTACACCGAGCCCGTGCCCGTGTACCCCACCGCGCACTACGCGATGGGCGGCATCCCGACGAACGTCGACGCCGAGGTGCTGCGCGACAGCCACAACGTCGTCAAGGGCCTCTACGCGGCCGGTGAGGTCGCGTGCGTCAGCGTGCACGGCTCCAACCGTCTCGGCACCAACTCGCTGCTCGACATCAACGTCTTCGGCAAGCGTGCCGGCCGCACCGCGGCCGCCTACGCCGCGACCGCGTCGTACAGCGAGCTCCCGGAGAACCCTGCCGCGGCCGTCGTCGCGCAGCTCGAGGAGATGCGCAACCGTCCCGACGGCGAGCGCGTCGCCGACGTCCGCAAGGCGCTCCAGGAGACCATGGACGCCAACGCCCAGGTGTTCCGCACGGGCGAGTCGCTCAACCAGGCCCTCGCGGACATCCGCGACCTGCAGAAGCGCTACAAGAACGTGTCCGTGCAGGACAAGGGCCGCCTGTTCAACACCGACCTCCTCGAGGCGATCGAGCTCGGGTTCCTCCTCGACATCGCCGAGGTGACCGTGGTCGCGGCGATCAACCGCAAGGAGTCCCGGGGCGGCCACTACCGCGAGGACTTCCCGGACCGCGACGACGCCAACTACATGCTGCACACGATGGCCTACCGCCGGCCGACGTCCGCCAGCGACGTCGCCGACGGGCACGTCGCGGGCTACTTCGACCACGTCGAGCAGTTCGACGGCTACAAGGTCGCCCTGGGCTCCAAGCCCGTCACCCAGACCCGGTACGAGCCCATGGAGCGGAAGTACTGATGACTGCCACACTCGAGAGCCCGGCCGCCGAGGCCAAGGCCGGGGAGATCCCCTCGTTCGAGGTCACGCTCCGCGTCCGCCGCTACTCCCCCGAGTCGGAGCACGGCGAGGAGGCGTACTGGGACGAGTTCACCGTCCAGGCGCACGGCACCGACCGCGTGCTCGACGCCCTGCACAAGATCAAGTGGGAGCACGACGGCTCCCTGACGTTCCGCCGCTCGTGCGCGCACGGCGTGTGCGGGTCGGACGCGATGCGCATCAACGGTCGCAACCGGCTCGCGTGCAAGACGCTGCTCAAGGACGTCAACCCCGACAAGCCGATCACGGTCGAGCCCATCAAGGGCCTGCCCGTGGTCAAGGACCTCGTCGTGGACATGGAGCCGTTCTTCGCGTCCTACCGCGAGATCATGCCGTTCCTCATCACGTCCGGCAACGAGCCGAGCAAGGAGCGCCTCCAGTCCGCCGCGCAGCGCGAGCGCTTCGACGACACCACCAAGTGCATCCTGTGCGCCGCGTGCACGTCGTCCTGCCCGGTGTTCTGGACCGACGGGCAGTACTTCGGCCCGGCCGCCATCGTCAACGCGCACCGGTTCATCTTCGACAGCCGCGACGAGGGCGCCACGCAGCGCCTCGAGATCCTCAACGACAAGGAGGGCGTGTGGCGCTGCCGCACGACCTTCAACTGCACCGAGGCGTGCCCCCGCGGCATCGAGGTCACGAAGGCGATCCAGGAGGTCAAGCGCGCGATGATCACCCGCGCGTTCTGACACCCCCGCACCGCCGACGAAGGGCGCCGACCGTACGGTCGGCGCCCTTCGTCGTGCCCGGGTGGCGCCGTGGCGCGCGGCCTCCGCACCAGCGTTCGGCAGTCCCGACCGAGGTCGGCAGCCGCAGTGGAGATCGGCAGCTGCACGTGCCGATCTCGGCCGCAGGTGCCGACCTCGACGCGCCGCGCGCACGCGGTCACGTGCCGCGCGGCAGGCGGGCCCGCCGGACACCGCGGACGACGGGGCTCCAGGGACGGTGCGAGCCGTGGCCGGCGCGCACGTCCTCCTCGACCGACGGGACGACGTCGTCGCGAGCGCCCTCGACGTCCAGGCGTCCGGTCTCGACGTCGTCCCGCGCGTGCCCGACGACGTGGCGCGGCGCCCGCAGGTGGCGGCCGTCGCTCGTCTGGTCGCCGCCGAGCAGGGGCAGCTCGGGGCGGCCGTCGCGCGCGTGCCGGGCACCGTCGGGCACCGGGTCGGGCGGGCGGGGCGGGTTCGCCATCCACGCGCACACGGCCAGGAGGATGCGCGCGGTGAAGTTGACGAGGAGCAGCAGCGTCACGAGGACGGCGAACGACGCCAGGAGGGCGTTCCGCGTGGCGCTGCTCTCGACGAACGACGACCCGAGGTAGCGGAGCACCCCGAACCCGACGGCAGCGGTGAGCGACCCGACGAGGAGGTCGCGGCGTCGGACCCGCACGCCGGCGAGGAGCCGCACGACGACGACCACGACGAGCGCGTCGAGCAGGACGCTCACGACGAGGCCCGCACCGGTCACGAGGACGGCGGGCCCCCCGGAGAACCCGATCGCCTCGAGGATCTGGTTGCCCAGGGACGTGACGGCGATGCCGGCCACCGCGGAGACGAGGAGGAAGAGCGCGAGGAGGAAGAAGCCGAGGAGGGCGCGCGCCCGGGCGAGCACCGGGCTCTGGCCGACGTCGCTCACGCCGAACATGGTCCGCACGGCGCCACGCAGGTGGTACATGAACGACACGACGGAGAAGAGCAGCACCACGCCCGCGACGACGCTCGTGACGCTGAGCCCGGAGTCCAGCAGGAGCTGGTCGGGCCGGATGGCGCCCGGCTGGCCGTCGAGGGCGATGAGCCCGGGGACGAGCTCGTTGATCTCCCCGAAGACGACGTCCATGAGCTCCTGGCGTCCGCCCAGGATCCGCATGAAGACGGTGTAGCCGATCGTCAGCGCGGCGAACAGCGAGAACAGCGCGGAGTACGCGATGCCGCCGCACAGGAGCGCGCCGCGCGCGTACAGGTACCGGTAGGTCGCACGGCCGGGCCGGCTGTCCTTCCAGCGCTCGACGAGCGCGTCCACCCGCTCGCGCGTGCGTGCGACCGCGCGAGGTGCGGCAGGGCGGGGCGGCGTCACGCCCCGAACCCTACGAGGCGGTCGCTCCCCCGGCATCCGCGCCGAGCGGGAACAGCTGCTCGGGGCGCCAGACGCCGTCGTCCCCGTGCTCGTAGAGCGAGAAGCCCGCGACGTCGAACTGCGCCTCGTAGGTCGCCATCTGGTCGAACGCGGCGTCGAGCGCCGCTTCCGGCACCTCGTGGGCGACCGTCACGTGCGGGTGGTAGTTGAACCGCAGGTCCTGGGCGAGGGGGCCGGTGCGGATCGCGCTCTCGAGGTGCTCGCACTCCGCGATGCCCTCGACCACCTGGACGAACACCACGGGCGAGACGGGCCGGAACGTCGCGCTCCCCCGCAGGTGGAGGCGGAACGGCGACGCCGTCGACGCGACCTCGGCCAGGTGCGCACGCGCCGTGTCGAGCGCGGTCCGGTCCAGGACCGTCGGCCCGAGGAGCGTCACGTGCGGCGGGATCGACCGTGCGAGCGGGTCGCCGAAGCGTGCGCGCGCGTCCTGGAGCTGGGTCGCGAACGGCTCGGGCACCTCGATCGCGATGCCGATCCGCACCTGATGGGGCTCGCGCTCCGGGAGGTTCACGCGGTCGTCCCGCCCACGGGCAGCAGGCCGACGCGGTCGTAGATGCGCGCGAGCGTGCCGGCCGCGATCTCGCGGGCCTTCTGCGCACCGCGCGCGAGCACCGCGTCGAGCTCGGCAGGGTCTGCCAGGTACGTGTTCGCGCGCTCCTGGAACGGCACGAGGAAGTCGACGACGACGTCCGCCAGGTCGACCTTGAGGCGCCCGTACCCCTGGCCGTCGTACTCGGCGGCGATCGCCTCGACGTCGCGGCCGGTGAGCGCCGAGTAGATGGTCAGCAGGTTCGACACCCCGGGCTTGGCGACGGGGTCGTAGTGGATCTCGGTGCCGGAGTCGGTCGCGGCCGACCGGATCCGCTTGGCGGCGACCTTCGGGTCGTCGAGCAGCCAGATGACGCCCTTGCCGTTCGACGAGGACTTGCTCATCTTCGCCGTCGGCTCCTGGAGGTCGTAGATCTTCGCGACCGACCGGACGATGTGGGCCTCCGGCACGACGGCCGTCCCGTCGCCGAAGCGGGCGTTGAGCCGCTCGGCGAGGTCACGCGTGAGCTCGAGGTGCTGGCGCTGGTCCTCGCCGACCGGCACGAGGGCCGCGTCGTAGAGCAGGATGTCCGCCGCCATGAGCACGGGGTACGTGAACAGCCCGACGGTCGTGCCGTCGGCGCCCTGCTTCGCGGACTTGTCCTTGAACTGGGTCATACGGCCCGCCTCGCCGAAGCCCGTCTGGCACGACAGCACCCAGGACAGCTCGGCGTGCTGCGGCACGTGCGACTGGACGAACAGCGCGGAACGGTCCGGGTCCACGCCGCCGGCGAGGTACTGCGCGGCCGTGCGGCGCGTGCGCTCGCGGAGCCGCTCCGGGTCCGGGTTGACGGTCAGCGCGTGGAGGTCCACGACGCAGTACAGGGCGTCGTACGCGTCCTGGAGGGAGACCCACTGGCGCAGCGCACCGATGTAGTTCCCGAGCTGCAGCGAGTCCTCCGTGGGCTGCATGCCCGAGAGGATCCGTGGCCGGGTGCCCGTCGGGCTCCCGGGCTCCTGCGTGGTCTCCGGGACCGGTGCCGGACCGATGTGCGTCGCCTCGATGGACATTGCCCCATTCTGACAGGTGCTCGGGCGCCGGAACGAATCGCCCGTCGCGCCGCGGTCCGAGAGCGGGGTCAGGTGGCCTCGTCGTCGAACGGGGCAGGCCCCGTCTGCGCGACCGGCGCGGGCGGCGGGGGCGGGGAGACGCGCTCGGGCAGCGGATCGTCGTCCAGGAGCGCCTCGCGCACGATCCGGCGCGGGTCGTACTGGCGCGGGTCGAGCTTGGCCCAGTCGACGTCCGACAGCTCCTCGCCGAGCTCCGCGTCCACGCGCGACTTCGCGTCGCGCAGGTATCCCCGCGCGGACCGCACGAACGCCCCGAGCTGCTCCGCGTAGCGCGGCAGGCGCTCGGGACCGATGACGACGACCGCCACGATGAGGAGCACGACGAACTCGGCTCCGTTGATCCCGAACACGCCGACAGACTACTCGCTCGTGGCTTCGTCGAGGACGACGCGCACGTCGCGCTCCTGGTCGCCGGTCCGCACGCGCAGGGTCACCGCGTCCCCCGGTGCCTTCGCCCGGATCGCGACGATGAGCTCGTCCGACTCCGTGACGGGCCGGCCGTCGATGGACAGGATCACGTCCCCGGGCCGGATCCCGGCCGCGTCCGCCGGGCCGTCGGGCGTCACCGCGGGCGTGCCGGACTGCGCGTCGGTCGAGACCTGCACGCCCTCACCCTGGTAGCGCTGGTCGAGGAGCACGCCGATCACGGGGTACGTCGCGACGCCGTCGGCGATGAGCTGTTCGGCGGTACGACGGGCCTGGTTGGACGGGATGGCGAACCCGAGGCCGATGCTGCCCGTGGCCTCGCCGCTCCCCGGCGGCTGCGCGATGGCCGAGTTGATGCCGACGACCTGGCCGCGGCCGTCGACGAGCGGGCCGCCGGAGTTGCCCGGGTTGATCGCCGCGTCCGTCTGGATCGCGTTGATGAAGGCCGTCTCCGCCGCGGCGCCGGCCTGGACCGGGCGGTTGAGCGCGCTGATGATCCCCGTGGTGACGGTCCCGTTCAGCCCGAGCGGCGCACCGATCGCCACCACCGGGTCCCCGACGACCACCGCGTCGGAGTCGCCGAGCGCGAGCGGCGTGAGGCCCGAGTCCTCGACCTTGACGACCGCCAGGTCGTAGTCGACCGTCCGCCCGACGAGCTCGGCAGGGCTCTCGTGCCCGTCGGAGAAGAGCACGACGATGTCGCCACCGTCGGCGGCCGACGCGACGACGTGGTTGTTCGTGAGGATGAAGCCGTCCTCCCGCAGCACGAACCCGGAGCCCGTCGCGACGCCGTCGGCGCCGCGCACCTGGAGCGAGACGACGCTCGGCAGCACGGTCGCGGCGATGTCCGCCACCGACCCGTCCGGGCGGTCCGCGCCGGGCTCGACGCTCGCGGGCGGCAGCGCCGAGACCGACGAGCCGGAGGATCGCGGGTCGGCGAGACGATCGGCGGCGACGCCGCCGACGGCACCCGCGACGAGCGCGAGCACCGCGACGCCCGCCACCGCGGCCGGGCGCAGGCCACGCCGCGGCGCGGCCCCGACGGCGCCGCGGGGCACGCCCACGAGGGTCGGGTCGACGGACCCGCCCGGGCGCGTCGGCGCCTCGGGCTGGCCGAACGCGCTCAGCCGCTCCCAGGGGTCCGTGGACCCCGCGGTCGAGGGCTCCGTGGGCGCGGGCGCTGCGGGCGGCGGCGGGACCGGTCCCGGGCCGTACGCGGGCGGGACGTGCCCCGAGGCCCCGCCCTCGGTGGGACGTGGCGCGTCGGCGGACGGCGGGACGGGCACGCTGCGGTAGGCCGACGGCGGCGCGAACGGGTTCGGCGCAGCGTCGCGCGGACCGGGCTGCTCCGGTCCGGTCTGGGGGTCGGTCATGAGGTGCCGAGCGCTCCTGTCATGGTCGTCCAGCCCCGGGAGATGCGCGCCGGGACCCCGGCATCGTAGTCACGGGCCGGGAACGCCGCCACGAGGGCGGCGACCGTCTCCTGCTCGGTGTCCGCGACGACGTCGATCACCGTGTCGCCCGACTGCCACACCACGTGCCACGGCTCCTGAGACAGCACGTGCACCCGACGGCCGTCCACGTCCCAGGTCTCGCTGCCGGCGATCGCCGACGTGTCGAGCAGTCCCGCCTGCTCGCGCACGACCGCCTCCCCGCCGGGCGCCTCGAGGTCGATCTCCAGCACGCCGCGCCGCGCGTCGTCGCGCACGTCCGCCACGCGGAAGCCGTCCGGGAGCGGTGTGGGGCAGGACCAGCCCTGCGCCGCGAGGGCCGCGAGCGCGGACGCGCCGCCGTCGACGACCGACGCGGCGCCCGTGCCGCCGTCCGGGCCGTCGGTGCGCACCCCGCCGACGACGAGCGCGCCGGTGGTCCGGGGCGCCGCCTGCGCGAGCACGGTGAGCGGGTCGCTGCGGTGCAGGTCGGGCGTCACGAGAGGGCTCTCCCCCAGCGCGAAGAGGCCGACCGCGGCGACCCCGACGCCGCCGACGACGAGACCGACGACGCGCCGCCGGAGCGAGCCCCGGCGCACGTCGCCGCTCCAGGCGCCGCGCGGGAGCGTCGCGGAGGCGGCCCAGGGGTCGCTCGGTGCGGGTGCCGCACGCAGCGGGTCGCCGTCCGTCGGCGGGATCTCGGCGGAGAGCGCGAGCAGGCGTGCGGCGAGGTCCGGCGCCGGCTCCACCGGTCCGGCCGCGCTCAGCGCGCGCCGGGCCGCCCGGGCCGCGGCGAGCTCGGCCGCGCACCGCGGGCAGCAGGCCACGTGCTCCAGGGCGCGCTCCGCCTCGGCGGGCGACAGCTGCCCGTCGACGAGCGCGGAGAGCCGCGAGCCGAGATGGGTCACGCCACCCCCCGGGCGCCCACGGCGGTCGGTGCGTCGTCCGACGCCGGGCGCTCCGCGGGGTCGCGGTGCGGCAGGGCGGCGCGGAGCTGGGAGCGCGCGCGGTGGATCCGCGAGCGGACCGTGCCGAGCTTGATGCCGAGCGTCACGGCGATCTCCTCGTAGGACAGGCCCTCGATGTCGCACAGCACGACGGCGGCCCGGTACTCGGGCGAGAGCGCGTCGAGCGCGCGCTGGACGTCGTGGTCGAGGTTCGCGTGCTCGAACCCGCGCTCCGGCTGGGCCTCGGCGCGCGCCGGGTAGTGCCCGTCGTCGTCGCCCATGGCCTCCATCCGGATGCGCTGCTTGCGCCGGACCTGGTCGAGGAAGAGGTTGGTCGTGATCCGGTGGAGCCAGCCCTCGAACGTGCCCGGGGTGTAGCTCGACAGCGAGCGGAACACCCGGACGAACGTCTCCTGCGTGAGGTCCTCCGCGTCCTGGCGGTTGCCCGTCAGGCGGTAGGCGAGCCGGTAGACGCGCGCCGAGTGCTCCCGCACGATCGCGTCCCACGACGGCGGCACCCACGTGCCCGCGTCCTGCGTGCCGTGCGTGCCGGTCCTGGGTCGTGCGTCGTCCACGTGGTCCATCGTCCCAGAAGAACGCGCCACGCCTGGCGCGTGTTCCCCGCCCCGCGCGGGACGTGCGCGTGACGTCCACCGCCCGTGCACACGCGCGCGGCGCGGGAACGGGCCGGTGTGGGAGGGGGCGGGTACGATCCGAGACAGCGCCCGGCCCGGCCCCGGGGCCGGACGACGGACCACCAGGAGGACCCGATCACCAGCGACGTCGGCACCCACCGCAGCGCGAAGGCGGCGAGCTGGGTGTACAGCGAGGAGTTCGTCCCCGAGGACGAGGTCCTCCTGCGGGCACGCGACCGTGCGGCCGAGCTCGGCTGCCCCGCGGTCCTCCCCGGCGTCGGGGCGGTGCTCCAGGTCCTCGCCGCGTCCCTCGCGGCCCGCGCGGTGGTCGAGATCGGCACCGGCACGGGCGTCGCCTCGATCTGGCTCCTGCGTGGCATGCCCGCCGACGGCGTGCTGACGACCATCGACGTCGAGGTCGAGCACCAGCGCGCGGCCAAGGCCGCGTTCGCGGAGGAGGGTGTGCCCGCGTCCCGCACGCGCACCATCCCGGGCCGCGCGAGCGACGTGCTCCCCCGCCTCACCGACGCCGCGTACGACCTCGTCCTCGTCGGGGCGGACAAGCACAGCTACCCCGAGTACGTGGAGCAGGGGCTGCGCCTCCTGCGCCCGGGCGGCGTGCTGGCGGTCGACGGCGCGCTGTCCCACGACCGTGTCGCCGACCCCGCGCGGCGCGACGAGGTCACGACGATCGTCCGGGAGGTCGGCCGGTCGCTCCGGTCCGACGAGCGCGTGCTGCCGGCGCTGCTGCCCAGCGGCGACGGCCTCCTGCTCGCCGTCCGCCGCTGACCCGGCGCGTCAGAGCCGGTCGAGCGCCTCGAGCAGCAGCCGGGCGCCGAAGCCCGTCGCCCCGGCCACGACCTCGTGGCGGTCCGCCGTCGCGCGCGCGGGCCCCGCGACGTCGAGGTGGGCCCAGGGCACGTCGCCCACGAACTCCCGGAGGAACAGGGCGGCCGTGATCGCCCCGCCGCCGGGGCTCTCGACCGGGACGTGCCGCAGGTCGGCGACGTCGGAGCGCAGCGCACCCGCGTAGTCCTCGACGAGCGGCATCCGCCACACCCGCTCGCCCGTGGCGAGGGCGGCGTGCTCGAGCGCGTCGGCGACCTCCTCGTCGGTCGCGAACAGCGCGCCGTGGCCCCGACCCAGGCCCACGCTGGCCGCGCCGGTGAGCGTCGCGACGTCCACGAGCACGTCGGGAGCGAGCTCCTGCACGGCGTACGCGACGGCGTCGGCGAGGACGAGGCGGCCCTCGGCATCGGTGTTCGCGACCTCCACCGTGCGGCCCGACCACGTGCGCAGCACGTCGCCCGGGCGGTACGACGCCGCGCCGACGTGGTTCTCCGCGAGCGGCAGCACGGCGGTCACTCGCCGGTCCGAGCGTGCACGGGCGGCCCCGAGCACGACGGCGAGCGCGACGGCGGCGCCCGCCATGTCGGTCTTCATGGGCACCATCGCCTCGCGCGGCTTGATGGACAGGCCGCCCGTGTCGTAGGTGATGCCCTTGCCGACGACGACCACGTGGCGAGGCGCGGAACGGCCCTTCGCCGGGGCCACGCCGTGGTCCGCGGGGTCGTAGGTGACGGTGAGGAGCCGGGGCCCGCGCGCCGAGCCGGCGCCCACGGCCAGGAGCGCGCCGAAGCCCTCCGTGGCGAGCTCGGCGGGGCCGCGGAGGGTGGTGTCGAGGCCGAGCTCGTCGGCCAGCCCGAGCGCGCGGTCGGCGAACCAGGCGGGGTCCTTGACGTCGGACGGCGTGTTCGCGAGGTCGCGCACGAGCCACGTCGCGGCGGCCGCGCGGGTCGCCGCCTCGATCGGTGCCGCGACGTCGGGACGGTCGGGCGGCGTGAGCAGCACGAGCTGCGCGGCGGCGGTCTCCGTGCCTGCCGGCGCCTCGCCCCGTCGCGGCTGGGCGTACGCGGCGAGCAGGTAGCCCTCGACGTAGGCGCGGACCTCGGCGGCACCGGCGTCCGCGGTCACGGCGCTCAGGACCCGCTCGAGGCCGCGGGACGCCCGGGCCAGCGCGGCACCGGCGCGGCGCAGGTCCGTCGCGGTCCCGGCGCCGACGCCGAGCAGCAGGAGACGGGGCGGCAGGCCCGCCCACGGCAGCCGGGTCGTCGACCCGACGTGCGCCCGCGGCAGGTCCACGCGCACGACCTCGCCGGCCGCGCCGCGGAAGCCCGGGCCGCCCGCCCGCTCGGCCAGCTCGGCGAGGTCCACGCCGTACCGCACGGTGGCGTCGACCGTGCCGGCGCGCGGCTGCAGCCCGTCCTCCGGCTCGCGCGGCGGCGCGACGCCGACCACGACCGCGTCGGCCTGTGACTCGTCGACGAGCGGGGCGTCGCTCAGCGTGCCCCGTGCGCCGACCACCTCCGGCAGCGCGCGCGGGATCTCCGTGGTTCCGGAGACCCGGCGCTCACGTGCGGGCAATCAGCCCACCACGGCCTGGAGCGCCTCACCCAGCTCGCTGGCCTCGGTCGCGTTGAGCTCGACCACCAGACGCCCGCCACCCTCGAGCGGGACCCGCATGACGATGCCTCGCCCTTCCTTGGTGACCTCCAGCGGTCCGTCACCCGTCCGCGGCTTCATCGCAGCCATCGATGGCACTCCATTTCCGTTTGTCCCGAGTCCACCCCGCACGCGCGAGGAGGGGCGTCCGACCTCGGACGACGCCCGGGGGACAGTCTAGTTCACGCGTGCCGACATCCCGGGCGTCCCGGTCACGGCGGCCACCCCGACGGCGGGACCAGCCGCCACAGCGACCACACCCACCACACCTGCCCCACGACGCACGCGACGGTCACCGCCGCGAGCCACGTGCGCGACCGCGTCCACCCGACCGTCACCGCCCCGAGCGGGAACGCCAGCAGGAGGAAGCGCACGAGGGAGGTGCCCGGCTGGACGGTCGCCACGAGGTAGGCCAGGTACGCCCCGGACCACGCGTGCATCTCCGGGCCGAGGCGCGCCGCGACCGGGTTCAGGACGAGCGCGGCGGACGCCACGAGGACGAGCGCGAGGAGCCACGGGCCGGCGTCGCCCGCGAGCCATCGCGAGACGTCCACCCACGGCACGAACGGGACGACCTCCGCGCCGCCGCGCCAGGCCTCCTGGGTGCGGAAGTACGCCTGGTGCACGCCCGTCACCACGTCGCACAGCCAGGGCCACACGAGCCCGCTCCCGAGGGCGACGACGAGCAGGCCGCCCAGCCGGGCGGCGTCGGCCCCGCGCAGGTCCCCGCGGCGCCACCGCACGAACCCGTGCCACAGCACGACCGCCGCCATCGGCAGCGCGACCGCGCGGCAGAAGCCGAGGAGGACGACGACGAGCGTCGTCCAGGCGTAGCGACGGCGGGCGAGCAGGAGCAGCGCACCCGCCACGAGGAGCAGGGCGAGGGACTCGGTGTACGCGACCTGGAGGACGGGGCTGGAGGGGAAGACGCTCACGAGCAGCACGGTCGCGAGCGGGAGGCCCGGGCGTCGCTCGACCGCGGCGGCCCCCGCCGTCGCGACGAGCCGGTGGACCACGAGCACCGCGCCCGCCCCGCACACCAGCGCGAGGGTCGGGGCCAGCACCTCCCACCCGAGCCCCGTGACCGCGTCGAGCGCGCGCACGAGCGCCGGGAACAACGGGAAGAAGGCCCACACGTTCTGCTGCACGGCGCCGTCGGGACCCACGGGGAGCGTGTCCGGGTAGCCGGACCGGTAGATCTGCTCGTACCAGCTCGCGTCCCACATCCGGCCGACGTAGGCGAGGTACGAGGGCGCGGCGTCCGTCCACAGGTTCTGCTCCTGGGACCGCGCGGCGACGAGCAGGACGACGGCGCTCACCGCCCGGGCGAGGGCGTAGAGCGCGAGCACCTGGACCCACCACCGCCAGGTCGCAGGTCGCAGCAGCCGCGCCCGCGCCGCGGGCAGGGCGGCCGCGCGCGGCGTCGTCACGCGAGGCCCCGCAGCGCCGCAGCCGGGGCCGTCTCGTCGCGGACGGCGGAGACCAGGTCGAGGACGCGACGTGTCGCGGCGACGTCGTGCGCGCGGAAGACGCGCGCGCCGAGCCACGCCGCGACGGCCGTCGCCGCGAGCGTGCCCTCGAGGCGCTCGTCGGCCGGGAGGTCGAGCGTCTCCCCGACGAAGTCCTTGCGCGACAGCGCCATGAGGAGCGGGAACCCGAGCCCGGCGAGCACCTCGGTGCGGCGGAGCAGGTGCAGGGAGTGCCACGTGTTCTTGCCGAAGTCGTGGGTCGGGTCGACGAGCACCGACGCGCGCGGGACACCGCACGACACCGCCCGCTCGGCCGCGGCCCGGAGCGTCGTCACGACGTCCTGCACGACGCCGTCCCGCGGGTCGGCCGCTCCGGGGCGGGCCGGGTAGGCGACGCGGACGGGGTCCGTGCGCGGCCGCGCTCCCCCGGTGTGGGAGCACACGACGCCGATCCCGTGCTGCCCGGCGACCTCGACGAGCCGCGGGTCGTGCCCGGCCCACGTGTCGTTCACGAGGTCCGCGCCCGCGAGCGCCGCCTCGTGCGCGACCTCGGCGCGCCACGTGTCCACGCTGACGAGGAGGTCCGGGAACTCGGACCGCACCCGTGCGACGAACGGGACGACGCGGCGGATCTCCTCCCCCGGGGTCACCTCCGGACCGACCCCGGCACGCACCCCGCCCACGTCGAGGATCTCGGCGCCCTCCGTGACGGCGCGCTCGACGGCGGCGAGCGCCTGGCGGTCGTCGAGCTGGCGCGCCCCGGCGTAGAACGAGTCGTCGGTGCGGTTGACGATCGCCATCACGGCGGGCCGGTCGAGCTCGCGCCCGCGCAGCACGAGCGACGTGCGGCGCGGGGGCACCCCGAGGGGCGGCAGCGGGACGGGCGCGCCCTCGCCGGGCGTGGGCGCCCCCGGCTCGCCCGCGCCGGAGCCGGGCGCGCCCGGACCTGCGGTCATCGCGCCGCGCCCGTCAGCTCGCGTCGCCGGCCTGCGCCCGGGCGAGCTCCTCGGTCGCTTCGCGCTCCTCGGCGCGCAGCTCGGCGCCGCGGTCGCACACGTACTCGACGGCCTCGGCCGGGTCGTCGCACAGGTGGACGAGGTCGAGGTCGTGCTCGCTGATCATGCCGCGGCCCACGACCGCGGTGCGCGCCCAGTCCAGCAGCCCGGTCCAGTAGTCCGTCCCGACGAGCGCGACGGGGAACTCGGTGATCTTGTGCGTCTGGACGAGCGTCAGCGCCTCGAACAGCTCGTCGAACGTGCCGAAGCCGCCCGGCAGCACGACGAAGCCCTGCGCGTACTTGACGAACATCGTCTTGCGGGCGAAGAAGTAGCGGAAGTTCACGCCGAGGTTGACGTAGCGGTTCATCCCCTGCTCGAACGGCAGCTCGATCCCGAGGCCGATCGACAGGCCACCGGCGTCCGACGCGCCCTTGTTGGCCGCCTCCATGATGCCGGGGCCGCCGCCCGTGATGACGGCGAAGCCCTCGTCGACGAGGAGGCGCCCCACCTCCTCGGCGAGCGTGTAGTCCGGGTGGTCCGGCCTGGTGCGTGCCGAGCCGAACACGGAGACGGCCGGACCGACCTCCGCGAGCGCCCCGAAGCCCTCGACGAACTCGCTCTGGATCCGCATGACGCGCCACGGGTCGGAGTGCACCCAGTCCGCGCTGCCGCGCGAGTCGAGGAGGCGCTGGTCCGTCGTCTGGCGCGGGATCTGGTCGCCGCGCAGCAGCACCGGCCCCTTGCGGTACCCGGTGCCGCTCTGGGGCACGCCGTCGTCGGAACCTGGCTGGTCACGCACCGTGTCGCTCATGGTCACGAGCCTATGCCGCAGGTGCGGCCGTGAGCCACGCACGGAGCGCGTCGCGGCACAGCGCGAGCTGCCCGACGGGGCACCGCTCGTCGTCCTTGTGCGCCAGCAGCGGGTCCCCGGGCCCGAAGTTCACCGCCGGGACGCCGAGCTCGGCGAAGCGCGCGACGTCGGTCCAGCCGTACTTCGGAGCCGGCGCGCCTCCCGTCACCCCGAGGACGGCCGCCGCGAAGTCCGCCGCGAGCGGGTCGTCGAGCCCGGGCCGCGCGCCGGGCGCCGCGTCGGTGAGCGTCACCGCGAAGCCGGCGAAGAGGTCGCGGACGTGCTGCTCGGCCTCGGCCACGCTCCGGGAGGGGGCGAACCGGTAGTTCACCGTGACGACGCACTCGTCCGGGACGACGTTCCCCGCGATCCCGCCCGCGATCCCGACGGCGTTCATCCCCTCCCGGTACACGAGGCCGTCGACCTCGACGTCCCGGGGCACGTACGCGGCCAGGCGGTCGAGCACCTCGTGCGCGGCATGGATCGCGTTGGTCCCCGTCCAGGAGCGCGCGGAGTGGGCGGCGACGCCCGGCACGCGCACCTCGGCACGCAGCGTCCCGTTGCACCCGCCCTCGAGGCCCGCCGAGGTGGGCTCCCCGAGCACGGCGAGGTCCGCCGCCAGCAGGTCCGGCCGGTTCCGCGCGAGGCGCCCGAGCCCGTTGAGGTCCGCGGCGACCTCCTCGTTGTCGTAGAAGACCCACGTGACGTCCTGGGCCGGGGCGTCGAGCTCCGCGGCCAGCGCGAGCGCGACCGCGACACCGCCCTTCATGTCCACCGTGCCCCGGCCCCAGACCTCGGCGTGCGCGCCCTCGCCGACGACGCGCGTCGGCAGGTTCGGCGGGTCCGTGAGCGGCACCGTGTCGAGGTGGCCCGCGACCACGACGCGCCGCTCGCGGCCGAGCGTCGTGCGCGCGACGACCGTGTCGCCGTCGCGCACGACCTCCAGGTGCGGGAGCGCTCGCAGCGCCGCCTCGACCGCGTCCGCGAGCGCACGCTCGTCCCCGCTCACGGACGGCACGTCGCACACCGCGCGGAACAGGGCGACGAGGTCGCCGCGGAGGTCGAGCACGGGTCCGGTACCAGGGGTGGGAGAGGTCACGCCAGCACCCTACCGGCGCCGGATAGGGTGGGGCGCATGACTTCTGCGACCCCCGCGCCCGCCTCGTCGGCGGGCGCGTCCGAGCCGCGTACGGCGTGGGCCTACGGCCTGGCGACCGTCACCGACGACGGCACGACCCTCGACGTCTGGTACCCCGCGCCGGAGCTCGGCGCCGCCCCGGTGGACGCCGCCGTGCCCGCGTCGCTCGACGCGCTCGCGGAGCGCGACGAGCTGCGCGGCGTGGACGTCGTCGTGGTGCGGACCGAGATCGACCTCGACGCCGCCCCCGCCGACACCGCCGACGCCTACCTGCGCCTGCACCTGCTCTCCCACCGCCTCGTCGTGCCGCACGGCCTGAACCTCGACGGCCTCTTCGGCGTGCTGGCGAACGTCGTGTGGACGAACCACGGCCCGTGCGCCGTCGACGGCTTCGAGGAGACGCGCCTGCGCCTGCGCGCGACGGGTCAGCCCGTGACCGTGCTCGGCGTCGACAAGTTCCCCCGCATGGTGGACTACGTCGTCCCGTCGGGCGTCCGGATCGCCGACGCGGACCGCGTGCGCCTCGGGGCGCACCTCGCGGCCGGCACCACGGTGATGCACGAGGGCTTCGTGAACTTCAACGCGGGCACGCTCGGCACGTCGATGGTCGAGGGGCGCATCTCGGCGGGCGTCGTCGTGGGCGACGGCTCCGACGTCGGGGGTGGCGCGTCCATCATGGGCACGCTGTCCGGTGGTGGCCGCGAGGTCATCTCGGTCGGTCAGCGCTCCCTGCTCGGCGCCAACGCCGGCCTCGGCATCCCGCTCGGCGACGACTGCGTCGTGGAGTCCGGCCTGTACGTCACCGCGGGGACCAAGGTGACGGTCGTCGGGCAGCACGACGCCGCGGGCGAGCCGCTCGTCGTCAAGGCGCGCGACCTCGCCGGCCGGTCCGGCATCCTCTTCCGGCGCAACTCGCTGACCGGCGGGGTCGAGGCGGTCTCGCGGACCGGCGCGGGCGTCGAGCTCAACGCCGCGCTGCACGCGAACTGACCGGCCCTCCCGAGCACACCCCGCCTCGACGATGACGACGACGCAGCCCCCGCGCTCCCCCGCCGCCCCGGCGCGGGGTCGCGTCCGGGCACGACGGCGCCCCCTGCGCACCGCGGTCACCCTCGTCACGGTGGCCGCGGTGGGGGTCGGCGCGGTCGTGGTCGCGCTCAACCGGCTCGACGACGCGACGCCCGTCGCGGAGCGCTGCGCCGCGACCGCCGACGGCCGCACGTGGTACCTCTCCGTGACGCAGGCGGACAACGCGGCACTGATCACCGGGGCCACGGTGCGGCGCGGGCTCCCCGCCCGCGCCGCCACCATCGGGCTCGCGACCGCGCTGCAGGAGTCGCGGCTCGTCAACATCGACTACGGCGACCGCGACTCCGTCGGCCTGTTCCAGCAGCGCCCCTCCCAGGGGTGGGGCACCGTCGCGGAGATCATGGACCCCGTCTACTCGACCAACACGTTCTACGACGCGCTCGAGACGGTCGAGGGCTACGAGGGCATGGAGGTCACCGTCGCCGCGCAGACCGTCCAGCGGTCCGCGTTCCCCGACGCGTACGCGCAGCACGAGCCCCGCTCGCGCGCGTGGGCGTCCGCGCTGACCGGCTGGTCGCCCGCGTCGCTCACGTGCGACCTCGCTGCGGTGCCCACGGCGGAGGTGCCGGAGGACGGCGACCCGACCGAGCCGTTCCGGGAGCGCGCCGCGCGCGACCTCGGCGACGCGGTCCGCGTCGCACCGTTCGACGGCGGGACCGGGGGCACGGTCGCCGTCGACGCGTCCGCGCTCCCCGCGGCCGCGGAGGACGGCGGCGTCGAGCGCTCGGCGTGGGCCGTCGCCCAGTGGGCCGTCGCGACGGCCGACGCCACGAACGTCGTCGCCGTCGAGGTCGGTGACCGCCGCTGGTCGCGCGACGGCTCGACGTGGACCACCCCCGACCCGGCCGACCTCGCCCCGCTCGACCCGGGCGCCCTGCGCGTCCACGTCGCCGTCCCCGACGCGTCCTGACCGACCGCCGCCGGCTTGCGTCGGGCGCGGGACCGCAGACGACGAACGCCGCGCCGCTCACCGAGGGTGAGGGGCGCGGCGTCCGGAGGAGGGGCCGTCAGCGGTCGGAGACGGCGACGTAGTCGCGCTCGGTCTCGCCGACGTAGACCTGGCGCGGACGGCCGATCTTGGTCTGCGGGTCCTTCATCATCTCGCGCCACTGCGCGATCCAGCCGGGCATGCGGCCCAGCGCGAAGAGCGGCGTGAACATGGCCGGCGAGAAGCCCATGGCCTTGTAGATGAGGCCCGTGTAGAAGTCCACGTTCGGGTAGAGCTTGCGCTCGATGAAGTAGTCGTCGTTGAGCGCGATCTCCTCGAGGCCCATGGCGATGTCGAGGAGCTGGTCCTTCTTGCCGAGGGTCGAGAGCACGGCGTCGGCCGACTTCTTGACGATCGCCGCACGCGGGTCGTAGTTCTTGTAGACCCGGTGGCCGAAGCCCATGAGGCGGACGCCGTCCTCCTTGTTCTTCACCTTCTTCATGAAGGTGTCGACGTCGTACTCCGCGCCCGCGATCTTGTCGAGCATGGTGAGCACCGACTCGTTCGCGCCGCCGTGCAGCGGGCCCGAGAGCGCGTTGACCCCGGCCGCGACGGACGCGTAGAGGTTGGCGTGCGAGGACCCGACGACGCGGACCGTCGACGTGGAGCAGTTCTGCTCGTGGTCGGCGTGCAGGATGAGCAGCTTGTCGAGCGCGTCGACCACGACCGGGTCCGCCTCGTACTGCTGGTACGGCGTCGCGAACGTCATGCGCAGGAAGTCGTCGACGTACCCGCGCGAGTAGTCCGGGTAGAGCAGCGGCTCGCCGACGCGGCGGCGGTGCAGGTAGGACGTGATGGTGCGCGACTTCGCGAGGAGCAGGACCGTCGCGAGCTCGACCGTCTCGTCGTCGAACGGGTCGAGCGACTCGGGGTAGAACGTGGACAGCGCGTTGATCGCGGACGACAGCACCGCCATGGGGTGCGCGTTGCGCGGGAACGTGCCCATGAACGTGCGGAAGTCCTCGTGCACGAGCGTGTGGCGGTTGACGCGCTCGACGAACGCGTCGAGGGTCGCGGCGTCGGGGAGCTCGCCGTGGATGAGGAGGTACGCGACCTCGAGGAAGCTCGACCGCTCGGCGAGCTGCTCGATCGGGTACCCGCGGTACCGGAGGATGCCGGCCTCGCCGTCGATGTACGTGATGCTCGACTCGCACGACGCGGTGTTCATGAAGCCGGGGTCGACGGTCACGAGGCCGGTCGACTTGAGCAAGGAGGACACGACGATGCCGTCGTTGCCCTCGGTCGCCGCGACCACGGGCAGGTCCTGCGCCTGGTCGTCGACGAGGAGGCGGACCTTCGCCTGCTGAGTGGTGGTCATGGTTCCCTTCCTGCTGCTGCTCGCGCCGTTGCCGCGCGGTCGACCGTACCCCGCCTCACCCGCACGTGACCAATCAGGAACCGTCACGAGAACACCACACCCGCTGTGATCCAGGTCACGCCAGCGGGAGGCCTCCGGAGAGTCGAGCCGAGGCCTCGTGGACCCGCTCGTCGGTCGCGGTGAGGGCGACGCGCACGTGCCCCGCGCCCTCGGTTCCGTAGAACGCCCCGGGCCCGACGAGGACGCCCAGGTCGGCGAGCGCGGAGACCGTCCGCCAGCAGTCGCCCCCGGCCTCGTCGGCGAGTCGCGACCACAGGTAGAGGCCCGCCTCCGAGTGGTCGATCGCGAGGCCCGCGCCGGTGAGCGCGGCGACGAGCACCTCGCGGCGGCGCGCGTACACGTCGCGCTGCGCGGCGACGTGCGCGTCGTCGGACAGGGCCGCGACCATCGCGGCCTGGACCGGCGCGGGGACGATCATGCCGAGGTGCTTGCGCGTCGCGAGCAGGTCGGCGACGAGCGTGGCGTCCCCCGCGACGAACGCCGCGCGGTAGCCCGCCATGCTCGACTGCTTGGAGAGCGAGTAGGTGACGAGCAGACCCTCGTGCGAGCCGCCGCACACCGCCGGGTCGAGCAGGCTCGGGACACCGGTCGTCGTGAACGGCTCCGTCCACGCGAGCTCCGCGTAGCACTCGTCGCTCGCGACGACCGCGCCGATCTCGCGGGCCGCGGCGACGACGCGCGCGAGGTGCGCGGCGTCGAGGACCCGGCCCGTCGGGTTGCTCGGCGAGTTGACCCAGACCAGCCGCACGTCGTCGCGGCCCGCCCACTCCTCGACGTCGTCCGTCGCGAGCGGCGTCGCGCCGGCCAGGCGCGCACCGACGTCGTACGTGGGATAGGCCGTCCGCGGGTGCACTACGACGTCGCCCGGACCGAGCCGCAGGAGCGAGGGCAGCAGCCCCACGAGCTCCTTGCTCCCGACGGTGGGGAGCACGGCGTCGGGATCGAGGCCGGGGACGCCGCGACGGCGGGCGAACCATGCGGAGACCGCCTCGCGCAGGGCGGGCGTCCCGTGCGTCGTCGGGTAGCCGTGCGCGTCGGACGCGGCGGCGAGCGCGTCGCGCACCACGGCGGGGGTCGGGTCCACCGGGGTGCCGATGGAGAGGTCGACCACGCCGCGGGGGTGCGCTCGCGCGCGCTCCGCGTACGGGGTCAGCGTGTCCCAGGGATAGGCGAGACCGGAGAGGTCGGCGAGTCCCACGAGCGCCGGCGCCGAGGGCTCAGGCCTGCGGCGGCAGGGCGGCGATCATCGGGTCGTCCTTCTCGATGAGACCCATCTTCGCGGCGCCGCCGGGCGAGCCGAGGTCGTCGAAGAACTCGACGTTGGCGCGGTAGTAGTCGCTCCACTCCGTCGGCACGTCGTCCTCGTAGTAGATCGCCTCGACGGGGCAGACCGGCTCGCACGCGCCGCAGTCGACGCACTCGTCCGGGTGGATGTAGAGCGACCGCTTGCCCTCGTAGATGCAGTCGACAGGACATTCCTCGATGCACGCCTTGTCCTTGACGTCCACGCACGGCTGAGCGATCACGTAAGTCACGACCGAGTACCTTTCTGGTTCGTCCGGACCCGGCCCGGCGAGGGGCGAGGTCATGACAGGGGCATGCACGACTAGTATCGCTCAGGTCGGGCGGTGCCCGACCCTCCCTGACCAGCCCGTGGACGAACGTCACACGACCCGAGGAGCCGCCGCGTGCCCGACTCGCCCTGGACGACGTGGGCGCCGGGGACGCGGGTCGTCGTCCGCCGCAGGCTCTCGCCCGACGACGCGGCGGCAGCGGGCAAGCCCCTCACCGACGTGATCGGGGTGGTCGTGGAGACCACCGCGACCGCGCTCGTGCTGCGCGAGGACGCCGGCGGCAGCGCCCTGCCGCACCGCGGCCACGGCCCGCGCGACGACGCCCCTCCCCTGGTGTCCGTACCGCTCGACGCGATCGTCGCCGGCAAGCCGGTCCCGCCGCGGCCGCCACGGCGACCCGCGTCACGCCCGGACTGACGACCGGGCCGACCGACGACCTGGCCCGCCACGGGCGGCGCCGGGTTCCGGTGGCCGGACCTCAGGCGACGACGACCGTCCGGTCCTCGACGCCCACGACGACGGCGCCCCGCGCCCCGGCCGCCGTGAGCGTCTCGCGCCAGGTGCCCGCGTCGTCGAGGTCCACGCGCACGGGCTCGCCGGTGCCGCCCGGCGCGGCACGCACCGGGTCGGGCCGGTCGAAGAACTCGCCCACAGGCGCGTTGGTCTCGAGCGCGCGGACGAGCTGCTCGAGGTCGCGCACGACGACGCGCAGCGCGGACGCCACCCAGGCGGCGTTGTCCGTGACCATGGCCTCGGTCCGGCGCGGGTCGGTGCGCCCCACGCGCGTCGCGTCGCGGAAGCTGCCCGCGGCGAGCCCTAGCGCGACGTCGCGCACGGGGGCGTCGGCGACGACGCCCAGGAGCTCGGTCGCGAGCACGTGCGGGACGTGGCTGACGAGCGCGGTGGACTCGTCGTGGACGTCGTCGGTGAGCACGTGCACCGTGCCGCCGAGCGGGCCCGTGACGAGCCGCAGCACGGCCGTGAACGCGTCCGGTCGCGTGGTCGCGTCGACCGTCACGGCCCAGCGCGCGCCCGCGAGCATCGCCGGGTCGGACGCCTCGAAGCCCGAGTGCTCGGTCCCGGCCATGGGGTGCGCCCCGACGTACCGGGCGTCGAGCCCGGCGGACCGGACGGCGTCGCGCACCGCGCCCTTGACGCTGCCGACGTCCGTCACGACCGTCGCGCCCCGCACGTGCCGGGCGACGTCGGTCGCGACCGCCCGCATCGCGCGCAGCGGCACGGCGAGCACGAGGACGTCGGGCTCGTCGGCGCAGACCTCCGCGACGTCGCCGACGACGCGGAGCCCCGCGGCACGCGCCGCCGCGCGCGTGGTCGCCGTGGCGTCGTAGCCGGTCACCTCGACGCCCTGCTCGTGCAGGAGCCGCGCGACCGAGCCGCCGACGAGGCCGAGGCCGAGGACGCCGACCCGGACCACCGTGCGCGACGCCGCCTGCTCCGGCGCGGCACCCGCGGCGGTCACCACAGGAGCCCCGTCGCACGATCTGCCGCGACGGTCGACGCGTCGACGCTCCCCACCGGGACGTTCGCGGCGTCGACGTCGGCGTGGACCGACTCGTCGAGCTCGCCGCGCGCCGGCACGACCCCGAGCGTCTTGAGCGCGTCCCCGGCCCGGACGAGGTCCTCCAGGACGGCGCGCACCGGCGCGTCCCACGGTGCGCCGTCGACCGTGAGGACGAAGACGTACGTGCCCGCGACGGCCTTGAGCGGTCGCGTGATGAGGCTCGACAGGTTGACGCCCCGCGCACCGAAGGCCTGCGTGATGCGCGCCAGCACGCCGGGTCCCGTGACGACGGGCGTCACCGCGAGCATCGTGCGCCACGACGTCTCGCCGTGACCTCGCGCCCGGCCGAGCGCCGCGGCGGCCTCCGCGCGCGGCGCCAGCACGAGGAACCGGGTGCGCGCGCCCGCGAAGTCCTCCACCGCGCGCTCGACGGTCTCCAGGCCGTAGAGCTCGCCGCAGATCGTCGGGCCGAGGGCGACCTGGTGCGGCCCGGCGTCGCGGCACGCGGCGGCGTTCGACGACGCCGCGACCGGCGCGAGACCCGTCCGGCGCACGAAGCCCTGGCACTGCGCGAGGCCGTGCGGGTGCGCGGTGACCTCCGTGAGCTCGCCGTGGTCCGGGCGCGCGAACGCGTCGAACGAGATGTCGAGCACGACCTCGTCGACCGCGACGACGCTGGCGCTCCCGACGATCGCGTCGAGCGAGGGCACCACGTACCCCTCGACCGTGTTCTCGATCGCGACGACGCCCCGCTCGTGCTCGCCCGCCGCCACGCCCGCGAAGACGTCCGCGACGGTGGTGCGTGCCGCGAGCCCGACGGCGGTCCGGCCGTGCGCCTGCGACCACGCGGCCGCCGCCTGGTGGGTGAACGACCCCTCGGGGCCGAGGTACCCGACGCTCACGCGTGGACGGGGTCGGGGGCGGTCGCCCAGCGTGGCTCGAGCGCGTCGGGGCCGGGCACGAACTCCTGCCCGGGCAGGACCGCGAGGATTCGGTGCGCGACGCCTCGCTCGCCGAACCCCGCGACGAGGCCGTCGAGCGTCGTCGCGTCGGGGCACGAGAACGCGCAGAAGAAGATGTGCGGTCCGGCCTGCGAGCGGTGGCTGCGCAGGTGCTGCAGGTCGATCCCGGCGGCGGCGACCAGCGCGAGCGTCTCCTGGAGCGAGCCGCGGTGGTCGTCGCGGGGCCCGAACGCGAGCCACACCTGGGCGACGCCCTCGGCCCGAGGCGCCGCGTCGCGGCTCTCCAGGAGGCCGTACCAGACGGGAGCGCCCTCACCGAGGAGCTCGCTGCCCGGGAGCTCGGCGTAGCCGAGCGCGGCGAGCGGCCCGTGGGCCACCGAGCGCTCGACGACGAGGCTGCCGTCGGCGCCGGCGAGCGCGACGCGCTCGTCCAGCGTGGTCCGGGTCGGGACGAGCGACGGGCTGACACCCATCGTGCGCAGCACGTGGCGCCGGTCGCGCATCCCCGCCTCGTCGACGACGACGTGCCCCGTCAGGTCGCGGGCCGCCGTCGACCGGCCGACCCAGACCCACTGCGACGGCACCGCCGACGCGCCCGTCAGCACGAGCGACGGCGGTGCCGCGAGGAGCGCGCGCTCGAGCTCGTGCGACGGCTGCGCGGGATGGCCCAGGTGCACGACGGCGGACAGCGCGTCGATGCTCGCGACGGTCGACAGCGTCGCCGTCGTCGACCCGAGGTCGAGCAGCGCCTCCGTCGGGTCGCCGTCGACCCATCCCGCCGCCGTGGCCGCGAGCAGCGCCTGCGCTCCCGACTCCCGTTCGCTGCGTCCGAGCATGGGACCTCCGTGGTGTGTGGGTGGGCCGGCCTACTCGCAGACGACCGCGTTGTCCGGCTTGTAGGTCCACCGGTAGGACTCGTCCTTGACGAGCTCGCCCTCGTGGTAGACCTTGCGGTAGTTCGTGATGGAGAAGCCCGGGCTGCCCGCGGGCGTCGGGGCGCAGTCCGCGCCCGAGTGCGTGACCGTCGTCGGCTGGACCACGTTCGACTTGCCGCTCGACGACGTCTCGACGTCGTAGTACTTGGTGCTCCAGATCGCGACGTGCAGCTGGCCGCCACCGACCCAGGACTGCATGAGGACGCCGTACGGGGTGTCGTTCTTGAACTTCATGTCGATCGAGCCGACGAAGATCGTCGCCTCGCGACCGGCCGGGTAGCGCTCGAACCAGTAGCTGTGCGGCCGGTGCTCGACGTCCTCGAGCCCCGCGAAGAAGCCCGCGTTGTACGTGGTCGTGGCCATCTGCGACAGCCCGCCGCCGACGCCCTCGGTGTGGCGCCCGCTCTCGACGATGCCGGCCGCGAAGTAGCCGCCCTCGAGCGTGATGGGCGACAGCGTGTCGACGAGGGAGAAGGTCTCCCCGGGCTTGACGAGCGTCCCGTCCACCTTCTCCGCCCCACGCTTCAGGTTCGCGGTGCGGACGGGGACGTTGGGCACGGGCGTCGAGAACTCCGACACCTTCTCCTTGATCCCCAGCGCCTCGAGCGCCGCGACCGACTGCTCCGGGTCCGACTCGACGAGCTCGACCGTCGCCGTGCGCTCGTCGCCCGAGGCGGCCGTCGTGACGGCCGTCGCGATGGCCGCGGGGTCGATCGTCGTGCCGGGCTCGCCGCCCTCGATGACCGGCGCGCCGTCCCGGAAGACGAAGTGCGCGTCGTCCGCGGCGGTGAGCAGGTCGTTCGTCCGGTCGACCACGGACTGGACGAGCGCGGGGCCGTCGAAGGCCAGCGTGAGGACGCCGTCCGTCGCCGCGAAGGAGGCCGCCGCCGCGAGCGCCTCGGGGGGCAGCTCCGGCGACTGGCCGCCGACGGAGACGACGACGGGCGCGGACACGACCTTCTCCGCCAGGGCGAGCGCGGCGTCCGTCTCGTCCTGCGTGATCGTGGGCTCGACGGCCTCGGTGGGCAGCTCGACCGGCCCGTCGGTGACGAGCCAGCTCTCCGTGATGGTCGCGGGCACCTCGTCGGTGACCAGCGCCGAGCCGTCGGCGGCCGGCGTGCTCGTGGGCGCGCCGTCCACGAACTGCACGGACCCGTCCACGGGCTCGATCTCCAGGCTGCCGCGCAGCGCCTCGACCTGGGCGTCGAGTGCCGCGTCGTCGACCGTGACCACGGGCTCCGCGTCCTTGCCGCCGAACAGGTGCTGCCACAGGCGCGCCGGGTTCATCGAGAACGACGTGAGCTCCTCGGCCGTCCCCGCGGCGTCGAAGGTCAGGCCCGCCGTCGCCGGGTCGAGCGTCGTGCTCGCCTCGCCCGCCACGAGCGTGATCGGCTCGGCCGCGCGCGGCCCGAGCTCGGACTCGAGCCGGTCCTCGGCCGCCGTCCGGGACAGACCGCCGACGTCGACGCCGGCGACGCTCGTCCCGCTCGGGACCTTGTCGGAGAAGAACCACTGGGCGCCCGTGTACAGGCCGCCCAGGACCAGGACGGCGACCCCCGTCCACAGCAGCCCGCGGGCCCAGCCGCGCCGCGGACCGTCCTCGTCGAAGCCCTCGAAGGGAGAGGCCTCGCGAGAGTCGTCGGGCGGGACCGGCGTGAACGCGCTGGGCGCGGCGGTGCCCGACGGCGCGGTGCCCGACGCGGTCGTGCCGGGGCCGTCAGCCGCGCCGGTGGCCCCCGCCGGAGCGGCAGCGTCCGGCGTCTGGCTCGCGGCCGCGGGCTCGTCGGGCGAGGCCGGCGAGAGGATCGAGGTGCGCACGACGGGCGCGGGCCGGGACCACGGGTCGACGGGCGGGATCACCTGCGTCGCGTCGGGCGCGGTGTCGCTCCCCCCGTTCGCGGGTCGGCCCTGGTCGCCCTCCTGCCCGGGGACCACGGGCACGACGGCGGTCCGCTCGGCCGCGCGCTCGTCGGCCGGGTCTCCCCCGGCCGGGGCGGCCGACCGGTCGGTCGGCGTCGCGTCGACCGACGGGCCGCTCGCGGACGGCGCTCCGGAGGCCGTGGCGTCGGGGGCGGCCGACGGGGCGTCGGACGCGGGAGCCTCCTGGTCGACGTCGTCCGCCGCCGCGGCGGCCGAGGGATCGGCCTGCACGCCCGGGGAAGGGACGAGCACGGCCGGGACGTTCGGGTCGAACGCGAACACGCGCGGGACGTACGGCTCCTCGTCGCCGTCGTCCGCGGTGCCGGCGTGCCCCGGGGTCTCGGCAGCGCCGGCCGCCGGCACGTCGGTGACCGCATCGTCGGGGGTGGTCGGCGTCGGCGCGCCGGGCGCCTCGACGGGGTCGACGCGCGACACCTCCGGCGCCGGGGCGTCCGCGGCGGACGCGTCCGTACCGCTCTCCGCCTGCGTGCCCGCGTCGGGCTCGACGGCGGGGCTCGCGGCAGCAGCGCCTGCGTCCGTGCCGGTCACCGCGTCAGAGTCGGCGGCCTTGTCGGCCGCAGCGGCGGGTGTCGCCGCGTCGGCTCCGGGACGCGCGTCCGCGTCGGCCGGGGACTGGGCCGGGGCCGCGGTGCCCGGCGCGGCGGCGTCGACGGCGGGATCGTCGACGGCGGGTGCGTCACCCGTGGTCGCGGCGGTGCCGGTCGCACCCGCGGTCGCTGCGTCGGTCGCGGTGCCCTGCGGTTCCGCGGGGGCCGGCACGTCGTCCGTCGGGATCGCGCCAGGATCCTCGGCCGCAGGGCCGGGCTCCACCGGTTCCACGCCCGCCGGACCGGGGTCCACGGGCGCGATCGGGGCGGAGGCGTCCGGGACGGTGTCCACCGGTCCGTCCGTCGGCGTGGTCGAGGGGACGTCACCGGAAGCGTCGGTAGCCTGCGCGTCGGGGCCGGGCGCCGTCTCGGGAGCCGAGGGCTCGACCGTCTCGGCGGGCTCCGGCACGGCGTCCTGAGGGGAGTCGAGATCGGCGTCTCGGTCGGTCGGCTGACCCATCCACTGTCTCCGTGACGAAAGGCGCGCGGCGGTCCGCGCGACGACGAGGGGTGTGCGGGGATCCGCACGGCGAATACTAGCGGGACGCGAGGGGGTTCTCGGGTCCGTCGTGCCTGGTGGGACGCCCGTGCTGGGCCGTGCGGACCGGGCGGTCGCTGAACCACGACCGGGGCAGGAAGGCCGCCGCGGCGACCACGAGCATGCCGCCGTAGATCCAGACGTACCCGACGGGCTCGCTCGGCACGAGCACGTCGCCCCCCGGCCCCTCGAGCGAGAGGAGCTGCACGACGACGACCCACCCGACGCCGAAGCCCAGGAGACCCGCCATCCCGCCCCAGGCGCGGGCGAGCGTGGCCGCCGCGAGGACGGTCAGCAGGGCGAGCACGATGCCGAGCCCGGCCCCGCCCGGGAGGTCGACGCCCAGGAGGTGCGCCCGGTGCGCGACCGTACCGACGAGACCGACGAGCGCGCCCACGAGCGCGCACGCCACCCCGCGGCCCACGAGCCGCCCCGTACCGGTCTCCACGGGTCCCAGGCTAACGGGTGGGTCCGGGGCGAACCTGGTCGCCCGGGAGAGCCGGGCCGGAGGGAGCGTAGAACTCGTGTGAAGGGACGGGCGCCAGCACGTCGTTGCTCAGGGCGTACCACCCGAGCAGCACCGGCTCCGCCCCCGCCCCGACGACCGCCGACGTCACGTGCTGGACCTGCGTCGCGTGCGCGCGCATCGCGGCCAGCACGTCGTCGAGCACGGGACCCACCGGCACGCCGACGAGCGCGCGCAGCGACGCGTCGGGACGCGCGAGCGGGGGCAGCTCCTCGTCCGGGTCCGGGAGCGTGAGCCGCGGGTCGGCCGCGAGCAGCCCCCGCGCGGCGGGGTGCTCGGCGAGCGCGCGACGCGCCGCGCGCACCGTGGTCTCGGGGGCGACGACCTCCCACAGCGCGGGCACCGGCTCGCGGTCCGCGGCGAGGAGCTCGAGCGCGCGCACCGTGACGTCGTGGGCCCGGACGTGGTCGGGGTGGCCGTAGCCGCCACCCGCCTCGTACGTCGCCACGACCGCGGGACGCCGGTCCCGCACCAGCGCGGCCAGGCGCGCGGCAGCCTGGTCGAGCGGGACGCCGACGAACGCGCGCGGCGGGAGCTGCCCGGCCGCGACGCCGCCGGCCACGCCCGGGGCGACCCACGCCATCCCGGAGTCCTCGAACCGCGCGGGCGCGCCGCCGTCGGACGGCTCGCCCGGGCTCGCGACCGTGTCGAGGAAGACGTGGTCCCGCACGCCGAGCGCGGCGAGCGCGCGGGCGAGCTCGGTCTCCCGGAACGCGGCGAGCGCGGGCCCGTCACCCTCGAGGTGCCCGACGCCCGTCGGGTGCGCGGGGGTGTCGATCACCTCGCCCCGTTCGCCGCGCGTGCACGTCACGACGGTGACCGGCTCGCCCGCGCGGGCCCAGGTCGCGAGGAGCGCGCCCGTCGCCAGGGTCTCGTCGTCGGGGTGGGCGTGGACGGCCAGCAGGCCGCCGTCGGGCACGACGGCGGCCTGCTGGCTCTGCGGGACGGTCACCCGGTGGGCGGCGTCAGGCGCGCTTGGCGCGCGACGTCGCGCGGGCGCGCTCGGTCTGGTCGAGGACGACCTTGCGGATGCGGACGACCTCGGGCGTGACCTCGACGCACTCGTCCTCGCGCGCGAACTCCAGCGACTCCTCGAGCGTGAGGTGGCGCGGCGGGACGAGGTTCTCGAAGTTGTCGGCCGTCGAGGACCGCATGTTCGTGAGCTTCTTCTCCTTGGTGATGTTCACGTCCATGTCCTCGTTGCGCGAGTTCTCGCCGACGATCATGCCCTCGTAGACCTCCTGCGTGGGGTCGACGAAGAACGAGCCGCGCTCCTGGAGGTTGATCATCGCGAACGGGGTCACCTTGCCCGCGCGGTCGGCGACGAGCGAGCCCGTGGTGCGGGTCTCGATGGGACCGGCCCACGGCTCGTAGCCCTCGGAGATCGACGACGCGATGCCGGTGCCGCGCGTCTCGGTGAGGAACCGCGTGCGGAACCCGATGAGACCGCGCGCCGGGACCATGAACTCCATGCGGATCCAGCCCGTGCCGTGGTTCGACATGGTCTCCATGCGGCCCTTGCGCTGGGCGAGGAGCTGGGTGACCGCGCCGAGGTACTCCTCGGGGACGTCGATCGTCATGCGCTCCATGGGCTCGTGCGTCTTGCCGTCGATCGTGCGCGTGACGACCTGCGGCTTGCCGACCGTGAGCTCGAAGCCCTCGCGGCGCATCTGCTCGACGAGGATCGCCAGCGCGAGCTCGCCGCGGCCCTGGACCTCCCACGCGTCGGGGCGGTCGGTCGGGAGCACGCGCAGCGACACGTTGCCCACGAGCTCGGCGTCGAGGCGGTCCTTGACCTGGCGGGCCGTGACCTTGTGGCCCTTGCCGCCCTTGCCCGCGAGCGGCGAGGTGTTGATGCCGATGGTCATCGAGATGGCCGGGTCGTCGACCGTGATGAGCGGCAGCGGGCGCGGGTCGTCGGGGTCGGTGAGCGTCTCGCCGATCGTGATGTCGGCGATGCCCGCGACCGCGACGATGTCGCCGGGGCGGGCCTTGTCCGTGGGGACGCGGTCGAGCGCCTTCGTCTCCAGCAGCTCGGTGATCTTCACGCTCTGGAGCGTGCCGTCGTGGCGCGCCCACGCGACGACCTGACCCTTGCGCAGCTCGCCGTTGAAGATGCGCAGGAGCGCGAGGCGACCGAGGAACGGCGACGCGTCGAGGTTCGTCACGTGCGCCTGGAGCGGCGCGCCCTCGTCGTACGTCGGGGCGGGGATCTTCTCGAGGATCGTCGTGAAGAGCGGCTCGAGGTCCTCGTTCGAGGGGAGCTGGCCGTCCAACGGCTGGTCGAGCGAGGCGCGACCGGCCTTCGCGGACGCGTAGACGACCGGGACGTCGAGGATCGCGTCGAGGTCGAGGTCGGGGACCTCGTCCGCGAGGTCGGACGCGAGGCCCAGCAGCAGGTCGGTCGCCTCGGCGACGACCTCGGTGATGCGCGAGTCGGGTCGGTCGACCTTGTTGACGACGATGATCACCGGGAGCTTCGCGGCGAGCGCCTTGCGGAGCACGAACCGGGTCTGCGGGAGCGGGCCCTCGCTCGCGTCCACGAGCAGCACGACGCCGTCGACCATGGACAGGCCGCGCTCGACCTCGCCACCGAAGTCGGCGTGGCCCGGGGTGTCGATGACGTTGATCGTGATGCCGTCGGGCTCGCCCACCGCGGCGGCCGCCGGGCCGGCGTACCGCACCGCGGTGTTCTTCGCGAGGATGGTGATGCCCTTCTCGCGCTCGAGGTCACCGGAGTCCATGACGCGCTCGTCCACGTGCTGGTGCGCGGAGAAGGCGCCGGACTGGCGCAGCATCGCGTCGACGAGCGTGGTCTTGCCGTGGTCGACGTGGGCGACGATCGCCACGTTGCGCAGGTCGGAGCGCACAGACATCTACGGTTCTCATTTCGTGGGGTACGAGGGGCGACGACGGCCGGCCACCTCAGCGCGCACGACGGCGGGCTCGGCCCGCCGCAGCATCACGGAGCACGGGCCGTCACCCGGGCCCGGCTATCCTACCGGGTCCGCGCTCGGGACACCATGCCCGCCGTCGTGCGCCCTCCGGACGTGCCCCCTCAGGAGGGCGTCTTGCGCCGCGGTCGGCGCACGAGCGCGCGCCACCGGTCGGGGCGGTCGGGGTACAGCTCCTCCCACTGCTCGGAGATCGACTCCGAGACGCGGGTCGTCACGTGCTCCGTGAGCGCGGCGCGCGCCGCACGGCGCTCTGCCCGCAGGATCGCGGCGTGCTCGACCCGCAGCGCGCGCACCGTGGACACAGCCATCCCGATCATGACCACGGAGAACGGCAGCGCGATGAGGATCGCCGCCGTCTGCAACGCCTGGAGGCCGCCCGCGAGCAGGAGCGCGATGGCCAGCAGCCCGGACGTGCCCGCCCAGAAGATACGGCTCCAGGTGGGCGGGTTCGGGTTGCCCCCGCTCGCGAGCATGTCGACGACGAGCGAGCCCGAGTCCGACGACGTCACGAAGAAGACGACGATGAGCACGATGCCCACCACCGCGAGGACGTTCCCGAGGGGCAGGCCGTCGAACAGCTGGAAGAGCGCGGTGTCCGTGTCGACCTCTCCGTCCACGAGCATGCTCCCGGGCTCCATGAGCTCGCGGTACAGCGCCGACCCGCCGAACACGGAGAACCAGAGCGTCGTGACGATCGTCGGGACGAGGAGGGTGCCGAGGACGAACTCGCGCACCGTGCGCCCGCGCGAGATGCGGGCGATGAACACCCCGACGAAGGGAGCCCAGGAGATCCACCAGCCCCAGTAGAAGATCGTCCACTGCGACTGCCACTCGAGGCCGGCCTGGCCCTGGAAGGCGGTGGTGTCGAACGTGAGGCGCACGACGTTCTGGAGGTAGTAGCCGAGCGACTGGACCCACTCGCGCAGGAGGAACAGCGTCGGGCCGAGGACCAGCACGAGCACGAGCACGACGCCGGCGAGGACCATGTTGCCGTTGGAGAGCCACTTGATGCCCTTGCCCAGGCCCGACACGACGGAGAGCGTCGCGAGCGCGGTGATCGCTGCGATGAGCCCGATCTCGAGCGCGGTGCTCGGCTCGACGACGTCCAGATACCCGAGCCCTGCCGCGATCTGGAGCACCCCGAACCCGAGCGACGTCGCGACGCCGAAGACGGTCCCGATGATCGCGACCACGTCGATGACGTCGCCGAGGCGTCCCTTCACGCGGTCGCCGAACAGCGGCTCGAGCGCCCACCGGATCGAGACGGGGCGGCCCTTGCGGTGGATCGCGTACGCGAGCGCGAGGCCCGCGACGACGTAGATCGCCCACGCGTGGATGCCCCAGTGCAGGTAGCTCTGCCCCATCGCGGCCTGCGCGAGCGACGCGTCGCTGCCCTCGACGCCGGGCTTCGGGCTCACGTAGTGCGAGAGCGGCTCCGCGACGCCCCAGTAGACGAGCCCGATGCCCATCCCGGTGGCGAACAGCATCGCGAACCACACGGGCAGCCGGAAGAGCGGGGTCTCCTCGTCCTTGCCGAGCACGATGTCGCCGAACCGGCTCAGGCCCATCCACAGCGAGAAGACGACGAACCCCGCGACGACGATCACGTAGTACCACCCGAAGGCGCCGATGACGTCCGACTGCAGCGTCTCCATGACGGACGTGACGGTGTCCGTGAACAGCACCGTGAGCAGGACGAAGACCAGGATGATGCTTGCCGCCGGGTAGAAGACGCGCGGGTCGGGACGGCCCGTCCGGGGGGCGTCGGGGTCGTGCGCGGACACGACCGGGGCGGAGGCGGTCTCCGGTCCGACGGCGTCCGCCGCCGCGGCGTCCGTCGTCACGGCTCCCTCGTCGCGGGGCGCGTCAGCCCCTCCCCCGTCGGGCGCCGGTGCGGCATCCTCGTCACGTGCTGGCTCGCGGGGCGTCTCGTGGTGCGGGGCGTTCATGGGCTCAAGGCTTGTCGGACGCGCGGACCCCGGCAACCGGAGCGCGGGCTCCGACGCCCGGAGCGCCCGTCCTGGCAGCCGGAACGCCCCGGGGACGGCCGCGTGCGCGGCCGCCCCCGGGGCGTCGTGATGGCTCAGCGAGCCGTGGAGCGTGCGGTCAGAAGCCGGCGCCCGCGGTGGGCGGGGCGCTGCGCTCGTGGTCCACGTCCTCGCGCGCCGCCGCGAGCGCGCGCTCCTCGTCTGCCAGCGAGGACACCTCGTCGTTCGCGATGTCGCGGGCGGCGGCCTCGAGGAGGGCGTCGCGAGCGGCACGCCGCTCGCGCTGCGCGGCCGGGTCCGGGACCGGGACGGCCGCGAGCAGGCGCTGCGTGTACGCGTGCTTCGGCTCGTGCACGATCTGCGACGTGTCGCCCACCTCGACGAGCTTGCCCTTGTGCATCACGGCGATGCGGTCGGACAGGAGCTCCACGACCGCGAGGTCGTGCGAGATGAACAGGCACGCGAACCCGTGCTCGCGCTGCAGGTCGGTGAACAGGTCGAGGACCCTCGCCTGGACCGACACGTCGAGGGCCGACGTCGGCTCGTCCGCGACGAGCAGCTTCGGCTCGAGCGAGAGCGCCCGGGCGATGCCGACGCGCTGACGCTGACCGCCCGAGAGCTCGTGCGGGTAGCGGTTGCGCATCGCGCGGGGAAGCTCGACCTGGTCGAGCAGGCGCTCGACCTCGCGGCTGAGCTCCTTGCCCTTGACGCCCTTGTGCAGCATGAGCGGCTCACCGATCGACTCGCCGATCGGCAGGCGCGGGTTGAGCGACGACCCCGGGTCCTGGAACACGATGCCGACCTCGGTGCGCAGCGGCCTGAGGTCCTTGGGCCGGGCGCCCACCATGTCCGTCCCGACGATCTTCAGCGAGCCGCCCGTGACGGGCAGCAGGCCCACGGCCGCGCGGCCGATCGTCGTCTTGCCGGAGCCGGACTCGCCGACCAGGCCGACGACCTCGCCCTGGTGGATCTGGAGCGAGACCTCGTCGACCGCCCGGAACGCCGCCTGCCGACCGCGGCCCGGGTACTCGATGATCATGTCCTGCGCGTCGAGCACGAGCGGCCGCTCGGGGGCCGGCGCGCCCGCGGGCACGCGGTCCGTGGCGGTCGTCGTGCCGCGCTTGGAGCCGAGGTGCGGCACGGCCTCGAGGAGGCGCACCGTGTACGGGTGCTGCGGGTTGCCGAAGATCTCGGCCGACGTGCCGCGCTCGACGACCTGGCCGTCCTTCATGACCATGATCGAGTCCGCCATGTCGGCGACCACGCCCATGTCGTGCGTGATGAGGATGATCGCCGCGTCGACGCGGTAGCGCAGGTCGCGCAGGAGCTTGAGGATCTCCGCCTGGACCGTGACGTCGAGCGCCGTGGTCGGCTCGTCGGCGACGAGGAGCTTCGGGTCGCACGCGAGCGCCTGCGCGATCATCGCGCGCTGGCGCTGACCGCCGGAGAGCTGGTGCGGGTACGCGTCGAAGCGGCGCTCCGGCTCGGGGATCTCGACGAGCCGCAGGAGCTCGATCGCGCGCTTCTTCGCATCGGCGGGACCGACGTTGAAGTGCGTCCGGATGGTCTCGACGATCTGGAACCCCACGGTGTAGACGGGGTTCAGCGCCGTCATCGGCTCCTGGAAGATCATGGAGATCTCCTTGCCGCGGACGTGCCGCAGCGAGCCGTGCGACATGCCGATGAGCTCGCGGTCGCCCAGCTTCGCCGAGCCGCTGGCGCGGCCGTTCGGCGGGAGCAGGCCCAGCAGCGCGAGCGACGACTGGGACTTGCCCGAGCCGGACTCGCCGACGATCGCGAGGACCTCACCGGAGTGCAGGTCGTAGCTCACGTCCGCGGCCGCGGGGTACCAGGCCTTGTCGACGTAGAAGTCCACGCCGAGGTTGCGCACGGTCAGCACGGGGCTGCCCTGGCGCGCGGCCGGGGCCGCGGGAGACGTCTCGATGGCCACGCTGATCAGTGTCCTTCCTGCTGGAGCCGGCGCTCGTGGCGCCGCGACTCTGCGAGCATGGGCGCATGGGTCCCACGCTGGTCTTCCGTTCGACGTACGGCCGAGTTCTCACGGTGGCGACGGGCCTCGTCGCCGTCGCCCTGGGTGTGAGCACGGCCTTCACGGGGGACGTCGGCGCGGTCGTCGGCGCACTGGTGCCCGCCGCGCTCGTGACGTACCTCGTCTGGATGCTGTTCTGGCGTCCCGCCGTCGAGGTGTCCGACGGCGGGGTCGAGGTCCGCAACGTCACGCGCACCGTGCACGTGCCGTGGACGGCGTACGAGGGCGTCGACACCCGCTACTCGCTCGAGGTGCGCTACGCGGGCGGACGCGTGACCGCGTGGTCCGCGCCCCGCTCGAGCGGCACGGCCCGCTGGCTGCGCAGCTCGCGACGGCGCCCCGTCGGCCAGGAGCAGGTGGTCACCGGCGCGAGCGCCGAGGCCGTGGCCGACGCCGTGACGCAGCGCCACGCGATGCTCGCGGCGGCCGGCCACCTCGACCGGGCGGTCCAGGGAGCTCCCGGCGCGCGCTCGACGTGGCACGTCGTGCAGCTCGCCGTGCTGGCCGCGCTCGCGGTGGGGACGGTCGTGGCGCTCACCGCCTGACCGCGGCGCGCCGCGCCGCCCGAGAGGTGCACGACCTCCCGGGCGGGCGGCGACGACGGCGGTCATCAGCTGGCCCCGGCCTCGCCGGTCGCGCTCGGCGCCGTGGCGGCCGTCGGGCGGGCGACGCGCTTCGCGCGGGCCATCTTGCGCTCGGAGGGGATGCGCTTCTGACGGGGGTCGAACGCGTCGCGCAGGCCGTCACCGATGAAGTTGACGCACAGCGCGATGGCGACGATGAACAGACCCGGCCACCAGAACAGCCACGGACGCGTCGCGAACGCCTCCTGGTAGTCGCTGATGAGCTTGCCGAGCGAGGTCGCCGGTGCCTGGATGCCGACGCCGAGGTAGCTCAGGGCCGTCTCCAGCAGGATCGCCGAGCTCATGAGCAGCGTGACGTTGACGATGATCACGCCGACCGCGTTCGGCAGCATGTGCTTGAAGATGATCCGCGTGTCGCTCGCGCCCGCGACCCGGGCCGCGTCGACGAACTCGCGCTCGCGCAGCGAGAGGAACTCGCCGCGCACGAGGCGCGCGAGCGGCGGCCACAGCACGAGCCCCAGGAACGCCCCGAGGATGAGCGCGTTGCTGCCGCCGGAGAGCAGGGCCAGCACGGCGCCGATGACGATGACGGGCATCGTGATGATGAGGTCGGTGAACCGCATGAGCCACGAGTCGGTACGACCGCGGTAGTACCCGGAGAGCGCCCCGACCAGCACGCCCGCGATCGTCGCGATGACGCCGACGGAGAGCACCACGAGGAGCGAGGTCTGGGTGCCCTGCATGACGCGCGCGAACACGTCGCGACCCGCCTCGTCCTGGCCGAAGATGTGCGCCTCCGACGGTGCACCCCCGTTGACCAGGGGGTACGTGGAGCCCTGCCCGGACGGCTTGTAGGCGTACCAGCCCTGCCAGCCGCCGATGCCGATCGAGGTGATCGCGAGCGCGACGATGCCGATCAGCACGATGAGCGCGACCACGGCGCCCTTGTGGTGGAAGAAGCGACGGCGGACGATCTGGCCCTGGGACAGGCCCTCGACCTCGCGCAGCTCGATCTGGTTCTCGACCGCGCCGCTCTGCGACGCGTCGTTCGGTGTGTTGGTCATGCGTTCACCCGGATCCGCGGGTCGAGGGCTGCGTAGATGAGGTCAGCCACGATGTTGGCGATGATGGCGAGGGCCGCGACGATGACGAGGTACGCCATGACGGGGTCGATCTCGCCGCGTTGCAGCGCGTTGAGGAAGAGCAGGCCCATGCCGGGCCGGGCGAACACCTTCTCGGTGATGATGGCGCCGCCCAGGAGCGTGATGACGTCGATGGGGACGATCGTCGCGAGCGGGATCAGCGTGTTGCGGAACCCGTGCCGCATGACGACGGTCCGCTCGGGGAGTCCCTTCGCCCGCGCCGTGCGGATGTAGTCCTGGCTCATCACCTCGAGCATGCTCGCGCGCGAGTAGCGGGTGTACCCGGCGAACTGGATGAGCACGAGCGCGATCGTCGGGAGCAGCAGGTGGGTGTACTGGTCGAGGACCTGCACCCAGAAGTTGCCGCCGAGGTTCGGCGTGCTGTTGCCGATCGTCGGGATGGGCCGGCCGTTGATCGCCGGTGCGCCGAAGTACGCGGGCCAGACCGACATCACCTTGTCGACGAAGACCATGGACCCGACGAGGAACGCGGTGATGGCGGCGGCACGCGCGGACACGCCCTTGTCGGGGCCGCCCCACGCGTACCCGACCCCGATGCCGACGCCGACGGTGACCACGGCGAGCACCAGCACGATCCACCAGTTGTCGACCTGCTTGAGGACCGACTGGATCGGGAAGTAGACGACGACCCCGATCAGGACCGTGGTGAGCGACGCATAGAGCGCGCGGCGGTTCTTCAGCCCCGAGACGAGCGCGGTGATCGCGAAGGCGAGCGCGGCGCCGGTGACGACGATGATGACCGGGCCGAGGTTCGGCTTCTCCCACCAGCCGGAGAGCTGCAGGTAGAGCAGCGCGAGCGCGCTCGCCGCGAAGCCGAGGCCGAAGACCGTGAGCCGCCGCCGCGCGGTCCCGCCGAAGGCGAGGGACCACAGCAGGCCGGAGATCACGCCGATGCCGACGATCACGAGGATCGAGAGGTTCGGGTCGCGGAGGAAGTCGTTGAAGCCGATCGCGCCCCACTGCTTGAGCAGGACGGCGACCCAGAAGGCCGGGAGGGAGTAGAGCACGAACGAGACGAAGATCGTCAGGTAGTCGAAGGTGCTGTACTGCCGCAGCGCGCTGACGATGCCGACCATGACGCCGAAGACCACGGCGAGGACGGTCGCGGCGGCGACGAGCTGGATCGTCGAGATGACGGCGCCCTGGAGCAGCGTCGAGACGGACTGGCCACTCTGCCAGGCCGTGCCGAGGTCGCCGGTGACGAAGTCGCCGAGCCACTTGAAGTAGCGGATCACCGACGGGGTGTCGAGATCGAGGTCGGCGGTGCGCTGGGCGATCAGCTGGGCCTTGTTGGGCTTCGTGCTCGACTCGAGATCCGCGAAGATGTACGGCCGGATCGCGGCGTCGACGAGCAGGTACATCGCGAACGTGGACACGAGGAGGGTCGCCAACCCTGCCAGCACACGCCGCGAGATGAAGGAGAACATCGGAGGTCTTACCTCGCTGGTCGGTAGGGACCCCGGGTCAGGGGCCGGTCGATTCTACGCGCGGGTCTCGCGTGGTCGTGAACCGAGGGCCCGGGACGCCGCGGGTCTGGGCGTCGGGGCGGGTGCACGCGAGGACCGGGGGCCCCGGGCGGACAGCCCGCCGGAACCCCCGGTCTCACACCTGGACGGCCCTGCCACCGCACGGGGCGGCGGCAGGGCGCGTCAGGGACTCAGGGCACTCAGCCCTCGAACGTCCAGTTCCAGAACCCGTGGAAGATCGTCGGGCTGATCGTGATCGACTCGACGCCCTTCAGGTTCTCGTCCCAGCCCTGGATGGCGGGGAACTGGAAGATCGTCACGCCGAAGCCGTCGGCCCAGAGGTTCTTCTCGACCTCGAGCTGGAGCTGGAACTGCTCCTCCGGGTCCGTCGAGACCTGGAGCTTGTCGAGCGCGGCGTCCACGGCAGGGTTGTTGTACTTGCCGTAGTTGTTGACGCCCGGGTTCGGCGCCCAGCGGAAGTTCGCGTCCGACTCGGTGACCGCGGTCGAGGTCGACTGCCAGCCGAAGAGCGACGCGTCGTACTGGTCCTGGCCGGTGGCGAGGAGCGTGCCCCACTCGGCGGCCGGGCGGCCCGTGTCGACGATCTCGAAGCCGGCCTGCGCCGCGGTGTCGGTGATGAGCGCGAGCTCGTTCACGCGACGCGTGTTCTCGTTGTTGTACGCGAAGCGCACCTTGACCGGGGTGGCGACGCCGGCGTCGGCGAGCAGCTGCTTCGCCTTCTCGATGTCACCCGCCGGCGGGTAGAAGTCGGAGCCGTTCTCGGCGACCATCTGGTCGTAGTTCGGCGATCCCGGGAGCAGGATGTTCGAGTTGCGCACCTCGGCGTCCGGGTTCAGCGGCTTGATGAGGTTGTCGACGATCGTCTGGCGCGGGATCGTCAGCAGGAACGCCTGGCGCACGGCCTTGGCCTTCTCGGCGTCGCCACCGTAGGTGTTGGCGTCGAACGGACCACCGTTCTGGAAGACCAGGTCGACGTGCTCGTACGTGCCCTCGATGCCCGAGTGGGTCTCGACGCCGTCGAGGCCCTCGAGCGCCGTGCGGACGTCCGCGGAGGCCTGCGG
Organism: Sphaerisporangium cinnabarinum; assembly: GCF_055567015.1. Taxonomy (NCBI): domain Bacteria; kingdom Bacillati; phylum Actinomycetota; class Actinomycetes; order Streptosporangiales; family Streptosporangiaceae; genus Sphaerisporangium; species Sphaerisporangium cinnabarinum. The sequence continues at coordinate 202,325 of NZ_JBVHRG010000002.1, forward strand.
GCCGATCAGGTCGACCTCACCGTTCTCGAGCGCCTGGACCTGGGCCATCGGGTCGTCGATGTACCGGACCGTGATCGTCTCGACCGAGCCCTTGTTCTTGCCCTTGAAGTCCGGGTTCGCCTTGAGCGTGAGGTACTGGTTCTCCTTGTACTCCTCCAGCGTGTAGGCGCCGTTGGAGACGTAGAGCGACGGGTCGTCCGGCAGCGAGGTGAACTCGAAGCCCTCGTTCCAGAACTTCGAGATCTTCGCCAGCGCCGCGGTGTCGTTGTTGAGGATCGCGTCGCGGACGGCGGCCTTGGCCTCCTCCGGGTCCTCGATCTCGAGCGCCTTCTGGCCCACGACGTGCGCCGGGACGAACTCGTTCGTCCAGCTGAGCTCCCAGTCACCGAACGGCTTGTCGTACACGACGGTGATCGACTTGTTGTCGTCCGAGATCTCGGGGTTCTGCGAGATGAGCGCGACGCCCGGGTCCGAGCCGTCGAAGTAGACACCGGCGTCCACCTCGGCCTGGTTCGTGACGTTGCCCTCTTCGTCCGTCTGGGCCTCGACCGTGTTGAACTTGCCGGACTGACCGGCCCAGTCCAGCAGGATCTCCGTCGCGTCGACCGGCGTGCCGTCCGACCACTTGGTGTCGTCGCCGAACGTGTACTTCACCGTCAGCGGGTCGTCCGAGAGCTTCTCGTACGTGCCGAACGACTCGTCCTTGACGATGTTCAGGTCGGCGTCGTAGTAGCTGAAGCCCGAGTTGAGCATGTAGTTGATGACGGCGTTCTGCGTCGCGTTGCCGTTCTGGGAGCTCAGGTTGAGCTCGTTGAGCGGAGCCTCCCACGCGACGGTGACGGCGGTCGCGGTGTTGATGCCCGCGTCGTCGCCGCCGTCGGTCTCGCCCTCACCCGACGTGCCGCTGCACGCCGAGAACAGCAGCGCCCCCGTGACCGTCACGGCCAGGGCGGCACTCGTGCGCCTGATCTTCAATGTTCCTCCTCCAAGGGATGGTGGGCGCGGACGAGCGGGCGTCGATCGCCCCTCGGCCGCCCCGTCGCTCGCGCGCTCGCCCGGGGGTCGGCGCGCGTGGACGGGCATGCCCACCACGGTTTGAGGCCACGCTACCTAGCAAGTTGCGAAGGATCTCCCCCTTGCCCGGTTGCGGCAGGTGATCGTTACCGAGTTGATACTGGCCGGTACGGGCGCGTTTCCGGGCCGCGACGGCGGGGAAACACGCGCGAAACGTCCGGGCCCGGACGCACGGGCGCCCGCCGCGTCTCACGATGCGGCGGGCGCCCAGGGCTGTGACCTGCGTCTCAGACGTTGAAGCGGAACTCCACCACGTCGCCGTCGGCCATGACGTAGTCCTTGCCCTCGACGCGCGCCTTGCCCGCGGCACGCGCCGCGGCGACCGAACCGGTCTCGACGAGGTCCTCGAACGAGACGACCTCCGCCTTGATGAAGCCGCGCTCGAAGTCGGTGTGGATGACCCCGGCCGCCTGGGGCGCCGTCCACCCCTTGCGGATCGTCCACGCGCGCGCCTCCTTGGGCCCGGCGGTGAGGTAGGTCTGCAGGCCGAGCGTGTCGAAGCCGACGCGCGCGAGCTGGTCGAGCCCGGCCTCGGCCTGGCCCGACTCCGCGAGCATCTCCTTCGCCTCGTCGGGCTCGAGCTCGACGAGCTCGGACTCGAACTTGGCGTCGAGGAAGATCGCCTGTGCGGGCGCGACGAGCGCACGCAGCCGCGCCTGGAGGTCCTCGTCGGCGAGGCCCGCGTCGTCGGTGTTGAACACGTAGATGAACGGCTTCGCCGTGAGGAGCTGCAGGCTCGCGACGTCCGCGAGGTCGAGGCCCGCGGCGGCGGCGCCCTGGAAGAGGGTCGTGCCGGCCTCGAGGACCGCCTGCGCCTTCTGGGCCGCGTCGAGCAGGGCGGCGTCGCCCTTCTTGATCCGGACCTCCTTCTCGAGGCGCGGGACCGTCTTCTCGAGCGTCTGCAGGTCGGCGAGGATCAGCTCGGTGCTGATCGTCTCGATGTCGCCCTCGGCGTCCGTCGAGCCCTCGACGCGGACGACGTCCGGGTCGGAGAACGCGCGCGTCACCTGGCAGATGGCGTCGGCCTCGCGGATGTTCGCGAGGAACTTGTTGCCGAGCCCCTCCCCCTCGCTCGCGCCCTTGACGATGCCCGCGATGTCGACGAACGACACCGTGGCGGGCAGGACGCGCTGGCTGCCGAAGATCTCCGCGAGCTTGTCGAGGCGCGGGTCCGGGAGGGACACGACGCCGACGTTGGGGTCGATCGTCGCGAACGGGTAGTTCGCGGCGAGGACCTGGTTGCGCGTCAGGGCGTTGAAGAGGGTGGACTTGCCGACGTTGGGCAGGCCGACGATGCCGATAGTGAGTGCCACGTCGGCCGAGTCTACGGGCCGGGACCGCCACGCGCGGTCCCGGCCCGCGCGTCAGGCGTACGACAGCACGCGCTGGAGGAGCTCGGGCGCCCGGCGGTCGTAGGTGCGGGCGCCCCACCGCACGCCGATCACGAGGACCACGGCACCCACGACCACGCCGACCGCGAGGGTGACCCACCCGAGCACGGGCAGGTCGGCGACGATCGCGATGACGCCCGGGACGAGGAACGGGAGCGACAGCGCCAGGACGAGGAGCATCGCGACCGTCTGGGCGGCGAGGGTGGCCATCGCGGCGCCCTGCGGCTGCTTGAACGGGCTGTCGCCCGGCTTGGGCACCGGGTAGAGCAGGCGCGCCGACGTCGCGCTCGAGATGCCCGTCGAGGTGAGCAGCGTGCCCGCGGTGAGACCGAGCAGCGCGGGCAGCGCGTCCCAGCGCCCGGCCACCGCGACGGAGACCAGCGCGAAGAGGAGGGTCACGGCCCCGCCGGCGACGAGCACGGGGAGCGCCCGCCCCCAGCGGTCCGCCCGCCCCGGCACGCCCGACGACACGTGGAGCGCGAACGCGGTGTGGTCGTAGGCGATGTCTGCCGAGATGGAGAACCCGAGGATCCATGCCGTGAAGGGTGCGAGCGCGAGGAAGATCGCCGAGCCGCTGCCGCCACCGACGACGAGCAGCACGACGGGGATGAGCGGGACGACCGCGATCGACCCGGAGTAGCGCGGGTCGCGCAGCCAGTAGGTGGCCGTGCGTGCCGCGACGGCGCCCGTGGGCGTCGCGGGGAAGCGTGAGAAGAAACCGAGGCCCTTGGCACGGCCGCCCCCGCCGGAGGTGGGCGGCGTGACGAGGGCGCGGGCGAGCGACTTGTCCCACACGACCCACGCGACCGCGAGGGTCGCCAGCGCGACGACGAGCCGCGCCAGCGCGAGGCCCCACGCGCCGTCGTGCACCGCGGCGCCGAGGCCCCACGGCGCGCCGAAGGGCGTCCAGGCCGCGACGTCGGCGAGGCTCGTCACCATGCCGCGCACCGCGTCGCCGTCGACCGGGCCCTCGCCCAGCTGGGACCCCAGCCACGCGAACGCGGGCCCGATGAGGACGAGCGGCACGAACGCGGCGATCGTCACGACCTCGCGGTAGCGCCGCGACTCGAGCAGGGGCGCGAGCGCCGTCGTCGTCGCGCGCGAGCCGACGACGCACAGCGCGACCGCGACGACGGCGCCCACGAGCGCGGCGAGGACCGCGAGGGGCGTGCGCCACCACGCGAACGACGCGCCGAGCGCCGCGAGGGCCGTGACGATGCCCGGGATCGAGACGACGCCCGCGACGGCGAGGCCCGCGAGTAGCCGGCGCTGCGGGATGCCGAACAGCACGAAGCGCTGCGGGTCGAGGGTCGCGTCCACGCCGAACGCGAAGAGCGGGATCACCCACCACCCGAGGACGGCGAGCGCCCCGGCGAGGATCGTGATCGACCCCGCGAGCGCGGCGTCCTCGGTGCCGAGGACGACCATCCCGACGACGAGCATCCCGACGACGAACGACCCGTAGAGGACGCCGACGACGAAGCCGATGGTCTGCCACACGCTCCGGCGGAACGAGTTCCCCATGAGCGTGAGCTTGAGCCTTACGAACTGCGCAACCACGCGAGACCCTCCGTGCTCTGCCGACCGCCCACGAGCTCGACGAACCGGTCCTCGAGGCTCTGGTCGCCGCGCACCGCGTCGACGGTGCCCGCGGCGAGCACGTGCCCGCCCGCGACGACCGCCACGTGGTCGCACATGCGCTGGACGAGGTCCATGACGTGCGACGACACCACGACCGTCCCGCCGCTGGCGACGTAGCCGGCCAGGATGTCGCGGATGTTCGCCGCGGAGACCGGGTCGACGGCCTCGAACGGCTCGTCGAGCACGAGCGTGCGCGGCGCGTGGATGAGCGCGGTCGCGAGCGCGATCTTCTTCGTCATGCCCGCGGAGTAGTCGACGACGAACGTGTTGGCGTCCTTCGCGAGGTCGAGGGCCGCGAGCAGCTCCGTGGTGCGCTCGGCCACCGTGTCGCGGTCCATGCCGCGCAGCAGGCCCGCGTAGGTGACGAGCTGGGCGCCGGTGAGGCGGTCGAAGAGGCGGACGCCGTCGGGCAGGACGCCGAGCTGGCGCTTGCCCGCGGCCGGGTCGGCCCACAGGTCCGTCCCGTGGACGTGCGCGGAGCCGGCGTCGGGCCGCAGGAGGCCCGTCGCCATGGAGAGCGTCGTCGTCTTGCCGGCGCCGTTGGGGCCCACGAGGCCGTAGAACGAGCCGGCCGGGACGTCCAGGTCGATGCCGGCGACCGCGATCTTCTCCCCGAAGCGCTTCCACAGCGCGCGCAGTGACAGCGCGGCGGTGGGGTCCGGGGGCGCAGGCTGCCCGGGGGGAGCCGTGGGCCGGGGGTCGGGCGCGACGCCCGGCGCGAGGCCGGGGGCGGGCGCGCCGGAGGGCGCGACGGGTGGCACGGGGTGGGGATCGACCATGCCGCCAAGGTAGCGGAGCCCCCGGGCGCACGGCGGTGCCTTTTGTCACGACCTGCGCGACGACGTCCGTCCCGCGCGCCGACCGGCCGTGCTGTCGGTGCCCCGTGGGAGGGTGCGGCCATGGACTCCTCGGGATGGTTGCTCTTCGCCGTCGGACTCGTGCTGGGGCTGGTGGTCGGCGCCGCGCTCGTGCTCGCGGTGCGCCGCGCCTCGCCCGACGCCGCGGCCGCGGAGGTCCGCCGTCTCACCCAGCTCCTGGGCCAGGCGCAGCAGGACGCCGCGCGCGGCGCGGGCCTCGCCGAGCGGCTCGAGGCGGAGCGGGAGGGCTTCGCGCGCCAGCTCGGCGCAGCCCAGCGCAGCGCCGACGAGCGGCTCGACCTCGCCCGGGCCACCCACGAGCAGCAGCTCGCGGAGCTGCGGGCCGCGGCCGAGCGCCGCGTCGCGGAGATCCAGGGCGACCACCGGCGGCTCGAGGCCCAGTTCGAGGCGCTCTCGCGCAAGGTGCTCGCCGCGGGCACGGAGCAGTTCCTCGTGCAGGCGGAGGAGCGCATGCGACGCAGCCAGGAGCAGGGGGCGGCCGAGCTCGCGCGCCGCGAGGAGGCCGTGCGCCACCTGGTCGAGCCGCTCGCCGGGGCGCTGGAGAAGGTGCGCGCGGAGGTCGCCGAGGCCGAGCGCGCCCGCCTCGCCGCGCACGGGAGCCTCACGGAGCAGGTGCGCGGGGTGCGCGACGCGTCCGAGCTGCTGCGCGCCGAGACGTCGCAGCTCGTGACGGCCCTGCGGTCGTCGCAGGTGCGCGGCGCGTGGGGCGAGCTCCAGCTCCGGCGCGTCGTCGAGGCGGCGGGCATGCTCCCCCACGTCGACTTCGTCGAGCAGGACCAGGTCGCGACCGACGACGGCGCGCTGCGCCCGGACATGGTCGTGCGGCTCGCGGGCGGCAAGCAGGTCGTGGTCGACGCGAAGGTCGCGTTCCTCGGCTACCTCGACGCCCAGGGCGCCACCGACCCGGCCGTGCGCGCGGACCGCCTGGCCGCGCACGCCCGCCACATGCGCAAGCACGTCGACGACCTCGGCGCCAAGCGCTACTGGGACCAGTTCGGCCCCGCGCCGGAGTTCGTCGTCATGTTCGTCCCGGCGGAGTCGTTCCTCTCGGCCGCGGTCGAGCAGGACCCGTCGCTCCTCGAGCACGCGGTGTCGAAGAACGTCGTCATCGCGACGCCCATGACGATGGTCGCGATGCTGCGGACGATCGCCTACGCGTGGCGGCAGGACGCCCTCGCGACGAACGCGCAGCAGGTCCTCACGCTCGGCAAGGAGCTCCACGGGCGGCTGGCGGTCATGGGGTCGCACCTGGCGAAGCTCGGGCGCCAGCTCCAGAGCGCCGCGGACTCCTACAACCGGACCGTCGGCTCGCTCGAGACGCGCGTGCTCGTCAGCGCGCGGCGGTTCGCGGACCTGCACGTGGTCGACGACGAGCTGACGACGCCCCCGACGGTGAACCCGCAGCTCAGCGCGGTGAGCGCGCCCGAGCTGCTCGCGTCCGTCAACGAGTCCGTGGTCGCGATCGACGAGCGCCCCGACGACCGCGACGAGCCCCGGCGTGAGCCGTCGGCCGGCGGGGCGAGCGCCTGACCGCTCCCCCGTGGCCCACGGACGTAAAGGCTCCGGCGCAGGGCGTCAGACGGGCTGCACGGAGAGCGAGGTGCGGCCGCCGCGGGCGGGGCGCCCGCCGTCGGCCGTCGAGCCCTTGAGGTCGGCGCGCAGCTCGCGCGGCAGCGAGAACATCAGGTCCTCCGTCGCCGTGCGGACCTCCTCGACCGCGCCGAACCCGCGCTCCGCGAGGTAGGCGAGCACGTCGTCCACGAGGATCTCCGGCACGGACGCACCCGAGGTCACGCCCACGGTCGTCGCGCCGTCGAGCCAGGTCGGGTCGATCTCCTTCGCGTGGTCGACGCGGTACGACGCCCCGGCCCCCGCCTGGAGCGCGACCTCGACGAGGCGCACCGAGTTGGACGAGTTCGCCGAGCCGACGACGATGACCACGTCGGCGTCGGGAGCGAGCTTCTTCACCGCGACCTGGCGGTTCTGCGTCGCGTAGCAGATGTCGTCGCTCGGCGGGTCCTGGAGGGTCGGGAACTTCTCCCGCAGGCGTCGGACCGTCTCCATCGTCTCGTCGACGGAGAGCGTCGTCTGGGAGATCCACACGACCTTGTCCGGGTCGCGGACCACGACGTCGTCCACGTGGTCGGGCGAGTCGACGACCTGCACGTGGTCGGGGGCCTCCCCCGCGGTGCCCTCGACCTCCTCGTGACCCGTGTGGCCGATGAGCAGGATGTCGTAGTCGTCCTTGGCGAAGCGCACGGCCTCCTTGTGCACCTTCGTCACGAGCGGGCACGTGGCGTCGATCGTGTCGAGGTTGCGCGCGGCCGCGGCCGCCTTCACGGCGGGGGACACGCCATGGGCGGAGAACACGACGCGCGCGCCCTCCGGCACCTCGTCGGTCTCGTCGACGAAGATCGCGCCGCGCTCGCTGAGCGTCTCGACGACGAACTTGTTGTGCACGATCTCCTTGCGCACGTAGACCGGCGCGCCGTAGTGCTCGAGCGCCTTCTCGACCGCGACGACGGCGCGGTCGACGCCCGCGCAGTAGCCGCGCGGCGCCGCCAGCAGGACGCGCTTGCGGGTCCCGTCGGCGGCAGGGGTCGCGACGGGGCGGTCGGTCGGGGACGCGGACGAGCCGGCGGGGAGGACGCTCACGCTCCCGAGTCTAGGCGAGCGGCGGTCTCCCGACCCCGGTGAGGCCGGTCACCCACCGCCCGACCTCGACGTCGTCACGAGCCGCGCGCGAGGAGCACACAGACCCTCCGCAGGCGCCGCGCGCGGTCTGCGTGGTCGGCCGCACGCCGGGCGCGCCGGGTCGACGTCCGTGCCGCCGCCCCGCAAGATCGAGGGCATGAGCGACGACCCGGGCGGCACGACGTCACCCGACCCCGACGCGCCCCGACGGCGCCGCCGGGTGTGGTGGTGGCTCGTCCCGCTGCTGCTCGTCGTCGTCGCGGCGGCCGTGGTGGTCGTCGGGACGCTGGAGCACCGCGCCTGGGTCGCCGCGGTCGAGCGCTACGACGCCGACGTCGCGCGCGTGACGCAGGACGCGGCGGACGGCCGTGCGCAGGCCGAGGCCGCGTACCTCACGCGGCTCGTCCGGACGAGCGCCGCCGAGGTGGCGGGCGCGGCGCTGCTCGCCGCGAGCGAGGGCCAGGTGGACGACCCGGCAGTGCGCGAGCCCCTGGCCGCGGCGCTCCAGGAGGCCACCGCGCTCCGTACGACCCCGGTGGCCTACCCGGAGGAGGACCGCACCGTGGACGCGCTGTCCCGCCCGAACCCCTTGCACCCGGGCTCGCGCCCCGCCGTCCACGTCGAGGTCGTGACGGGCTCCGAGCCCACGGCGGACGCCCTGGACGAGGCCGCCACCGCCGTCGTCGAGGCGGCGGAGCCCGTCGCGACCGCGCAGCGGCAGTGGGCGTACGACGGCCTCGACGCGGCGGCGGCCGAGGGTCGGCCCGTCCTCACGGAGTCGGCCGGGCTCGTCACGGACGAGGGCACGCGCACGACGCTCGACGGGCTGCTGGCGCAGGCGACGACGACGCTCGACGCCGGCCCGGGCGGCGCCCCGGTCGCCGAGACCGTGGCGCTGCGCGACGCGGTGCTCGCGGCGACGGAGGCCGTCTGGTCGGACCGGCTGGCGCTCCAGCTCGCCCAGCGGCGCGACCAGGCGCGGGCGACGGGAGTGGACTGCGCGGTCGAGCGGTGCGTGGCGCTCACGTTCGACGACGGCCCGGGGCCCGACACCGAGCGGCTCCTGCAGGTGCTCGCGGAGAAGCACGTCTCGGCGACGTTCTTCCTCGTCGGGAGCAACGTCGAGCAGCGGCCCGACGTCGTGCGCGACACGGCGGCCGCCGGCCACCTGCTCGCGAACCACACCTGGGACCACCCGCAGCTCACGACCCTCGACGACGACGCCGTCCGCGACGAGCTCACGCGCACCCAGGAGGCGATCGAGAGCGCCGCGGGGATCACCCCGACGCTCCTGCGGCCCCCGTACGGCGACGTGGACGACCGCGTGCGGTCGGTCGCGCTCCGCTCCGGGCTCCAGGTGGTGCTGTGGAACCTGGACACGCTCGACTGGAAGACGCGCGACGCCGCGGAGACCCGTCGCCGCGCGGTGGAGGGCGCGCGTCCGGGCAGCGTGGTGCTCATGCACGACATCCACGCCTCGACCGTCGACGCCGTGCCCGGGATCGTCGACGACCTGCGCGCGCAGGGCTACCGGCTCGTCACCGTCGACCTGCTCGCGCCCTGACCGCTCGGCCGGCGCGCTCGTCGGCGTGCTCGGCGGCGTGCTCGGCATCGCGGCGCGTTGGGTGGGCGTGGGTGGGGTGCGGCAGGCTGGTCCCGTGACCGCCTCCCTCCCGCTGCCCGACGACGCCCCCCGCCCGGGTGCCGCGTCCGCCGGTCCGGCGGCACGCGGCCCCCTCCCGGCGCGCGCGCTCGAGACGAGCGCGGAGCACCCGTGGCCGGTCCGGCTCCTGTCGCGCAAGATCGAGCAGTACGTCGAGCGGATGGCGCCGGTCTGGGTCGAGGGCCAGGTGGTCCAGCTCAACCGGCGCCCGGGCACGTCGACGGCGTTCCTCACGCTGCGCGACACGGACCTCGACATGTCGCTCCCGGTGTCGGCGGCGTCCCGCGTGCTGCAGGGCACGCCGGTGGAGGAGGGCGCGCACGTCGTCGTGCACGCGAAGCCGGTGTTCTGGACGCGGCGCGGCACGCTCCAGCTCCAGGCGCGCGAGATCCGCCCCGTCGGGGTGGGCGAGCTGCTCGCGCGGATCGAGCACCTCAAGCGCGTGCTCGCGGCGGAGGGCCTGTTCGACGCCGACCGCAAGCGGCCCCTGCCGTTCCTCCCGGCCGTCGTGGGGCTGGTGTGCGGGCGCGAGTCCAAGGCGGAGCACGACGTGGTGGTCAACGCTCGCGCCCGCTGGCCCCAGGTCCGGTTCGAGATCCGCGAGGTGGCCGTCCAGGGCGCGCACGCGGTGCAGCAGGTGGGCGACGCGATCCGCGCGCTCGACGCGGACCCGGAGGTGGAGGTCATCGTCGTCGCGCGCGGCGGGGGCGCCGTCGAGGACCTCCTGCCCTTCTCGAACGAGGCGCTCGTGCGCGTCGCGGCGGCGTGCCGCACGCCCCTCGTGAGCGCGATCGGCCACGAGACCGACTGCCCGCTCCTCGACCTGGTCGCGGACTACCGCGCCTCCACCCCGACGGCAGCGGCCAAGCGGGTGGTGCCCGACGTGACGGAGGAGCGCGCCCGCGTGGCGCAGGGCCGTCAGCGCCTGCGCAGCGCGATCGCGGGGCGCGTGTCCCGCGAGCAGGCGGGGCTCGACGCGCTGCGGTCCCGGCCCGTGCTCGCCGACCCCGGGCGGATGCTCACGGACCGGCAGGAGCGGGTCGGCGCGCTGCGGGACCGGGCACGCCGGGCGCTCGACGCGCGGCTCGTGCGCGCGGCGGGCGAGGTCGGCCGGCTCGAGGCCCAGGTGCGGGCCCTGTCCCCGGCCTCGACGCTCGAGCGGGGGTACGCCGTCGTGCAGCGGGCGGACGGGCACGTGGTCCGCTCCCCCGCCGACGTCGCGACGGGCGACGTGGTGCGCGTGCGACTCGCGCACGGCGCGCTGGACGCGGCGGTCACCGGCACGCACGACAACGGACCCGCTCCCGGCCGGGAGGCGTCGTGACGCGCCCGCGCCGGTTCCCGACCGCCCGCCGGACGACCGGTCGGGCCACAACGCACAGATGGGGTTGAATACTGCCGTGACTTCCTTTGACAACGCTGTCACGCCCGACGTGTCGACGCTCTCCTACGAGCAGGCGCGCGACGAGCTCGTGCAGGTCGTCGCCCGGCTCGAGGCCGGGGGCGAGCCGCTCGAGGACTCGCTCGCGCTCTGGGAGCGGGGCGAGGCGCTCGCCGCGCGCTGCCAGGAGTGGCTCGACGGCGCACGCGCCCGCCTCGACGCGGCGCGCGCGCAGGACGAGGCGCCGGCACGCGGCACGACCGACCCCGACGACCCGACCGGAGACGACGCATGAGCACCAGCACGGACCCCGCCCACCCCGCCGCCGCGGCGCCCACCGAGCACGTCCTCGTCGTCGGCGAGGCGCTCGTCGACGTCGTGCACCGCGCGGACGGCAGCGTCGCGGAGCACCCCGGGGGCAGCCTCGCGAACGTCGCGCTCACGCTCGGGCGCCTCGGTCGCGACGCCCGGCTCGCCACGTGGCTCGGGCAAAACGCGCGCGGCGAGGCGGTACGGGCGTGGCTCGACGACTCCGCCGTGACCCTCACGGCCGGCAGCACCGACGCCCCCACGACGAGCGTCGCCACCGCGCACCTCGACGCGCACGGGGCGGCCACGTACGAGTTCGACCTGGAGTGGCGCGTCCCGGCGGGCACGGCTCCCGACGCCGGCACGCTCGCCGTCCACACGGGCTCCATCGCCGCCGTGCTGGAGCCCGGCGCGTCCGACGTCCGAGCGCTCGTCGCCGCGGCGCGCGACACCGCGACGATCACCTACGACCCCAACGCCCGGCCCGCTCTCATGGGCGACCCCGCCGACGCGCGCACCCGCATCGAGGCGCTCGTCGCGCTCGCCGACGTCGTCAAGGTGAGCGACGAGGACGTGGCGTGGCTCGTGCCGGGCGCGGACCCGGTCGCGGTCGCGCGCGAGTGGCTCGCCCTGGGCCCGGCGCTCGTCGTCGTGACGTTCGGCGGCGAGGGAGCGGTCGCCGTCACCGCGACGGGCGAGCAGCGCGTGACGGCCCCGCGCGTCGAGGTCGTCGACACCGTCGGCGCGGGCGACTCGTTCATGGGTGCGCTCCTCGACGGGCTGTGGGACGCCGGCCTGCTCGGCGCGGACCGGCGCGAGGCGCTGCGCGCGATCGACGCCGCGGTGCTCGCGGACGTGCTGCGCCGCTGCGTCGCGGTCGCCGCCGTCACCGTCTCGCGCGCCGGGGCCAACCCGCCGCGACGCGCGGAGCTCACCTCCGCCTGAGCCGGCGCACCGTGCGGAGGCCCGTCCACGAGCCCGGACACGGCTCGGCCGCCCGGGCGACTGCCCGGGCGGCCGAGACCCGTGTCAGACCTGCGCGTCCTGCTTCTGCGCCCGCTCGAGCGACCGCTTGCGGTCCTCGACGTTCTCCTGCTCGATGCGCTCCGCCTCCGCGTCGTCGCGCGTGAGGTTCTCGCTCGTCTCCGGGTCGAAGATCATCATCTTCGTCGGGTCGAACCACAGGTCGGTCACGTCGCCGTCGCGCGCCCGCGAGGCCGAGTCGAGCGCCACGACGAACTGCGTGCGCACGCCCTCGCCGTCGAGCTCGCGGTCCAGCTCGTCGAGCTGGCCCTTCACGGACTCGTGCATCTCGAACGGGACGTAGGCGTAGAGCTCCGCGCCGAGCCACTCGGTGACGTCGATCTGCGCCTCGAACGTGTGGCCCCGGTCCTTCTTCGCCGGGTCGACGAGCCGCGCGTCCTCGAAGTGCTCGGGCCGCAGGCCGACGATCACCAGGCCGCGGTCTCCGACGGCCGTCGCGATGCTCTCCGGCATGTCGAACTCGCCGAAGGGCAGCGTGATCTTCCCGCCCGAGACCTCGCCCGGCAGGAAGTTCATGGGCGGCGTGCCGATGAACCCCGCGACGAACAGGTTGACCGGCTGCTCGTAGAGGCCGCGCGGGCTCGCGACCTGCTGGAGCACGCCGCGGCGAAGGACGGCGACGCGGTCGCCGAGGGTCATCGCCTCGGTCTGGTCGTGCGTGACGTAGACGGTCGTCGTGCCGAGGCGGCGCTGGAGGCGCGCGATCTCGGTGCGGGTCTGGCCGCGCAGCTTGGCGTCGAGGTTCGACAGCGGCTCGTCGAAGAGGAACGCCTTCGCGTCGCGCACGATCGCCCGGCCCATCGCGACGCGCTGCCGCTGGCCGCCCGAGAGGTTCGCCGGCTTGCGGTCGAGGTGCTCGCGCAGGTCGAGCATGTCGGCCGCGCGCTCGACCTTCCCCCGGATCTCCTCCTCGCTGTGCTTGCCCTTCGCGAGGCGCAGCGGGAACGCGATGTTCTCCGCGACCGTGAGGTGCGGGTACAGCGCGTAGTTCTGGAACACCATCGCGAGGTCGCGCTCGCGCGGCGCCTTCTCGTTGACGCGCACGCCGTCGATCTCGAGCTCGCCCGCCGTGATGTCCTCGAGCCCGACGATCATGCGCAGGACGGTCGACTTCCCCGAGCCCGACGGCCCGACGAGGATGACGAACTCGCCGTCCGCGATGTCGAGGTTCACGTTGTCCACGGCGAGAAACCCGTCGCCGTAGCGCTTGACGATGTCCTTGAGGGTGATCGACGCCATCAGCTCTCTCCTCGGGTGCGGCGTGCGGCACGGTGCCCGGCGGACCGGGAGGGCGTGCGGTGGTGGACGGGGCGGGCCGGGGACGCGGTGCTCATCCCTTCACCGCCCCCTGGGTCAGGCCCGAGACGATCTGGCGCTGGAACAGGACGACGAGGATGACGACGGGGATCGTCACGACGACGGCGGCCGCGGAGATCGCCCCCGTCGGCTCCTCGAAGTACGACGCGCCGGTGAAGAACGCGAGCGCCGCCGGGACCGGTCGGGCCGCGCTCGTCGACGTGAGCGAGATGCCGTAGACGAAGTCGTTCCACGCGATGAAGAACGCGATGAGCGCGGTGGTGAACACGCCCGGCGCGGCGAGCGGGACGATCGCCTTGCGGAACGCCTGCCACGGCGTCGCGCCGTCGACCTGCGCGGCCTGCTCGAGCTCCCACGGGATCTGGCGGAAGAACGCCGCGAGCGTCCAGATGGAGATCGGGAGGGTGAGCGACAGGTACGGGATGATCAGGCCGAGCCAGGTGTCGTAGAGGCCGATGTTGCGCCAGAGGTTGAACAGCGGCGTGACGATCGACACGACGGGGAAGATCGAGACGCCGAGCGCCGTCGTGAGGATGAGGCGCTTGCCCGGGAAGTCGAGGCGGGCGATCGCGTACGCGCACAGCGTGGCGAGCACGACCGCGATGACCGTCGCGATGAGCGAGATGCCGATCGAGTTGCGCAGCGCGGACAGGAACAGCTCCTGCGCGGAGCCGCCGGACGCGAGGATCTGCTCGTAGTTGTCGGTGCTCCACTGCGGCGGCAGGAACGTCCCGGAGTTGATGTCGCTGGGCCCCTTGAAGCTCGTCATGAAGATCGACAGCACGGGGAACAGCGCGCCGACGAGCACGACGACCGTGATGACGGCCCACCAGATCTTGGCCTTGGTGCTGAGGACGCTGCCCATCACTTCTCCCCCCTCGCGCCGGCGAGATCCACCTTGAAGAGCTTGATCGCGATGAAGCAGATGAGCACGACGCACAGGAACAGCAGGACCGAGATCGCGGAGCCCATGCCGATCTGGAGCTGGCCGATCGAGGTGCGGTAGGCCAGCAGGGACAGCACCTCGGTGCCGTTCGCGCCGTTCGTCATGATGAAGACGTTGTCGAAGATCCGGAACGCGTCGAGCGCGCGGAACAGGACGGCCACCATGATCGCGGCCTTCATGTTCGGCACGATGACGCGCGCGAACCGCTGCCAGGCGGTCGCGCCGTCGACCTTCGCGGCCTCCTCCAGGTCGCCCGGCACCTGCGCCAGGCCCGCGAGGAGCAGGAGCGAGATGAACGGCGTCGTCTTCCAGACCTCGGACGCGATGATGACGAACAGGCTCGTGCCCTGCTGCGCGAACCAGTTGAGGTCGGGCCCGACGCCGGGCACCCAGTCGAACCAGTGGTTGACGTACCCGGACGTGATGTCGAACGCGTAGAACCAGGCGAACGCCGAGACGACCGTGATGATGCCGTAGGGCACGAGGATCGCGGTGCGCAGGAGCCCGCGCAGGCGCTTGATCGCGCGGTGCATGACGAGCGCGAGCGCGAACCCGAGGATCAGCTCGATGACGACCGTGACGACCGTGATGAAGAGCGTCACCCCGAGGTCCCGCCACCACACGGAGTCCGTGAGGATCACGACGTAGTTGTTGAGCCCGACGAACGCCCGGTCGTCGGGCGCGGTGAGCTTGTAGTTGAAGAGCGAGTCGTAGACGGCCTGCAGGATCGGGTACAGCGTCACGGCGAGCATGACGACGAACGCCGGCCCGGCGAGGTACCAGCCGAGGCGGGCCTCGGCCCGGGAGCGGTCGCTGCGCGCGGCCTTCGCCGCGGCGTCCGGCGTGCCGCGGGTCCCCGACCGGGAGGCGGCCCCGCCGCGCGGCGGGTCGGCCTCGGTCGTGGCCGACGGCGTGGTGGCGTGCCGGCCGCGGGGCGCGGGCTCGGTAGGAGGTCCGGCGTTCACAGGAGTCGCTCCCCTCGCAGGACGGCGGTGATGAACTCGGTGGACTCCTGCGGCGTCGTGTCGGGGTCGACCGACGCGGGCGGGTACCACGTCTGCTGGAGGCCCGTGGAGACCTCGTTGTAGAACGGCGTCTGCGGTCGCGGCGCCGCCTGGTCGAGCGAGTCGCGGATGACGTCGTACATGGGGAACGCCTTCTGGACGTCCGGGTCGTCGTAGGCCTTGATGCTCGCGGCCGGGTTGCCGTTGGTGACGAAGTACTCGGCCTGGTTCTCGGGGCTCACGATGCACTGCGCGGCCTCGTACGCGAGGTCGGTGTGCTTGCCGAACGCCCCGATCCCGAGCGAGATGCCGCCGTAGGGGGGCCGGGCGTCCTCGCCCTCCGTCGTGCGCGGGTACAGCGCCCAACCGATGTCGTCGAGGAGCGCCTGGTCGAGCGAGCCGGCCTCCACGGCGCCCTGGGTGGACGACCAGACGAACGGCCAGTTCACCATGAACGACCCGCGGTCGCCCTGGAACTTGGTGAGCGACGCGGGCTCGTCCTCGCTCGGCAGGCCCGGTCCGCCGACGCCCGACGTGCCGATGCCGCCGATGATCGCCGCCGCGGCCTTGCCCGCGTCCGTGTCGAGACCGAGCTTGACCTCGTCCGCCGGGGCCTCGGGGTTGTCGATGATGTGGCCGCCCGCGCCCTCGACGAGCGCGTTGATCCACACGGTGAGCGACTCGGCCTTGGCGCCCTGGACGGCCAGGAGCTTGTCCTGGTCCTGGGCCGCCTGCATGATCTGCTCCCACGTGACGGGCTGGGACATGTCGAGCCCCGCTGCCTCGGCCACGGACTTGCGGTACCAGAGGAGCTGCGTGTTGGCCCAGAACGGGATGGCGACCAGCTCGTCCTTCCACGTCGAGGCGTCGATCGCGCCCTGCACCACGTCCTGCGTCGTCGCCTGCGCGACGTCGTCGGGCACGGGGGCCAGGAAGTCGGCCTCGGCGAACTCGGCGATGAAGACCGGGTCGAGGCTCATGATGTCGATCGACGAGTCCTTCGCCGCGAGGCGGCGGGCGAGCTGCTCGCGCTGCGACGCGGCGTCGCGCGGCAGCAGCTCGGTCGTGATGCGGTACGCGCCCCCGGCGGCCTCGGTGCAGGCCGCCGCGATGTCGGCCTGGCCCCCGTTGTCCGGGTTGATGTACCACGTGAGCTCCGGCGTCCCGTCGTCGCCCGGGCCGCACGCGGCGAGCGGCGCCACGAGCCCCGCGGCGACCAGGACGGCGAGCGCTCGGGTGCGTCGGCGCACGTCGGCTCCCCTCGGTCGCGGCTTCCCCGAGTACCGGGGGTGTCACCCTCCATGGATACCGCCCCCCGGCCGGGCCCGCCATGCGAACGGGCACGTCGGGCACGCCCCGGCCTGCGCGATGATGGGAGCCATGACCTCTCCCGCCCCCGCACAGCCGGTCCGCTCGCTCACCCCCGCCGAGGCGTGGGCGACGCTGCGGACCGGGAACGACCGCTTCGTCGCCGACGCCCCCCTGCACCCGTCGCAGGGCGCGGACCGACGACGAGAGACGTCGGCCGCGCAGCACCCGCACACGGTCCTGTTCGGCTGCTCCGACTCCCGTGTCGCGGCGGAGATCATCTTCGACCAGGGTCTCGGGGACATGTTCGTCGTCCGGACGGCGGGGCACGTCGTGGACACGACGGTGCTCGGCTCGATCGAGTACGGCGTCGAGGTGCTGTCCGCTCCGCTCGTCGTGGTGCTCGGGCACGACTCGTGCGGCGCCGTGGGCGCGGCGGTCGAGACCCTCACGACGGGTGCGCAGGCGGACGGGTTCGTCCGGGCCGTCGTCGACCGCGTCATCCCGTCCGTGGCGAAGATCACCGGCGCCGGGAACGGCACCCTGGAGAACCTCGACCCCGCCGTGCTGCGGCGCGAGCACGTGCGCAACACGGTCGACATGCTGCACTCCTACTCGGCCGGCCTCGCCGCGGCCGTCGCGGAGGGCCGCTGCGCGATCGTCGGCGTCGAGTACGACTTCGCCGAGGGCCGCGCGCACCTGGTCGACGTCGTGGGCGACGTCGGCGAGCAGCCCCGCGCCGACGACTGAGGCCCGGCCCGGACCGCCCCGGCGGTCCCGCACGGTCGGCTCGGGGCGGCACCCCACGACCTGCCCGCGCCCCTGACCGCAGCCCGCGTGACCTCGCTCACGCGGGTTGCGGGCGCCCGCGCGCGGTGCGGCAGGATGGCCCCATGACTGCATCTCCCGAGGCTCCCGGCGCCGCCGCCGGCGCGGCCGCACCGACGACCGAGTACCGCATCGAGCACGACACCATGGGTGAGGTGCGCGTGCCCGCGCAGGCCCTCTACCGCGCGCAGACGCAGCGCGCGGTGGAGAACTTCCCCATCTCGGGCACCCCGCTCGAGCGCGGCCACATCGAGGCGCTCGCCCGCGTGAAGAAGGCCGCGGCCCGCGCGAACGCGGAGCTCGGCGTGCTCGACGAGGACGTCGCGGCTGCCATCGTCGCCGCGGCCGACGAGGTCGCGTCGGGCGCGCACGACGCGCACTTCCCGGTGGACGTCTACCAGACGGGTTCCGGGACGTCGTCGAACATGAACACGAACGAGGTCCTCGCGACGCTCGCGACGCGCTCGCTCGGGCGCGACGTGCACCCGAACGACCACGTCAACGCGTCGCAGTCGTCGAACGACGTGTTCCCCACGTCGGTCCACGTCGCCGCGACGGCCGGGGTCGTGCGCGACCTCGTGCCCGCGCTGGGCCACCTCGCCGAGGCCCTCGAGGCGAAGTCCGCCGAGTTCGCGACGGTCGTGAAGTCGGGCCGCACGCACCTCATGGACGCCACGCCCGTGACGCTCGGCCAGGAGTTCGGCGGGTACGCCGCCGCGGTCCGCTACGGCATCGAGCGGCTGGAGTCGGCGCTGCCCCGCGCCGCGGAGGTCCCGCTCGGCGGCACCGCCGTCGGCACCGGCATCAACACGCCCGCCGGGTTCCCCCAGCGCGTCATCGCGCTGCTCGTGGAGGACACGGGCCTGCCCCTCACCGAGGCGCGCGACCACTTCGAGGCGCAGTCCTCGCGCGACGGCCTCGTCGAGCTCTCGGGCGCGCTGCGCACGATCGCCGTCTCGCTCACCAAGATCTGCAACGACCTGCGCTGGATGGGCTCGGGCCCGAACACCGGCCTCGGCGAGATCTTCATCCCGGACCTGCAGCCGGGCAGCTCGATCATGCCGGGCAAGGTCAACCCCGTCGTGCCCGAGGCCGTGCTCATGGTCGCCGCGCGCGTGATCGGCAACGACGCGACCGTCGCCTGGGCCGGCGCGTCGGGCTCGTTCGAGCTCAACGTGCAGATCCCCGTGATCGCGCAGGGCGTCCTCGAGTCGATCCGGCTCCTCGCGAACGCGTCGCGCGTCCTCGCGGACAAGACCGTCGCGGGCATCACGGCCAACGTCGAGCGGGCCCTCGCGCTGGCCGAGTCGTCGCCGTCGATCGTCACGCCGCTCAACCGCGTCATCGGCTACGAGGCGGCGGCGAAGGTCGCGAAGCACTCCGTCAAGGAGGGCCTCACGGTCCGCCAGGCCGTGATCGACCTGGGCTTCGTCGAGCGCGGCGAGGTCACCGAGGCGCAGCTCGACGAGGCGCTCGACGTCCTGTCGATGACGCGCCCGCCGCAGGCCTGAGCGACCCTCCGGGGGCCGGGCGGAGCGGGGACGACCCGCTCTGCCCGGCCTTCGTCGTCCCCGGCGTCGCGTGGGGAGGACGTCAGTAGTCGACGGGGTCGAGGCGGCGCAGGACGACGGCGAGCAGGCGCGCGAGCTCCGCGCGCTCGGCCTCGTCGAGGTCGGCCAGCGCGGCGCGCTCGCGGTCGAGCTGCTGCGGGAAGACCTCGTCGACGAGCGCGGTCCCCGCGTCCGTCAGTGCGACGAGGACGCCGCGCCGGTCGCGCTCCGCGACGGTGCGCTCCACGAGGCCGGCGCGCTCGAGCCGGTCGAGGCGCTTGGTGATCGAGGCGCCGGGGGCGCCGGTCATCGTGGTGACCTCGCCCGCACGCAACGGCCGCCCGGCGCGACGCAGCGCCGCGAGCACGTCGAACTCCGCGCGCGAGACGTCGTGCCGCGCCGCGGAGCGCTCCAGCGCCGCCTCGAGCAGCGCGGCGACGCGCCGCAGCCGGGCACCGACCGCCGACGTCGCGGTGTCGAGGTCCGGCCGCTGCTCAGCCCACTCCGCGCGCACGCGGTCGACGTAGTCCACGGACCCAGGATAGGGCGAGCCTCACAGTCTTTCACTGGTGAAACATCTAGGAATCACCGGTAGGCTGGTCCGTCGATGCCCCTCTCCTCCCCCGCCCGCCCGGCGCTCGCGCCCGTGCGCGCCGCCGCCCAGGACGTCCTCGACCCCGCCCACCTCCGCGCCGCCCTGCGCGTGAGCCCCGCCGACGCGACGGTCGCCGCCGCGCTGCGCTGCGGCGCCGCGGTCGCGCTCGCGATCGCCGTCCCGGGCCTCCTCGGGCGTCCCGACCTCGCAGCGTTCGCGTCGCTCGGCGCGCTCACGTCGCTCTGCGGCCGGTACGACCCGTACCGGCGCCGGGCCGCGCTCCTCGCCACCGTCGGCACCCTCATGACCGGCACGATCGCGGCGTTCACGCTCCTCGCCGCGGCGGGCACGCCCGCGCTCCTCACGACCGCCGCCGTCGCGCTCCTCGCCGCGGGGGCCACGGCCTTCTGCCTCCTCGTCCGCACGGGCCCGCCCGGGGCGACGATCATCGTCTTCGCCGCGGGCGCGGGCCTCGCGGGCGCACCGACGCTCGCCGACGTCGGTCCGCGCGCGCTCGCGGCCGCGTGCGGCGCGCTCCTCGCGTTGCTCGTGTGCACGGCCGGCGTGCTCGTCCGCCCGACGGCGCCCGCACGCCTCGCGGTCCGCCGCGCCGCCGACGCCGTGCGCGCCGCGGAACGACCCGGGGCGGCCCCGCGCGCCGCGGCCGCGGCCCGGGGCGCCGTCGCGCGGGCGCGCGACGTCCTCGCGGACGACGCGTCCTGGTGGCGGACCCGGGCCGCGGTCCCCGCGCTCGCCGCGGAGCTCGACGCGGTCGAGCGGGCGCTCGACGCGACCGGCGTGCCGCGCGGCGACACCGTCCCGGCGGTCCGGACGACCCTGCGCGCCCAGGCGCGGTCCCGGGCCGCAGGGCCCTGGCGACTCCCGACGGCGCGCGTCGGCGCCGCAGGCCTCGTCGCCGGTGCGGTCGCCGCCGTCGCGGGCCTCGGGCACGCCGCGTGGGCGACCATGGGCTCGACCGCGGTGCTCCAGGGCGAGTCGGCGCGCCACGCCGTCGTGCGGGCGCTGCAGCGCGGAGCCGGCACCGTGGCCGGCGCGCTCCTCGCCTGGCCGCTGCTCGCCGCGCCGCTCGGCTTCTGGGGGACGGCCGCCGTCGTCGTCGTGCTCCAGACCGTCACCGAGACGATCGTGAGCCGCCACTACGGGCTCGCGATGCTCACCATCACGCCCATGGCGCTGCTCATGACGTCCCTCGCGCACCCCGCCGACCCGTCCGCGCTCGCGCTCGACCGCGCGCTCGACACGGTCCTGGGCGCCGTCGTCGGCGTCCTCGCGGTGCTCCTCGTCCACCCGCGGACCCGCCTCCGCGCGAGCGAGACCCCCGGTCCGCCGAGGTAGAGGCCTGGCACCGCGAGGTAGAGGCCTGGTCATGACCAGGCCTCTACCTCGGCGGCGGGTCAGACCTCGATCGACTCCAGCATCTCCGTGACGAGCGCCGCCACGGGCGAGCGCTCGGAGCGCGTGAGCGTGACGTGCGCGAACAGCGGGTGGCCCTTGAGCGCCTCGATGACCGCGGCGACGCCGTCGTGCCGGCCCACGCGCAGGTTGTCGCGCTGCGCGACGTCGTGCGTGAGGACGACGCGCGACGACTGCCCGATGCGGGACAGCACCGTGAGCAGGACGTTGCGCTCGAGCGACTGCGCCTCGTCGACGATGACGAACGCGTCGTGCAGCGAGCGCCCGCGGATGTGCGTGAGCGGGAGCACCTCGAGCATCTCGCGGTCGATCACCTCGTCGAGCACCTGCGGCGAGACGAGCGCCCCGAGGGTGTCGTAGACGGCCTGCGCCCACGGGTTCATCTTCTCGGCCTCGGAGCCGGGCAGGTAGCCGAGCTCCTGGCCGCCGACGGCGTAGAGCGGCCGGAACACCATGACCTTGCGGTGCTGCCGACGCTCCATGACGGCCTCCAGCCCGGCGCACAGCGCGAGCGCCGACTTGCCCGTCCCCGCCCGCCCACCGAGCGAGACGATCCCGACGCTCTCGTCGAGCAGCAGGTCGATCGCGACGCGCTGCTCCGCGGAGCGCCCGTGCAGCCCGAACACCTCCCGGTCGCCCCGCACGAGCTGGACGTGCTTGTCCGCGGTGACGCGCCCGAGGGCGGACCCTCGCGGCGAGTGCACGACGAGACCGGTGTGGCAGTGCAGGGGGCCGGCCGCCTCCACGACCTCCGGGTCCAGGCTCGTCAGCTCGACCGACTCGTGCTCCCAGAGCGCCGCCGCCTCCGCGTCGGTGAACGAGATCTCGCCCATCCCCGTCCAGCCCGAGTCCACGGCGAGCTCGTGCCGGTACTCCTCGGCGCGCAGGCCCACGGCCGACGCCTTGACCCGCATCGGCAGGTCCTTGGACACCACCGTGACGTCGTGGCCCTCCGCCGCGAGGTTCGCGGCGACCGAGAGGATGCGGGTGTCGTTGTCGCCCAGCCGGAACCCGGCCGGCAGCACGGCCGGGTCGGTGTGGTTGAGCTCCACGCGCAGCGTCCCGCCGACGTCGCCGACCGGGATCGGGGCGTCGAGCCGGCCGTGCCTGACCCGCAGGTCGTCGAGCATGCGCAGCGCGCTGCGCGCGAAGTACCCGAGCTCGGCGTGGTGGCGCTTGGCCTCCAGCTCGGTGATGACGACGACCGGCAGGACGACGTCGTGCTCCGCGAACCGCCCGATCGCGCGCGGGTCGCTCAGCAGGACCGAGGTGTCGACGACGAACGTGCGGCGCGCGCCGTCCGGTGCGTCGTCCTGCGGTGTGGGTGAGGTACCGGGGGTGGGTGAGGAATGGACCACGAGGGCTCCCCTCCGGCGCACGCGCGCCGTTCTCTCTCTGGGCGAGGCGGGCGACCGGCCGTCGGGCCGTGGGTGACACGGCTCAGCAGCGCCGGTGCCGGCCCTCCTGAGCGGAGCGTGAACCCCATCGGCTGGCCTCCCGGAGGACGACGAAGGTGCCGTCCGTCTCCTCGAAACTACGCCCGTGTGATTCCGGTCACCACCCCCGACACGCCTTCGCGCGAGGTTTAACCCACCGTTCACGCGGAGGCTGCACCCCGGGCACGCGAGATCGACCCGAGCGCCCGAGACCGGCCCTCCGGGGGCCGACGTCGTGGCGGTCGGGTCGATCTCGGGGTCAGTGCTCGACGTGCTTCGGAGCCATCGCGATCGCGGCGACGAAGCCGAGCACGAGCACGACGGCCGTGACCGCGAGCGTCTGCCCGACGGCGGTCGCGAAGCCCTGGTGGAACGCGGTGGTCGCGGCGTCGGTGACCTGGCGCGCGACGTCGTCGGGCACCCCCGGCGGGAGGTCGAACGAGCCGCCCTGGCCACCCTGGAGCGACCCGGCGTTCGAGAACCCGTCGACGAACTGCTGGCGGAGCTGCTCGGGCAGCGACGCGGCGGCGTCGCGCGCGGCCGCGGGGAGCGTCACGGCGAGGCGCGCGGTGAGCGTCGCGACGATCGCCGCCGACCCGATCACGCCACCCACCTGGCGCGTCGTGTTGAACGCGCCCGCGCCGGCGCCCGCGGTGCGGTGGTCGAGGCCCGACGTCGCGAGGTTCGCGAGCGGCGAGAAGACGCACCCCGTGCCGACGCCGAACAGCGTCATGGGGAGCACGATCGTCACGACCGACACGCCCGGCCCGACGACCGCCGCGAGCCACCCGATCGCGACCGCGAGGACGCCGAACCCGGTCGCGACGACCCACTTCGCGGGCACGCGGTCGGAGAGGCGTCCCGCGAGGGGCGCGACGATGCCCGAGACGAGGGACCCCGGGAGGTTGACGAGCGCGGCGTGCAGCGGCGAGAGGCCGAGGATCGACTGCAGGAAGATCGTCAGCGGGAAGAAGATGCCGATCATCGCGAACGACACGGACATGCCCGCGACGTTCGCGAGCGAGAAGTTGCGCGAGCGGAACAGGCGCAGCGGCAGGAGGGCGTCGTCGCCGAGACGGCGCTGCCACAGCACGAACGCGGCCAGCACGAGCAGCCCGACGCCGATCACGCCCCACACGGTGACCGGGCCGGTGATCGTGCCCCAGTCGTACGTCTGGCCCTCCTGGAGCCCGAAGACGACCGCGAAGAGCCCGACGACGGACAGCACGACGCCGACCACGTCGAACGAGCGCTTGTTCGTCGCGAGCCGCGGCAGCCGCACCAGCGCGAGCCAGAGCGCGACGACCCCGACCGGGACGTTGACGAAGAAGATCCACTCCCAGCCCCACGACTCGACGAACAGACCGCCGAGCAGCGGGCCGGCGATCGTCGCGACGCCCGCCGTCGCGCCCCACAGGCCCATGGCCGCGCCGCGCTGCCGCGGCGGGAAGACGCGCGTGATCATGGCCATGGTCTGCGGCGTCATGAGCGCCGCGCCGACGCCCTGGACCACGCGGGCGGCGATGAGCATCCCGATCGAGCCCGACAGCCCGCACCACGCGGACGCGAGCGTGAACACCGCCAGGCCGACGACGAACACCGGCCTGGGCCCGTACCGGTCGCCCAGGCGACCCGCGAGCAGGAGCAGCACCGCGTAGGAGAGCAGGTAGGCGCTGTTGACCCAGCCGACCGCGACCAGCGACGCGTCGAGCTCGCGCTGGAGCGTGGGGACCGCGATGTTCACGATCGTGGTGTCCACCATGATCATGAAGAAGCCGAGGATCAGCGGCGGCAGGATGCTCCAGGCGCTGCGGCCGTGGAGGTCGACGAGGGGCACGACGCGCGAGCCGGCCTCGGCGGGTGCCGGGGCCGGGCCGGTGCCCGGGGCGGGAGTGGTCACGAGGACTCCTGAGGTGGGGTCGTGCGGGAGTGGCGGAACGCGGGCCCGGGCTCCTCGGTCCAGCTCAGCGCGCCGGACGTGACGTCCGCGACGGTCGCGTCGAGCCAGGCGATCTCGGCCCGGGTCTGGTGGAGCTCGAAGTGGGCGTCGAGCAGGTAGCGGCGGGGCAGGCCGCGCGCGACCACGTCGTCGAGGCGCTCGCGCACCCCGTCGATCGCGGCCGCGAGCGCCGCGCGACGCTCGCGGAGCAGCGCGAGGGCGTCCTCGCGCGGGAGGTCGTGCACGAGCGCGAGCCCGACCGGGAAGGCGGGGTACTCGCGTGGCGTCTCGCGGACGAGGTCGCGCGTGCGGGCGTCGTGCGCCGCCACGCCCGCCGGGGTGATCGCGTAGAGGGTGCGCTCGGGGCGGTTGCCGTCCCGGTCGACGCCCGCGCGCTCGACGAGGCCGTCGCGCTCGAGGCGGTCCACCGCCTGGTAGACGGCGCCCGGGTTGAGCCGCACGAGGCGGTCGTCGCGCCGCTTGCGCAGGCGCACGAGCATCTCGTACGGGTGCATGGGCTGCTCGAGCAGCACGGCGAGCACGAGGGTCGCCGTGGGGCTGAGGCGCGGGGAGGTCACGGTGGTCTCCGGGACGGGACGGCGGGCCGGCGGGTGGGGAGCCACGCCCGGCTGGAATATTCCGGTTGGAATATACGCCTGCGCTCGGCCGGTGTCGACCGCCAGGGCTACGCACAGGCGGAGGTCGCGCGCGGGGTCGCGCAGGCGGGTTCCGCCGACGGGGTCGCGCCGGCGCGGCGGCGCGCGTAGGTTCACGAGCCATGAGCGCCCCCGAGCTCCTGGACCTCGACGCGACCGCGCTCGCCGGAGCACTGCGCGCCGGCGACGTCTCCCCCGTCGAGGTGCTCGACGCGACGCTCGACGCCGCCGCCGGTGTCGGCGCGGACGTCGGCGCCTTCACCGTGCTCACCCCGGACCTCGCGCGCACGCAGGCCCTCGCCGCGCAGGACGCGCTCGTGGCGGCGCGGCGCGACGGCCGCGCCGGTCCCCACGACGACCTCCCGCCGTTCCTCGGCGTCCCCTGCCCGGTCAAGGACCTCACGATGGTCGAGGGCGTGCCGATGCGCGCCGGCTCGGCCGCGATCGACCCGTTCCTGCCGCCGTCCGACGACGGCGTCGTGACGCTCCTGCGCCGCGCGGGCACGGTCATGGTCGGCAAGACGTCGACCCCGGAGCTGGGCCTCCCCTGCTACACCGAGCCCGACGTCGGACCGACCGCCCGCACCCCGTGGGACCTCGCACGGTCAGCGGGCGGGTCGAGCGGGGGCGCGGCCGCCGCGGTCGCGGCGCGCGTCGTGCCCGTCGCGCACGGGAGCGACGGCGGCGGCTCGCTGCGCATCCCCGCGAGCGCGTGCGGGCTCGTCGGGCTCAAGCCGTCGCGCGGGCTCGTGAGCCCGGGCCCGTACGGGGTCGACGGCGCGGGCCTCGCCACGCACGGCGTGCTCACCCGGTCGGTCCGCGACACCGCGGCGTTCCTCGACGTGCTCGCGCGCCCCTGGCCCGGCGACACGTTCACCGCGCGCCTCGGCGCCGCACCGGACGGGCGGCGGCTCCGCGTCGGGCTGCTGCTGGAGCCCGTGATCGCCGCCGGCGCCCCCGTGCACCCCGCGTGCGCCGACGCCGCCCGGGCCGCGGCGGAGCTCCTCGTCCGGCTCGGGCACGACGTCGTGGAGATCCCGCCCCCGTTCGGGGCCGAGCGCTGGGACGCGTTCGCGGCGCTGTGGTCCGTCGGCGCGCTCCAGGCGCCCGTCCCGCCGGAGCGCGAGCACCTGCTCGTGCCGCTCACGCGGTGGCTGCGCGAGCGCGGGCGCGCGGTGAGCGGGCTCGCGTACGCGACGGCGCTCGCCGGGGTGCAGCAGCTCACGCGCGAGGTCGCCGCCGCGTGGTCGGGGGTCGACGTCGTGCTCTCCCCCACGCTCGCGCAGCCGCCCGCGCTCGTCGGCAGCCAGCGGGACGACGACGACCCGGCCGCCGACTTCGCCGCGCAGACGGCGTTCACGCCCTGGACGAGCGTCTGGAACCTCACGGGGCGGCCCGCGGTCTCCCTCCCCCTCGGCGAGGCGCGCGTCACGGACCCCGACGGGTCGACCGCGACCATCCCCGTCGGGGTGATGCTCGGCGCGGAACACGGCGACGACGCCCTGCTGCTGGCCCTCGCGGCGCGCCTCGAGGAGGCCGCGCCGTGGTCCCAGCGCCGCCCGGGGGCCCCGTCGTGACGGCGTACGTGTGCCTGCTCTTCGCCGTGAACGTGGGCGGGCGGAAGGTCCCGTCGACCGCGCTGCGCGACCTCGCGGGCGAACTCGGGCTCGCGCGCGCCCGCACGGTCGTGAACAGCGGGAACCTCGTCGTCGGGCCGGGGTCGTCCGGCGCGGCGTCGCCCGCGGACGTCGCGCGCCTCCTGCACGACGGCGTCGCCGACCGCTTCGGCGTCGACGCGGCCGTCGCGGTGCTCACCACCGAGCGCCTCCGCAAGATCGTGCGCGGCAACCCGCTGCCCGACGACGCGGAGGAGCGTCCGGCCGGGCTGCTGGTCCACGTGGGCGAGGAGCCCGTCGACCCGGACGCGGCCGGCGCGCTCGGGCCGCGGCTGACGACCGAGCGCGCCGCCGTCGCGAACGGCGTCCTCTACGTCGCCTACCCCGACGGCGTCGGGCGGTCGAGGCTGACGACGGCCGCCCTCACGAAGGCGGCCGGGACCCCGGTGACCGGTCGGAACTGGAACACCGTCACCCGGCTGCTCGACCTCGCCGAGGACACCCCGTCCTGACGCGCGCGGCACGACGACCACCGGGAGACTGGACCGCGAGCCGGACACGTCGACCGCGAGGGGGCGTCGCCCTCGCGCGACGCCCCGTAGAATCGTGGGCGGTGTGCCGGGAAGTCTGGTCGGCCACGGTCCGCGACGCGGCCGTGCGACACGACAGCGACCCCGGGAGCACGATGACCCACGCCGCCCTGCCCTCCGGCCCTCCGGCCACCCCGCGCGCCACGCCGCCCTCCCCGGGCGAGCGCCTGCGCCGCTGGGTCGGCCGCGAGACGACCGGCGGCGCCCTCCTCATCGGTGCCGCGCTGCTCGCGCTGGTCTGGGCCAACTCGCCCTGGCGCGAGTCCTACCTCACGCTGTCGAGCACCGTCGTCGGCCCGTCCGCGCCGCTCCACCTCGACCTGACGCTGTCGACGTGGGCCGCCGACGGCCTGCTCGCGATCTTCTTCTTCGTGGTCGGCGTCGAGCTCAAGCAGGAGTTCGTCGCGGGCAGCCTGCGCAACCCGAAGCAGGCGGGCGTCCCGGTGCTCGCGGCGATGGGCGGCATGGCGGTGCCGGCCCTGATCTTCGTCGCCGTGCTGCTGACCACGGGCGACCCGGGCGCCCTGCACGGGTGGGCGATCCCCACGGCGACGGACATCGCGTTCGCGCTCGGCGTGCTCGCCGTGTTCGGCCGCGGGCTCCCCGTCGCGATCCGCACGTTCCTGCTCACGCTCGCGGTCGTCGACGACCTGCTCGCGATCGTCGTCATCGCGATCTTCTACACCGCGGACCTGCGATGGGGCTACCTCGGCCTCGCGCTGCTCGCCGTCGCGCTCTACGCGGTCCTCGTGCGCGCGCGGCGCACCCGCTGGTGGCTCCTGCTGCCCGTCGCGGTGGTCGCGTGGGCGCTCATGCACGAGTCCGGTGTGCACGCGACGATCGCCGGCGTCCTGCTCGGCTTCACCGTCCCCGCGCTCGCGGTGCACGGGGAGCGCGAGTCCCGCACGCAGCGCTTCGAGCACACGATCCGCCCGGTGTCGCAGGGCGTCGCGCTGCCGGTGTTCGCGTTCTTCGCGGCCGGCGTCTCGATCGTGGGCGGCGAGACGCCCGTCGGGGAGGTGCTGACGCAGCCCGTCGTGCTCGCCATCGTCCTCGGCCTCGTCGTCGGCAAGCTCGTGGGCGTGCTCGGGGTCACGGCGCTCGTCACGCGCTTCACGCCACTGCGGCTCGCGGCCGGCATCGGCGTGCGCGACCTCCTGCCGGTCGGGTTCCTCGCGGGCATCGGCTTCACCGTCTCGCTCCTCATCGCCGAGCTGTCGTTCCCCGACGCCGAGCACACCGACGGCGCGAAGATCGCGATCCTCGCGGCGTCCACGATCGCCGCGGTGCTGGCCGCGCTCGCGCTGCGCTGGGACGCCCGCCGGGCCCGCTCGAACGACATGAACCGTGACGACCTCCCGGACGACGTCACCGACTTCATCGGTGACCCGAAGGACCGCCTGGAGCACTAGCCCGAGCGGGCCCGCCCTGCTCAGCAGGCGGCGGCGACCTCGAACCGGCCGGGCGCGGCCTCGCGCAGCGTCGTGACCGTCGCGTCGCCCTGCCCGAGGTACGCGAGCGAGCCCACCGCGTAGTACGGGTTGTAGGGGTGCACGCCGTAGGAGATCGCGCGCCCCGCGGCCCGGTGCTGCGCGTTCGTCGCGGTGCCGCACCACGGCCCGGTCGGCGCCTGGACCGTCACCGTGACCTGCGCCGTCGACGCGTTCCCCGCTGCGTCGACCGCGCGGGCCGTGAGCACGTGGGAGCCGGGCGCGAGCGCCGTCGTGTCCCAGTCGAACCCGTACGGGGCGGTGCGCAGCGTCGCGAGCGCCGCGCCGTCGGCGCTCAGCTCGACGCGGTCGACCGCGCGGTCGTCGGACGCCGCGACCGCCACGCGGACCGTCCCGGAGACGGCGGCACCTGCGGCGGGCGCGGTGATCGCGACCGTCGGCGCCGTGACGTCCGGGTCGGGGCCCGGGCCCGGGTCGCGGTCGACGCGCCGGTTGTTCGCGAACAGGAAGTCGGTGAGGTAGGCCGGGTAGTCGATGCTGTTCGCCGAGACGTAGGACCCGCCGGGGCCGCCGCCCGCGGGCCACGCGTGGGCGAGCCCGGTGTTCTGGACCAGCGAGACGCGCGGGCCCGCGGCGTCGGACCACAGCGACCCGGTGCCCGCCCGGTTCGTGCCCGCGAGCCCGGCGAGCGAGAACGACGACGTGGCCCCGGCCCCGTAGAGGTCGGCCATGACCTGGGCGTTGAGCGTCCCGTACCCGGTCGCGACGGTCGTGTCGGCGCTGCCGTGGACGACGGACGTCACCTGGGTCGCGAGGTCCGCGGTGCGCGACCCGGCGAAGGTCCGGCACGTGGAGCGGGCCTGGGCGAGCGTCGTCGCCACGCTCCCGATCTGGCCCGACGTCGTCCCGACCGTCGGCCCCGCCGCGATCCCCACGCCCGCGAACACGTCGGGCGCGAGGCAGCCCATGACCATCGCCTGGCCGCCGCCGGACGACAGGCCGCTGACGTAGACCTGGTCCGGGTCGATGCCGAGCGACGTGTCCGCCAGCAGCGTCGAGACGAGGTCGAGCAGGTTGTCGTCGTGCCGGGCGGGGTTCGTGCGGCTGTGGTTCGTGTCGTAGTAGTCCCAGCAGCCGAGCAGGACGCCGCCGTTCGGCGCGGCGGGGACCGCGACGACCATGCCGTGCTCGTCGGCGGTCGCGGTCCAGTTCCCGCCGGTCTTGAGCACCTGCGACGTCTGGACGCACCCGTGCAGGGAGACCATGAGCGCCCGCCCGCCGGGGAGCGCGGGCGCCGTCGACGGGCGGTAGAGCTCGACCGTCATGCCGCCGGCGGTGCGCTGGGACCACGACCCGGCGGCCGTCGCCGGCGCCGTGACGAGCGGGGCGAGCACGACGGCGAGCGCCGCGCCGAGCGCGAGCGCGACGGCGCTCCGGCGGGCGCGGGCGCGCTGTCTGAGGGAGTGCCTGACCATCTGAACCTCCACGTCGAGGTCGGGTCGCCGTCGGCGCTTCACGCGCCGTGGCGCGCACCGTCGCGCGCCGGACCCGGGCGGACCGGACGCTACGTGTGACCTGAATCACCTGTCAACTGTCTCCGAGGCCCGAGCAGCGTGCTGCCACCGCCGACCGCGCGGGAGCGGGTTGACACCGCGCCGTCCGGGGATCCATGATTCCCGCAACCTGAATCGCCTCTCATGTTTGAGCGGCGCTCCCCCCTCAGGACCACCCAACGAAGGGCGAAGTCATGCGGACGAAGAAGTCCCAGCGGCCGGCGCTCGCCGTCGCCGCGCTCGCGGCCGCGAGCCTCGCGCTCGCCGCCTGCGCGCCGACCGACGCGAGCGGCGGCAGCACCGGAGGCGAGAGCAGCACGAGCGCCGACCCGGTCGACGTCGGCATCATCTACTCCAAGACCGGGCCGCTCGCGGCCTACGGGGAGGCCTACTACGAGGGCTTCCAGGCCGGTCTCGCCTACGCGACCGACGGCACGGGCGAGGTCGACGGCCGACCGGTCAACGTGACGTTCCACGACGACGGCGGCGACCCGGACAAGGCCGTCGGCCAGGCCAAGGACCTCATCGGCAAGGGCTACCAGATCCTCGGCGGCACGGTCGTGTCCGGCGTGGCGCTCAAGCTCGCCGAGCAGGCCGAGCAGAACAAGGTGCTCTACATCTCCGGGCCGGCCGCGGTCGACGCGCTCACGGGCATCAACGACTACACGTTCCGCTCGGGGCGCCAGTCGCTCCAGGACGTGGCGACCGCCGGCACGTTCGTGGACCCGGACGGTGCGAAGGTCGTCGTGTTCGCCCAGGACAACGCGTTCGGCCAGGGGAACCTCGCCGCGGTCGAGGCCGTCCTCGGCGCGCAGGGCGCCGAGGTGACGAGCGTGCTCGTGCCGGAGGACGCGACGGAGTTCACGCCGTTCGCGCACCAGATCGTCGACGCCGCGCCCGACCTCGTGTTCGTCGCGTGGGCCGGGGCGACGTCGGGCGCCATGTGGCAGGGCCTCGACCAGCAGGGCGTCCTCGACGCGACCACGGTCGTCACCGGGCTCGGCGACGTCGCGACCTACGGCGCGTACGGCGCCGCGGCGAGCAAGGTCGACTTCCTCAACCACTACTTCCCCGGCGCCGCGGGCACCGAGGTCGAGGCCGCGATGCTCGCGTCCGTCGAGGAGGCCGGGAAGCAGGCGGACCTCTTCACGCCCGACGGCTTCGTCGCCGCGCAGATGATCGTCCACGCGATCGAGGAGGGCGGCGACGACGTCGACGCGATGGTCGACGCGCTCGAGGGCTGGAGCTTCGACGGCCCCAAGGGCACGACCACGGTCCGCGCGTCCGACCACGCGCTGGTCCAGCCGATGTACCAGGTGAAGCTCGTGCCCGAGGGCGACGGCTGGGTGCCCGAGCTCGTCGCCGAGGTGCCGGGCGACGACGTCGCGCCGGCCGAGGCGGGCTGACGTGGGCGAGCCGCACACCCTCCCCGCGCTCGAGGTCCGCGACCTCGGGCTCCAGATCGGCGGCGCGCGCATCCTGCGGGGCGTGAGCCTCGCCGTCGGGCAGGGCGAGATGCTCGGCGTGATCGGGCCGAACGGCGCGGGCAAGACGACGCTCTTCAACCTGGTCTCGGGGATCCACCGCCCGACGAGCGGGTCGGTGCTCCTCGAGGGCGCGGACGTGACGACCACCTCGGTGGCCGCGCGCGCCCGCGCGGGCCTGGGCCGCACCTTCCAGACGTCGAGCCTGTTCCCGCGCCTGAGCGTCCGGGAGAACGTGCGGCTCGCCGCGCAGGGGCGCCTCGGCGGCGCCCTGTCGGTGCTGCGCTTCCCGCGTCGCGGCGACGCCGCGACGCGGGAGGCGGACCGGCACCTGGAGACCGTCGGGCTCGTGCGCCGCGCCGAGGTCGCCGCGGGCGACCTGTCCCACGGCGACAAGCGCAAGCTCGAGATCGCGGTGCTGCTCGCGACCGAGCCGCGCGTCGTGCTGCTCGACGAGCCCATGGCCGGCGTGTCGTCGGCCGACGTGCCCGGCCTCGTCGAGGTCATCCGCGACCTGAACGCGATCGGCTGCACCGTGCTCATGGTCGAGCACCACATGGACGTGGTCCTGGGGCTCGTGGACCGCGTCGCCGTCATGCACCACGGCGAGCTGCTCGCGTGCGACACCCCCGACGCCGTCATGGCGGACCCGACGGTGCAGAGCGCCTACCTGGGCGTCACGGCAGGAGAAGCAGCATGAGCGGCAGCAGCAGGAGCACCGCCCACCCCGCGAGCGGGAGCGACGTGCCCGTCCTCGAGGTGCGCGGGCTGTCGGCGCGCATCGCGGGCCAGCAGGTCGTCGAGGACGTGACGTTCTCCGTCCCGGCCACGGGCGTCACGGCGGTGCTGGGGCGCAACGGCGTCGGCAAGACGTCCACCCTCAAGGCCGTGCTCGGCCTCATCGAGCGCCGGGGCGAGGTGCTGCTCGCGGGCGAGCGCGTCGACGGCGAGCGCACGGACAGGATCGTGCGCCGGGGCGTCGGGTACGTGCCCGAGGACCGCGAGGTGTTCGCCGGGCTCACCGTCGCGGAGAACCTGCGCCTCGCCGAGCGCGACGCCCAGCCGCGCCGCGAGCTCGTCGCGGAGCTCTTCCCGGACCTCGTGCAGCGCGCCGCCCAGCGCGCGGGCACGCTCTCGGGCGGTCAGCAGCAGATGGTGTCGCTCGCGCGCGCCCTGCTCAACGCCAACCGCCTGCTCCTCGTCGACGAGCCCACCAAGGGCCTCGCACCCCGGATCGTCGGCGAGGTGTCGGACGCGCTCGCGGAGGCCGCCCGCACGGTGCCGATCCTGCTCGTCGAGCAGAACCTCGAGGTCATCGAGCGGCTCGCCGAGCGCGTCGTCGTGATCGACGCGGGCCGCGTCGTGCACACCGGCCCCGCGCGCGAGCTCCTCGACGACCCCGACCGCGTCCAGCAGCTCCTCGGCGTCCACGCCGAGGTCGACCACCACGGAACCGAAGGGGCGGTGGCCCGGTGAGCACGATCGTCCTCCTCCTCGTCACGGGGCTCGGCCTCGGGGCGCTGTACTTCCTCGTCGCGTCCGGCCTGTCGCTCATCTACGGGCTCATGGGCGTCCTCAACTTCGCGCACGGCTCGTTCCTCACGCTCGGTGCCTTCGGCGGCTGGTTCGTCGCGCGCTCGCTCGGCGCGGACTCGTGGGGCGTGTTCGCGCTCTCGCTGCTCGCCGGGGCCGTCGTCGGGGCGGGGGCCGCGGCCCTCACCGAGCTCCTGCTCATCCGCCCGCTCTACGAGCGGCACATCGAGCAGGTGCTCGTCACGGTGGGCCTCTCGCTCGCGTCCGTCGCGCTGTTCGAGGGCATGTGGGGGTCCGACCCCGAGTTCATCTCCGGCCCGGCGTGGCTCAAGGGCACGACCGACCTCGCGGGCGCGCCGGTGCCCAACGACCGGTTCGTCGCGATCGCCGCCGCGGCGCTCGTGCTCGGCGCGATCGTGCTGTTCCTCCAGCGCACCCGCTACGGGCTCATCATCCGGGCGGGCGTCGAGAACCGGTCCATGGTCACCGCGCTCGGCATCGACGTGCGCAAGGCGTTCACGCTCGTCTTCGCCGTCGGCGGCGCCGCCGCGGGGCTCGGCGGGGTCCTCGCCTCGCAGTACTTCGGGTACGTCTCGCCGCACCTGGGCGGGTCGCTGCTCATCTTCGCGTTCATCGTCACCGTCATCGGGGGGCTCGGCTCCCTGACCGGGGCGGCGGTCGCGTCCGTGCTGGTCGCGGTGCTCCAGCAGTTCGCGAACTACTACCTCGGCTACGGCGACCTCCTCGTCGTGCTCCTGCTCGCGCTCGTGCTCCTCGTCCGTCCCACCGGCCTCCTCGGGAGGGCAGCCGCATGACCACCCAGACCGCTCCCCCGGCCCCGGCCGCCCCCGCCGACGACGCACCGCGCGCGGAGAGCGCGGACCGCCGGACGCCGTCGGGCACGCTGGTCCGCGCGCTCGCGGGCGTCGCGCTCGTCGCGGTGCTCGCGTGCCTCCCGCTGCTCGCGATCCACGTGCCGGGCGTGCTGCCCGGACCGACGTACACGCCCGGCGCGCTCCAGATGATGGCGATGTGCTGGCTCATCGGCGCCCTCGCGCTGAGCTACCACCTGCTGTTCGGCGTCGCGGGCCTGCTGAGCTTCGGGCACGCGCTGTACTTCGCGGCAGGGCTGTACGGGCTCGCGATCGTGCTCGACACGACCGAGATCCCGCTCCTGCCCGCCGCGGCGCTCGTGCTCGTCGGCGGGATCGTGCTCGCGCACGTCGTCGGGGCCATCTCGCTGCGGGTCACGGGCATCTCGTTCGCCATGGTCACCCTCGCGTTCGCCCAGGCGGGCAACGTGCTCGTGCGCCGCAACCCCGGCGGCGCGACCGGCGGCGAGGAGGGCCTCGCGCTCGCGACCCG
The DNA here is from genome assembly GCF_055567015.1 of Sphaerisporangium cinnabarinum. Lineage (NCBI taxonomy): Bacteria > Bacillati > Actinomycetota > Actinomycetes > Streptosporangiales > Streptosporangiaceae > Sphaerisporangium > Sphaerisporangium cinnabarinum. The sequence goes on from NZ_JBVHRG010000002.1 coordinate 237,005, forward strand.
GAACGTCCCCGACGCGTTCGTGGGCGTGCTCAACACGCGCAACCTCTACTGGCTCGCGCTCGCCGTGCTCGTCGTGGTCTACCTCGTGGTGCTGTGGGTCGAGCGGTCGCGCGCGGGGCACGTCGCGGCGGCGACGCGCGAGAACGAGATGCGCGTGCGCGTCATCGGCGGGCGCCCCTACCTCGTCAAGCTCCTCGTGTTCGTCCTCGCGGCGACGCTCGCGACCGTCGTCGGCATGGCGTACCTGCTGCTCCAGTCGGGGGCCGTGCCGCGCGCGACGTCGGCCGACTTCACGCTCACGCTCCTCGTCATGGTCGTGCTCGGCGGCGTCGGGTCCCGGTGGGGCGCGATCGTCGGCGGCGTCCTCTACACGATCCTCGACCAGCGGCTCGGGACGCTCGCGAGCTCCGCGGCCGTCGCGGACCTGCCGGCCGTGCTGCGCGTGCCGCTCAGCGAGCCGCTGTTCCTGCTCGGGACCCTCTTCATCCTCGTCGTGATGTTCCTGCCCGGCGGCATCGCCGGGGCCGCGTCGCGCCTCGCCGCGCGCCGCCGCCCGCGGGAGGATCGGGAGGAGGCCCGCGAGCGCCTGGAGGAGGTGGCATGACGACGCAGCACCAGGACGCCCAGGACGGCCTGCACACCCTCGGGCGCTGGACGCGCGACCGCGCGCTCGCGACGCCCGACCGCGTCGCCGTCGACGACCGCGGCGTGACCCTGCGCTATCGCGACCTGCACGAGCGCGCGAGCGCCCTGGCGGCGGCGTTCCGCGAGGCGGGCTACGGCGTCGGGGACCGCGTCGCGACCGTCACGGGCAACAGCGCCGACCAGGTCGTGCTGTTCTTCGCGTGCGCGCAGGCCGGGCTGGTGCTCGCGCCGCTGTCGTGGCGGCTGTCGCCCGGCGAGCTCGCCGCCCAGGTCGAGCAGGCCGACCCGGCGCTCGTGCTCGTGGAGCAGGAGTTCTCCGGCCTCGCGGACGCGGCGTTCGACCGGCTCGACCCGCTGCGTCGGCTCGACGCGGAGCGGCTCGGCCGCCCGCCCCGGCGGGCGGAGCTCGGGCGCAGCGGCGTCGAGGCGCACGTCCCGCCGCCGTCGCGGCAGGGTCCCGCGCCGGAGCGCCGGCCCGTGCGCGACGACGACCCGCTGCTCCTCGTGTTCACGTCCGGCACGCAGGGCACGCCCAAGGGCGCGCTGCTCACGCACGCGAACTGCTTCTGGACGAACCTCTCGCTCTCGCGCACGGTCGAGCTGACGAGCCACGACGTCGTGCTGAGCGTGCTGCCGCAGTTCCACGCGGGCGGGTGGAACATCCAGCCGCTGCTCGCGTGGTGGACCGGCGCGACCGTCGTCCTGGAGCGCACGTTCGAGCCCGAGCGCGTGCTGCAGCTCGTCGCCGAGCGTCGTGTCACGACGATGATGGGCGTCCCGACGAACTACCTGCTCCTCGCCGAGCACCCCGGCTTCGCGGACGCCGACCTGTCGTCGCTGCGGCACGCCGTCGTGGGCGGCGCGCCCATGCCGGAGCCGCTGCTGCGCACGTGGCACCGCCGCGGCGTCGCGCTCTCGCAGGGCTACGGGCTCACGGAGGCGGGGCCCAACGTGCTGTGCCTGCCCGACGACCAGGCCCGCGAGCGCAGCGGCTCCGCCGGCACGCCGTACCCGCACGTCGAGGTCGCCGTCGCCGACCCGGTGACCGGACGCCACCTCGACGGGCCCACGGCGGGCGAGCTGCTGGTCCGCGGGCCGGGGGTGTTCGCCGGGTACTTCCGCGACGAGGCCGCCACGGCCGCCGTCCTGCGCGACGGCTGGCTGCGCACCGGCGACCTCGTCGAGCGCGACGCCGACGGGTGCTACCGCGTGGTCGACCGCCTCAAGGACGTCTTCATCGTGGGCGGCGAGAACGTCACGCCGTCGGAGGTGGAGACCGTGCTGCGCCGCCACCCCGCGGTGGCGGACGTCGCGGTGGTGGGCGTCCCCGACGACCGGTGGGGCGAGGTCGGGGCGGCGTTCGTCGTCCCGCGCGCCGGCCACCCCACCGACGCCGAGGAGCTGGAGGCGTTCTGCCGCCGCGAGCTCGCGCACTTCAAGGTCCCGCGCCGCTTCGACCTCGTCCCGTCCCTGCCCCGCACGTCGCTGCACAAGGTGTCGCGCCGCTCGCTCGCCGAGCGCGCGACCGTCCCGGAGGACTCATGAGCACCCAGCCCCGCACCGCCCGCGGCAACCGCACCCGGGCGAAGATCCTCGCCGCGGCCGAGCAGGTGTTCGCCGAGGTCGGGTACCACGACGCGTCGATCGTGAAGATCACCGAGTCCGCGGGCGTCGGGCAGGGCACGTTCTACCTGTACTTCGAGTCGAAGATCGACGTGTTCGACGAGCTCGTCGACGACCTCAACCGCCGCGTGCGGCACGCGATGATCGAGGCGAGCTCGCAGGCGGGCACCCGGCTCGCCGCCGAGCGCGCGGGGTTCGAGGCGTTCTTCCGCTTCACCGCCGAGCACCCGGCGCTCTACCGCATCGTGCGGCAGGCCGAGTTCGTCTCCCCCGGAGCGCTGCGCCGCCACTACGCGCGCATCGTCGAGGGCTACATGACCGGGCTCGACAAGGCGCGCGCGAACGGCGAGGTCGGCCACGACGTCGACCCGGAGGTCGCCGCATGGGCGCTCATGGGCATCGGCGAGATCGTCGGGATGCGCTGGGTCCTGTGGGGCGGGCGCTGGGACGAGGGCGCCGAGCCGCCGTCGTACGACACCGCGGCCGCCGAGGTCCCCCCGCACGTCTTCGAGCAGACCATGCAGTTCATCGAGCGCGCGCTCGCCGCGCCCCGGCCCGCTCCCTCGGCCGGGAGCGGACCCGCCACCACGACCGACACCGAAGGAGACGCGCGATGACCGTCCCCGCACCGCTCCCCGGCACCGCCCCGACGCTCGCCGGGCGCCGCGCGCTCGTCACGGGCGGCGCGAGCGGCATCGGCGCCGCCTGCGCGCGCGAGCTCGCCGCGCGCGGCGCGCACGTGACCGTCGCCGACGTCGACCCCGACGGCGCGAAGCGCCTCGCGGACGAGCTCGGCGGCGAGGCGTGGGTCGTCGACCTCGCCGACACGCGCGCGCTCGACGACCTGACGCTCGACGTCGACGTGCTCGTCAACAACGCGGGCGTGCAGCGCGTGAGCCCCATCGAGGAGTTCCGACCCGACGACTTCCGGCTGCTGCACGCGATCATGCTCGAGGCGCCGTTCCTGCTGGTCCGGGCTGCGCTCCCGGGCATGTACGCGCGCGGGTTCGGGCGCGTCGTCAACGTCTCGTCCGTGCACGGCCTCGTCGCGTCGCCGTTCAAGTCGGCGTACGTGTCGGCGAAGCACGGTCTGGAGGGCCTGTCCAAGGTGACGGCGCTCGAGGGCGGCCCGCACGGCGTGACGAGCGTGTGCGTCAACCCCGGGTACGTCCGCACGCCGCTCGTCGAGAAGCAGATCGCGGACCAGGCGCGCGTGCACGGCATCCCCGAGTCCGAGGTGCTCGCGACCGTGCTCCTCGCCGAGTCCGCGGTGAAGCGGCTCGTCGAGCCGGAGGAGGTCGCGTCGCTCGTCGGCTGGCTCACCGGCCCGGACGGGTCGATGGTCTCGGGCGCGTCGTGGACGATCGACGGCGGCTGGAGCGCCCGGTGACCGCGGCGACGACCGCGCCGGACGACGTCACCGCCGCCACCCACACCTACGCGACGCTCGACGTCCCCGTCGCGGGCGGGCGGCTGCGCGTCGGCGTGTGGGACCCGGTCGGCCCGGGCGCGCCCGGGCCGGACGTCAGGCCCGACGGCGGCGCGCACCCCGCGCACGACGCCGTCCCGACCGTCCTCGCCGTGCACGGCATCACGGCCTCGCACCGCGCGTGGCCGGCCGTCGTCGCGGCGCTGCCGGGCGTGCGCGTCGTCGCGCCCGACCTGCGGGGGCGCGGCCGCAGCAACGCCCTGCCCGGCCCGTACGGCATGGGCGCGCACGCGGACGACCTGGCGACCGTCCTCGACGCGCTGGGGATCGACCGCGTCGTCGCGCTCGGGCACTCCATGGGCGCGTTCGTGTCCGTCGTGCTCGCGCACCGCCACCCCGGCCGCGTCTCCCGGCTCGTGCTCGTCGACGGCGGCGTCCCGCTCCCGCCCCCGGCGGGCCTGCCGCCGGACGCCGACCACGACGAGGTCCTGCGCGCGCTCCTCGGGCCGGCCGTCGAGCGCCTCGAGCGCACGTTCGCCGACCACGAGGAGTACCGCGGCTTCTGGCGCGCGCACCCCGCCTTCGCGAGCGCGTGGGAGGAGCCGTGGGCCGACGTCGTCGCGGGGTACGTCGACTACGACCTCGTGGGCGAGGCGCCCGCGCTGCGACCGGCGTCGTCGGGCGCGGCGGTCTCCGCCGACTCGCTCGAGCTCTACGAGGGCGGGCCGCTCGCGGACGCGCTCGCGGGCGACCACCCGCTCGACGTGCCGCTCGTGCTGCTGCGCGCGCCGCGCGGCCTGCTCGACGAGCCCGAGGCCCTCTACTCCCCCGAGCACCTCGCCGCGTGGCGCGCGCGGCTGCCGGGGCTGCGCACCCGCGACGTAGCGGGTATCAATCACTACACGATCATCATGAGCCCGCCCGGCGTCGAGGCCGTCGCGGGCGAGACCCTGCGGGCCCTGGCCGCCGTCACGAGCGACGGCACAGGACCGGCGAGTGACGAGGAGGTCACGGCATGAGCCCCACGATCGCGTCCCCACGAGGGACCGGGCTGGACAAGGTGGTCGCGTCCGCGGCCGAGGCCGTCGCGGACGTGCCCGACGGCGCGTCGCTCGCCGTCGGCGGGTTCGGCCTGTGCGGCAACCCGATCGCGCTCATCGAGGCGCTGCTCGCCCAGGGCACGCGCGACCTGTGGGTCGTGAGCAACAACTGCGGCGTCGACGACTGGGGCCTGGGCGTCCTGCTCGGCGCGGGCCGCATCCGCAAGATGACGAGCTCGTACGTCGGGGAGAACAAGGAGTTCGAGCGGCAGTTCCTCTCCGGCGAGCTCGAGCTGGAGCTCACCCCGCAGGGCACGCTCGCGGAGAAGCTGCGCGCCGGGGGCGCGGGCATCGCCGCGTTCTGGACCCGGACGGGCGTCGGCACGCAGGTCGCCGAGGGCGGCCTCCCCCAGCGGTACGACGGCGCGGGCGGCGTCGCGCAGGCGAGCGCGCCCAAGGAGGTGCGCACGTTCGGCGTCGGGCCGCGCGGTCGCGACGGCGCGTTCGCCGACGAGGCCGAGTTCGTGCTCGAGGACGCGATCACCACGGACTTCGCGCTCGTGCACGCCCTGCGCGGCGACCGGCACGGCAACCTCGTGTTCCACCGGTCGGCCCGCAACTTCTCCCCGCTCGCCGCGATGGCGGGCCGCGTGTGCGTCGCGCAGGTCGAGGAGCTCGTCGAGCCCGGCGAGATCGACCCCGACGCCGTGCACCTGCCCGGCGTGTTCGTGCACCGCGTCGTCGAGGTCGGCACCGACGTCCCCAAGCGGATCGAGCGCCGCACCGTGCGGTCGGCCGCCGCCACCGACCGGCCCGCGCCGTCGGGCACCGCGACCAGCGTGAAGGAGGGCTGAGCCGTGCCGCTCACCCGTGACGAGATGGCCGCGCGCGCCGCGCGCGAGCTCCACGACGGCTGGTACGTCAACCTCGGCATCGGCCTGCCGACGCTCGTGCCGAACTACGTGCCGGAGGACAAGCACCTCGTGCTGCAGTCGGAGAACGGGATCCTCGGCGTCGGGCCGTACCCGACCGAGGACGCCGTCGACCCCGACCTCATCAACGCCGGCAAGGAGACCGTCACCGTCCTGCCGGGCGCCGCGTTCTTCGACTCGGCGCTGAGCTTCGGCATGATCCGCGGCGGCAAGATCGACGCCGCGATCCTCGGCGGCATGCAGGTCTCCGAGACGGGCGACCTCGCCAACTGGATGATCCCCGGCAAGATGGTCAAGGGTCCCGGCGGCGCGATGGACCTCGTGCACGGGGCCGCGCGCGTGATCGTGCTCATGGAGCACGTGGCGCGCGACGGGTCGCCCAAGATCCTGCGCTCGTGCTCGCTCCCCCTCACCGGGCGCGGGGTCGTGCACCGCGTCATCACCGACCTCGCCGTCATCGACGTGACGCCCGACGGGCTCGTGCTGCGCGAGACCGCGCCCGGCGTGAGCGTCGACGACGTGCGCGCCGCGACCGAGCCCGACCTCGCCGTCGCGCTCGACGACGCCCCGCTCGACGTCACCGACGCCGGCCCGGGACCGTCCACGCAGGCCGCCGGGACGCCGTCGTGACGCGCGAGGTGCTGCGCCGCGAGGTGCTGCGCCGCGACGTCCCGACCCCGCGCGGGCGCGAGCACGTGCGCGAGGTCGCCGCCGACGGCGCGGCGCGCGCGACGGTCCTGCTCGTGCACGGCAACTGCTCGTCGTCGGCGTTCTTCGACCCGCTGCTGCGCACGCTGCCGAGCGACGTGCGCGGCGTCGCCGTCGACCTCCGGGGGTACGGCGACGCCGAGGTCCGCCCCGTCGACGCGACGCGCGGCGTGCGGGACTTCGCCGACGACGTCGCGGCCGTCCTCGACGCGCTCGACCTCGCGCGCCCGCTCGTCGCCGTCGCGCACTCCGCGGGCGCGGGCGTCGTGCTGCAGCTCGCGACCGACCGGCCCGACCTGTTCGACGCGATCCTGCTCGAGGCGCCCATGTCGCCGTACGGGTTCGGCGGCACGCGCGACGTCGACGGAGCGCCGCTCTCCCCGGACTTCGCGGGCTCGGGCGGCGGGACGGCGAACCCGGCGTTCGTCGCGGCGCTCGCCGCCGGCGACCGCAGCGAGGACGCCGGGTCGCCCCGCGACGTGCTGCGCCGGTTCTACGTCGCCGACCCGGCGTCGCTCGGCGAGCCGCTCGGCGCCCTGGAGGAGCTCCTGCTCGACTCCGTGCTCTCCACGCGCACGGGCGACGACAACTACCCGGGCGACCGGACGGCGTCGGGCACGTGGCCCGGCGTGGCGCCCGGGACGCGCGGGATGAACAACGCGATCAGCGCGCGGTACTGCGACCTGTCCGGCTTCGCGACGTCCGGCGCGACGGCAACCGTGCTGTGGGTGCGCGGCGACGCCGACGCGATCGTCTCGGACACGTCGCTGTTCGACCTCGCGCACCTCGGCGCGCTCGGCGCGGTGCCCGGGTGGCCGGGCGCCGGCACGCACCCGCCCCAGCCGATGGTCGCCCAGACCCGCGCCGTCCTCGACGCCTACGCGGCCGCGGGCGGGCGGTACCGTGAGGAGGTGCGGCCCGGCGTCGGGCACAGCCCCCACCTCGAGGAGCCGGACGTGTTCCTCGGGCTCCTGCTCGGGCTGGTCGACGAGGCCGCCGCACGAGCGGACGCCACACCCCCGGCGTCCGCGCTGACGACGCCGTCCGCACCCCTGGAGGTCCAGCCGTGAGCACCACCACTCCCCACTCCCCTGACGACGTCGTGGTCGTCGCCGCAGCCCGCACGCCCCAGGGGCGGCTCAAGGGCTCGCTCGCCGCGCTCACCGCGGTCGAGCTCGGCGCCGTCGCCGCGCGCGCCGCCATCGAGCGCTCGGGCCTCGGCGCCGACGCCGTCGACGCCGTCGTGCTCGGCCAGGTGCTCCAGGCCGGGGCGGGCCAGAACCCCGCGCGCCAGACGGCCGCCGCCGCGGGCGTGGGCTGGGACGTGCCCGCCGCGACCGTGAACAAGGTGTGCCTCTCGGGGCTCACCGCCGTCATCGACGGGGCCCGGATGATCCGCTCCGGCGAGGCGGAGGTCGTGCTCGTCGGCGGCCAGGAGTCCATGACCAACGCGCCGCACCTGCTCCCCGGGTCGCGCGCCGGGTTCGCGTTCGGGGACGCGACGCTCGTCGACGCCGTCGCGCGGGACGGGCTCACCGACGCGTTCGACCACACCTCCATGGGCGTCTCGACCGAGCGCACCAACGTGGGCGACGTGTTCGTCTCGCGCGCGGAGCAGGACGCCGTCGCGGCGGCCTCGCACCAGCGCGCCGCCGCCGCGGCGAAGGACGGCCTGTTCGACGCCGAGCTCGCCCCCGTGAGCGTCCCCCAGCGCCGGGGCGAGCCGGTCGAGGTGCGCGACGACGAGGGCGTGCGCCCCGACACGACCGTCGAGGGCCTCGCGCGCCTGCGACCCGCGTTCGACCCCGAGGGCACCATCACCGCGGGCAACGCGTCGCAGATCTCCGACGGCGCGGCCGCGCTCGTCCTCACGACCCGCGCCCGGGCCGAGTTCGCGGGCGCGCCGGTGCTCGCGACCGTGCGGACCTGGGGCCAGGTCGCCGGCCCGGACACGTCCCTGCACTCCCAGCCCGCCCGTGCGATCCAGCAGGCCCTCGACCGGGCCGGGTGGACGGTCGACGACCTCGACCTCGTCGAGATCAACGAGGCCTTCGCGACCGTCGTCGCGGTCTCCACGCGCGTGCTCGGCGTCTCGCCCGACCTCGTCAACGTGCACGGCGGCGGCATCTCGCTCGGCCACCCCATCGGTGCGTCCGGCGCCCGCCTCGCCGTCCACGCGGCGCACGAGCTCGCGCGCCGCGGGGGCGGGCGCGTCGCCGTCGGGCTGTGCGGCGGCGGGGGCCAGGGCGAGGCGCTGCTCCTCGAGGCGTAGGGCTCGCCCTGTCCGGTGGGCCGACGGCGCCCCGACCGTTCGAGGGGACGGTTCGGGGCGCCGCGCCTACGATCGCGACGTGCAGCCCACCACGACGGAGACCCGCGCCCCCGAGCCCGTCGACGAGAAGCGCCCCCGGCACGGCGTGTGGGGGCGGTGGCTCCGGCGGTTCTCCGCGACCGGGCTCGTGGTCGCGCTCGCCTGGTTCTGCCTGTCGTTCACGCCGTCGCTCATCCCGCGCGCCTGGTACTACCAGGCCGTGATCTCCGGCGTGAGCGCCGTCGGCGGGTACGCGGTCGGCGCCTTCGTCGAGTGGTTCGCCGTGAAGGTCGGGCTGCGGATCCGGTGGACCGCGCGCGCGAGCCGGATCGCGTGGTGGGTGCTCGCCGGGGCGACCGTCGTGCTCGTGCCGCTGTCGTTGATCCTCGGGGCGCGACGCCAGATCGAGCTGCGGCACCTGTTCGGCATGTCGGAGGACGTCCCCGGGCGCGAGATCGTCACGCTGCTCGCGGCGCTCGCCGTCGCGCTGCTCGTGCTGCAGGCGGGCCGGGGTCTGCGCCGCGTCGCCCGGTGGCTGAGCGTCCTCGTCGGCAAGGTCGTGCCCGCCCCCGTGGCGCGGTTCGTCAGCGGCGTCGCCGTCGCCGTCGTCGTGGTGCTCCTGTTCAACGGCGTCATCTGGTCCGGCACCCTGAGCGCGCTGAACTCGGTCTACGCGGCGGCGAACGCCGAGATCAGCCCCCGGCTCACGCCCCCGACGCTCCCCGAGCGGTCCGGCTCGCCCGAGTCCCTCGAGTCCTGGGAGTCGCTCGGCGCGGAGGGGCGCAAGTTCGTCGTCTCCGGCCCGACCCTCGACGAGCTGCGCGCGTTCGCGGCGGCGGGCGACGTCGTCGACCCCGCGGCCGTGCGCGAGCCGATCCACGCGTACGCGGGTCTCGACCCCGAGGGCGACCTCGACGCGACCGCGGCCCGCGTCGTCGACGAGCTCGACCGGACGGACGCGTGGGGCCGGTCCGTCCTCGTCGTCGCCACGACGACCGGGACCGGCTGGGTGGACCCCGGGATGATCGAGGCGCTCGAGCTCATGCACGGCGGCGACACCGCGATCGCGAGCATGCAGTACTCGTACCTGCCGAGCTGGATCAGCTTCGTCGGCGATCGCTCGACCCCGCCCGCCGCGGGCAAGGCGCTGTTCGAGGCCGTGTACGCGCGCTGGTCCGACCTGCCCACGGACGACCGCCCGCGCCTGCTCGCGTTCGGCATCTCGCTCGGGTCGTTCGGCATGCAGGGCGCGTTCAGCGGCGTGCAGGACGTCGAGGCGCGGTCCGACGGCGCGATGTTCACCGGGACGCCGGGCTTCACGCCGATGTGGCGCGAGCTCACCGACGCGCGTGACCCCGGTTCGCTCGAGTACGCCCCCGTGGTGGACGACGGCCGCCAGGTCCGCTGGGGCGACCCGGTCGCGACCGGCGTCGCGGACCTCTGGGGCCCCGGCCCGCGCTGGGACGAGCCCCGCGTCGTGTACCTCCAGCACGCGTCCGACGGCGTGACCTGGTGGGGTCCCGAGACGCTGTGGTCCGAGCCCGACTGGCTCCGCGAGCCGCGCGGGCCCGACGTGCTCGGCGACGTGCGCTGGTACCCGTTCGTCACGTTCTGGCAGCTCACGGGCGACCTGTTCGTCGCGGCGGCGTCCGACATCCCGCCGGGCCACGGGCACGTCTACCAGCTCGAGTACGCCGACGGCTTCGCCGCGCTGCACGCGCCCGACGGCTGGACCGACGCCGACACCGCGCGCCTCAAGGACGCGATGGTCGCGCCCGTCGAGGGCGGCTCGATCGGCTGACCGGCGTCCGGCGTCCGCCGTCATGGCGCACGCGGCTCGCGCGGACCGCGCGGGCGGTGGGGACCGCGGGGGCAGGCACGGGCCGGCTAACCCGGCGCGTGGGCCTCGAGGAACGAGAAGACCTCGGTCTGGTCGACGCCAGGGAACGCGCCGGTCGGCATCGCGGCGAGCATCGACGCGTGCGGACGGGCGCTCGGCCACGCGTGGCCGGCCCAGCGGTCGGCGAGGGCGTCCGGCGGGCGGCGGCAGCACGCGCCGTCGGGGCAGCGGGACACGAGCCGCTCGGTCGTGTCGCGCCCGAGGAACCACTTGACGTGCGCGAACGGGACGCCGACGCTCACGGAGAACTCGCCGTCGGCCGACGCCTGCACGCGCGACGTGCACCAGTAGGTGCCGCTCGGGGTGTCCGTGTACTGGCTGAACGGGCTGAGCCGGTCCTCGACGGCGAACACCGTGCGCGCGGTCCAGCTCCGGCACACGTACTGCCCCTCCACCGCGCCGAGCGGGTCGGCGGGGAAGCGCACGCCGTCGTTCTCGTACGCCTTGTGGATCACCCCGGACTCGTGCACCTTCATGAAGTGCACCGGGATCCCGAGGTGCTTGGTCGCGAGGTTGGTGAACCGGTGCGCGGCGGTCTCGTACGAGACCGCGAACGCGTCGCGGAGGTCCTCGATCGAGATCTCGCGCGCGTCCTTCGCGGCGCGCAGGGCCTTGACCGCGTGCCGCTCCGGCAGCAGGAGCGCCGCGGCGAGGTAGTTCGCCTCGACGCGCTGGCGGAGGAACTCGCGGTAGTCGCGCGGCTCCGCGTGCCCGAGCACGTGCGGCGCGAGCGCCTGGAGCAGCGCCGACGTCGCGTTGGACCGCCCGCGCATCCCGTTGCTCGGCAGGTACACACGGCGGTGGCGCAGGTCGAGCACGGACCGGGTGGAGTGCGGCAGGTCGCCGACGTAGTGCAGCGTGAAGCCGAGGTGGGCGGCGAGGTCGGCCGCGACGCGCTGGGGCATCGGCCCGCCCGCGTGCCCGACGCCGTCGAGCAGCCCGGCCGCCGCGTCCTCGAGCTCCGGGAAGTAGTTGTCCTGCGCGCGCATGGTCGCGCGCAGCTCGGCGTTCGCGCGGCGCGCCTCCTCGGGCGTCGCGGCACGCTCGGTGTGCAGGCGCTGGAGCTCGCGCTCGAGCGCGACGATGGTCTCGAGCGCGTCGGTGGGCAGCGACTTCCCCACCCGCACGGGACGCAGCCCGAGCGCGTCGAAGAGCGGGCCGCGCTGCGCGCGCTCCAGCTCGATCTCGAGCGCGTCCCGGCGGGACGGCGCCTCCGGCGAGAGCAGGTCGTCGAGGCTCGCGCCGAGCGCGCGCGCCACGGCCTGGAGCTGGCCGAACTTCGGCTCCCGCTTGCCGTTCTCGAGGAGGGACACCTGCGACGGCGCACGGCCGATCGCGGCGCCGAGCTCGTCGAGCGTCATGCCGCGCGCGGTGCGCAGGTGCCGGATCCTGCGGCCGATCGTCAGCGCGTCGGGCTCGCTCTCGAGCGGGATCTCCGCATGTTCCGCGATTCCGGCCGGTCGCGTCGTCGGGATAGCCATGACTGAGAGTGACACGCGCCACTCCTTGCGCACAAGAGAAGAACCGCGATTCTTTCGCGTGATCAGGCTTGAGAAGGGCTTGTCGGCGGGAGGAAGGTCGAAGCACGGACCTCGCCGAGGTCCACCGACCGGCCCGGCCGGCCCGCGCCACGCGGGCTGGCGCACCACCAGGAGGCACCCGTGAACAGGCCCACCATCGTCAGCCGCCGCTCCCCGTCCGAGTACGCGGGCGGCGCCCGCCCGCTCGGCGCCGTCGCGACGACGGCGACGGTCACCGGCCCCGGCACCGCCCCGACCCCCGGCGGCACCGCGCGCCCGTCCGCCCGTCCGGGCGACCAGACGCAGAGCGCCGCCGACCTCGCCGAGCAGTGGGCGACCGACCCGCGCTGGGCCGGCCTCCAGCGCGACTACACCGCCGAGGACGTGGTCGCGCTGCGCGGCTCCGTGCGCGAGGAGCACACGCTCGCCCGCCGCGGCGCCGAGACGCTGTGGGGCCTCCTCCACACCGAGGAGTGGGTCGCCGCGCTCGGCGCGTTCACCGGCAACCAGGCCGTGCAGCAGGTCCGCGCGGGCCTCAAGGCGATCTACCTGTCCGGGTGGCAGGTCGCGGCCGACGCCAACCTGTCCGGCCAGACCTACCCCGACCAGTCGCTCTACCCCGCCAACTCCGTGCCCGCCGTCGTGCGTCGCATCAACAACGCGCTCCTGCGCGCGGACCAGATCGAGGCGGCCGAGCGCGCGGGGTCGGACGGGCAGGGGCCCGACCGCGACTGGCTCGCGCCGATCGTCGCCGACGCCGAGGCCGGCTTCGGCGGTCCGCTCAACGCCTACGAGCTCATGCACTCGATGATCGCCGCCGGTGCGGCGGGCGTGCACTGGGAGGACCAGCTCGCGTCCGAGAAGAAGTGCGGCCACCTCGGCGGCAAGGTGCTCGTGCCGACGAGCCAGCACATCCGCACGCTCAACGCCGCGCGTCTCGCGGCCGACGTCGCGGGCGTGCCGTCGATCGTCATCGCCCGCACGGACGCGCTCGCCGCGGACCTCCTCACGTCCGACGTCGACGAACGCGACCAGCCGTTCCTCACCGGCGAGCGCACGTCCGAGGGCTTCTACCGGGTGCGCCCCGGCTTCGACGCGGTCGTCGCGCGCGGCCTCGCGTACGCGCCGTACTCCGACCTCATCTGGGTCGAGACGGGCGAGCCCGACCTCGAGCTCGCGCGGACGTTCGCCGAGGCGATCCACGCGCAGCACCCGGGCAAGAAGCTCGCCTACAACTGCTCGCCGTCGTTCAACTGGAAGAAGCACCTCGACGACGCCCAGATCGCGAGCTTCCAGAAGGAGCTCGCCGCGATGGGCTACGCGTTCCAGTTCATCACGCTGGCCGGCTTCCACGCCGTCTCGCACTCCATGTTCGAGCTCGCGCGCGGGTACAACGAGCGCGCGATGTCCGCCTACGTCGAGCTGCAGGAGGCCGAGTTCGCCTCCGAGGCCGACGGCTACACCGCCACCCGCCACCAGCGGGAGGTCGGCACCGGCTACTTCGACCGGGTCGCCACGGCTCTCAACCCCGACGCCGCCACCCTCGCGCTCGCCGGGTCCACCGAGACCGCCCAGTTCCACTAAGCCCTCCTCGCGAGGTAGAGGAGCGGTCCCGCGAGGTAGAGGCCTGGTCATGACCACGCCTCTACCTCGCGGGACCCAGGCCCTACCTCGGCCTGCCAGAGCTCTACCTCGCGACATCGACCTTCGGAGCACGCCATGACCACGCTGACCACGACCACCTCTCCCCCGTCGTCCCCTGCCCCCGCGAGCAGCCCGCGGGTCACCGGGACCCTGCGCGTCACCGGCACGCTGGGCGAGCGCTACCGCGAGATCCTCACGCCCGAGGCGCTCGACTTCCTCACGCTGCTGCACGACCGGTTCGTGGCGCGCCGCCACGAGCTGCTCATGGACCGCCAGCAGCGCCGCCAGGACGTCGCGGACGGCATCGACCCCGACTTCCGCGCCTCGACGCGGCCCGTGCGCGACGACCCGTCGTGGCGCGTGGCGGGCTCGGCCGGCGCGCCGGGACTCGAGGACCGCCGCGTCGAGATCACCGGCCCGACCGACCCCAAGATGACGATCAACGCCCTCAACTCCGGCGCCAAGGTCTGGCTCGCGGACGCCGAGGACGCGTCGAGCCCCACGTGGCGCAACGTGATCGAGGGCCAGCTCGCGCTGCACGACGCGATCCGCGGGACGCTGACGCACACGACCGGCTCGGGCGAGCACCGCAAGGAGTACCGCCTGCGCTCGACGACGCTCACCGACCTCCCGACGATCGTGTTCCGCCCGCGCGGGTGGCACCTCATCGAGAAGCACATGCGGTACGTCGACCGGGCGGGCGTGAGCGTGTCGGCGTCGGCGTCGCTCGTCGACTTCGGGCTCTACCTGTTCCACAACGCGCACGAGCTCGTGGCGCGCGGTCGGGGACCGTACTTCTACCTGCCCAAGCTCGAGGGCCACCGCGAGGCGCGCCTGTGGAACGACGTGTTCGTGCTCGCCCAGGAGCACCTCGGCCTGCCGCAGGGCACCATCCGCGCCACGGTGCTCATCGAGACGCTGCCCGCGGCGTTCGAGATGGACGAGATCCTCCACGAGCTGCGCGACCACTGCGCCGGGCTGAACGCCGGGCGCTGGGACTACCTGTTCTCCGTCATCAAGGCCTTCCGCACCCGCGGCGACTCGTACGTGCTGCCCGACCGCGCGCAGGTCACCATGACCGCGCCGTTCATGCGCGCGTACACGGAGCTGCTCGTGCAGACGTGCCACCGGCGCGGCGCGCACGCGATCGGCGGCATGAGCGCGTTCATCCCGGACCGCCGCCGGCCGGACGTCACCGAGCGCGCGTTCGAGCAGGTGCGCGCCGACAAGCGCCGGGAGGCGACGGACGGGTTCGACGGCACGTGGGTCGCGCACCCCGACCTCATCGAGGTCGCACGCACCGAGTTCGACGCGGTGCTGGGGGACGCGCCGAACCAGGTCGCCCGGCAGCGCGACGACGTCCGCGTGGGCCAGCACGAGCTGCTCGACATCGGCTCGGCCCGCCGGGCCGGGGCGACCGTCACCGCGGCGGGGCTGCGCTCGAACGTCTCCGTCGGGGTGCGGTACCTCGAGTCGTGGCTGCGCGGTGTCGGGGCGGCCGCGATCGACCACCTCATGGAGGACGCCGCGACCGCCGAGATCTCGCGGTCGCAGGTGTGGCAGTGGATCGCGTCCGGCACGCGCACCGAGAACGGCGTGCCGATCACGCGCGAGCGCGTCGAGGCGCTGCTCGCGGAGATCGTCGACGACCTGCCGCGCACCCCGGGGAACCGGATCGACGACGCGGCGCACGTGTTCCGCGCCGTCGCGCTCGCCGAGGACTTCCCGACGTTCCTCACCATCGGGGCGTACTCGCAGTTCCTCGTGGGCTCCGAGGTGGACCAGCCGTAGTGCGGTCTCCCGCCCTCCATGGCCTCGGTGCCGTCGCCCACCCGGCGGCGGCACCGAGGTCGTGCGCGCGGGCGCGTGCCATCGCCCTCGACGGCGGGGACCGCGGTGTGGGAACATCCGGCCACGCGCGGTGGCACCTGTCGTCCGGGCGCCCGCCCGCACGACACCGGAGCACCATGAGCACCCCTGTGACGCCGCCGTCCTCGTCGACGACTCCTCCCGGCCCGCCGCCCTCCTTCCCCGGCCCGGCCGCGCGCCCGAACCCGTACGCGGCGCCGCCGCTCGCGGCGCACCCCGGCCCGCCGCACCCCGGCGCCCCGCAGCCCGCCGCGCCGCACCCGGGACCGTCGCACCCCCAGGCCCCGGGGCCCGTTCCGACGCCCCCGGCGCAGGGGCGCGCCGGCCTCTCCCGGACGGCCGTCGGGCTGCTCGTCGGCGTCGTGTGCCTCGTGGTCGGGGGCGGGACGGGGTACGCCGCGGGCGTCGCGACCGACGCCGGTGCCCGGATCGCCGCGTGGGTCACGGCCCCGACCGACGACGCGTACGGCGACGAGTGGCCGGGCGACGGCTGGTCCGACGAGGACTGGTCCGAGGGCGACTGGGAGGGGACGGGCACGCGTGACGACCCGTGGCTCTTCGACGGGTACACGATCGGTGGCGTGGAGTGGGAGGTCCTCCTCGAGGAGCCCTACGAGGCGACCGCGGAGGTGCTCGCGCACGACGACGTCAACACCCCGCCGCCCGACGGCACCGAGTACTGGATCGTGCCCGTGACCGCCACGTACACCGGGTCCAGCTCGGAGGTGACCGCGTGGGGCGCCGTCGACATCGGGTTCGTCGGGGACGACGGCGTCCCCGCCGACGGCGGGTGCGGCGCCGTGCCGCAGGCGCTCGTGGGCACGGGGCTGATCGGCGCGGGCGACACCGTGACCGGCAACGTGTGCCTCGCGGTGCCCGCGGGCGCCCCCGGCCTCTGGACGATGTCGCTGGAGCGGGAGGAGCCCTGGTACCTGCGCGCGGCCGACCCGCTCGCGGGCTGACTGCCCTGCTCCCGACGAGCGCCGCCTTGCGGGCCGGACCGTCCGGTCAGCCCGCGGGGCGGGCGTGCGCGCCGTCGGGGTGGCTCGAGGTGGCCGGCGCGGTCGCGGCGATCCCGCCCTGGGCGCTCGACGACGCGCTGGCACGAGGGGGGTCGTGACCGCCCGCCCGCCACGCCGCCGTCAGCCCAGCGCGCGCACGAAATCCCCGCGCTGCGCGGCGAACCACGCCTCGTTGTCGCGGATGCGGTCCCCCACGCCGTCGTCCCACATGCGCTGCCAGCCCCCGCCGCGCACCTGCGCGGCGTGCCGCATCGCGTACCAGCTCCGCGCGAACCGCTGCGCGAGCACGTCGAGCAGCGCGAGGCGCTCGGACCGGTCGAACCCGTACGCCTCGGTGAGGACGCGTGCCCGCCGCGGTGCATCGAGGTCGCGCAGGATCGTCGGTCGCGCCTCGGGCGGCGCGACCGGCGCCCAGTAGAGCAGGGTCGTCGCGACGTCGAGCAGCCGCGTCGTCGGCGCCGCGAGGTCGAAGTCGATCACCCCGACGAGCCGGTGCGGGCCCTGCGGGTGGTCGCCGGCCGGGACGAACAGCGCGTTCTCGACCGTGAGGTCGTTGTGCCCGACGACGTCCGGCGCGTCGAACACGTCCGGCACCTCCCGGAACTGCACGCGCTCGGGCCACGCGACGCCGTCGGGCAGCACGACGTCGCGCGAGACGTCGTGCAGCGCACGCTGCCACCCGCCGAGCTGGACGAGCACGTCCTCCGCGGTCGCCCACGCGTGCGGCGGGCGCCCGCCCATCTCCCCGGGCAGGAACGACACGACCTCGCGGCCGTCGTCGTCGATCCCGAGGAAGCGCGGCGCGCGCTCGAAGCCAGCCCGCTCGAGGTGGAGGAGGTAGGCCTCGACCGCCGGGCTGTGCGGACCGCGCGGACGACGGACGGTGTCGCCGCGCCGGACGATCCCGTCGGACACGTCGCCGCCGAGCAGCGGGACCTCGACGGCGTCCGCGGCGTCGCGGTACGCGGGCAGATCGGTCATACGCGACACCCTCGCACGCGCGACGGCCGCTGAACAGCCCCGCGGGCCCGCACTACGCCGTCGCGGCCAGCGGGTACCGGCGGCGCAGGACGAGGCGCTGCCCGAGCGTCCACGTCACCGTCACGAGCAGGTACAGGGCAGCGGCGAGCGGCACGAAGCAGGCGATCACGGCGGTGACGAACTGCAGGGCACCGAGCGCGTTCTGCAGGCCGGGGCCGGAGAGCACCGCCGCACCGGGCACGCTCGGCCCGGTGTCGGCGACGGGCGCCGTGCGGGGCAGCGCGAGCCGTCCGCCCGGCCGGGAGGCGCGACGCGTGAGCTCGCCGACGAGGGCGATCGCGAGCACGACCACCCCGGCCACGACCGCGGTCGGCACGCCGCCCGCCCCGAGCGCGCCGACGAGGCTCGAGCCCAGGGGCGCGCCGAGCAGGGTGTGGCCGAGCAGCGCGTTGCCGTGGCCGGCGATCTCCGCGTGGAGGAACAGCGCGTAGACCACCCCGACCACGGGCGCCTGGGCCAGCATCGGGAGGCACCCGGCGAGCGGCGTCGTGCCCTCCTGGGTGTAGAGCTCCACGGTCGCGCGACGCAGCCGCTCGGGGTCGTCCCGGTGCCGACGCTGGAGCTCGGCGAGCCGCGGTGCGAGACGCGCGCGGTCGCGCTCCGCCTTCGCCTGGGACACGCCGACGGGGACGAGCAGGGCCCGCACCGCGAGCGTCAGCAGGACGACGGCCGCCGCGGCCGCCGCGCCGCCGAAGAGGGGGTCGAGCAGGTCGGAGACGCCCATCAGCGCGCGGTACGCGGCGTCGAGCACGGTGGAGACGAGCGGGAGGTCGAGCAGGTTCATGGTGGAGTCCTCGGTCGAACGTGCGGGGTACGCGTTCGCCGATCACCCTGCGGTGGGCAGGCAGCAGCACTCGCGCCGCTGCGCGGGTGCGGGTGCGGGTGCGGGTGGGGTCCCTCGGCCGGGTGATCAGCCGAGGGGTCGGCCGGGAGCCCGGGGCCGGGCACGACCCGGTGCGTCCGGGTCGCTCTGCGTCACGGCGGGCCCGACGTCGACCGTGTCGCGCAGGCGGCCCGCGGGGCGAGCCGCCACACCGAGCGCGCGGGGCGCGCCCCAGCGCGCGGCCACGGCGACCACGGCCGCGACGAGGGCGGTGGCGCCGAGGAGGAAGAGCGTGGCCGTGAGGGTCGACGTGCCGAGCAGGAGCGTGAGCGCGGAGGCGAGGTCGCGCGCCACGACGAGCAGGTCGTTCATCGCACCGCCTCCTCTCCGGTCCCGGGCCGTCGGGGCCCCGCGGTGGGCCCGCCGTGGGGCCCGTCGGTGAGGTCAGCCTAGGCCACGTCGAGCGCCGCCCACTCGTCGTCGGTGAGCAGGCGCGACCGGATGATGAAGCGCACGCCCTCGGGCGCCTCGACGCTGAACCCCGCGCCCCGGCCGGGCACGACGTCGATCGTCAGGTGGGTGTGCTTCCAGTACTCGAACTGCGCGCGGCTCATCCACACGGGCACGACGAACCGGCCCACCGCGCCGTCGGCCCCGGCGGGGTCGTCCGCAGCGGGGTCGTCCGCAGCGGGGCCGTCCGCGCCAGGACCGGGCGCGTCGACGACGAGGTCGCCGAGGTGCACGTCGGCGTCGCCGAGCAGGAAGTCGCCCTGCGGGTAGCACATGGGCGACGACCCGTCGCAGCACCCGCCGGACTGGTGGAACATGAGCTCGCCGTGGACCGCGCGCAGCCGCGCGAGCAGCGCGGCGGCGGAACCGGAGAGGGCGACCCGCCCGGGGCGGGTGCCGCCCGTACGGCCCGAGGGAACGTCGTCGACCACGAGAACCTCCTGCGACAGAGACGAGAACGAGGTTGCTCACCGTCGAGCACGGGGTTGCTGTCGTTCTGAAGGCGAGAACGACAACAACCCCGTGTTCGGCGGACACGGGCCCGGCTCTAGAAGAAGCCGAGCCTCTGGGCCGAGTAGGAGACGAGGAGGTTCTTCGTCTGCTGGTAGTGGTCGAGCATCATCTTGTGGTTCTCACGCCCGACGCCGGAGCCCTTGTACCCGCCGAACGCGGCGGCGGCGGGGTACGCGTGGTAGCAGTTCGTCCACACGCGCCCGGCCTCGATGGTGCGGCCCGCGCGGTAGGCGGTGTTCCCCGACCGCGACCAGACGCCGGCGCCGAGCCCGTAAAGGGTGTCGTTGGCGATGGTCATGGCGTCGTCGAAGTCGGAGAAGTCGGTGACCGCGACGACGGGCCCGAAGATCTCCTCCTGGAAGATCCGCATCGAGTTCTTGCCCTCGAAGATCGTGGGCGTCACGTAGTACCCGCCCGCGAGGTCGCCGCCGAGCTCGGCGCGCGACCCGCCGGTGAGGACCTTCGCGCCCTCGGCCTTGCCGATCTCGATGTACGACAGGATCTTCTCGAGCTGGTCGTTCGACGCCTGCGCGCCGATCATCGTCTCGGTGTCGAGCGGGTTGCCCTGCTTGACGGCCTGGGTCCGGGCGACCGCGTCGCCGAGGAACGTGTCGTAGATCGACGACTGGATGAGGGCGCGCGACGGGCACGTGCACACCTCGCCCTGGTTGAGGGCGAACATCGTGAACCCCTCGAGGGCCTTGTCGTAGAAGTCGTCGCGAGCGTCCGCGACGTCGGAGAAGAAGATGTTCGGCGACTTGCCGCCGAGCTCGAGCGTGACCGGGATGATGTTCTGGCTCGCGTACTGCATGATCAGGCGGCCGGTCGTCGTCTCGCCCGTGAACGCGATCTTGCGGATGCGCGGGCTGGACGCGAGCGGCTTGCCCGCCTCGACGCCGAACCCGTTGACGACGTTCACCACCCCGGGCGGCAGCAGGTCCCCGACGATGTCCATCAGGAAGAGGATCGACGCGGGGGTCTGCTCGGCCGGCTTGAGCACGACGCAGTTGCCCGCCGCGAGCGCCGGGGCGAGCTTCCACACGGCCATGAGGATCGGGAAGTTCCACGGGATGATCTGGCCGACGACGCCGAGCGGCTCGTGGAAGTGGTACGCGATGGTGTCCTCGTCGATCTCCGAGATCGACCCCTCCTGCGCGCGGATCGCGCCCGCGAAGTAGCGGAAGTGGTCGATCGCGAGCGGGATGTCGGCGGCGAGCGTCTCGCGGACGGGCTTGCCGTTCTCCCACGACTCGGCGACGGCGATCCGCTCGAGGTTCTCCTCCATGCGGTCGGCGATCTTGTTGAGGATGTTGGCGCGCTCGGTCGCGCTCGTGCGGCCCCACGACCGGGCGGCGCCGTGCGCGGCGTCGAGCGCGCGCTCGATGTCGTCGGCGGTGCCGCGCGCGACCTCGGTGAACGTCCGGCCCGTCACCGGGCTGGGGTTCTCGAAGTACTGCCCTCCGGCCGGCGCGACGTACTCGCCGCCGATCCAGTGGTCGTACCGGGCCTTGTACTCGGCGATCGCCCCGTCCGTGCCGGGGGCTGCGTAGACCGTCATCGTCTGCCTCCTCGCAGTGCTGACTCGCAGTGCTGGTCCTCGCCGCGCTCCTGGGGAGGTCGCCGTCGGGCGGGGAGCGTCCGACGGCGGTGCGCGGCCCGGCGCCTCGTCGCGCCGTGCGGCCGACGGTAGGCGCCGCAGGGTTGCAGGACCGTTGCAGCGGGCGGCTCCTGCCGGACCTCAGGCGAGCTCGTCGTCGAGCAGGTCGAGGTGGGCGCGGGCGCGCAGCCACAGCGGGCTGCCGTGGTCCGCGACGCGCTGCAGCCGCGTCCACGCGGCGTGGTCCTCGGCACCGTCGTCGGTGCGCGTCCACGCGTCGAGCACGTCGGCGCCGCCCGCGGCCACGACGGCGGTGCGCAGCTCGGCCGCGAGCTCGGCCCGCAGGTGCTCGACGGCGGGCGCGCCCGAGCGCGGCAGGAGCGGCGCGCGGTAGGCGGCGACGGCGCCGCGGACGTCGCCCACCGCGAGGTGGTCCCGCACGACGTCGGCGTCGGTCCGCAGGGGTCGTGCGAGCCGGTACGGGCGCGACCCCGCGAGGAGCGCGCCCGCGACGCGCCGCAGTCGCGATACCTCCGCGCGGACGGTCACGTCGGAGAGCTCGCCCGGGTGCAGCAGGACGGCGAGCTCGTCGGCGGACAGCCCGCGGGGGTGCGTCGCGAGGAGCACGAGGATCTCGGCGTGGCGCAGCGACAGGCGGTGGTCGAGGCCGTCGGGCGACCGCAGCACGGGCGCCGTCCCGAGCACGAGCAGCTCGGGCGCGCCGTCGCGGGGCGGCCCTGGGACCCGGCCGGGTCCGTCGTCGGGTCCCGTCGTCGCGGCGCGCTGGGCGAGCTCGCGCTCGAGGCTCAGCACGGTCGCGCGCACGAGCGAGAGCACGACGCCCGACGCGGCGGACTGGCGCCCGGTGACGTCGAGGACCCCGAGGACGCGCCCGGTCGCGGGGTCGTGGACGGGCACGGCCGTGCAGCTGAACGCCTGCACGGGCCGGGAGAAGTGCTCGGCGCCGAGCACCTGGACGGGGCTGCGCGTCGCGAGCGCCGTCCCGGGCGCGTTCGTGCCGACGCGTTCCTCGCGCCACACCGACCCCTCGACGAACCCGACGCGGTCGACGGCGTCGCGCAGCGCCCGGTCGCCCTCGACCCACAGGAGGCGGCCGGCGTCGTCGGACACCGCGACGACGAGGCCGTCGTCGGCGGCGGCGTCGACGACGAGCTCGCGCACGACGGGCATGACGCCGGCGAGCGGGTGCGCCTCGCGGTACGCGACGAGGTCGTCGTGGGCGAGGCCCGAGTCGGTGCGGGGCGCCTCCGGGTCGACGCCGCTGTGCACGGACCGGCGCCACGAGTCGGCGACCAGCGGGTGGACGCCGCGCGGGAGGACGCCGTGGTCGAGGAACGAGCGGTAGGCGGCGCGGACGGAGCGCGGGTCGCGGCGCGCGTCGGGGCGGCGCGGGTGCTCCTCGGAGCGGGGCGGCGGTGCGGGAGTGCGCGGCACGGGACCTCCACGTCGTCGTGCGGTGCTGGGGCCAGTGTAGGTCGCACGGGGGGCCGCGCGAGCGGGCGTCAGCCGGTCCCGGGCGGCGTGTGACCGGCGACCTCGCGCGCGACGCGGCGCAGCGCGCCGAGGACGGCGGTGGTCGCGGCGGTGGGCGCCGCCCCGCGCCGCACGGCCGCGTACACCGGGCGCGTGCGGGGCACGCGGAGCGGGCGGGCGTCGACGGCGTACCGCGGGTCGACGGCGAGGCCCGGCAGCAGCGCGACGGACAGCCCGGCCTCGACGTGCGCGAGCAGCAGCTCGTAGCTGGGCAGCCGGGCGACGACGCGCGGCTCGAAGCCGGCCTCGCGGCACGCGCTCTCGACGAGCGTGGACAGGTAGCGCCCAGGGAGGTCGGCTGCCCACGGCGCGTCGGCGAGGCGCGCGAGGTCGCCCGGTTCACCGGGGGCCTGGTCGCCGCGCGCCGTGACGAGCACGACCGGGTCCTCGAGCAGCGGGACGGTCGCGACGTCGGGCCCGGCGAGCAGCGCGCCGTCGAGCAGGTCGGCGGTCACCGCGACGTCGACGTCCGCGCGCCGCAGCGCGGGCCCGCTCTCGCGCGGGTCGAGCTCGTCGACCTCCACCTCGACGCGCGGGTGCTCGACGGCGAGCCGCGCCGCGAGCGGGATGACGAGCGCGCGCACCGCGCTCGAGAACGCGGCGACGCGCACGACGCCGGCCGGCTCGCCGTCGGGGTGGGCGAGCTCGGCCTCGGCGAGCGCCATCTGGTCGAGGATGACGCGCGCGTGCCGGGCGAGCGTGCGGCCCGCGGGCGTGAGGCGGACGCGTCGGCCCGTGCGCTCCAGGAGGCGTGCGCCGGTCTCGGCCTCGAGCGCGGCGAGCTGCGCGGAGACGGCGGACGGGCTCAGGTGGAGCGAGGCCCCGACGGCACGCACGGTCCCCAGGCTCTCGAGCCGGGCGAGGATCTGCAGCCGGGCGGCGTTGAGCACGCACGCGCCTCCCTCCCTGTGCTGGTTCTCCGCACAGACTGTACGCAGACTCGTGCTGTACGCGCACAAGGATGCGTCCCTACGCTCCGAGGATGACTCTCTCGCCCTCCCCCGCGCCCGCCCGCCCGTCCGCCCCCGGCGCGGGCCCGGCTGCGGCCGCCGCGGACGACGCCGCGCGCTTCTGGGCCGACGCCGACCGCCACCTCGTGCGGTACGGCGGCCCGTTCACACCGGAGATCGTCGAGAGCGCGTCGGGCAGCTTCGTCACGACGGCGGACGGGCGCCGGGTCCTCGACTTCACGTCCGGGCAGATGAGCGCGATCCTCGGGCACAGCCACCCCGCGATCGTCGAGACGGTGCGCCGCCAGGTCGGGACGCTCGACCACCTCTTCTCCGGGATGCTGTCGCGCCCGGTCGTCGACCTCGCGCGCCGGCTCGCGGGGACGCTGCCCGACCCGCTCGAGAAGGTGCTCCTGCTGACGACCGGCGCCGAGTCGAACGAGGCCGCGATCCGGATGGCGAAGCTCGTCACGGGACGGCACGAGGTCGTCTCGCTCGCCGGGTCGTGGCACGGCATGACGCACGCCGCGGCCGCCGCGACGTACAGCGCGGGCCGCCGCGGCTACGGCCCGACGGCGCCCGGCAACCTCGTCGTCCCGGTGCCCAACGCGTACCGGCCCGACCACGTCGCGCCCGACGGCACGCACGACTGGCGCCGTCAGCTCGACCTCGCGTTCGACCTCGTCGACGTGCAGTCGACGGGCAGCCTCGCGGCGTGCCTCGTCGAGCCGATCCTCAGCTCGGGCGGGATCGTCGAGCTCCCGCCCGGCTACCTCGCCGCGCTGCGCGACAAGTGCCACGAGCGGGGGATGCTCCTGATCCTCGACGAGGCGCAGACGGCGCTGTGCCGCACCGGCTCCTGGTACGCGTTCGAGGGGCGCGACGGCGAGGAGCCCGTGGTCCCCGACATCCTCACCCTCTCCAAGACCCTCGGCGCCGGGCTCCCGCTCGCCGCGGTCGTCACGAGCGCCGAGATCGAGGCGCGCGCGCACGAGCGCGGCTTCCTCTTCTTCACGACGCACGTCTCGGACCCGCTCGTCGCGGCGGTCGGCTCCACGGTGCTCGACGTCCTGGAGGAAGGGCGGATGGACGCCCGCGCGCGTGTGCTCGGCGACCGCCTGCGCACCGGGCTGCTCGACCTCCAGGACCGCCACGCGACGATCGGCGACGTGCGCGGTCGCGGACTGCTCCAGGGCATCGAGCTCGTGCTGGACCGCGAGACGAAGGAGGGCGCCGACGCCCTCGGTGCCCTCGTGACCCGGCGGGCGCTCGAGCTCGGGCTCCACATGAACGTCGTGCAGCTCCGCGGCATGGGCGGCGTGTTCCGCATCGCCCCGCCGCTCACCGTGAGCGAGGAGGAGCTCGACCTCGGCCTCGGGCTGCTCGACCAGGCGCTCGGCGACGCGACGCGCGAGCTCCTGGGCTGACGGCCCGTCACCCGGGCGGGTCGGCCACCCGTCGCGCGCCGACGGCGAGCACCCCGTCGCGCACGACCGTCACCGGGCCCAGCGCGGGGACGTCGAGCGACGCGCGGACGCCGTCGAGGACGCGGCCGTCGGCGCCGTCGGGCGTCTGATGGACGAGCCAGAGCGCTCCGCCCGGGGCGAGCAGCGCGGCGAGGGCGCTCGCCTCGGCGTGGGCCACGCGCGTCCAGAAGACGTTGACGTCCACCGCGAACGCGACGTCGAACGGGCCGCCGGGGACGTCCGGACCGCCGGTCGCCGCGAGCTCCCCGCGCCGCACGACGAGGCGGCCGTCGTCGACAGCGACCCGGTTGCGCGCGGTCGTGCGGGCGACCGCCGTGGCGGACCGGTCGAGCGCGACGTACCGCACGCCGGGGTGGGTGGCGAGCACGAGCTCGGCGGCCGCCCCGGGGCCGGGTCCGATCTCGAGCACGGCCTCGTCGCCGCGGAGGTCGAGCAGCGCCACGGCCCGCCGCACGCGCTCCGGGACGGTGGCGGTCACACGTCCAGTGTGGCCACCCGAGCGAGCGTCCGCAGCGTGCGTTTACACCGTCTCAGCATGCGTCGCGAGCCTTCCGTGATGCGGACGGCAGACCTAGCCTGACGAGCGAACGCCCACCACGCGCCCGGAGGACACGATGCCCGCACCGCTCGACACCAGCGAGAAGATCACGCAGTACGCCCACCCCGACCGCCTCGTGAGCACCGACTGGCTCGCCGAGCACCTGGGCGAGCCGGGCGTCGTCGTCGTCGAGTCCGACGAGGACGTGCTGCTCTACGAGACCGGGCACATCCCCGGCGCGGTGAAGATCGACTGGCACACCGACCTCAACGACCCCGACACGCGTGACTACATCGACGGCAAGGGCTTCGCCCAGCTCCTCGGCGGCAAGGGCATCGCGCGCGACACGACGATCGTCGTCTACGGCGACAAGAACAACTGGTGGGCGGCCTACGCGGCGTGGGTCTTCACGCTGTTCGGCCACGAGGACGTCCGCCTGCTCGACGGCGGCCGCGGCAAGTGGATCGCCGAGGGCCGCGAGGTCACGACGGACGTCCCCGAGCCGGTCGCGGTCGAGTACCCGGTCGTCGAGCGCGACGACGTGACGATCCGCGCGTTCAAGGAGGACGTCCTCGCGCACATCGGCAACGGGCCGCTCGTCGACATCCGCTCTCCGCAGGAGTACACCGGCGAGCGCCTCCACATCCCCGACTACCCGGAGGAGGGCGTGCTGCGCGGCGGGCACATCCCGACGGCGCGCAACGTCCCGTGGGCGACGGCGGTCGCCGAGGACGGCACCTACAAGTCGCGCGAGCAGCTCGAGGCGATCTACCAGGAGGGCGGCCTCGGCCTCGCGACGGACGACGAGGTCGTCACCTACTGCCGCATCGGCGAGCGGTCGAGCCACACGTGGTTCGCGCTCACGTACCTGCTCGGCTTCGACAAGGTCCGCAACTACGACGGCTCGTGGACCGAGTGGGGCAACGCGGTGCGCGTGCCGATCGTCAAGGGCGAGGAGCCCGGCGAGGCCCCGGCGTCGCTCAGCTGACCCGCGCCCCGCGCGAGCGTGCCCGACGGCGCGCGGCCCGTCCCCCGGGACGGACCGCGCGCCGTCGGCGTGCCGCGGGCATACGTCACGTCCGCGGAGCGTTCCGCACGGTGGGACTGCCGTCCCGCCGCCCCGGCCCCGATGCGAGGATCGCCACCATGAGCTCCCCCTCCGATGCTTCGCCCGACCTGCCCGCGACGCTCGCGGAGATCCGCGAGGACTTCCTCGCGATGCCGGAGCGCGAGCGCCTCCAGCTGCTGCTCGAGTTCGCGAACGAGCTGCCCGACCTCCCCGAGCGCTACGCGAGCGCGCCCGGTCTGCTGGAGCGGATCGAGGAGTGCCAGTCTCCGGTGCGGGCCTTCGCGGAGGTCGACGACGCGGGCGTCGTGCACTTCTACGCGACCGCACCCGCCGAGGCCCCGACGACGCGCGGCTTCGCGTCGATCCTCGCCCAGGGCCTCTCGGGCCTGACGGTGCAGGAGGTGCTCGACGTGCCCGACGACTTCCCGATGTCGATCGGCCTGACGCGCGCGGTGAGCCCGCTGCGCATCGGCGGCATGAACGGCATGCTCACGCGCGCCAAGCGCCAGGTCCGCGAGCAGGTAGCGGCCCGCTCCTGACGGGAGGTCCCGCACGGATCGCCGAGCATGCGGTTGCCGCCCGCCCGGCCGCCACGACGGGACGTATCCGCATGGTCGGCCTCAGTCGCTCCGGTGACGTCAGGCGCGTCAGTCTCGGAGGGCCAGGCGTCTCGCCAGGACGGCGCAGACGACGAGCTGGAGCTGGTGGAAGACGATCACCGGAACCGCCACGACGCCGGCGACCGCGACGGGGAACAGCACGCTCGCCATGGGCAGGCCCGTCGCGAGCGACTTCTTCGACCCGCACATGAGGAGCGCGACCCGGTCCTCGGTCGAGAGCCCCAGCGCCGCGCCGCCCCACCACGTGGCCGCGAGCATGACGGCGAGGACGAGCGCGCTGACGACGAGCAGCGCGACGATCGACCACCCGGACACGCTCGACCACACGCCCGCCGACGACGCCGCCGCG
The DNA here is from genome assembly GCF_055567015.1 of Sphaerisporangium cinnabarinum. Taxonomy (NCBI): domain Bacteria; kingdom Bacillati; phylum Actinomycetota; class Actinomycetes; order Streptosporangiales; family Streptosporangiaceae; genus Sphaerisporangium; species Sphaerisporangium cinnabarinum. Next base: position 264,699 of record NZ_JBVHRG010000002.1, read on the forward strand.
ACCGCCCCGAACACCACGACGAGGATCGTGCCGCGGTCGACGCCGAGCGTGAGCCAGCGCCGCGCGCGGACCCCGTCCCCCGCCCACGGCTGGAGGAGCTGCCCGACGACGAACGGCAGCAGCAGCTGGAGCAGCACGGTGCGCAGGCCACCGAGCCCGCCCGTGGGGCCGTCGGCTCCCCCGCCGGTCCCCGTCATGAGCCACAGCACGAGCAGCGGGGTGATCACCATGCCCGCGACGTTCGACACCGTCGCGCCGCAGATCGCCCCGGCGACGTTGCCGCGGGCGACCGACGTGAACGCCACGGACGACTGCACGGTCGACGGCAGCAGCGACAGGTAGAGCATGCCGGCCGCGAGCGGCGCCCCGACGAGCGGCTCGATCGCCCACGCGGTGACGAGCCCGAGCACCGGGAAGACGACGTACGTCGCGGCGAGGATCCCGCCCTGCAGGCGCCAGTTGCGCAGCCCGGCCCAGACCTCCCGCGTGGACAGGCGCATGCCGTAGACGAGGAAGAGGACGGTGACCGCGACGTCCGCGGCGGCGTCGACCACGCGCTGCGCGCCCGGCCCCACGGGCACGACGAGCCCGAGCACGAGCACCACGAGCAGCGTCACGACGAAGGGGTCGACCCACCTGCTCAGGACTACGCGCACGGGGACCGAGCCTAGCCCGGGCGCGCGGCCCCGACGGCACCCGCCCGGCGGGCGCCCTCGACCCCGGCCCGGAGCGCCGACCCGAGGCCGCGCCGACCGGTCAGAACAGCGTGTAGCCGCCGTCGACCGTGACGACCGCACCGGTCATGAAGCTCGACGCCGCGCTCGCGAGGAACACGACGGGCGGCCCGATCTCCTCCGGCTCCGCCCAGCGCTGCATCGCGGCGGGCGCGACGCAGTCGTCGTGGTACTCCGGCCGGTCCACGGGCGACGCCTCGGTGCGCACGTACCCGGGCGCCACCGCGTTCACGCGGATGCCGTGCGGCGCCCACTCGGCGGCGAGGCCCTTGGTGAGCTGGTGCACCGCCGCCTTGGACGCGAGGTACGCGGGCTGCCAGCGGGGCCGGTTGACGATCGACGCGGACATCGAGCCGACGTTGACGATCGTCCCCGGCCGGCCCTGCGCGACGAGCTCCCGGGCGACGGCGCGCGAGCAGTACCAGACGCCGTCGAGGTTGGTCGCGAGCGTGCGGTGCCAGACGTCGTCACCGATCTCGAGGGCCGCGCCGCCGATCGACACGCCCGCGTTGTTGACGAGCAGGTCGACCGTGCCGAGGTCGACGGCGGCGCGCGCGACGACGTCGTCCACCTGCTCGCGGTCGGTGACGTCGAGCACGTAGCCGCGGGCGTCGGTCCCCGCGTCCCGGAGAGCGGCGGCAGCCTCGTCGGCCGCCGCCGCGGTCGTCGCCGTGACCGCGACGCGGGCCCCCGCCTCGCCGAGCGCGCGGGCGACGGCGCGCCCGATGCCGCGGCTGCCGCCGGTGAGCAGGGCCGTGCGGCCGACGAGCGAGAACGAGTCGAGGACGGTCACGCGGGACAGTCGACCACGGGGCGCGTCAGAAGTCGAAGAGGTCCTCGAGCCACGACTCCTTCTTCTTGCGCTTGCGGTAGCGGGGGTCGTAGCGGTCGCGGCCGTCGTACCGGCGGTCCCGGTCGTCGCGGTACCGGTCGTCGCGGGGACGCTCGTCATAGCGGTCGTCGCGGTAGCGGTCGTCGCGGTAGCGGTCGTCGCGGTAGCGGTCACGGTCGTCGTCGCGGCGGTCGCCGTACCGCTCCCCGGAGCGCGGGGCGGGGCTGCCGTAGTCCGCGGCCGCGGCCGGCGGGTACGACGTCGGGGCCGGTGCGGCGGGTGCGGGCGGCACGGCGGCGGCCGGGCCCGCGGCCTCGGCGGCGATCTCGCCCTCCACCGAGCGGTCGATGATCTTGTCCAGCTCGCCGCGGTCGAGCCACACGCCGCGGCACGTGGGGCAGTAGTCGATCTCCACGCCCTTGCGCTCGGTCATGACGAGCACGGTCTGGTCGGTGGGGCACAGCATGTCTGCCTCCTCGCGAGATGGGCCGGGCGCGGTCGGCGCCCGCACCGGTACTGCGCAGTCCAACGCGGCTCCCGGGCGGGCGGTTCCCGGCGCGGCAGGTCGGGCCGGCGGGTCAGCCCGTACGACGCTCGCTCGCGAGGCGGTCGCGCAGCTCGTCGGCGAGGTGCACCTCGTCGTCGAGGGCGGCGAGCGCGTCGGCCACGCGCGGGAGGAAGTCGGCCCCGGCGCGGAACCACTCCACGCCCTCGAGGAAGCGCGCGGCGGCCGCGTCGTCGTGCAGGGCGAGCGCGAGGTCGGCACGCAGCACCAGGGCGCGGAACCGGACGCGCTCGGCGACGGTGCGGGTCCGCACCCCCTCGGCCGCAAAGGCCCGGTCCAGGACCTGGGCGGCACCGGCCGGGTCGCCCGCCGCGCGGAGGATGCGCGCGTGCTCCAGGGCTCGGCCGAGGTCGGGCGGTTCCTGAGCGCCGCGGCGGGGCAGCCCGGGCACGAAGGCCCCACCAGCCACGCCGCACCTCCCGCCTCCCGCCGACAGCCCGCCCACACTAACCCTGGACGTGCGGCCCGGCACGGCGGGAGACGGGTGGCGGAGAGGTCAGCGCTGCACGCGCGCGCTGCCGCCCGACGCGAGCTTGCGGACCTCGGCGAGCGACGCCGTCGACGTGTCGCCGGGGGTCGTCATCGCGAGCGCCCCGTGCGCCGCGCCGTACTCGACGGCCTCCTGGATCGAGCCGAGCTCCATGAGCCCGTACGCGAGGCCCGACGCGAACGAGTCGCCGCCGCCCACGCGGTCGAGGATCTCCAGGCCGGGGCGGTGCGTCGCCTCCGCGAAGCCCTGCACGCGCGACCACGCGATCGCGCCCCAGTCGTTGACCGTCGCGGTCCGCACGCCGCGCAGCGTCGTCGCGACGACCTGGAAGTTCGGGTACTCCTCGGCCGCGCGCGTGATCATCGCTCGGAACGCGGACGTGTCGAGGTCGGTGAGGTTCTCGTCGACGCCCTCGACCGCGAACCCGAGCGACGCGGTGAAGTCCTCCTCGTTGCCGATCATCACGTCGACGTACCGCGCGAGGCGGCGGTTCACCTCCTGCGCGCGCTCGACGCCGCCGATGCCCTTCCAGAGCGAGGGGCGGTAGTTGAGGTCGTAGGAGACGACCGTGCCGTGGCGGCGGGCGGCGGCCATGGCCGCCTCGGCGACGTCCGCGGAGGACTCCGACAGCGCGGCGAAGATGCCGCCGGTGTGGAACCACCGCACGCCGCGGCCGAACACGTCGTCCCAGTCGACGTCGTCGGGCCGGAGCTGGGCGATCGCGGTGTTGCCGCGGTCGGAGACGCCGACCGCGCCGCGCACCCCGAACCCGCGCTCGGTGAAGTTGAGCCCGTTGCGCACCGTGCGGCCGATGCCGTCGTCCTCGCGCCACCGGACCCAGCGCGTGTCGAGCCCACCCGTGAGCATGAGGTCCTCGACGAGGCGCCCGACCTCGTTGTCCGCGAGCGCGGTGACGATCGCGCCGCGCAGGCCGAACGCCCGGCGCAGGCCACGCGCGACGTTGTACTCGCCGCCGCCCTCCCACACGTCGAAGCTGCGGGCCGTCTTGATGCGGCGCTCCCCCGGGTCGAGGCGCAGCATGACCTCGCCGAGCGCGACGACGTCGTAGGCGCAGTCGGCCGCGGGGCGGACGGCGAGCGGGGCCCGGGCGGTGAGGGTGTCGGTCATGGTCAGGCTCCTTCGGCGGGGTGGGGGGCGGACGCGGCGAGCGCGACGGCCTCGCGCGTGCGGCGCGTGATCTCGGCGGTGTCGCCCGCGCGCACGAGCGCGGCGTCGACCATCCAGGAGCCGCCGGCGGCGAGCACGGCGGGCAGGGCGAGGTAGTCGAGCAGGTTGGCGGCGCTCACGCCGCCCGTCGGCACGAACCGCAGGCCGGGGAACGGCGCGGAGAACGCCGTGACGGCGGCGGGCCCGCCGACGACGTTCGCGGGGAACAGCTTGACGACGTCGAGGCCGAGGTCGAGCGCGGCGATGACGTCCGACGGCGTCGCGACACCCGGGACGACGGGCACGCCGAGCTCCTGCGCGCGGCGCACGACGCCGGCGGAGAGCCCGGGCGAGACGAGGAACCGCGCGCCGGCGTCGACCGCCTCGTCGACCTGCGCGGCCGTGACGACGGTGCCGGCGCCGACCAGCACGTCGGGCACGTCGCGCGCGATCGCCTCGATCGCCGCGCGCGCCCCGGCGGTGCGGAACGTGACCTCGGCGACGGGCAGGCCGCCGTCGCGCAGCGCACTCGCGACGAGGACGCCCTGCACCGCGTCGTCGACGACGACGACCGGCACGACGCGGGCACGCGCGATCCCCTCCAGGGGTCCCAGGGGTGACATCCAGGCTCCGTTTCGCTATGGTGAACACCTGTTGTTCACTACGGAACGCACTCTAGGCGAAGGAGTCACGATGGCGGAAGCCGGACGTGCGCCGACGGGCACCCCGGGGGCGGCCGAGAGCCCGCTCGGCAGCGTCGACAAGGCGCTCGTCGCGCTCGAGGCGCTCGCCGCGGCCGGTCCCGGGGGCGTCGCGCTCGGGGACCTCGCGCGCTCGCTCGGGCTGCACAAGGCGTCCCTGCACCGCACGCTCGCGGCCCTGCGGTTCCGCGGGTACGCCGAGCAGGACGCGACGACCGGCGACTACCGCCTCGGCCCGGCGGCCACCGCGCTCGCGACGGTCTACCTCGGCGAGGAGAACCTCCCCGCGCTCCTGCACCCGGTGCTCGTCGCGGTGTGCCGCGCGACCGACGAGCTCGTGCACCTCGGTGCCCTCGCCGGCACCGAGATCGTCTACCTCGACAAGGTCGAGCCGGCGCGCGCAGTCCGCGTCTGGTCGGCCGTCGGTCGGCGCCGCCCGGCGGCGACCACCGCGCTCGGGCGCGCGCTGCTCTCCCAGCGGGCTCTCGACGACGGCGCGCTCGCCTGGTACGCCGCCGCCGCACCCGAGGACCACCCCGTGACGCCCGCCGCGCTGCGCGCGACGTGCGAGGCCACGCGCGCGACGGGGTTCGCCACGGAGACGGAGGAGAACGAGCCGGGCATCAGCTGCGTCGCCGTCCCGGTCCTGCGCGCCGGGCAGCCGGTCGCCGCCGTGAGCGTCACGGCGCCTGCCGAGCGGCTCGGCGCACGGCGTCGGCGGGAGATCGAGGCGATCCTGCGCGAGGTCGTGCCGCCACTGCTGCCCCCGACCCTGGCGGTGCCCGACGCCGTGCTCCGCGGTCCCGGGGACGGCGCGACCCGCCGACCGGCGACGGACGCCGCGCTGTGAGAGAGTTCAACCGCAGCACGACGGAATGACGGAAGGGCCCGCGCGATGACCGTCCTCGTGGCGTACAACGACTCCCCGCAGGGCGAGACCGCATTCCGGGCGGCCGTCGCCGAGGCGGTCCACCGCTCGACCCCCCTGGCGGTCCTCGTGCTCACGCCGCAGGACGCCGACGCCGGTGTCCCCGCGAGCCTCGCGCACCTGCTCGACACGCTCCCCGCCCAGGTCGCGCGCCCCGAGGTCTCGTACCGCCCCGAGCACCGCGACCCGGCCGAGGCGATCATCGACGAGGCCGAGCGCACGACCCCCGACCTCGTCGTCGTGGGGGCGCGCAAGCGCTCGCCCGTCGGCAAGTTCCTGCTCGGCAGCACCACGCAGCGCGTCCTGCTGGACTCGCCCGTCCCCGTGCTCGTCGTCAAGGCGTCCCACTGACGGACGCCGCCGCGCGGCCGCCCGGTCGCCCGGACGGCCGCGCCGTCCGGCTCAGCCCTGCGCGACGGCGGCGCGCAGCCCGTCGACGAGCGGCGTCGTCGGGCGGCCCAGGAGCCGGCGCAGGTCCTCGGTGACCTCGGCGAGCAGGCCGTCGCGGATGTTGCCGTCCAGCGCGACGACGAACCCGGCCGTCCCCTCGTCCAGGCCCGCGCCCAGCAGGAGCGCGCGGTGCTCGTCGGGCGACACGCGCCGGTAGACGACGGGGCGCCCGAGCACCTCGGCCGCCGCGGCGGCCAGGTCGTCGTACGTCCACGCGACGTCACCGCTCAGCTCGTACACGGCGCCCGCGTGCGCGGAAGCGTCCTCGTGCGCGGCGAGCGCGACGACGGCCGCCGCCTCGGCGAAGTCCGCGCGGCTCGCGCTCGCGACGCGGCCGTCGCCCACGCTCGCGACGATCTCGCCGGACTCGCGCGCGGCGAGCACGTCGCCGGCGTAGTTCTCGGTGTACCAGTTGTTGCGCAGGACCGTCGTGGCGAGGCCCGAGGCGGCGAGGAGCTCCTCGGTCGCCTTGTGCTCGGGCGCGAGCACGAGCGCGGACGTCGTCGCGTGCGGGGCGCTCGTGTAGACCACGCGCGCGACCCCGGCGGCCCGCGCGGCGTCGACGACGTTGCGGTGCTGCTCGACGCGCTGCCCGACCTCGGACCCGGAGACGAGCACGAGGACGTCCACCCCGGCGAGCGCCGGGGTGAGCGTCTCCGGCTGCGCGTAGTCGGCCTCGCGGACCTCGACGCCACGGTCGGCGAGGTCCGCGACCTTGGCGGTCGTGCGCGCGAGCGCGACGACCTGGGACGCGTCGGCGCCGCGGGCGAGGAGGGACTCGACGACGAGGCGGCCGAGGTGGCCGCTGGCTCCGGTGACGGCGATGGACATGCGCGGGCTCCTTCGAGTGCGGGGCGCGGCCGGTCGACCGCACGACCACCAGCATGCGCTTACTTTTCGTAAGTGCCAACCGTGAGTGAGTGCGACCTATCTCACAGCACTTGCCGCACGCGGGCGCCGTATCCTGGGGCGATGACCACCGACGCCCGTCCTGTGGAGGACACCGGACCCACCGACGCGATGGTGGCCGACGTCTTCCAGCGCGGGTGCACCTCGCGCCACGTGCTCGAGGCCGTGACCGGGCGCTGGGGCGTGCTCACGGTCGCGGGCCTGCGCGACGGCGCGGTGCGCTTCAACGCGCTCCGCCGCCGCATCGACGGGGTCAGCGAGAAGATGCTCGCGCAGACCCTCCAGTCCCTCGAGCGCGACGGCATCGTCGTGCGCGAGGTGCGGGCGAGCATCCCGCCCCACGTCGAGTACTCCCTCACCGACCTCGGGCGCCGCGTCGCGGACAGCCTCTCGGGGCTCATCGACGTCCTCGAGGGCGCGGTCGACGAGGTGTCGGCGTCCCAGCGCGCGTACGACGCCCGCCGCGACTGACCGTTCACGTCTGCGAGCGCACGTACCACCAGACGAGCGCGGCGACCACGAGCAGGCCCGCCACGACGGCGAGCACGATCTTGCCGACGCTGTAGGGGCGTCGTCCGACCACCTGTCCCGTGTTCGCGTTGACCATGACCTGCCACTGCCTGCCCGCGTACACGTACGTCGCGATCCACAGCGGCAGGAGCACGAGCTTGAACATCACGTCGGCGTAGGCGGTGCGGACCGACCCCACGCGCTGCTCGTCGCCGCCGATGTCGCGCTCGACGTCCCGCCGGATCACGGGGGCCATCTTCTGCTGCGCCCGCTCGAGCCCGACGGGCGGCTCGACCTCGTAGCGCGCCGCCGCGAACCCGGCGAGGTACTCGGCGCGGAACGGCACGGCCTGCGCGAGCGGCCACGGTCCGAGCCGGGCGAGGTCGCGCTCGGCGACCTGGGACGACGCGGGCACGAGCACGTCGTCGAAGTCGCGCGCGACGTGCCCCGCGACGTGCGTCCAGCTCACGCGCCGCTCCTGGCGCTCCTGGTCCCCCTGCTTCACGGTGACGTAGTACGCGTCGCCGCGCTGGCCCGTGTACGCGGACGACGTGCGCGCGTCGAACGTCCAGTGCGGCACGTACGAGCCGTGCAGCGACTCGGTGTCCCCCACCTTCTTCAGCTCGCCCGGCGCGAACCAGCGCGAGCGGACCCATCGCCGGAACGCCTCGCGCGCCTGCGCCTGCTCGACGCCGAACGGCACGACCGCTTCCGGCTGCACGAGCCCGTCCGCCTCGGCCGCCACGACGAGGTGGCCCCCGCAGAAGCGGCACGCGACGGACAGGTCCGTGCCCTGCGTCGTCGCGCCGCAGCCGTCGCACACGAGGGCGCGGGCGTCGAGGAGCCCGGCGCGCACGCCCCCCTGGGCCGCGGCCCACGCGTCGAAGGAGTGCTCGTCGACCGCATCCCCCGGCGCGTGCACGATGTCGACCGTGCCGCCGCACGCGACGCAGCGCAGGTGCTGCGTGCCCGGCGCGTACGCGAGCTGCGACCCGCACGCGTCGCAGCGCGTGCGGACCAGCTCGCCGGGGATGTCGCTCACGGTCAGCCCGCCGCCGGGTCGCTGGAGGTGCCGGTCGGGGTGCCCGTCGGCGGCAGCGGCGGCGGGGTCGCGGCGAACAGCGACGCGAGCGCCGGGACCTGCCCGGCGGGCGTCCAGGCGTCCATGCCCTGCTGCCAGACGAGCGACCCGCGGGTCAGGGCCCCGGACCGGACGTGACCCGCGAGGTCCGCCGTCGTGCCGGGACCCGCCTGCGCGCCGTCCACGGCCCAGTACCAGGGCGACTCCGCGGCGGGCAGCGGCGGCGGCCCGGCGGGCGCCGCCGGGGCCTGCGGGGCCTGCGGGGCCGACGGCGTCCCGAGCGACTGCGCGAGCTGCTGCCCCATGGCGGCGCCGAGGCCCATCCCTGCGCCGAGGCCCAGGCCGTCGCCCGCCCCGCCGGGGTTCCCCGCCGCGGTCTCGATCGCGTTCGCCGCCTGGAACCTCGTGTACTGGTCGAGGTTCCCGACGACGGCCATCTGGGTCCGCTTGTCGAGCGCCGCCTCGACCTCGGGCGGGAAGGAGACGTTCTCGAGGACGAAGCGCCGGACGGCGATGCCGTACTCCGAGAGGTCCTCCGAGAGCTGGCCCGCGAGGCGCGTGGCGATCTGGCCCTGGTTCGCGGCGAGGTCGACCGCCGCGACGCCGGCCTCCGCGAGCGCCGGCCCGAGCTGGCCGACCACGAGGCGGCGGAAGTAGTCGCCGATCTCGTCGGTGCGGAACTGCGGGTCGGTGCCCACGAGCTGGCGCAGCAGCGCCGCCGGGTCCACGACCTGCAGCGCGTACGTGCCGAACGCGCGCAGCCGCACCGCGCCGAGCTCCGGGTCGCGCAGGATCACCGGGTTCTGCGTGCCCCACGTGAGGTCGGTGAGCTGGCGCGTCGTGACGAAGTAGACCTCCGCCTTGAACGGTGAGCTGAACCCGTGCTTCCAGCCCTGCAGCGTCGACAGGATCGGCAGGTTCTTGGTCTCGAGCGTGTACGTGCCCGGCCCGAACACGTCGGCGAGCCGGCCCTCGCTCACGAAGACGGCGCTCTGCCCCTCGCGCACGACGAGCTTCGCCTGGTTCTTGATCTCGTTGCCCTGGCGCGGGAAGCGCCAGACGATCGTGTCCCGGCTCTCGTCGAGGAACTCGACGATGTCGATCAGCTGGCCGCGCAGCTTCTCCATGAAGCTCATCCGGACTCCTTCGCTCGTCGTGCGGGACGGTCGTCGACGAGCAGGTCCACGACCCGCCGCGTCGCCCCGGCGCGCCGAGCATAGCGGCATCCCCGTCTGCCGATGAAATGGCCAAGGACGGGTAAAACCCACTGGTGGCCACGACGCGCGTGCGGCGCGGCGACCTATCCTGGCCGGGTGCCCACCTCGCCGCCGTCGGGCCCGCCGACGCCTGCCGCGCCCGCCGTCGCGGTCCTGCTCGCCGCCGGCGCGGGGTCGCGCCTGGGCCGCGGCCCCAAGGCGCTGCTCCCCCACCGCGGCGGGACGCTCGTCGAGCACGCGACGAGGACCCTGCTCGCGGGCGGGTGCGACGCCGTCGTCGTGGTGCTCGGCGCCGGGGCGGCCGGTGCCCGGGCCGGGTCGTCGCTCGACGGCCCCGGGGTGCACGTCGTCGAGAACCCCGACTGGGCCACCGGGATGGCCTCGTCCCTGCGCGTCGGCGTCGCCGCCGCTCTGGACCTGGTCCCCGCCCGGGTCGTCGTCGCGCACGTGGACCAACCCGGGGTCGGGCCCGACGACGTCGCGCGCCTCCTCGCCACGCACCGCCCCGGGCGCGTGACCGCGTCGCGCTGGCTCGCCGCCGCCGAGGGCGCGGCAGGGGCGGGCCGTCCTCGCTGGGCGCACCCGCTCGTCCTCGACGCCGCGCTCGCGGGACCCGCCGCCGCGAGCGCCCGCGGCGACCACGGCGCCCGCGACTTCCTGCGCGCCCACGCCGACCTGGTCGACGTCGTCGACCACTCCGGCGACGGCCGCGACCTCGACACCGCGGCCGACCTCGACCTCCTCGACCCGCCGCCCCGCCCCCGCTGAGTGCGGGAGACAGTCGCGCCGACCGACGTCGGACGCGACTGTTCCGTGCACTCAGCGGGTGGGGGTAGCGGCCTTGATGCCCAGGTAGACGCGGTCGCGGGCGAGCGGCAGCTCCGTGAACCGCACGCCCGTCGCGGCGCGGACCGCGTTGGCGAGCGCGGGCGCGACGGGGTTGAACGGGCTCTCGCTCATCGACTTCGCGCCCATCGGGCCCACCGTGTCCGACGTCCGCGCGAAGTAGACCTCGCTGCGCGGGGTGTCCGCGAACGTGGGCAGGTGGTACTGGCGGAAGATGTCCGTCGTGACACGGCCCGTCTCGTCGACCACCACGTTCTCGTAGAGCGCCGCGCCCAGGGCCTGCGCGATGCCGCCCTCGACCTGGCCGCGGCACTGGCGCGGGTTGACGACCTCCCCGGCGTCGGCGGCCTGGACCGACTGGAGGATGCGGATCTCCCCCGTCCCGCGGTGCACCGCGACGCGGAAGCCGTGCACGTTGAACGCGACGGAGCGCGGGGTGCCGCCCCAGCGGCCCTCGGCGACGAGGTCGATCCCCGCGTCGTCGGCGGCGCGCGCGACGTCGGCCAGCGGCAGGACCGTCCCGGCGCAGTCGACAGCGCCGGGCACGAGCCGGCAGTCGCCGGGCGCCGCGCCCGCGACCCCGGCCGCGACCTTGAGCACCGCCTCGGCGAGGTCCTGCGCGGCGGCGAGCGACGCCTTGCCCGCGACGACCGTGCCGGTGGACCCGAACGCGCCGGTGTCGTGCTCGACGAGGTCGGTGTCGGACTGCCGCACGACGACGTCGGCGGCGTCCTGCCCGAGCGCGCTGGCGACGAGCTGGGCGTGGACGGTCGTCGTGCCGTTGCCGAACTCGGCGGTCCCGACCTCGGCCTCGACGACCCCGTCCGGCCGGATCCGCACGCGGGCGTGCGCGTAGTGCCCGCGGGGCGGGACGGTGTCGATCATGGACAGCGCCGTCCCCTCGCCGACACCCCACTCCGGGCCCAGGTCCGGGAGCGCGTCCGGCCCGGACCCGGCGCGCGCGCCGTACGCGGCGACGTCGCGCGCCCGGCCCCGTGCGAGCGCGTCGGCGGCCAGGTCGAGGCACTGGTCGAGCCCGTAGCTGCCGTAGAGCACGTCTTCCTCGGGGGTCGGGTGCGTGGAGAGCATGGGGTCGCCGTCGCGCACGACGTTGCGGCGCCGCAGCTCGACCGGGTCCATCCCGAGCCGGCGCGCGAGCTCGTCGACCGCCGACTCGACCGCGAAGATCATCTGCGACAGCCCGTACCCGCGGAACGCGCCCGCGGGCACCGTGTTCGTGTAGACGCAGTGGGCGTCGACCTTCTTGTTGTCGCACCGGTAGACGGCGAGCGACTCGCCGCACCCGTGGAACATGACGCCCGGGCCGTGGTTCCCGTACGCCCCGGTGTTGCTGAGGACGTCGAGGTGCAGCGCCGTGAGGGTGCCGTCGCGGCGCGCGCCCGCGCGCACGCGGATGCGGAACGGGTGGCGCGTCGTCGTGCCGACGAACTGCTCGCGGCGCGTGAGCTCGAGCTGCACGGGCCGGCCGAGCCGCAGGGTCGCGAGCGCGACGACGTCCTCCGTGAGCACCTCCTGCTTGCCGCCGAACCCGCCGCCCACGCGCTCGCAGTGCACGCGCACGCGCTCCGGGTCGAGGTCGAGGACGCGCGCCAGGTGGCGGCGCGCGAGGAACGGCACCTGCGTGGACGACCGCACGACGAGCCGCCCGTCGTCGTCGAGCGACGCGACGGCGCAGTGCGTCTCGAGCGCCGCGTGCTGCACGCGGTGGGTGCGGTACGTGGCCTCGTGCACGACGTCGGCCTCCGCGAGCCCGCGCTCGACGTCGCCGAGCTCGCTGTGCACCTCGGCGACGACGTTCGCCTCCGGCCGCGAGACACGCGCGGCGGCGGCGTCGAGCTCGGGGTGCACGAGCGGGGCGCCGGGCGCCATGGCCGCTTCCGGGTCGACGACGGCGGGCAGCGGCTCGTACTCGACGCGGACCCGGCGCACGCCCTCCTCAGCGGCGGCGACGGTCTCGGCGACGACGGCCGCGACCCGCTGGCCGACGTGCCGCACCACGTCGTCGAGGATCCGCGTGTCGTCGGGGTCGTCGGTGAACAGCTCGTGCTGCGCGGTCGAGAACCGGGTCGCGGGCGCGTCCTCGTGCGTGAGCACGGCGTGCACGCCGGGCACCGCGAGCGCCTCCGTCGTGTCGATCGCGACCACGCGCGCGTGCGCGTGCGGGGACCGCACGAGCTTGAGGTGGAGCAGGCCCGGGTAGTCCGCCGGGTCCACGTCGAGCGTGTACCGCACCGTCCCGGTGACGATCCCCCGCCCCGCCGGCGCGGACACGTCGCGCCCGAACGCCCGGCCGGCCGAGCGAGCGGCGTGATCCCGCGGGGCAGAGCCCAGGTCACCCGAGGTAGCGGCCTGGTCACCCGAGGTAGCGGCCTGGTCACCCGAGGTAGCGGCCTGGTCACCCGAGGTAGCGGCCTGGTCACCGCCCGACGGCGCGCGCTCACCCGTGCCCGGCGCGCTCCCGGTCGTGTCGCCGCGCCCGAGGACGGCGTCCTCGATCGCGCGGTACCCCGTGCAGCGGCACAGGTTGCCCTTGAGGTTGCGCGGCAGGTTCTCGCGCTGCGCGTCGTCGAACGTCGCGGCGGTCATGATCATCCCGGCGGTGCAGAACCCGCACTGGAAGCCCTGCGCGTCGAGGAACTGCTGCTGCACCGGGTGCAGCGCGTCCTGCGGGCCGTGGGAGTCGTGGTGGCACGCGCCCGCGGGCTCGTCGCCGGCCGCGCCGCCCGGGCACGACGTCGCCGCGAGCCCCTCGATCGTCGTCACCTCGTGACCGGCCGCGCGTCGTGCGGGGTAGACGCACGAGTGCACGGGGACGCCGTCGACGTGCACGGTGCACGCGCCGCAGTCTCCGCCGTCGCACCCCTTCTTCACGCCGAGCGCGCCCTGCTCGCGCAGGTAGGTGCGCAGGCACTGGCCCGCCCGCGGCTCGGTGCGGGCGGTACGGCCGTCGATCGTCACCGGCGGGGCCGGGTGCGGGGCGGGCGTCGTCGTCATCGGAGGCCTCCGTCCGAGGTCGTGCCGTCGACGAGCTCCGCGCGGATCTGCTCGCCGAGGCGGTAGGTCATGTCCCGGCGCCACTCGGGCAGCCCGTGGATGTCGTCGTGGTAGAGGTCGGCGGGGATCGCGCCGTCGAGCGTGGTGACGAGGCCCGCAGCGGTGGGCAGCGCGTCCGCCGCGAAGCGGAGCTGCACGGGCCGGCGCGTCGAGGCGGTGACCGTGAGGACGAAGGCGCCCCCGGCGTCGGGCGGGTCGACCCGGCCGACGAGCAGCACGCCGGAGCGCCCGAGGTTCGACAGGGACAGGCGGCGGAACGCCGTCCGCGAGCGCAGCGCGTGGTCCGGCAGACGGATCGCGCGCAGGAGCTCCGCGGGCGCGAGCGTGTTGCGCAGCTCGCCCGTGACGAGGTCGACGACGGGCTGCTCCCGGCGGGTGCCGCCCGGCCCCCAGATCTCCGCGACGCCGTCGAGCGCCGCGGTGAGCGAGATCATCGGCCCGGCAGGCAGGGACGTGCAGACGTTGCCCCCGACGGTCGACGTGTTCCAGATCTTGAACGACGCGACGAAGCTGTCGCAGCACGGCCGCACGAGGTCCAGCGCGCGCCACCGCTCGCGCACGGGCGCGGCCTGCGCGCTCTCCTCGAACGCCCACAGCTCGGCGACGGTGCATGTCGCGGCGATCTCCAGGCCGTCGCCGGTGACCGTCAGCGCGGGCCACCCCGCGCTCGTCAGGTCGAGCAGGCGCCGGAGCGTCTCGCTGCCGTAGGAGAACAGGACGGTCCCGCCCGCGAGCCACGCGTCGCCCTCGCGCCAGTCGGCGGGGTCGGCGGTCGGGACGAGGTCGGTGACGGTGCCCAGGTCCATCAGGGGGCCTCCTCGGGGTGGGGGCGGTGCGTCGGTGCACCGTCCGGTCGTGCGGCGGGCTCCGCGTGGAGCGGGCCCGAGCTGCTGCTGAGCGGGACGACGGCGGAGCGCCCGTGCCGGGTGGCGACGAGCTCCGCGGTGATGGAGACGGCGACCTCCTCGGGCGTGACGGCGCCGAGGTCGAGCCCGATGGGCGACCGCAGACGCGCGAGCGCGGCCTCGCCCACGCCCTCGGCGCGCAGCGCGGCGACGCGCTGGGCGTGCGAGCGGCGCGAGCCCATCGCGCCGACGTACGCGAGCGGGAGGTCCAGCGCGAGCCGCAGGAGCGGCACGTCGAACTTCGCGTCGTGCGTGAGCACGGCGACGGCGGTCCGCGCGTCGAGCCGGCCCGCGGCGGCCTCCGCGGCGAGATAGCGGTCGGGCCAGTCGACGACGACCTCCGCCTCGGGGAAACGGCGTGGGTCCGCGAACACCTCGCGCGCATCGACGAGCGTCACGCGGTAGCCCACGAGCCGGACGTGCCGCACGAGCGCGCCCGCGAAGTCGTTGGCCCCGCACACGAGGAAGCGCGGCGCGGGCAGCCGCGTCTCGACGAGCAGCGTGACCGGCTCGACGTCGTCGCACGGGTCACCCGGGACGGCGGCTCCTGCCCGGACCTGCGCGCCGGCGGGCGCCTCGGGCGACGACGGCCGCGCGCCCGGCCCGCCGTGCGCCGCGTGCACGGTCGCCGTGCCGCCCGCCCGCAGCACCGCCACGACCTGCGCCGCGGCGGCTGCCAGGCTGTCGGGGCCGACGAGCCCGCGCAGCACCCGGGCGACCGCTGCCTCGTCGGCAGCGCCCGGGTCGTCCACGACGACGACCGTGCGCGCGCCGCCGTCGATGCGGCGGACGAGGGCCACGGGCGCGGCGGGCTCTTCCCGCGCCGCGAGCGCGTGCAGGGCGCGCGTCGCGTCGTCGTCCGGGAGCACCGGCTGGACGTGGACGTCCAGCGTCCCGCCGCAGCTCAGCCCGACGGCGAACGCGTCGTCGTCGCTGTACCCGAACGTCTCGCGGTGGCTCGTGCCGGACGCGATCGCGTCGAGCGCCGCGGCGTGGACGGCACCCTCGACGCACCCGCCCGACAGGCTGCCGAGCACGGCGCCGTCGGCGCGGACCGCCATCGCGGTGCCGACCGGGCGCGGCACGGACCCCGACGCGGCGACCACCGTCGCCACGGCGAAGGGTGGCTGCCCCGGACCGAGCCAGGGGGCGAGCCGGTCGACGATGTGGAGCATCGTGGCCTCGCTTCCGCCAGGGTGCCGGCGAACCGGCGTCCTTCCAGTGAACCCTTGCGGTGAGTCCCCTGCGCACCCGGGCCGGCGTCGGCTGTGACGCTCCCGGTCGCAGGGCTTGAATCCGCCCGTTGACGTCCCTCGAGCACCGAGGGGCCTTTCCGTCCAGCGGAACCGATCTTCCGCTCGACGGACTCCACGCTAGCACGCGCTGAGGCGTAGGTCACCGTCCCGGCGGGACGGACGACTACGATCAGCCCATGACCGCCGTCTCGCTCGGGATGCCCAGGCTGCGGTCCGCCGCGCCCTCCGGCGTCCCGGCCGACCTCGACCCGGCCCGCCCGGCGACCGACGCGCTCGTCGACCGGTACGGCCGCGTGGCGCGCGACCTGCGCATCTCCATCACCGAGAAGTGCTCGCTGCGGTGCACGTACTGCATGCCCGCCGAAGGGCTGCCCGCGATCCCCCGCGAGGACCTGCTCACGCCCGACGAGATCGGCAGGGTCGTGCGGGTCGCGGTGGCGCGGCTCGGCATCACCGACGTCCGGTTCACCGGCGGCGAGCCGCTCCTGCGGAACGACCTCGCCGACATCCTGCGCGCCGCGCGCGCCGCCGCGCCGGGCGTGTCCCTCTCGCTGACGACCAACGCGATCGGCCTCGACAAGCGCGTCCGCGGGCTCGTCGACGCCGGGCTCGACCGCGTGAACATCTCCCTCGACTCGGTCGACCGCGCGCACTTCGCGCGCCTCACGCGGCGCGACCGCCTGCCCGACGTGCTCGCCGGGATCCGGGCCGCGCTCGACGCCGGCCTCGCCCCGGTGAAGCTCAACGCCGTCCTCATGCCCGAGACGCTGGCGGGCGCGGCCGACCTCCTCGCGTGGGCGGTCGAGCACGGCTGCCACCTGCGGTTCATCGAGCAGATGCCGCTCGACGCCGACGGCCGCTGGACGCGCGACGACCTCGTCTCCGCGACGGACCTCCTGGGCGTGCTGGGCACCCGCTTCGACCTGCTCGAGGTCGGGCGCGACGACCCGTCGGCGCCCGCCGAGGAGTGGCTCGTGGACGGCGGACCCCAGACGGTCGGCGTCATCGCCTCCGTCACGCGCTCGTTCTGCGGCGCGTGCGACCGCACCCGGCTCACCGCCGAGGGCACCGTGCGCTCGTGCCTGTTCGGCGACGACGAGACCGACCTGCGCGCGATCCTGCGCTCGGACGACCTCGACGAGGACGAGCGCGACGACGCCCTCGCCCGGGCGTGGCAGGGCGCGACGTGGCGCAAGCCGCTCGCGCACGGCAGCGACGCCCCCACGCTCGCCGCCGACGCCTTCGCGGCGACGACACGCAGCATGGGCGCGATCGGCGGCTGAGGTGAGCGCCGGGCGGTGGCGCAGATCATAGGGTGAAGCCGGTCACCTCGGTGCATCAGCCCAGGTCAGAGCCGCCGTCTCTTCCTACCATGGATCTCGTGACGACGATCTCTCCCGCACCCACCAACCGCCCCTCCTCCTCGATCTCCGGCGCGTCCTCGACGACCCCGGACAACAGCGCGTCCGCGCTCCCGATCTACCGCACCGACGAGCGGTCCGGCTCCTGGAAGGCCGGCACCAAGAGCGTCCTGGGCGCGGCCGTCGGCGCCGTCGTCGGGGTCGTCGTGCTGAGCTGGTTCGGCCTCGTCCTCGGGACCGCCGTCGGCCTCGGCATCGGCATGCTGCTCGACAACCGCCCCGCCGCGCGCTGACCCGACCGTCCCCTCCCGGCCCGAGCGGCCGGGCAACCCGCCCGACATCGTCGTCGCCCGGCGGATCCCGAAGGAAGCTCGCGAGAGGCGAGAAGTGGCCCCTCCCCGGCTCCGGCCGGGGGACGCTTCTCGCCTCTCGTCGTCTGACCGACGGTCCAGCGGCCCTGGTCCTACAGCCCGACCCACTCCGAGACGCCGTCGTCGAAGTGCTGGCGCTTCCAGATCGGCACCTCGGCCTTGATGCGCTCGACGAGCAGCGAGCAGGCCTCGAACGCCTCGCGGCGGTGGCCCGCTGCCGCGGCCGCGACGAGCGCGACGTCACCGATCCCCAGGCTGCCGTACCGGTGGACCGCGGCGGCCCGCAGCCCCGTCTCGGTCGCCACGTCCGCGACGCAGCGCCGGATCACCGCCGTGGCGTCGGGGTGCGCCTCGTAGTCGAGCCGCGTCACGCCCCGACCGCCGTCGACGTCGCGCACCACGCCGCGGAACGTCACGACCGCCCCGCACTCGGGCCCCCCGACGGCCTCCTCGACGGCGCGCGACACGGCGTCGTCGAGCACGTCCGTCGTCACACGGCTGGGGTCCGTGGGCGGCGCGCCGCCGTCCGTCTCCTGCGTCACAGCTCCCGCACCTCCACCTCGGTCCCGGCGTCCCACTCTGTCACGTCGGCCGGGACGTCCACGAGCACGTCCGCGCGCGCCATCGACGCGACGAGGTGGGAGCCCGCTCCCCCGACGACGCGCACCGTGCCCCCCGGACCCGTCGCGCCCCGCAGGAGCTGCCGCTTGCCCGCGGGCGAGGTCAGCGGCTCGGCGAGCACCGCCGTGCGCACGCGCTCGGCGCCGGGCAGGCCCGCGGCCCGCTCGAGCGGCTCGCGCAGGAACATCGCGAACGACACCTGCGCGCTCACCGGGTTGCCCGGGAAGGTGAGCACGGGCACCCCGTCCACGGTGCCGAACCCCTGCGGCCCGCCCGGCTGCATCGCGACGGAGCGGAACGTCACGTCCGACGACGCGCCCCCGCCGAGGACGTCCTTGACCACCTCGTACGCGCCCTGCGACACGCCTCCCGACGTCACCACGAGGTCCGCGACCGCCGCGGCCTCGGCGAGCACGACGGCGAACCGCTCGGCGTCGTCGCCGCACCGGGCCGTGAGCACCACGTCGCCGCCCGCGCGCCGCACGGCGGCACCGAGCGCGTCGGCGTTCGCGTCGAAGACCTGCCCGGGGCCCGGGGTCTCTCCCGGGCCGACGAGCTCCGACCCCGTCGACAGGACCGCGACGCGCGGCCGCGCGACGACCCGGACGCGCCCGACCCCGCACGCCGCGGCGGCGGCCAGGTGGTGCGGCGCGAGAACCGTCCCGTCGGGCAGCAGGACGTCGCCGGGGCGGACGTCGGAGCCCGCTTGGCGCACGAAGTCTCCCGCGGCCCGCGGCACCCGGACCTCGACGGCCTCCGCCGTGCCCGGCGTGGCAAGAGCGTCTCCGGCCGCCGGACCGGTGCGGTCGTCCCGCGCCGCACCCGTGGGCGTGCGGGCGAACGTCCCGGTCGCGGTGTCCTCGACGGGCACGACGGCGTCCGCTCCCTCGGGAACGGGCGCGCCCGTCATGATGCGGGCGGCCGTGCCCGGCGCGAGCCGGGGCGGGACGCCCGGCGCCGCCGCGATCTCGGCGGCCACGGCCAGGCGGACGGGGGCCTCCGTCCGCGCGTCGGCGACGTCCGCGGCGCGGACGGCGTACCCGTCCATCTGCGAGTTGCGGAACAGCGGGACGGCGACGGGCGCGACGAGGTCCCCCGCGAGGACCCGGCCGAGCGCGGCGGCGAGGTCGACGTCCTGGGTGCGGGCGCGCCGTCGGGCCGCGTCCACGAGGGGTGCGAGGAGGGCCGCGACGTCCGCGCGGTGCTCGTCGACGCTCACCCGTGCTGTCCCGGCCATGCCTCGCCCTCCCCGTTCCTCGCACGCCGACGGGCCACCCGGAGGAGCGGGCGACCCGTCGGCCGTGCGGTCGATGTCGAGGCTCAGCCTCCCACGACCGCGGTGAGCGGACCGCGCACGAAGTACACGACGAACCCGGCCGCGACCACCCACAGCAGCGGGTGGACGTCGCGCGCCCGCCCGCACGCGGTCCGCAGCAGGACCCACGTGACGAACCCGATACCGATGCCGTTCGCGATCGAGTACGTGAGCGGCATCGTCACGATCGTGAGGAACACCGGCAGCGTCACCGTGAAGTCGGTGAGGTCGATCTCCTTGATCTGGCCCATCATCATCGCGCCCACGACGACGAGCACCGCGCTCGCGACCTCGATCGGCACCACCGCCGTCAGCGGCGTCAGGAACATCGCGACGAGGAAGAGCCCGCCCGTGACGACCGAGGCGAGGCCCGTCCGCGCACCCTCGCCCACGCCCGCCGCCGAGTCGACGAACACCGTGTTCGACGACGACGACGTCGCCCCACCGACGACCGCGCCCACGCCCTCGACGACGAGCGCCGACTTGATGCGCGGGAAGTTGCCGTCCGCGTCGGCGAGGCCGCCCTGCTTGGCGAGCCCCGTCATCGTGCCCATCGCGTCGAAGAAGTTCGTGAAGAACAGCGTGAACACGAGCATCGTCGCCGCGAGCGCCCCGATCCGGTCGAACGCGCCGAACGAGAGCTGCCCGAACAGGCTGAGGTCGGGCACCGACACCAGCGAGCTGGGCAGCGCCGGCACGGTGAGGTGCCAGCCGCCGGGGTTCGTCTCCGACGCCGGGCCGAGGTGCAGCACGGACTCGGCGACGATCGCGACGACGGTCGTCGCGACGAGCCCGATGAGCAGCCCGCCCTTGACCTTGCGCGCCACGAGGACGCCCATGGTGAGCAGCCCGACGACGAACACGAGCGTCGGGACCGAGGTGATGGACCCGCCGTCGCCGAGCTGCACCGGCGGCCCGCCCGGGGTGCGCGTGACGAACCCCGCGTCGACGAACCCGATGAACGCGATGAACAGGCCGATGCCGACCGTGATCGCGGCCTTGAGCTGGCGCGGGACGGCGTTGAAGATCGCCGACCGCGCGCCCGTCACGGCGAGCAGCACGATGAGCAGGCCGTTGACGAGCACGAGCCCCATCGCCTCGGGCCACGTGACGTCGCCGATGACGGCGACGGCGAGGAACGAGTTGATGCCCAGCCCGGCCGCGAGCGCGAACGGGAGGTTCGCGACGAGCCCGAACAGGATGGTCAGGCCACCGGCGGCGAGGCCGGTCATCGCGCCGACCTGCGCCGTCTGGAGCCACCCGCCCGCGACGTCGACGGGCGCGTTCTCGGCGCTCGTCCCGCCGAGGATGAGGGGGTTGAGGATGACGATGTACGCCATCGCGAAGAAGGTCACCAGCCCGCCGCGGAGCTCGCGCCCCGTGGTCGAGCCGCGCTCGGTGATCCGGAAGAAGCGGTCGAGCCGGCCGGTGGCCGGTCCGGTGCCGCGTGCGTCGTCGTTCCCGGCGGTCTGCCGCCGCATGCCGAGGAGAGTCACGTCCTTGTGCCCTTTCCCGAGGTACCGATCGACCGCGCGGCCGGTCAGTACTCGACCCGGGAGTCGAGGGCGCGCCAGGCGTCGAACGGCGCGGTGGCGGTGGCCGTGCGCTCGTGCACGACCTGCATCACCCGGTCGGCCGGGTCGGCGTCGAAGAAGTCGTAGAAGGCGGCGTCGTCGAAGCCGGCGCGCGCGGCGTCGTACCGGTCGGCGGCGTAGTGCACGGCCTGCACGCGCGCCCAGAGGGCGGACGCGAGGCACATGGGGCACGGCTCGCAGCTCGAGTAGAGCGTCGCGCCCGTGAGGTCGAAGGTGCCGAGCGCGGCGCACGCGCGCCGGATCGCGGTGACCTCGGCGTGCGCGGTGGGGTCGTTGTCCTGCGTGACCCGGTTGTTGCCCTCGAACACCTGCCCGTCGGCGGTGACGACGACGGCGCCGAAGGGTCCTCCGGCGTGCGCGACGCTGTCGACCGCGAGGGCGACGGCTCGGTCCAGGTGTGATGTGTCCACGACAAGAGTGTCCATGGTGAGTCTCCACGGTTCGGGCAGCGACGCCGGGTGCTCCGCCTCCGGCGTCCGGGCTCGTCGGTGAGCCGGGAGGAGGCGGCCGGCGGGCCGCTGCAGGCGAGTTGTCACGTCCGCCTGGTAGGTAGCTGCCGGTGTCGGATCGATCGTGTCGACCACCGAGCGTGTCGCTCGGCCCGGGCCCGCCGTTGGCACTCTCGACGGTAGCAGCGCGTGGCGGACGTCACAAGGGTTTCGGAAGAACTTTTCCGAGATACGGATTTCCGCGTCGGGCAGAGCCCCCGCCTCGATGCTCCCGTGAGGTCTGTTGCGGAAGGATCTGCCGCCCGGAAGAGTTGTCCCAGCGCAGGTCCGACGCCCGGGGCGTCGCCCCGTCCCGACCCACCCGGAGGCCCAGTGACCGAGCCCGCTCCGCCGTCGTCCCTCCCCGTCGTCCGCGTCCCCGCCCGACCGGGCCCGCCGCTGCGCTTCCAGCTCCGCCCCGTGGCGCCCTCGCTCCGCTCGTTCCTCGCGACCGAGGCGGGCGGCGCCGTCCTGCTCCTCGCCGCCACGGTCGTCGCGCTCGTGTGGGCGAACTCCGCGTGGTCCGGCGCCCACGACGCGCTCTGGTCCACGGAGGCGGGCTGGCGCGTCGGGCCGTGGACGTTCGAGATGGACCTGCACCACTGGGTCAACGACGCCGCGATGGCCGTGTTCTTCCTCGTCATCGGCCTCGAGATCAACCGCGAGGTGACGAGCGGCGAGCTCCGCAACCGCCGCACCGTCGCCGTCCCGGCGCTGGGCGCGCTGGGCGGCCTCGCCGTGCCCGCGCTGATCTACCTCGCGTTCAACGTGGGGTCCTCCGCTCAGCACGGCTGGGGCATCGTCATGTCGACGGACACCGCGTTCCTCGTCGGCATCCTCGCGCTGTTCGGGCCGCGCTGCCCCGACCAGCTCCGGCTCTTCCTCCTCACGCTCGCCGTCGTCGACGACATCGGCGCCATCTCCGTCATGGCGCTCTTCTACACCGACGACCTGTGGCTCCCGGGGCTCGGCGTCGCCGCCGTGCTCGTCGCCGTGATCCTCGTGCTGCGCTGGCTCGGCGTCTGGCGCCTCACGCCGTACGCGCTCGCCGGGATCGCGCTGTGGGGCGCGGTGTACGCCTCGGGCGTGCACGCGACGCTCGCGGGCGTGCTCGTGGGCCTGCTCGTGCCGTCGCGCTCGTCGCGCCCCGTGGACGTCGCCGTCGTGCCGAAGTACGCCAAGCGGCTCGCGCAGGAGACGACGGCGGAGCGTGAGCACCTCACCGAGCTCGCCGCGCGCGCGGCCGTGCCCACCAGCGAGCGCCTCCAGCGCGTGCTGCACCCGTGGAGCGCGTACGTCGTCGTGCCCGTCTTCGGCCTCGCGAACGCGGGCGTGCGGCTCGACGGCGAGTCGCTGCGCGCCGCCGCCACGTCGCCCGTGACGATCGGCGTCGCCGTCGCGCTCGTCGTGGGCAACGCCGTCGGCATCTTCGGGGCCGCGACGCTGGCCCTGCGGCTCGGCCTCGGCGACCTCCCGGGGCGGGTGCGGTACTCCCACCTGCTCGGCGGGGCGATCCTCGCCGGCATCGGGTTCACCATCTCGCTCTTCATCGCCGAGCTCGCGTTCGACGACGAGGCGCTCGTCGAGCAGGCCAAGATCGGCATCCTCGCGGGCTCGCTCGTCGCCGCCGTGCTCGGCTCCGTGGCGCTGCGGCTCTTCGGCGAGCGCTGGCCCCTGTGCTCGCCCGGCGCGGGCGGCCCGCCACCGGAGCTCCCACCGCTCCCCTGGCACCCGCCCGCGACCACGTGACCGCACGGCGCGTCGCACGGGTCGGCGCGGCACGGCACGGGCCGGTTCCCGCCGACCGGGCGCTCGGGCCCGCGAGGTGACCTACGACCGCGCGGCGGCGATCGCGGCCCGCAGGCCCTCGGCGGTGACGCGGCCGCGGTAGCGGACGCCGTCGACGAAGAGCGTCGGGGTGCCCTGCACCCCGACCGCGAGCGCGTCGGCGTAGTCGCGCTGCACCGGGGCGGCGTGCTGCTGGGCCGCGTCCCCGACGACCGACGCGCCGTCGAGCCCGAGCTCCTCGGCCCGCTCGGCGAGCCCGGCCTCGCCGAGCTGGTCCTGGTGCGCGAACAGCGCGGCCTGCATCTCCCAGAACCTGCCCTGCGCGGCGGCCGCCTCGACGGCGAGCGCGGCCGACAGCGCGTGCGGGTGGATCTCGAACAGCGGGAAGTGGCGGAACACGAGGCGCACCCGGCCGTCGGAGGACTCGACGACCTGCCGCAGCACCGGGGCGGCGGCGGCGCAGTACGGGCACTCGAGGTCGCCGAACTCGACGATGGTGACGGGCGCGGCGGGGTCCCCGAGGACGTGCGCGTCGGCGGGGACGAGCTGCGCGGCCGGGACGCGGTCGGGGGTCTGCTCGCTCACGCTGCCCAGCATGGCACGGGGCGGCGCGCGTGGTCAGGCGAGGGCGAGGGGCCGGGTCTCCTGGGCGGCGCCCGGCACCGGCTCGACGACGCGTGCGAGGTCCGGGCCCGCGCTGTCGCGCCACCAGCCGAGGTTCCGCGCGTGGCGCGCGTAGACCGACGCGGGGTCGGCGCTGAGCGTCACGGCCGTCTCGGCGAGGAAGACGGCGTCGACGGTCTCGGGCGGGGTCGGGACGCCCGCGAGGACCCGCAGCGCGCCGCGGAAGCGCGGGCGGTGGTGCAGGCGCTTGACGAGGTTGAGCGCGCCGAAGAGCAGCCCGGGGCGGACGCGGCAGACGAGCTCGTCGTCGCGGTGGAGCTGCGCGCGCAGCCGCTCCTCGTCGACGACGAGACCGCGCGCGACGGCCTCGCCGAGCATCCACAGCAGGGCGGTGTCCGAGAGGGCGCGCGCCCGCGCGCCGCCCCCGACGTCGCTGTGCCCGCCGGGGAACCAGACCTGCTTGACCCGGGACGCCATGACCACGGGCACGTCCCAGAGGCACGGCTCGAACGTGATGCGGCGGTCGTCGATGGCGAGCGCCTGGCGGGCGCACCGGACGTCGGTCGACAGACGCAGGTCGTGGAACCGGCTGCGGCGGCGCGACAGCCCGGGGACGCCGAGCGCACCCACCGTGTCGAACACCCCGAGGAACGCGACGGGCACGTGGTCGTGGCAGTACGCGGCGCGGAACGTGCGGGCGCGCTCGGCCCGGTGAGCGGCGTCGCGGTCGCGGTAGACGTCCTCGGCCTCGCACAGGTGGTCGCGCGCGAGCGCGTCCTGGGTGAGCAGCCCGACGGTCGCGACCATGCCGACGACGCTGCGCGCCGTGTACGCGCCGCGGCTGAACCCGAAGACGTAGATCTCGTCGCCGGGCTCGTAGTTGAGCGCGAGGTGCCGGTACCCCGCGACGACGTTGCGCGTCAGGCCGTACCCGAACGCCCCGCCGAGGAGCCGGTCGACGAGGTAGCCCTGCGCCCCGACCCCCTCGACGGAGAACACCATCTGCTGGACGCCGTCCGGTCCGATGCCGGTGCGGACCGAGCGCGCGATCTTCTCGATGTTCGACACGCTCGCGTTCACCGGCGAGTTCCACGTGCCGTCGCAGCACAGCACCAGCCGCTTCATGGTCCCTCCTCGATCCGCCCCCGGCGGCGCGTCGGGGACACCATCTGGGGAGGGTCGTCGCGCCCCGGCTGATGCACGACGGCGCCCGCCGACGCACGGACCGGTCGGGGTTCGTGAGCAAGCCGTGAGCGTGTCCGTGCGCACCCCCGGATCCGTCCGGGGCGGTCGTCGTCGTGCCGTAGGTTCTGGCGGTGTGACCGCCACGAGCACCGCCCCGCCCGCCGGCCCCGCGGACCACCCGCCGGGTGGCCGGGAGCGTCGGCACGCGCGCGAGCCGCACCGGCACCGGGCCGCGTGGATCGCGGCCGTCGTGGCGCTCGCCCTCGTCCTCGGCGGGGGCGGCGGGGCGTTCGCCTGGTACCGGGACACGGAGTACGACGCGCTGGCCGACCGGACCGCGACCGCCGAGGACCTGCTCGCGGCGTCGGACGGGAAGGTCGCCGACCCGGCGGTACGGGCCGCGCTGACGACCGAGGTGGACGACGCCCGCGCCCTGCTCACGGCGCCGTTCCTCGACCGGATGACCACGGGTACGGACGCGGCGGACCGGTCGCTCGTCTCGGCGTCGGACGCCGTGCACGCCTCGATGCTCGACCACGCGCGCGGCGAGGTGAGCGCGGCGCGCGCGAGCCTCGCGACCGCCCGCGAGCTGGGCGAGAAGATCTACGCCGCGACGGAGGGCCTCGGCGCCGACGAGGCGGTCCGGGCCCGGCTGCGCGACGCGCTGGACACCGCGGCCGCGGCCGACGACGCCGCGGAGGCGGGGCTCGCGGGCGACGACCTCGCGGCGCTCGAGCAGGCGGTGCTCGACCTGGGGGCAGGCCTGGGGGTCGTGAGCACGTCGACGGAGGAGACGTCGGTCGCGCAGGACGCCGTCTCGTGCCCGGCGCCGGACCAGCTGTGGGACCCCGACGGCGGCCGGGTGCCCGACTCCGCCCTCGCGCCGATCCCGTGGTCGCCCGGCGACCGGGTGCGCGCCGACGTGCTGGACGGGCTCGTCGCCCTCGACGCCGCGTACGTCGAGCGGTTCGGCGTGCACCTGACGATCAACTCCTCGTACCGCACGTTCGAGGAGCAGCAGGGCCTGTACGACCCGTCGTCGCCCATCGCGGCGCCGCCCGGGTGCTCGAACCACGGGCTGGGGTTCGCCGTCGACCTGGGCGGCGGCGTCCAGGCGTTCGGCACCCCCCAGTACGAGTGGCTCAAGCAGAACGCCGAGACCTACGGGTGGACGCACCCCGACTTCGCCGAGCCCGACGGGCGCGTGCCCGAGCCCTGGCACTGGGAGTCCGTGCTGGCCCGCGCGGACGGCTGAGCGCGGCGCCGCTCGCGCCGGGAACGCCGGGGAGCGCCGGGCGCGAGTCCTCAGGAGGCGTGCGCCCGCTCGACGTCGACGTGCGTGACGTCGCCCGGGGTCGGGCCGTCCCGCAGCCAGGCGACGAGGCGGTCGACGGCGTCCGGCGCCCCGGACGCGACGACCTCGACGGTCCCGTCGGGCCGGTTGGTCGCCGCGCCGTCGAGGCCGAGGGCGGCGAGCCGCTCACGCGTCGCCCAGCGGAAGCCGACGCCCTGCACGCGCCCGTGCACGAGCGCCCGCACCGCGGCGTCCGCGGTACCGGGTGCCGCGCCCTCGCCCGGGCGCGTCACTGGTGCACGTGCGCCGGGGCGCCCGTCGACGACGCGATGTCCGACTCGGCGTCGTCCAGCAGCCGGTCCGCGAGCCGGCGCAGCGCCCGCCCGACGGCGATCTCGTCGCCGATGAGCGGGACGTCGCGGTCGTGCGGGTCGCGCCGCGCCCGCCCGACGGTCCGCACGTGCTCGGGCGTCTCCGCGACGAGGACCGCCTCCGCCGTGGTCCGGCCCTCCGACTCGACGACGCTCACCTGCACGCGCCACACCTTCGTGGTGTCCGTGCCGTCGCCCGTCTCCGCACCCGGGACGTGCTCGACGTAGCTGTCCGACCCCGGGTAGACGAGCGTCCGCTCGCCCGTGTCGGCCCACTCGACGAGGTACGGCGGCGAGCCGTCCTCGTGCCGCAGCTCGACCACGACCCCGTCGCGCACCGCCCCGCCGACGACGCCCGAGGCGGTCACGATCCTGTCCCCGACCGATGCCCTCATGGCTCCTCCTCGTGCCGCACCGCTCTTCCATCATGCGACCGTGGCCCGTGCCCTGCACCCCCGGTGCCCGGGGACGTCACGCCCCGAGCTGGTCCCGCAGCGCCGCGGGGTCGTGCACGGGGAGCCGGCACACGAAGTCCGCGCACAGGTAGGCGCCCGGCCCGCGGTCGGCGAGCAGACCGACGCCGTCGGCGGTGAGGGCCGCGGCGTCGCCGGGCGTCGCGGCGAGCAGCAGCCCGCCCGGGTGGTACCAGTCGCGCGCGGCGGCGAGGAACCCCTCGCGCCGGTCGGCGTCGGCGACGACCACGAGCTGGTGGGGCGGCTCCGCGAGCCCGACGGCGACGCGCAGCACGCCCGCCGCGCCGAGCGGGTGCTCGCTCGCGGAGGCGGACGCGGCGACGTGCGCGAGCGCGGCGTCCCGGTACCGCGGCTCGCCCGTCGCGAGGTGCGCGAGCAGCGCGGCCCGGGCGGCCGCCGTCGTGCCCGAGGGCACCGCGCCCTCCGACGGGTCCGCCGCCGCTCCGGCGGCCAGCCCGAGCTCGGTGAGCACCGGGTCCGTGCCCTGCGGGGGCGTGAGGTCGCCGTCCGGGCCGACGGACGCGTCGACGAGGCGCAAGCCCTCGCGCACGTACCGCGCCTCCCCGGTGAGGCCCCCGAGCACGAGGAGCGCCGTCGCGAACGCGCCGTGGTCCTCCAGCGTCGCGACGGCGTCCGAGACGACGCCGCCCTCCGACGCCCGCACGAGCGACCCGTCGGCCCGGACGTGCGTCGCGAGCAGCCGGTCGGCGGCCGCGCGCGCGGCGTCCGTGAGGTCGGGCAGCGCCAGGTGGTGCCCGGCGCGCGCGAGCGCCTCGACCGCGAGCCCGTTCCACCCCGTGAGCACCTTCGTGTCGAGCGGGGGCGGCTCGTGGTGCGCGCGCTCGCCCGGCGGGAGCAGGTAGTACCCGCCCTCGAGGCGCTCGCCGTCCACGACGGACTCCGAATCCTGCGCGCTCGCGAACGCGCCGTCGGCCAGGCGCAGCACGCGCAGGAGGAAGCGGCCGACGTCGCCCGCCACCTCGGCGGTCACCTCGCCCGGGTCCGGCGTGCCGGGCGCCTCGGCGGGCGTGCGCAGGGGTCCGTCCACGGGTCCGGTGCGGCGCAGCACGGCGAGCGTCGTCGCCGCCGAGAGCAGCTGGGCGTTGTCGTAGAGCATCCGCTCGTAGTGCGGCTCGGACCAGTCCGGCCGGGTCGCGTACCGGAAGAACCCGCCGTCGACGTCGCGCAGCGGGCTCGCCGCCATCGCGTCGATCGTGCGCCCCGCGAGGACGAGCGCGCGCCGCGCGACCTCCGGGTCCACGACGGACGACGCGGCGACGTCGAGCAGGAGCTCGA
The DNA here is from genome assembly GCF_055567015.1 of Sphaerisporangium cinnabarinum. NCBI lineage: Bacteria > Bacillati > Actinomycetota > Actinomycetes > Streptosporangiales > Streptosporangiaceae > Sphaerisporangium > Sphaerisporangium cinnabarinum. The sequence continues at coordinate 293,147 of NZ_JBVHRG010000002.1, forward strand.
GCGTCGGGGCGACGGGGAACTTGGGCGCGCCGCCGAAGCCGCCGTGCACGCGGTCCTCCGCCGCCTCCAGCCGGTCGACGACCCGCCGGGCGTGCTCGGCCAGGTCGGCCACGAGCCCGCTGTCGGCGGCGGCGGACGTCCCTGAGCCGTCGACCGCCGTGGCGGCCGCGCGCGGCACGCCCGTCCGGCGGCCCGCCGCCGCGTCGCGCAGCGCGGCGCGGATCGCGTCCCCGGTCTCGACCGCCTGGTCGCGCCGCTGCTCCCAGGCCTGCGCGACGGCGTCGAGCACGTCCCGGAACGCAGGTCGCCCGGCGACGGGGACGGGCGGCCAGTACGTGCCCGCGTAGAACGGGGCGCCGTCGGGCGTCGTGAACACCGTGAGCGGCCAGCCCAGGTCCGGGGTGAACGCGCTCGCCGCGGCGAGGAGGCTCGCGTCGACGTCGGGGTGCTCCTCGCGGTCGACCTTCACCGCGACGAACCCGCGCGCGAGCAGCGCACCGATGTCCGGGTCGGAGAAGCTCTCGCGCGCCATGACGTGGCACCAGTGGCACGTGGCGTACCCCACCGACACCATGACCGGCACGTCTCGGCGGCGCGCCTCCGCGAACGCCTCGGCGCCCCACGGGTACCAGTCGACCGGGTTGCCCGCGTGCTGGCGCAGGTACGGGCTCACGGCGGCGGCGAGGCGGTTGACCATGACGTCCAGCCTCCCAGGTCGACGCGCCGCTCGCGGCTCGGACCGTCGGAGTCGTCTGCTCCGGCCAGGAGCGGCGCGCTTGTAACGTTGCGCCCATGCCCGGCCCCGAGCAGTCCCCCCTCGCGGTGGCGACCGACGACGACACCCGCCTGACCACGCGGGCCCCCGCCGACCACGCCGGGCCGACGTCCGCCGCGCCCGACGTCTCCGCGCGACCTGCTGCCGCACCGGAGGCCGGGCCGGGCCCCGCGCCCCTGCCCCGCCGGCCCGTCCGCCAGGTGCCGGCGAGCGGTGACCGCAAGGGCCCGTTCACCCTCGCCGACGTGCTCGGGCACGGCGGGTTCGCGCACGTCTACCGCGCGACGGACGCGGACGGCGCGGAGGTCGCCGTGAAGGTGCTCACGGGTCTCCAGGAGGGTTCCCGCGAGCGCTTCACGCAGGAGGCGAGGCTGCTGCGGGCCGTGGGCGGGCGCGGCTTCCCCGCGTTCGTGCGCTCGGGCCTGGATGACGACCAGCCGTGGTTCGCCATGGAGCTGGTCCCCGGCGCCACGCTGCGCGAGCAGGTCCGCGCGTCGGGCCCGCTGGACGGACGACAGGCGCTGCGGCTGGCGTCGCACGTCGCGGAGGCCCTGCTCGTGCTGCAGGAGCAGCACTGCGTGCACCGCGACCTGAAGCCCGCCAACATCATGGTCGACGGCGACCGGGCGGTCCTCATCGACCTCGGCATCGCCAAGCTGTTCGACACGGCGACGTCCACCCAGCCGGTCGGAACGCTCGCGTACATGGCGCCGGAGCTGTTCGCCCGCCGCGTGCACCCCCGCTCGGACGTGTACGCGCTCGGTCTGCTCCTGATCTTCGCCGCCACGGGAGTCGTGCCGGCGGACCTCAACTTCCTCGGCCGCGACCTCGAGGCCGACGACCTCGTGCGGGAGGTCCCGGACGACCTGGTCGGGGTGCCGGCCGGGACGGAACCGGCCCGGTCCCCCGCCGAGCTGCCCGAGATCGACCCCCACCTGCAGGACCTGATCCTGTCGATGACCCGCTACCAGCCGAACCACCGCCCCGCGCTCGAGAGCGTCGTCGCGGTGCTGCGCGCCCGGCTCGCCGGGGAGGCCGCCGACAACACCCTGCTCCTCACGTCACGGATCGTGGCCGACGGCGCCACCGCGGCCGAGCGCGCGCTGGGCCCGGTCGCCGGGCTGGCCGCTGCCACCGGCGCACCCGTCCGGACCGAGCGGGCGGCGGAGGTCCCCTCGGTCGGCAGGGCGGCCGACGCGGCCCGCGTCCGGGAGCCGTGGCACGCCCTGGTCTACGACGCGACGCTGATGAGCGTGCTGGCCGAGGTGCACGGCGACGGGTTCGACGGCGCGGCCGCCGAGGTGATCGCCGACCACGTCGCGAGCATCGGCGCCCACGTGGCCGACGGCCGGACCCCGGCGGAGCTCAAGGACTGGCTCTGGCAGGCAATGCGGTGGCAGGCCGCGGCACCGCCCGCGGGGCACGCCGACACCCTGCGCGGGTGGCGCGAGTACCGTCGCCCGACGCCCCCGATGCTCCTCGTGCCGGGCTCCGGCGCCGAGCCCGCGGCCCGGGCCGCGCGGTTGCGGACGGACGGCCCCGTCCCCGTGCCGGCGTCCGGCTCCCCGGACCCACGTCCCTGGCCGGTGCCCGTGCAGCGCGTCTCCACGCTGGGCCGCGGTCCGTCGGCGCTGCCCCGGCCGGAGCCGGTCCCGCCCGCTGTCGGACGGACCCGCGTCATGGACTCCCCCGACCTCGTCGCCACGCAGGTCGGCCGGCCGGTCCCGCCGTCGGTCCCGCCGCGCCGGAGCCCCGTCCAGCACCTCGGCCCGACGCCGTCGTCGCCCTCCGCGCGTCCGGGGTCCGCCCGGCCACGGATCGCCGGCGCGGCGGTCACGAGCACCCCGGCCCCGCGCGCCGCCGGCCCGTCCGCAGCCACGACGCCGCCGCACCAGGAGGCGGCCCCGGCGTCCGCCACGCGGTCCGCACGGCCCGTCCGACCTGCCGCGTCGTCGTCCCGGGACCGTTCGCGGGTCGGCGGCGCGCTCCTGCGGGCTCTTCCGAGCGTCCTCGCGGTCCTGGCGGTCCTGCGCACGCTGTGGCTCGTGCCCGACGGCGCGGCCCGCCAGAGCCAACCGTTCGTCCCCCTGCCGCCCCAGCTCCTGGAGACCCTGCGCGTCTCGGTCGACCTGGCCCCGCTCGTCGACGGTCCCGTGCTCGCCCTGGCCGCGCTCGCGGTGGCCCTGGTGCTGCGTGTCGCCGGGCAGCGCACGTGGACGTGGCCGTACGTCCTCGTCGCCTGCGCGTCGGTCGCTGCCACGGTCGTGCTCGTGCTGCGAGGCTGACCGGGGTCCGGGTCGGCCCGGGCGGTGCTCGGCGCGGTCCCGAGGGCGCGGTCAGGCGTGCAGACGGCGCAGGAACGCGCGGGTCCGCTCGCGCTGCGGGTCGCCGAGCACCTGCTCGGGCGTGCCGCGCTCGTGGACGCGGCCCTCGTGGAGGAAGCAGACCTCGTCGGCGACGCGGCGCGCGAACCCCATCTCGTGCGTCGCGACGAGCATCGTGCGGCCCTCCGCGCGCAGCTCGGCGAGCAGGTCGAGCACCTCGCCCACGAGCTGGGGGTCGAGCGCGGACGTCACCTCGTCGAGCAGGAGCAGCTCGGGGCCGTTGACGAGGGCGCGCGCGATCGCCGCGCGCTGCTGCTCGCCGCCCGAGAGCTGGTCGGGATAGGACGTCACCTTGTGCCCGAGCCCGACGCGGCCCAGCATCTCGACCGCCGCCGCCTCCGCCTCGTCGCGCGAGCGCCGGTGCACGAGCCGGGGCGCGAGGGTCACGTTGTCGAGCACCGTGAGGTGCGGGAAGAGGTTGTACGCCTGGAAGACCATGCCCATACGGGCGCGGACCCGGTCGGCGTCGAGGCGCGGGTCGGCGACGTCCTCGCCGTCGAGCAGGATCTGGCCGTCGTCGACCTCGTCGAGCAGGTTGACGACCCTCAGCAGCGTCGACTTGCCCGAGCCGGACGACCCGACGAGCACGACGCACCGGTGTGCGTCGACGTCGAGGTCGATGCCGTCGAGCACGACCCGCCGCCCGCCCGGGGCGCCCGCGGCCGGGTACGTCTTGCGCACGCCCCGCAGGGACAGCAGGTGACGCCCGTCCCGGGGGCTCGCGCCGGACGACGTCGCGGACGCGCTCATCGGATGTCCCCCGCCCCGCTCACCGTCGCGAGCGACCGGCCCCAGCCGCGACGCGCCTGGTACGCGTCGACCGCGCGCGTCAGCGGGAACGACACGAGGAAGAACAGGATCCCCGCGACGACGTAGGGCGTGAAGTTGTAGCTGCCGGTCGTCGCGATCTGCGCGGCGCGGATCGCGTCGACGGCGCCGAGGACGGAGATGAGGCCCGAGTCCTTCTGCAGCGAGACGAGGTTGTTCGCGAGCGGCGCGGTGACGTTGCGGACCGCCTGCGGCAGCACGACGCGCCGCGTCGTCTGCGCGCGCGTGAGGCCGAGCGAGCGCGCCGCCGCGACCTGCGACGGGTGCACCGACTCGATGCCCGCGCGGAACACCTCCGCGAGGTACGCGGTGTACGTGAGGACGATCGCGAGCGCGCCGAGGAACGCGCCCGACGTCGGCAGCCACTCCAGCCGCAGCGCCGGCAGCCCGAACCCGACGAGCAGCAGCACGAGGAGGAGCGGCACGCCGCGGAACAGGTCGACGTACACCGTCGCGAACGCGCGCAGCGGGAACAGCGCCGGGATGCGGCTCGTGCGCGCGACCGCGAGGCCGAGGCCGAGCACCGTGCCGACGACGCCCGCGACGACCCACACGCGCAGGTTGAGCCACAGGCCCTCGAGGATCGCGGGCAGCGACTCCCACGCCATCGCCGGGTCGAAGAACGCGGTCCGCGCCCGCTCCCAGCCCGGCGCGTTGACGACGACGAGCACCACCGCCGCGACGACGAGCACCGTGCTCACGAGCGCGACGAGGAGCGACCGCCGCCGCTGCGCGCGTCGGAACGCGGCCCGGTCGAGCGCGAGCGGCGAGGGTGACCACGCGGCGGCCGGGACCGCGTCGGGCGACCCGACGCCTCCGGGCGGGCGCGCGTCGTCGGGCACGGTCATGGCCGGGTCACTGGAGGACGGGGATGTCGTCCGACTTGAGCCACGTCGTGCGCAGCTCGGCCAGCGTGCCGTCCGCCTCCAGGTCGTCGACGGCCTGCGACACGCAGCCCGTGAGCTCCGAGCCGAGGTCCAGCACGAGGCCGTACTGCTCGACCACGCCCTCGTCGGGCAGGGTGCCGATGACGACGGAGTCCGGGAAGTACTCGGTCGAGGCGGCGACGCCCTGGTCGACGTCCATGACCATCGCGTCGATCGTGCCGGACTGCAGCGCCTGCATGCCGTCACCGGCGGCGCTGTACGGCGAGATGTCGGCGTCCTCGCCCCACGCGGCCTCGGCGAGCGTGAGGCTCGTCTGGGCGGCGGTGACCCCGATGCGCGCGCCGTCGAGCTCGGCCAGCGTCGTCGCGCCCGCGTACGGGCCGTCCTCCATGACGATGACGCCCTGGCGCGTCGTGAGGTACGGGCTCGAGAAGTCGACGGCCTGCTTGCGCTCGTCCGTGATCGACGTCTGGTAGGCGGCCACGTCGAACGGCTTCACGGCCGGGCTGATGATCTGCTCGAACGTCACGGTCTCCCACACGACGTCGTCGGCCGCGTAGCCCAGGCGGTCCGCGACGGCGTAGATGAGCGCCGACTCGAAGCCCTCGCCCGAGTCCTGCTCCCCTACGTACCACGGGGAGTACGGCTCGCCGGCGCCGACGGTCAGCACGCCGTCGGTGAGCGTCGGGAGCGCACCCGGCTCACACTGCGCGTCGCCCGACGCGCTCTCGCTCGGGCTCGCGGCGTCGCCGCCGTCGTCGGCACCCGACGAACAGGCCGCCAGCGTGAGCGCGGCGACCGCCGTGACGGCGGTCAGGACGGCGGGACGGGGACGCAGACGGCGCATGGTGACCTTCCGGGTGTCGGGCGCCCGCGGGAGTGGTGGGCGCCGGCCACTGACGATAACGCCGGGCCGTGGGCCGTGGCTTCCCCCGCCCGCGCCTCGGCCGGGTGGGGCGCGTCACAGCACGAGGACACCGACTCTGTACGGGAGAAAGCGAGAGGCCCTCGGTCAGCATGTCTGCTGACCGAGGGCCTCTCAGGAGTAGCGGGGGCAGGATTTGAACCTGCGACCTCTGGGTTATGAGCCCAGCGAGCTACCGAGCTGCTCCACCCCGCGTCGGTGATCACTACTCTACGTGAGGTTCCGGACCAGGCCAAATCGGGTGGACGAGACGTGGGTCACGCCAGGACCTCGACCCCGAACGCGAACTCGCGGACGGCCCCCGGCTCGAGCCGCACGTCGGCGGCGCAGTCCGGCCGGTTGAACGCGTCGGTCAGCGTCTCCACCGGCTCGACCGCGATCGCGGCGCGGCCGCGCCGCGCCAGACCGTCCCCCGTGTAGACGTGCACGAGGCCACGCTCCTGCCAGACGGCGAGCCCCTGCCCCGTGGCGGGGTCGCGCACGACCGTGCGCGCGCGGCCGTCGGCGTCGGCCCGGAGGTCGGCGAACGCGTGGTCGAGGCTCGCGCCCGCGAGCGGGAGGGGACCGACGCCGTCGATCGCCCCGAACGCGGCCTCCCCCGCGAGCGGGAGCATGCCGGCATCCGTCACGACGGCGCGACGGGCCGGCACCGTGAGCTCCAGCGCGTCGACCGCGCCGTGCCCGGGGACCCGGAGGTAGGGGTGCCAGCCGAGCGAGACGGGGGCCGCCGTCGTCCCGACGTTGCGGGCGCGCAGCGTGACGTCGAGGGAGCCGGCGCCGAGGACGTACCGGACCTCCAGCACGAGCGCGAACGGGTAGCCCGCGTGCGCGTCGGCGTGGACGACCGTCCGGAGCGTCACGAACTCCCGCTCCGCTCCGTCGGCGGCCGCCGTGTCGCGCGCGGCGACCCCGCCCTCCCCCGCATCCTCGACGACCGTCCAGTCGAGCGTGCGCGCGAACCCGTGCATGGTGAGCGGCTCCCAGGGGAGCACCGGGGGCACGTGGTGCCGGACGCCGTCGAACACGTACTCCCCGCCCGCGAGGCGGTTGACGAACGGCGCCATGAGCGCCGACCGTGCGGCGTCGTGCGCGGCGACCTCCGCCTCGTCGGCGTACCCGTCGACGAGGTCCTCGACGCGCTCGAGGCCGTCGGCGCCGCGCCAGGGGGCGCGCCACGCGAGGACGGCCGCGCCCCGCAGCGCGACGACGAGCTCGGCGCCGGACGTGTGGTGCAGCCGCACCGCCGGTACGGTCGTGGTGTCGTCGCCCGCCGCGCTGAAAGCGTTGCTGCAAACCGTTGCAGAAGTCACGAGGAGCGATCCTCCCGCCCGGGGCGGGAAATGACAACTCCGTCCCGGTCCGCCGCAGACGACGGACGGGCGGGGACACCCGCTGGTGTCCCCGCCCGTCCGTGGCGGTGCGTCGCTCGCGCGACGGGTACGTCAGCCCGCCGACGACTCCGTGTCGAGCGCCTGCTCGGCCGCGAGGGCCGACTCGAGCGCCTGCTGGAGGCGGTCCTGCGCCTCGCCGTAGGCCGCGAAGTCGCCCTCGGCGAGCGCCGCCTGGCCGTCCTCGATGGCCTGCTGCGCCTGGCGCAGCGCCTGGTCGAGCTCGGCGCGCGCACCGCCGTCGACCGTGCCGCCGTCGGCCGGCGGGGCCGGCTCCTCGGTGGCCGGGGGCTCGGTGCCGGGGTCCGTCGTGCCCGGGTCGGTCGTGCCCGCGTCCGGCGACTCGCCGTCGGCCGGCTGGTCCGGGACCTCGGTCTCGACGCCGCCGTCCGCGTCGCCGGCGTTCGCGCCCGAGTCGCCGCCGAACACCTGGTCCAGCGCCTCGTCGAGCGTGTCGGCGAAGCCGATCTCGTCACCGAAGGAGACGAGGACCTTGCGCAGCAGCGGGAACCGCGTGCCCTCGGTCGACTGGACGTACACCGGCTGGACGTAGAGCAGGCCGCCGCCGACCGGCAGCGTCAGCAGGTTGCCGTTGATGACCGTCGAGTCACCACGGCGCAGCGCCAGCAGGCCGTCGGCCGCCGTCGGGTCGGTGTTGAAGTTGTTCTGCACCTGACCCGGACCGGGCACCGTCGCGTTGCGCGGCAGCTCGAGGAGCCGCAGCGTGCCGTAGTCCTCCGACCGCACGCCCGCCTCGCTGCCCGGTTCCGCGTCGACCGCGAGGAAGCCGGTGAGGATGTTGCGGTCCGAGCCACCGCCCGGGATGTACGTCGACATGAGCGAGAAGGTCGGCGCCTCCTGGCTCGGCATCTGCAGCGTGAGGTAGTACGGCGGCTGGAGCGGCTTGACGTTCCCGCTCGCCGTCGGGTCCTCCGGGCTGCGCCAGAAGTCCTGGCCCGAGAAGAACTCGTTCGCGTCGTCCACGTGGTAGCTCGCGAGGAGCGTGCGCTGCACCTTGAACAGGTCCTCGGGGTAGCGCAGGTGGCTCATGAGGTCGCCCGAGATCTCGGACAGCGGCTGCACGGAGCTCGGGAAGACGTTCGACCAGGCCTGGAGGACCGGGTCCTCCGTGTCCCACGCGTACAGGTCGACCGAGCCGTCGTACGCGTCGACGGTCGCCTTGACCGAGTTGCGGATGTAGTTCACCTGCTGAGGGGCGAGCGCCTCGACCGAGTTGGCCGCGACGAGCGAGTCGCGCGTCGAGTCCTCGAGCGACTCCGACGTGGAGTACGGGTAGGCGTTCGACGTCGTGTAGCCGTCCACGATCCACTTCACGCGGCCGTCGACGACCGCGGGGTACACGCGCCCGTCGAGCGTGAGGTACGGCGCGACCTTCGCGACGCGGTCGCGCGGGCTGCGGTCGTAGAGGATCTGCGACTCGTCCGTCACGCGGTCCGAGAACAGGATCTGCTCGGACCCGAACTTCAGGGCGTAGAGCACCTTGTTGACGAACGACCCGACGCTCGGGCCCGCCTCGATCTCCCCCGTCGGGAACGTGTTGTTGACCTGGCCGCCCGCGTCGTCCACCGGGTAGTCGAGCTCCCAGGGCTCGCGACCCTCGGGCGCGCCGACGATCGAGTACTCGGGCGCCTCGGGCGAGAAGTAGATGCGCGGCTCGTAGCCGCCCGCGTCCGTGAAGGCGCCCGTCGACGGGATCGAGCCTTCGTAGAACGCCGGGCGGCCGTCGGGGCCGATCTGGTTGCCGTACGCCGCCACGACGCCGAAGCCGTGCGTGTAGACCGTGTGGTCGTTGACCCAGTTGCGCTGGTCGGCGCCGAGGCCGTCCTGGTTGAGCTCGCGCACGGCGATGACCGTGTCGCGGCTCTCGTCGTCGATCGTGTAGCGGTCCACCGACAGCGAGCTCGAGAACTGGTAGTACTGCTTGTTCTGCTGGAGCTGGCTGAACGACGGGCTGACGATCTCGGGGTCCAGGAGGCGGATCGACGCCGTCGTGTCCGCGTCCTCGCGCAGCGCGCCGGCCTCGGCCTCCGTCTTGGCGTTGTACTGCTCGGTCTGGACGTCGTCGATGCCGTAGGCGGCCTTCGTCGCGTCGATGTTGCGCTGGATGTACTCCTCCTCGAAGTCCTGCGCGTTCGGCGTGACCTGGAAGCGCTGGACGACGGCCGGGTAGATCCCGCCGATCGCGATGGCCGAGACCACCATGAGGCCCACGCCGATGGCGGGCAGGCGCCAGTTGCCGCGCACCGCGGTCACCACGAACAGGGCCGCGACGAAGAGCGCGACTACGGTGAGGATCGCCTTGGACGGGATCACCGCGTGCACGTCCGCGTACGACGCGCCGTCGAACTTCGCGCCGCCCGAGGTGAGGATCGAGTACCGGTCGAGCCAGTAGTTCGCACCGATGAGGACGAGCAGCAGCGCGGCGATCACCGAGAGCTGGACGCGCGCGGCGGTCGTCGTGCGGGGGCCCGCGTCGGAGCCGCCACCGATCCGCAGGCCGCCGTAGAGGTAGTGCGTCGCGACGGCGGCGATGCCCGCGATGATGACGACCGCCATGAGGAAGCTCACGACGAACCGGAGGGCGGGCAGCGTGAACACGTAGAAGGACAGGTCGATGCCCCACTGCGGGTCCGTCGTGCCGAACGGGACCGAGTTCAGCGCCAGGAGGACCGTCTGCCACTGCGAGGACGCCGCCGCGCCGGCGAAGAAGCCGACGAGCGCCGGGGCCACGATCATGACGACCTTGCGCAGCGGCTCGATCGCCTCGCGGTACTGGTCGAGGGTCGCCTGCTCGGGGGTGGACGGCGCGTAGATGGGCCGCGACCGGTACGCGAGCGAGAACGACAGGAAGACGAGCCCGCCCATGACGAGGAAGCCCGCGACGAACAGGGCGATGCGGGCGCCCCACTGGGTCCACAGGACGTTCGCGAAGTCGAGCTGCTGGAACCACAGCACCTCGGTCCAGAACTGGGCGAGCAGGAGCAGGAGGACGACGAGGGCGCCGACGACGGCGATCGCGATCCCGATCGGGCTCCGGCGCCGGGAGGGCCGCCCCCCGGAGGACGGCCGGCGGGGCGCTGCGGCGAATGACACGGTGGGTATACCTCTTCGGTCGTGGCTCGGGCGTGCACCGGGGTCAACGCCCGGTCCTCCCCCAAGGTTCCCACGGTCCGGCGCCGCGTGGGGGACGGCCGGGCACCCGGCCCGCGGCGGCGCGGGGCGTCGCGGGCCGGCAGCGATGAGGGACGATGGGGGCATGCCCCAGCCTGACGACGCCGCCCCCGGCCCCGACGCCACGACCCCCGCGCCCGGACCCGACGCCGGTCCCGACCCCGTCGCGCCCGGCGGCCCCACCCCGCAGCACGCGCTCGCGCTCGCGGTCCACGAGATCGAGACGCACGCGGCCGACGCGGGCTGGGACGTCCCGCCGCGGCTCTTCGCGCTCGTCGGGACGGCGGGCGCCCTCGGCGCCGACCCGACGCTCGCCGACCGGCTCCCGCCCGACGTCGTGGCCGCGGCCGAGGCCGACCCGCACCACCTGCTGTCGATCGAGCAGGAGGGCTTCGCCGTGGACGGCGACCTGGAGGACGGGCTCGCCCGCGTCGCGTGGCCGGAGACCGTCGACGGTGCCGCGCTCGTCGTCGAGCGGATCGTGCTGCCGCCGGCCGCCGAGGAGGGCGTCCCCGACGACCCGGACGCCGCGCTCGCCTACCTCACGAACCACCCCGGCCGGCAGGACGTGCGCCTCGCCGTCGGCGTGCTGCGCGACGGCACCGCGTGGTGCGCCGTCCGGTCGCGCGCCCACGACTCGGCGACCGACGTCGCGGGCGGCCCCGACCTGGTGCCCGGGCTGGTCGAGGCGCTGCGCGCGACGCTCGAGGACTGACGCGCGCGGGCGGCGTCAGCCGCGCGCCTCGCACGTGGGCAGGGAGTCGCCCTCGCCCGCGCCGATCGCCTCCATCGCCGCGCGCGCGTCGGCGAGCGTCGAGACCGCCGCCACGTGCAGGCCGTCGGGCACGTTGCCCACGACCTCGGGGCAGTTGGCCTGCGGGGCGAGGAACCACGTCGCGCCGTCGCGCAGCGCGCCGTAGAGCTTCTGCTGGATGCCGCCGATCGGACCCACGTCGCCCTCGACGCTCATGGTGCCCGTGCCCGCGATGACGACGCCGTTCGCCTCGTCCTCGGGCGTGAGCTGGTCGACGATCCCGAGCGCGAACATGGTGCCCGCGCTCGGGCCGCCGATGTCCTCGATCTGGATCTCGACGTCCACCGGGAAGTCGAACGCGGGGTCGATGAACACGCCGAGCAGCGCGGTGTCGCCGCCGTCCGTCGTCGCGACCGTGAGGTCCGTCTCCGCGCCGTCGCGCTGCACGCGCAGCGTCACGTCGTCGCCCGGGTCGACCGCGGCCAGGCCGTCGATGAGGTCCTGGTACGTCCGCACGGGCGTGCCGTCGAGCGCCACGATGACGTCGCCCGGCTCGACGACGCCGTCGGACCCGCTGTCCGGCACCGTGCCCTCGACCGTGAGCGTCGCGGGCACGTCGTACCCCAGCTCGGTGAGCGCGGCGACCGTCGCGTTCTCCTGCGAGCTGATCATCTCCGCCTGGCCCTGCTGCTCGGTCTCCTCCTTGGTGCGGCCCGTCGGGAAGACCTCCTCGACCGGGCGCACGCTGCGCGACCGGTCGAACCACCCCTGCACCACCTGGCCGAGGTTCACCGGGTAGCCCGGGCCGCCGGCGACGGACACGGTCGTCAGGAGCAGCTCGCCCGTCGAGTCGTACGTCTCGGCGCCGGTGATCGAGATGAGGGGCGTGCCGTCCTGCTGGCCGAGCGTGTCCTCCGTCGGTCCGGGCGACCGCACCGCGTACGGCGCGGGCAGGATCGCGAGACCCGCGACGAGCAGGGTCGTCGCGAGCAGGGAGATGCCGAACGTCAGCGACCGCCGGGTCACGGGCGGCGGGTCGTGCTCGTCCTCGGCGAGGAGGGCGTCGAAGGAGGGGGCGTCGCTCACCGGGACATCATCCCCGAGGTTGCTGGGATCTCCCTGCCGACGACGTGGACGCCGCCCGGGAGCCGCCCCTACGGGCGGCGCGAGCGGGCCTGCCGCCAGACGGCGGCCGTGCCCAGGACCGCGACGGCCGCCCCCGCCGCGCCGAGCGCCGCGGCGTCCCGACCACCGAACCGTCGACCGCCGACGCCCGTGCGGCCTCGCACCTCGGCGAGGAGCACCTCGAGCGCCGCGGCGCCCGACCACTCCGGCCGCCACCCGGCGTCGTGCAGGCGCCGCGCCGAGACCGACCACGGGTGCACGACGAACGCGAGGTCGTTCGCCGGTGACGGCAGCGCACCGACCCGGTGCAGCCGCTCGGCGGTCCCGAACGCCGTCGCGGGCGGGAGCTGCACCGTGCGCATCCCGGCCGCTGCGGCCACCGTCTCCGAGTCGAGCGCGTCGGGCTCGCCGTCGCGCACCGGTCCGGCCGTCAGACCGCCGACGAGGCCCTGGTCCAGCGCGACGCGCACCGCCCCCACCACGTCGTCGACGTGCACGAGCTGCCACGTGCGGCCGCCGCCGCGCACCGTGAGCAGGCGCGGGGCCTCGAAGTGCCGCGTGAGCACGGTGTCCACGCCCGGCCCGACGACGACCGCCGGCCGCACGAGCGCGAGCGGCACCCCGCCGAGCGCCTCCCGCAGCGCGTCCTCGAACGCCACGAGGTCGCCCGCGAAGCCGGGCCCGTCGTCGGGGGCCACGGGGTCGTCGTCGTCGATGACGCCCCGCTCGGGCGACGCGCCGTGCACCGCGGCGGACGACACGGCGACGACGTGCTCGATCCCCGCCGCGACCGCCGCCTCCCCCGCGCGACGGCCCAGGAGCGCGAGGCGGGCGCGCTGCTCCGCGTCCGTCCGGGCGCGCGGCGTCCCGAACTCGCCCGCGGGCGCCACCACGACGAGACGTCGCGCCCCGACGGGCCAGACGAGCGCGTCCACGGGCGACGCCTCGGCGGCGCCCAGGCCCGCGCGCACCGCGTCCGCCACCTGCCCGACGCCGACGACCACCACCGGGTCGCGGTCGGCGACGTCGTCCGCCGGGGTGATCGCCGCGCTCGCGGTGGGGTCCTCCCCCGGCGCGACCGGGGGCTCGCCCGTCGCGGGAAGCGCCTCGCTGCGCCGTGAGCGAACCCGGCCCTCGGACATGGCCCAGCCCCCGTTCTCGGCGCTCGATCGTGGTTACGGTGATCACCGACGCTACCGTGAGGAGTCGCCATGAGCAGCCTTCCCCCCGACCGTACGCCCGGACCGGACGACGACACGCCCTTCGACCCGCGGTTCGAGGAGCTGCTCCGCTCGATGCTCGGGCCCGACGCCGACGAGGCGCTGCGCGAGCTGCGCGCCCGCGGGCTCGACCCGCAGGCGCTCGCCGCGGGCGGCGCGGCCGACCCACAGCTGTTCCAGCACGTCCTCGCGCAGGTCCAGCGGATGCTGTCGACGCCGAGCGACGGCCCGGTCAACACGGACGTCTCGCACGACGTCGCGCGCCAGGTCGCCGTCGCCGAGGGCGACCCGTCGATCTCGCCGGCGCAGCAGCGCGCCGTCACCGAGGCGCTGTCGGTCGCCGAGCTCTGGCTCGACGCCGTCACCGACCTGCCGCCGTCGGGCGGGAAGAGCCAGGCGTGGAGCCGGTCCGAGTGGGTCGAGCACACGCTCCCCGCGTGGAACGAGCTCGTCGCCCCGGTCGCCGCGTCCGTCGCGGACGCGCTCGCCACGGTCCTGCGCGACCAGCTCCCCGAGGGCATGGGGGACGACACCTCCGCCCTGCCGGGCGTGGGGTTCACGCTGCCCGGCCTGCCGGCCGGTGCGCTCGGGCTGCCCGCGGGCGACCCGGCCGCGCTCATGCGACGCCTCGGCTCCGCGGTGTTCGGCATGCAGGTGGGCCAGGCGGCCGGGACGCTCTCGCGCGAGGTCTTCGGCGCGACCGACGTCGGGCTGCCGCTGCTCGACCGGCCCGCGACGGTCCTCCTGCCCACGAACGTCGCGGCGTTCGCCGAGGGCCTCGACGCCCCCGCGGAGGAGGTCCGCCTCTTCCTCGCCCTGCGCGAAGCCGCCCACGCGCGCCTGTTCACGCACGTCTCGTGGCTGCGCGGGCACCTGCGCGGGCTCGTCGACGCCTACGCGCGCGGCATCACCATCGACCTCTCCGCGCTCGAGTCCCAGCTCGCCGACGTCGACCTCGCGGACACGGACGCGCTCCAGCGCGCGCTGTCGGGTGGTGTCTTCGGCCTGCAGAGCACGCCCGAGCAGCAGACGACCCTGGCGCGCCTCGAGACGACGCTCGCGCTCGTCGAGGGCTGGGTCGACGAGGTGACCGCCGTCGCGGCGCTCCCCCACCTGCCCCACGCCGTCCCGCTGCGCGAGATGCTGCGCCGTCGTCGTGCGGCGGGCGGGCCCGCGGAGCACACGTTCGCGACGCTCGTCGGCCTCGAGCTGCGCCCCCGGCGCTCGCGCGACGCGGCCGCCCTGTGGGCGCTCATCGCGGCGCAGTCCGGCGCCGGTGCGCGCGACGCCGTGTGGGACCACCCCGACCTGCTGCCCGACGGGACCGACCTCGACGACCCGTCCGGCTACGAGGGGCGGCGCGCCGCGACCCGCGCGGAGGAGGCGGACGTCGACCGCGCGCTCGAGGAGATCTTCCGCGCCGCGGAGGGTTCGCCGAACGCCGGACCGTCGCGCGAGGGCTCCGACGAGGGTGGCGCCCCGGCTGCCGACACGCCGACGGACGGCCCGGCCGCAGACGGACCGACGGACGACGGTGGGACGGACGACGCGGCCGGCCAGGGCGGGGCGCCGCGCTGACCTGGTCCCCTCCGGGTCAGCTCGCCGTCTCCGCGGGCGGTGCCGTGGTCCCCGCGGCGCCGTCCCGCGGCTCGACGTCCGCGTCGTCCGGCTCGAGGTCCGCGTCCCGCGAGAACGACACGCCCTCCAGGAACCCCCGCGCCCGCTCCGTGCGCGGGTAGGCGTCGAGCAGCTTCCAGAACCCCGGGCCGTGACCGGCGTGGAGCAGGTGCGCGAGCTCGTGCAGGAGCACGTAGTCGAGCACCCAGGACGGCATCCCCCGGACGCGCGTCGAGATGCGGATCGTGCCGTCGATGAGCGTGCACGAGCCCCACCGGCGGTCCTGGTTCCCCGCCCACCGCACGCTCGTGGGCCGCGCGCGGCCGTCCAGGTACTTGTCCGACAGCTCGAGGGCGCGGCGCTCCAGCTCCGCGTCCGACGGCCGCCGCCGGCGCTCGGAGTCGGCGAGGCGGTCGAGCATGCGCTGGACCCACTCGCGCTCCTGCGCGCGCGTGAACCGCGCCGGGATCGCGACGATCGTGCGCTCGCCGTCGCGGTAGGCGCTCACCGTGCTCTTGCGTCGGCGGCTGCGCCGAACCTCCACGATCGTCTCCCGGACCACGCCTCAGACCGTAGTGGTTCTTGCCACGAAATGGCAGGGGCGCGCGCGGAGTGGCGCGCTCTCCCGCGGAGTTCGGTCGAGCGGACGACGTGGAGACCTGTGGTGACGGCAAAGAGTTCCTCCCCGCCGGACCATCGGGGCGGAGCCTGTGGACAACCGTCGGCGGCTCTCGGGCCCGTGCCAGGCTGACGTCGGGCGTCCGGCCGGACCCCGCACGACGACGGACGGAGGAGCCGTGCAGCGACGACGCGTGCTGCGACCCGAGGCGCCGCTCCTGCGGCGCGGCCCCGGCGAGGTCCAGGTCGGCACCGACCCGCGGTGGTCGGTGCGGCTCACCGGGCTCGACGCGGACGAGGAGCGCTGGCTGCGCGCGCTCGCCGCGCCCGCGCGGCGCGGCGGCGCACCCGACGTCCCCGGCTCCCCCGCGCAGCGCACGCGCCGCGCCGCGCTCGTCCGCCTGCTCGACGAGGCGCACCTCCTCGTCACGGCGCGCCGACGCCGGCCGGCGTCGCCCGCCCCGGGGCACGGCGCGGCGGACCTCGCGGTGCTGTCGGCGTTGCTGCCCGACGGCGCGGGGCACCGCGTGCTCGCGGCGCGCGCCCGGGCGACCGTCGCGGTCGTCGGGCTCGGGCGGGTGGGTGCCGCGCTCGCCGTCCACCTCGCGACGGCAGGGGTGGGCGCGCTCGTCCTCGACGACCCGGGCACGGTGCTCACCACGGACGTCGGCGGTGGGGCCTACCGGCTGCGGGACGTCGGGTCGCCGCGCGAGGGTGCGGTGCGGCGGATCGTCGAGGAGGTCGCCCCGGGCGTCGTGACGGCCTCGACCCCGGTCACGCCGGAGGAGGCACGGGCCCCCGCGCCCGACGTCGTCGTCGTGGTCGAGCACGGAGCCGCGGACCCGGTCCGGGTCCGGAGGTTGGTGGGTGCGGGGGTCGCGCACCTGTCGGTCGTGGTGCGCGAGGCCGACGTCGTGGTCGGGCCGTTCGTCCGGCCGGGGCTCGACCCGTGCCTGACGTGCGCGGACCTGCACCGCGCGGACGTGGACCCCTGCTGGCCGCAGGTCGCTCGACAGCTGCGCGAGGCGTCCGCGCACCGGAGCGAGGAGACGCTGCTCGCGGCGTCGGCCGCGGCCGTCGCGCTCGGTCAGGTCCTGGCAGCCCTGGACGGGCTGGTGCCCCGCGCAGCCACGGCCTGCATCGAGATTCCTGCTCCCGATGCCGTGCCGCGGCTGCGCGGGTCGAGCCGCCACCCGCGCTGCGGGTGCGGCGAGCTGGCGCGCACGCCCCCGGACGGGGCGCCGCTGCCCATGTCAGGCCGCCGTCGAGGCGCCGACTGACGCCTCGGTCCGTGCGGCCTCCTGGGCCTGGCGCTCGGCCTCGCGGGCGAGCACCTCGGCCTTGCTCGGACGGCCGCGGCCGCGCTTGCGCGCGACCACGACGCCGTCCACGAAGACCTCGCCGCCCCAGACGCCCCAGGGCTCGCGACGCTCGACCGCACCGGCGAGGCAGCCCTCGACGAGCGGGCAGGTGCGGCACAGGGCCTTGGCCTCCTCGACCTCGGCGGTGCGCTCGGCGAACCAGAGCTCCGGGTCGTTGGTGCGGCAGGGCAGCAGGCCCGCGAGAAGGCGGTCGAACTCCGCGGAGTCGTTCTCGCCGAGCGGCGTGGCCAGCGGTTGGTGAGGGACCCAGGGGCCGGATCCCCCCTGAGCGGTGATGTTGTCGAGCAGCGCGGTGAGCCGCACGATGTCCTCCAGTGATGTCCTGTCGTGGGTGTGAACGTCGTCGTCACAGGACCCTGAGGACAGCGGCCCCGTCTCGTGGAGACGGGTGGGGCCGGTGATCCTCATCGGCGGACGTGCTCGGAGAACACGAAGGCCGCGGGTCCTAGAGGGACTCCGCGGCCTGGAAGGTTCCGGTCGGTCAGACCGGGTTCGTCCTGGTGGCGGAGTCGGGAGCGGGGCGGGCGATGAAGGTGCCGCCGCGGTGCGCGATGGCACGCGGACGGAGCTCTCCTGGCGTGCCCGTGTACGCGGACGCGTGATCCAGCAGGTTCGCCATGGCGATCTGGTTGTTCATCAGCTCTCCCACCCCCTCTCTCCATCAGGCGCCCGCCTCTCGGCGCGCCCCTTCCCAACAGGACTCGTCGACCATATGCCGCCCCTCACAGGAGGCACAACTTATTTACGAGAAATTCTTCGACGAGTTCACCCGGCCCTCGTCGAGAGGCACGGACGGGGGCTCGTCAGCCCTCCGCGCGGCGCACGATCTCGAGGATCGTGGCCCCGTACCGCTCGATCTTCGCGGGCCCCAGACCGTTGATGCGTGCGAGGTCGGCCTGGCTCGTCGGCCGCGTCTCGGCGACGGCCGCGAGCGCCGAGTCCACGAGCACGGTGAACGCCGGCTTGTCCGTCTCCTGCGCGACCTGGCGACGCCACTCGCGCAGCTCCTCGAACAGCGCCTGGTCGTACTCCCCCGTGAGCCGGACCTTGGACTGCCCCGCGCGCGCACGTCGCGTCCCGCGCACGCCCGGCTCGTCGGGCCAGAGCCCGTCGAGGAACCGCGTGCGCCGGCGCGTCGCCCGGCCGCCGGGGTTGCGCGAGCGCGCGAACGAGAGCTCGAGGTGCTCGCGTGCCCGCGTGATGCCGACGTAGAGCAGCCGGCGCTCCTCCGCGACCGCCTCGTCCGTCTCCGCGAGGGAGATCGGCATGAGCCCCTCGCTCATCCCGGCGAGGAAGACGGCGTCCCACTCCAGGCCCTTCGCCGCGTGCAGCGACGCCAGGGTCACTCCCTCGACCGTCGGGGCGTGCTGGGCCGCGGCGCGCTCGTCGAGCTCGGCGACGAAGGTCGCGACGGTCGGGGCCGGGGCGTCGGACGCCGCGGCGAGCCCGGCGACGTCGTCGGCGAGCGCGACGAGAGCCTGCGTGGACTCCCAGCGCTCCCGCGCCGCGCCGCGCGCGGCCGGCGGCGCGGGGGCCCAGCCCGCGGCGGCCAGGACGTCGCGCACCGTCTCCGGCATGGGGACGTCCGGGTCGGCGGAGCGGGCCGCCCCGCGCAGCAGAACGATCGCGTCGCGGACCTCCTTGCGCTGGAAGAAGCGCTCCCCGCCCCGCACGAGGTAGCCGATGCCCGCGTCCGCGAGCGCCGACTCGAACGCCTCCGACTGCGCGTTGGTCCGGTAGAGCACCGCGATCTCGCTCGCGCGCGTGCCCGCGGCGAGGAGCCGCCCGATGCGCTGCGCGATCCCGCTCGCCTCCGCCTCGTCGTCGTCGTACGCGGTGAAGGCGACGGGCGGCCCCGCCGGCCGCTGGGCGACGAGCTCGAGCGCCTGGTGCGCGCCGCCCGCACGGCCCGCGCGCGCGAGGAGCTGGTTCGCGAGGTTCACCACCTGCGGCGTCGAGCGGTAGTCGCGCACGAGGCGGATCACCTGAGCCTTCGGGTGGGTGCGCGAGAACGTGAGGAGGTGGTGCGGCGTCGCGCCGGTGAACGAGTAGATCGTCTGCGACGGGTCGCCGACGACGCACAGCTCGTCGCGTCCCCCGAGCCACTGGTCGAGGACGAACTGCTGCAGGGGCGAGACGTCCTGGTACTCGTCGACGACGAAGTGGCGGTACTGGCGCCGCACCTCGTCGGCCACCGCGCCCTGCGTGGCGAGCATGTCGCCGAGCATGAGGAGCACGTCCTCGAAGTCGATGACCGACCGCTCGGTCTTCACGTCCTCGTAGGCCGTGAGGAGTCGCGCGACGGTCTGGTGGTCGTACCCGGCGGGGGGCTCGCGGTCGATCGCCTCGCACGCGCGGACGTAGTCGTCGGCGGTGACGAGCGAGACCTTGGCCCACTCGATCTCGGACGACAGGTCCCGCACCGCGACGCGGTCCACCCCGACGCCGAGCCGGCGCGCCGACTCCGCCACGACGGGTGCCTTGTGCTCGAGGATGCGCGGCGGCGCCCCGCCGACGACCTTGGGCCAGAAGTAGCCGAGCTGGCGCAGCGCGGCCGCGTGGAACGTGCGCGCCTGGACTCCCGTCGCACCGAGCTCGCGCAGGCGCGTGCGCATCTCCCCCGCCGCGCGCGCCGTGAAGGTCACGGCGAGCACGCTCGTCGGCACGTACACGCCCGTGCGGACCCCGTACGCGATGCGGTGCGTGATCGCGCGCGTCTTGCCCGTCCCCGCGCCGGCGAGCACGCACACGGGCCCGCGCAGCGCGACCGCGACGTCGCGCTGGTCGGGGTCGAGGGCGTCGAGGATCTCGTCGGCGGAGCGGTGGGCGAGCGGGCGTGAGACCGGTGGCGTGGACATCACCCGCGATTCTCGCAGGCCCGGCTGACACGCGGGCCGGGAACAGCCCGCGCTCCCCCGGTGTTACCGTCACGACCCGACCGCCCGCGGCACGCGCCGCCCGGAACCGCAGCAGGAGAGCCCTCGATGAGCACCGCCCCGACCCTTCCCGACACCGGCTCGGTCGTCATGTACTCGACGACGTGGTGCGGGTACTGCCGCCGCCTCAAGACGCAGCTCGACTCCGAGGGCATCGGCTACACCGAGGTCAACATCGAGGAGACGCCCGGCACCGCAGAGTTCGTGGAGTCCGTCAACGACGGCAACCGCACCGTGCCGACCGTCGTCTTCCCCGACGGCTCCGCCGCGACGAACCCGTCCCTCGCGGAGGTCAAGAAGCGCCTCGCCGCCTGACGCGGCACGCACGAGGGCCCGATCCGGGAATCCGGACCGGGCCCTTCGCGCACCCGGCGCGGGCGGCCCGACGACGGCGCCTCGCACCGCTCCCGCCCTGAGCCGCCCTCAGCCGTCGGCGAGGCTCGCGCCGAACCAGTCCTCGAGGAGCGCCCGCGCGATCGACGACCGGCCCGGCAGCAGCACCTCGCGCGACCGGACGGCCTCGGCGAGCTCGGCCCGCGTGAACCAGCGCGCGTCGGTGAGCTCGACGCCGTCCACGTGCAGCTCCGTCGTCAAGGCGCGGGCCGAGAAGCCGAGCATGAGCGACGCGGGGAACGGCCACGGCTGGCTCCCCCGGTAGGCCACGTCGCCGACGACGACGCCCGCCTCCTCCGCGACCTCCCGCCGCACCGCGTTCTCGAGCGACTCGCCGGGCTCGACGTAGCCCGCGAGGGTCGAGAACCGCCGCTCCGGCCAGTGGGCCGCGTGCCCGAGCAGCAATCGCTCGTCGGGCCCCTCGCCGTGCACCACGGTCATGATCACCGCCGGGTCGGTGCGCGGGTACAGCTCGACGCCCTGCGCCACGCAGCGGCGCGTCCACCCGCCCTTCTCGACGGTCGTCCGGCCGCCGCAGCGCGGGCAGCGCGGGTGGTTCGCGTGCCACGCCGCGAGCGCCACCGCCTCCGTCGCCAGCCCGGCGACCGGCGCAGGGACCGCGCCGACGAGGTCGCGCAGCCCGGACCACGCGTGATCGCGCGCGAGGACCGCGAACGGCTCCGACGCGTCGACGCCCTCGATGTCGACCTCCTCGGCGTCCGCGTCCTCGGGGAGCACGAGCGCGAGGTACGCCGTGCCGTCGTCCTCGCCGAGGAAGAGCCAGCGCGCGGGGTCGTCGTCGGTCGCCGGGTCCACGTCGCGGAGCTCGGCCGGGTCCAGCAGGGCGACGCCACTGGCCACGCCGGGGCCGCCGAGCGCGAGCCGGCCGCGGTGGACGAGCAGGACGCGCGTCGTCGGCTGCGACCGCAGCGTGCGCACGAGGTCCGGCTCCGCGCGCCGGTGCTCCGAGCGGTCGACGAACGCGCCGTCGAGCGGCAGCGGGAGGTGGTCGAGCGGCGTGCGCGGCAGCGCGCCCGGCCCGGGGGGCGCGCCCGTCGGCGTGCCGGTCCGGGTGCCGGTCCGGGCGTCGACCGGCGCGGTGCCGGGTCGGTCCGGGGTCACGGCAGGGTCGCTCGTGCCCGACGACGGCCGGGCGGCAGGGGTGCTCACCCCCCGACCGTAGGCCACCGGGGACCGGGCCACCCGCCCTGCAGGGGGCGCCGCCTCGCGGGGGTGCGGCGCCGGGGACGGCGTGGGTCGACCGGGCGCGTGCAGAGACCGACTACCGTGGTCGCGTGCCTCGTTCTCCGTTGACCCTCGCCGCGCTCGCGACCGCCGCCGTGCCCGGCCTGGACGCCCGCAGCGCACGGCCCGTCGAGGATCCGGGCGACTACGACACCGCCGTCGTCACCGACGCCGACGGCACCCGCTGGACCGTGCGCGCACCCCGCAGCCTCCAGGCGGGCGCCGCGCTCGAGGCCGAGGCGGAGCTGCTGGGCTCGCTGCAGCACTACGCCGAGTCGGGGGTGCTGTCGTTCGCCGTGCCGCGCGTCAGCGGCACCGCGCTCCTCCCGGAGGGCGGGCGCGCCGTCGTGCACCCGGCGCTCGAGGGCGAGCCGCTCGACGTCGACGGCCTGCGGCCCGGACCGGGCCTCGCGGCCGACCTGGGCCGTGTGCTCGCGTCGGTCCACGAGCTGCCGCGCACGATCGTCGACGACGCCGGCCTGCCGGGCTACGAGGTCGAGGAGTACCGCGCGCGCCGCATGGCGGAGCTCGACGAGGCCGCGGCCACGGGCAAGGTGCCGCCGACGCTGCTGCGCCGCTGGGAGACCGCGCTCGAGGACGTCTCGCTGTGGCGGTTCCAGCCGGTCGTCGTGCACGGCGACCTCGGCCCGGAGCAGGTGCTCGTCGCCCGCGGGCGCGTCGTCGCCGTGACGGACTGGGCGGGCGCGCGCGTCGCGGACCCCGCGGACGACCTCGCGTGGCTGCTGGTCTCGGCGCCGCCCGAGGTCGTCGACTCGATCATGGAGGCCTACCAGCTGCGCCGCACCGAGCTCACGGACAAGCACCTGCTGGACCGCGCGCTCCTCGTCGGCGAGCTCGCCCTCGCGCGCTGGCTGCTGCACGGCGTGCGCAACGGCCTCGACGACGTGGTCGCCGACGCGCTCGACATGCTCGCCGACCTCGACGAGGCGACGCAGGACGCCGACGACTGAGGTCCCGCCGGCTCAGTCGGCGACCAGCAGCGCCTCGATCTCGGCCTCGCCCAGCAGGCGGCGCGGACGCACGGTCTCGTCGGAGGCGACGTAGTAGAACGCGGCGTTCACCTTCTCGAGCGGCACCCCCGTCCAGCGCGACCACGCGAGCCGGTAGACGGCGAGCTGCACCTCGCGCACGCTGCGCGCCTCCGGGTCCGACGGCGCGCGCCCCGTCTTCCAGTCGACGACCACGACGGCGTCACGCGCCCCGCTCGCGTGCTCGGGGAGCTCGGGGAACACCGCGTCGATGCGCGACCGCAGGACCGTCGACCCGACGGGCGTCTCGACGTCGACCTCGACGGCGACGGGCGTGCGCGTCGCCCACTCCGAGGCCAGGAACGTCCGCTGGAGCGTCTCGAGGTCGGCGTCGGGGTCGAGGTCGTCGTCGTCCGCCCCGGGGAGGTCCTCGACGTCGAGCAGGGACGACGTCGTGAAGTAGCGCTCGGCCCACAGGTGGAACCGGGTGCCCCGGCGCGCGTGGACCGTGGGCTCCACCGGGACCGGGCGGCGCAGGTGCAGCGCGTACTCGTCGCGGTCCGCCGCGAGCCGGACGAGGCTCGACGCCGAGACGTGCGCCGGCAGCTCGACCTCCCGGCCCGAGCGCTCGGCACGCTCCGCGAGCAGGACGCGTGCCAGCGCCACGAGGTCGCGACCCTCGGCGTCGACGAGGACTCCCGAGGGCGCCGTGAGCCCGGCGGGGCCGCTCGCGTCGTCGGCGGTCCTCTGACCTCGCGCGGTGTCGGACGCCTCTGCCCCGACCGACGCGGCGCGCTCCGCCGCGGCCCGCTCGACCGCCGCACGCTCGACCGCCGCGCGTTCGACGGCCGCCGCGGTGTCCCGCAGGACGGACCGCGCCGACCCGCCGGGAGCGTCGTCGGGCACGGGCCACGTGCCGGTCACCTCGACGTCCTCGAGCGGGTTGGAGTCGTCGGGACCGGGCGGGGCCGACCACCCGTCGGCCGTCACGACCCCCGCCTCGACGAGCTCGACGAGGAACGGCGACAGCGCGCGCGGGCGCGACCCCGTCTGCCACCAGGACGCCGTGAGGTACAGCTCGCGGCGCGCCCGCGTGAAGGCCACGTAGGCGAGGCGTCGCTCCTCGGCGAGCTGGTGCTCGCCGCTCGCCGCGCGGAACTCGTCGCGCCGCGCCACGAGCTCCTTCGTGTCCGCCGCGAGGTCGAAGCGGAAACCGGGCAGGTCGGCGGCGTCGCCGCGCAGCGGGTACGGGAGCTGGCTCACGTCGGTGAGCCAGCCGCTGTCCGCGCGCACGCCCGACGACGACTCGGCCGTCGTGGGGAACACGCCGTCCACGAGACCGGGCACGACGACGACGTCCCACTCGAGGCCCTTCGCGGCGTGCGCGGTGATGACCTGCACCGCGTCCGGGTCGGGTTCCCGCACGGGCAGGTCGAGGCCGTTCTCCCGCGTCGAGGCGACCCCGAGCCACGCGAGGAACGCCCCGAGCGTCACGACGTCCGCCGTCTGCGTGAACGTCGCGGCGACGTCGCGGAACGCGTCGAGGTGCTCGCGGGCCCGGTCGCTCACGGCCTCCGGGTCGACGAGCCGCCGCGACGCGAGCAACGCCTCGTTCGTCACGGCCTCGACGTCGAGGCCGAGGGCCCGCTCCGCCTCGACGACGAGCTCCGGGAGCGACAGGTACGTGAGACCGCGCAGCGCGCGCAGGGTCCGCGAGAGCGCCGAGAGCCGTGCGTGACCCTGGGCGGAGAGCGTGCGCCCGTCCGCGGCAGGCTCGCCCGGGTCCGGCAGGTCGTCGAGCGCGTCGACGATCGAGCGGTGGTCGGCGACGTCCCCCTCGACCACCACGAGCCCCGACTCGGTGTCCTCCGCGGCGGAGGCGCGACGGCGCGAGCCCAGCGCGCCCTCGAGCCGCGCGAGGTCCGCCGCGCGGCTCCCGAGCGCGTGCAGGTCGGCCGCACCGAGGTTGAGCCGCGGCCCGGTGAGGAGCCGCACGAGCGCGTCGCCGCGCGAGGGGTCGTGCACGGCCTCGAGCAGAGCGACGACGTCGACGACCTCGGGCGTCGTGAGCAGCCCACCGAGGCCGACGACCTCCACGGGCAGCCCGCGCCGCCGCAGCGCGACCTCGACCGCCGCGAACTGGCTGCGCTTGCGGCACAGCACGGCCGCGGTGACGCGTCCCCCGGGCGCGCTCGCCGGGCGCCACCGCGCGGCGACGCGTTCGGCCACGGCCGCGGCCTCCTCCTCGGCGGTGGCCGCCACGTGCGCAGCCACCGCGCCCGGGCCCGCGTCAGGGCGCAGCGCGAGCGGCGGCACCTCGACCCGGTCGCCCCGCCCACCCGCGACGGCACCGCGCAGCGGGCCGGCGGTGACGTTCGCCGCCGCGAGGACGGCGGCGTCGTTGCGCCACGACGTCGAGAGGAAGCGCACGGCCGAGCGGTCGCCCCCCGCGCGCGGGAAGCGGTCGGGGAACCGCGCGAGGCCGCCCGCGCTCGCGCCGCGCCACCCGTAGATCGACTGGTGCGGGTCGCCCACGGCCGTCACGGGGTGCCCGCCGCCGAACAGCCCCGCGAGGAGCTCGACCTGCGCGTGCGACGTGTCCTGGTACTCGTCGAGGAGCACGACGCGGAACCGGGCCCGCTCGGTCTCCCCCACGACCGGCACCTCGCGCGCGAGCCGCGCCGCGAGCGCCACCTGGTCGCCGAAGTCGAGGGAGTCGGTCGCGCGCTTGCGGCGGCGGTACTCCGCGACGACGTCGAGCAGCCGGACCCGTTCCGCGACGTCGCCGACGAGCTTCTCGACCTCCTTCGTCCGGGCCCTCTGCCGCGGCCCGAGCGGGAGCGCGTCGAGCTGCTCGACGATCTCGGCCAGGCGGTCCCGCGCCTCGGCGGGGTCGAGGAGGTGCTCGCCGAGCGCGCCGGAGAGCCCGAGCACCGCCGCGACGACCGTGCTCAGGGCGCGGTCGGTGCCCAGGTCGTCGTCCCAGGACTCCACGACCTCCGACGCGAGCTGCCACTGCTGCGCCTCACCGAGCAGGCGGGCCCCCGGCTCGACGCCGACGCGCAGCCCGTGGTCGCCGACGAGCGACGCGGCGTACGCGTTGTACGTCGCGACGGTCGGCCGGTCGAGCAGCGAGAGCGCCGAGGCCGCGCCGCCCCGGGCGCGCGCGAGCTGGGCGAGCCGCACCTGGACGCGCTCCGCGAGCTCGCCCGCCGCCTTGCGCGTGAACGTGAGGCCCAGCACCGCGTCCGGGGGGACGAGCTCGTTCGCGATGAGCCAGACGACGCGCGCCGCCATCGTCTCCGTCTTGCCCGAGCCGGCCCCGGCGACGACGAGCGTCGGCTCGAGCGGCGCCTCGATCACCTCGACCTGCTCCGGGGTCGGGCGGGGACGTCCGAGGAGGTCGGCGATCCGGGTCGCGGAGAGCGTCGGCCGTGGCGGCTCCGCCGCCCGGTGCTCGTCGCCCCCCGCGTCCTCGCTCTCGACCGGGAGCCCGTCGGCCGCGACCAGGCGCACCGTCGACCCGCTCGCGCCCGCCTCCGGGAGCTCGAACAGCTCGCTGCTCACGCCACCACCCTCCTGCCCTCGGGCTGCACCGGGCACGCCCGGCGCACGGGGCACATCTCGCACAGCCCGTTCTGGCGGGCGGTGAACGTCGCCGCCGACATGGTGCCGGCGGCCTCGTCGACGAGGTCGCGCGCCCAGCTCGACCCGTCGGGCTCCGGCTCGAGCGCCGGCTGCGCCACGACGGCCGGGCCCACGTGGGTGCTCCCGACGTACACGAGCTGCGCGCCCGCGCTGCGCGTGCCCTCCGGCACGTCGAGCGCACCCGCCTCGACCGCGAGCTGGTAGGCCCCGAGCTGGGGGTGCTCCGCGCCCTCCGCCTTCGTCGCGGTGCGCCGACCGGTCTTGAGGTCGACGACGCGGACCTTGCCGTCCCCCGCCGCCTCGACGCGGTCGATCGTGCCGCGCAGCCGGGCGCGGCCGACGGTGACGTCGAACGACGGCTCGACGAGGAGCGGCTCGCCCGCCTGCGCGACGTAGGCCGCGAGCTTCTCGACCATGCGCTCGGCGCGGCGACGGAGCTGGCGCGCGGGCCAGCCGTCGGGCAGCGCGAGCTCCGCCCACCGGCGGTCGAGCTCCGCGCGCAGCTCGGCGAGCGACCCGGACGGGTGGCTCTCGGCGATGGAGTGGACGAGCGTGCCGAGGCTCTGGTGCGTCGCGTCGGGCGCCGTCCCGCCGGCCGCCTCGAGCGACCAGCGCAGCGGGCACGTCGAGACCGTCTCGACCTTCGACGGCGACACGGTGACCGTCTCCTCCGCACCGCGCAGCGGTGCCGTGCTCGACACCCCCGCGACGCCGTACCACGTCTCCGGGCGGGCCTCCGCGACGCCGAGCGCCCCGAGGTCCGCCAGGAGCGTCGCCGCCGCGACCGCGCGCTCGTCCGGCCCGGGGGCCCCGGCCCCGCCTGCCTCGCGCGCCGCCGTCTCGACGAGGACGCCACGGGCCGCGGCGACCAGCCCGCGCAGGTCGAGCGGGGCACCGACGCGCACGTGCCGCCGCTCGGCGGGCTCGACCGGCCCGTCCTGCGGACCACCACGCCCGCCGGGACCGTCGGCGCCGTCCGGGCCTCCCGAGCCGTCCGTGCCCCCGGGACCCTCGGGTGCCGACGGCGGCACGACGAGGTCGCAGAACACCGACGGCGCCTCCTCCGCGTCCTGCACGGCCGTCACGACGAGGCGACGCGTCGCGCGCGACGTCGCGACGACGAACGCCCGCAGCTCGTCCGCGAGCACCTGGGCGCGCGCCTGCGAGCCGACCCCGTGCGCGTCCTGCGCGCGGCCGGCGAGGAGCTCGACGAGCGCCTGCGAGCCGAGTAGCGAGTCGCGCAGCCGGAGGTCGGGCCACACGCCGTCCTGGACGCCCGCCACCACGACGACGTCCCACTCGCGCCCGGCAGCACCGGCGGGGGTGAGCGCCGCCACGGCGTCGGCCCCGCTCGCGCTCGCCGCGAGCGAGTCGGCGGGCAGGTCCTGCGAGGCGAGGTACTCGACGAACGCTCCGGCGGGGGCGCCCGGCATGCGGTCGACGAACGTCTCCGCGGCGCGGAACAGCGCGAGCACCGCGTCGAGGTCACGGTCCGCGCGCGCCCCGGCGGGACCGCCGTCGAGCGCCGCCGACCGCCACCGCTCCGCGAGACCGGTCGCGGCCCACACCGCCCACAGCACCGTCTGCGCGGTCGCGCCGGGCTCGGCGGCCGCCGCGCGTCCTGCGGCGAGAGCGCGCGCGACCGCGACCGGCCCGCGGCGCACCGTGGGCGGCAGCGTCGCGGCGCGCGCCGGGTCGAGGAGCAGCTCGACGAGCAGCGCGTCGGACGAGCGCCCGCCCCCGCCCTCGAGCTCCTCGGCCCGCAGCGCCCGGCGCAGGCGACGCAGCGCGACGACGTCGAGCGCGCCGACGGGCGACGTGAGCAGCGCCGCCGCCGTGAACGGGTCGAGGGCCTCGGGGTCCTCCGCGTCGGCGACGCACACGCGGACCGCGGCGAGGAGCGGCGCGACCGCCGGCTCGTCGCGCAGCGGGACGTCGGAGCCGAGCAGCGTCACGGGGACCGAGGCGGCGACGAGCTCGCGGCGCAGCGCCGCGAGCCGCGTCCCCGTGCGCGCGACGACGGCCATCCGGTGCCAGGGAGTGCCGTGCAGCAGGTGCTCCGCGCGCAGCTCCCGAGCGACGAACGCTGCCTCCTGCGCGACGGCCGAGAGCACCGCCACCTGCACGGGCGGGGCACCGGGACCGCCGTCGGCCTCCTCGCCCACCTGCTCGCCGGCGTCCCGCGGTGCGGCACCACGGTGCACGGCCCCGGCGACGGTGCCGACCTGCGCGGTCACGCGCCGCGTCACCTCGCGCAGCGCAGCGCCCTGGCGCCACGCCGTGCCCAGGACGGCGACGCGCGCGCCCAGCTCGCCCCGGCGCGCGCCGTCCCGGCGGGCGGGGGCGGACGCGCGGCCCACGAGCCCCGGGCTCGCGCCGCGGAACGTCTGCACCGCCGCGTCCGGGTCCCCGAGCAGCACGAGGCGCGCGCCGTCGTCGTGCAGCACGTGCAGGAGGCGCGCGGTGGCGACCGTCGCCTCCTGGTAGTCGTCGACGACGACGAGGTCCCAGCGCGGCCGGGCGGCGTCGGGCACCTCGTCGTCCCACGCGAGCAGCGCCTCCGCCGCCTCGTCGACCACGATCGCCGGGTCGAACCGCGACCCGGAGTCGGGTGTCCCGGTGCGCAGCGCGGTGACGTCGAGGTACTCCGCGTAGAGCTGGGCACCGAGCGACCACTCCGGGCGCTCGTAGCGCTCGCCGAGCGCGGCGAGGTCGGCCGGGGTCAGGCCGCGCTCCGCCGCGCGCATGAGGAGGTCGCGGAGCTCCTGGCGCAGCCCGCGGAGGCCGAGCGCCTCCTCCGGCAGGCCCGCGGGCAGCGCGAGCGGGGTGCCGAGGTGCGCGAGCCCGCCGTCGAGGTGGCCCTCCAGGAGCTCGGCGAGCACGAGGTCCTGCTCCGGCCCGGAGATCAGCGTCGGGACGGGCTCGCCGAGCGCGGCCGCGCGCTCCCGCAGGACGGCGAAGGCCGCGGACGCGGCGGTGCGCACGAGGGGCGCGCCGACGGTGCGGCGCGCGCGGTCCGACAGGCGGTCGCGGAGCGCGGCCGCGGCACGGCGCGACGCGGCGAGGAGGAGCACGCGCTCGGGCGCGACGCCGTCGCGCAGGGCCGCGAGCACGACCTCCTGCGCGACGAGGGTCTTGCCCGTGCCCGGCGCGCCCACCACGAGGGTCGCCCCGGGCCCGGCCGCGGCGGTGATCGCCGCGCGCTGGGAGTCGTCGAGCACCGCGTCGGCCTCGAGCTCGCGAGGCCGCGCGACGAGGCGGGGGGCGGTCGTCGTCCGGGGCACGGACCCGATCCCATCACGCGCCACCCACACCGCCGGGCGGGCGCGCGACGCGCGGGACTACGGGACGGGCCAGCCGTTGGTCAGGCAGCCCTGGGCCGAGATGGACTGCTGGACCATCACCGGGGCCACGGCGCCCGGCGCGGGGCAGTCCTCGTGGCCGTGGCCGAGCACGTGCCCGACCTCGTGGTTGACGAGGTACTGCCGGTACGTGGCGAGGTCGTCGCCGAAGTCCGGCGCCCCGAGGACCCAGCGCTCGAAGTTCAGCACGGCAGCACCCGTGACCGAGTTCCCGCACGAGTAGCGGCCCTCGGTCGCGAGCGGGGCGCACAGGCGGTCGGTCGTGGCGGGGCTCGCGAGCACGACCCGGATGGACGCGTCGTCGGCGGCCGTCCGGGAGAACGTCACGCCGTCGGGGACCGACCAGCCGCGCGGGTCGTTGAGCGTGGCGAGCACCGCGGCGGCGAACACCTCGCCGTCGACGGGGAGCCCGGCCTCGACCTCCACCCGGACGGAGCGGACCGTGCCGCTCCCGGGCGCCGGGCTCTCCCCCGGCACGACGACGAGCGAGCCGCCGAGGTCCGGCGCGACGACGACCGTCCCGAGCAGACCGGAGCCGGGCTCCGCGACCGGAGCCTCGGGCGCCTCGACCGGTGCCGGTTCCACGACGGGCTCCGGCGTGGTCGTCGGGGCGGGCGCGGGCTCGGGCGCGGTGATCGCGTCCGGGCGCGGCGCGATCGGGCCGAGGAGGCCCGGGCCCTGCTCGACGGCGCCCGCGCGCTCCACGGACGACCGGCTCACCGCCGCGGTCTCGTCGCGCTCGGGGACCGGTGGATCCACCCGGGCGTCGGCGGCGGGAGCGGCCTCGGTGCTCGCCGCCCCGCCCAGGTCCCAGACCTCCGCCGTCGCCGCACCGCCGCCCAGGCCGACGACGAGGCACGCGGCCACGGCGGCGCCGTGCCGCAGACCCGTCGTACGGCGCCCCGCACGGGCGCTCGAGAGGCGGTTCGGGGGGGTATGTCTGTCGGGCACCCGCCCATCGTCCCACTCCTCGTGACGCACGGTCGACACGAAGCGCGGTTTCCGTATCCTCCCCCCATGGGAGCCACCGAGGGACGCACGCGCGGCGCGGCCGCGGCTCCCCCCGGGCTGCGCACCCGGATGCCGCGCGACGAGCGCCGCGCGCAGCTCCTCACCATCGCCGAGGAGCTCTTCGCCTCCCACGGCTACCACCACATCTCGATGGACGACATCGCCGACCGCGCCGGGGTCGGCAAGCCCGTGCTGTACCGGCACTTCCCGTCGAAGCTCGACCTCTACCTCGCGATCGTCGACGACCAGGGCGACCGCCTCGTGGGCGCCGTGCACGCGACCCTGGACCCCTTCCGCGACCCGGCGCCCGGGACGCCCGCGGGCGACCCCGACGCCCTGGCGGTCGACGGCCTCGCCGTGATCGAGGGCATCGTGCGGGCCTACGTCGCGTACGCGCGCGCGGCGGGCCGCTCGGCCGCGCTGCTCTTCGAGTCCGACGTCATGCGGGACCCGGTCGTCCGGGCGCGCGTGCTCGCGCCCGACACGACGATCGCCGGCGCGTTCGCCGACGTCCTCGTGCGCATCACGGACCTCGACGCCGACGAGGCGCTCGTCGTCGCCCGGACGTGCACCGCCGTCGGGCGGGCCGCCGCGACGGAGGTCGTACGCCCCGACGGCGGCGCGACGGCCGACGACGTCACCCGGCTCGTGCCGCGCCTCGTGTGGCGCGGGGTGCGCGGCATGCTGCGGCGGCCACCGTCGGGCTCCCTCAGCGCGCCCGACGGGTCGGCGACGGGAATCTGACTACTATCGATCGCGTTGTCGCCGGTGGGACGCCCACCGGCGGCCCGAGGCCCGTCGTCGCTGCGCCTGGCGCAGCCGCTGTGAGGAGAGCTGAGTGGAAGTCACGATCGGTGTGCAGAACCTGGCCCGTGAGATCGTCGTCGACACGGACCTGACCGCCGAGGCCGTGGCCACCGCGGTCGCCGACGCGCTTGGCGGCGCCCCCGCCCTCGAGCTCACCGACTCGCGCGGTCGCCGCGTGATCGTCCCGACGGCGTCGCTCGGCTACGTCGAGATCGGCACCGAGGAGCAGCGCCGGGTCGGTTTCGGCTCCCTCTGAGCCGCAAGGTCTGAGCGCCGGGCCCCGAGCGTCGGGACCCGACCGCCACGTGCCGCCGCCGCGCCCCCTGGGCGCGGCGGCGGTCTCGTCATGCCGCCAGGCCCAGCCGGTCCATCCGCCGGGAGTGCTCCGCCGTGAGGCGCGCGAACACCCAGGACTGGGTCGCGGGCGCGGGCCCGCTGCCGCCGCCCGCGGCGACCGGCTCGGCCCCCGCCGCCACGAGCCGGGCGAGCGCGGGACGCCGCGACAGCACGTCGCCGACGACGCCAAGCGCCTCGCCGACGAGCCGCCGCCCCCACAGCGCGAGGCGCGACGCGAGCACCGGGTCCTCGGCGGCGACCTCGGCGATGACCGGGGCGTAGCGCTGCGAGGGGGTGTCGTGCGTGAGCGCCTCCACGACGACGTCGCGCGAGCGCTCGTCGAGACCCTGGGCCGCGAGGAGGCAGAAGTCGTCCGCGACGCCCTGGCCCACGTAGCCCTTGAGGATGCCCTCCCACCACGTGCTGGGCTTCGTGCGCGCGTCGAAGTCGTCGAACAGGCCGTCGAACGGGGTCATGCAGTCCGCCGGGTCACCGCCCAGCTCCTCGACGCGCACGAGCACGCGCTCCTGCCGGTCGAGCATCGCGGCCGCGAGGCGGGACAGGGCCTGGCGCTGGCGCAGCGTGGGGGCGTGCGCGGCGTCGCCCGCGAGGCGCCCGAAGCTCGCGAGCTCGGTGTACGCGACGAGGCCGAGCAGCTCCACCGCGTCGGTGTGGTCCGCCGGGGGCAGGGTCGTGGGGCTCGCGTGCTCGGCGTCGCTCATCGGGCCAGGATAGTTCTCCGATATCATGGCCGACGTACATCGGTTGCCCGGTCGTCCAGACCTCACGCTCGTCACGCGTACGACGACGGCACGGCACGGTCCGCAGCGCGGGCCTGGCCACGACATCCCACGATCGGCTGCCGGCCACGAGGTGCGCACGACCGCGACCGGGAACCTCCCCGGCTCCGGGCCCCGACGGGCCCGCCGACGGTCGCGCGTGCCCGAACGAGACAGAGGCACCAGTGACCACCACAGACGCCACCACCGACGCGACGCCGGACGTGAGCGCGGACGCGACGTCCGTCGCCGCCAGCGTCCACGCGGACAACACGACCTTCGCGGACTTCGGCGTCCGCCAGGAGATCGTCGACGCGCTCTCCGACGCGGGCATCGTCCAGCCGTTCCCCATCCAGGCGATGACCCTCCCGGTCGCCATGTCCGGCCACGACATCATCGGCCAGGCCAAGACCGGTACCGGCAAGACCCTCGGCTTCGGCGTGCCGCTGCTGCACCGCGTCGTCGCCCCGGGCGAGCCAGGCTTCGACGAGCTGCCCTCCCCCGGCAAGCCGCAGGCGCTCGTCGTCGTCCCGACGCGCGAGCTCGCCGTCCAGGTCGCGAACGACCTCACCACGGCCTCGAAGCGCCGCTCGGTGCGCATCGTCCAGCTCTACGGCGGTCGCGCCTACGAGCCGCAGGTCGAGGCGCTGACGCGCGGCGTCGAGGTCGTCGTCGGCACGCCCGGCCGCATGATCGACCTGATGAACCAGGGCCACCTCAACCTCACGCGCGCCGCGACCGTGGTCCTCGACGAGGCGGACGAGATGCTCGACCTCGGGTTCCTCCCGGACGTCGAGAAGATCCTGGCGCGCACGCCCGCGCAGCGCCACACGATGCTCTTCTCGGCGACCATGCCGGGCGCCGTCGTCTCGATGGCGCGCCGCTACATGAAGCAGCCGACGCACATCCGCGCGAACGACCCCGACGACGGCGGCCAGACGGTCAAGAACATCGAGCAGGTCGTCTACCGCGCGCACGCGCTGGACAAGGTCGAGATGCTCGCGCGCATCCTCCAGGCCGAGGGCCGCGGGCGCACCATCGTGTTCGCCCGGACCAAGCGGACCGCCGCGAAGGTGGCGGACGAGCTCGTCGACCGCGGGTTCGCGGCCGGCTCGATCCACGGCGACCTCGGGCAGGGCGCGCGCGAGCAGGCGCTGCGCGCGTTCCGCAACGGCAAGATCGACGTGCTCGTCGCGACGGACGTCGCGGCGCGCGGCATCGACGTCGAGGACGTCACCCACGTCGTGAACTACCAGTGCCCGGAGGACGAGAAGACGTACCTGCACCGCACCGGCCGCACCGGCCGCGCGGGCAACAAGGGCACCGCGGTGACGTTCGTCGACTGGGACGACATCCCCCGCTGGTCGCTCATCGACAAGGCCCTCGACCTCGGCATCCCCGAGCCGGTCGAGACGTACTCGAGCTCGCCGCACCTGTACACCGACCTGCACATCCCCGAGGGCACGAAGGGCCGTCTCCCCAAGGAGCGGCGCACGCTCGCCGGGCTCGAGGCGGAGGAGATCGAGGACCTCGGCGAGACCGGCAAGCGGCACACGCCCGCGGGCGGGTCGCGCGGGCGCCAGGGCGACCGGTCCGACGGCGGCCGCGGCCGGTCCGACGGCGAGCGGGGCCGGTCCGGCGGCCAGGGCCGCTCCGGCGGGCGTCGCGGCGAGACCGAGCGCACGAGCGCTCGTGCCGAGGGCGAGCGCACCGAGGCGACCGAGGGCGCCCCGGCGACCGAGGGCGGCGAGCGCCGTCGTCGGTCCCGCAGCCGCCGCCGCACGCGCGGCGGCCGTCCGGTCGAGCAGCAGGGCGGCGCCGCCGAGGCGACCGCCCAGCCCGCGGAGTAGTCGCTCCCGGCGGTTCCCGAGCCCGACGACGAACCCCGGGTCGCGCCCCACGGTCACCAGGCCGTGGGGACGCGGCCCGGGGTTCGTCGCGTCCGGGTCAGTGCACGTGCGCGTCACGCCCGGCGAACCACACCGCGACGCCCTGGACGGCCGCCGCGGCGACGAGGAGCAGGAGCGGGAGCGTCCACGCGCCCGTGACGTCGTGCGCGAGCCCGAGGCCGAGCGGACCGGTCGCGGCGAGCAGGTAGCCGGCGCTCTGCGCCATGCCGGAGAGCTCGGACGTGTGCGCGGCGTCGCGCGCCCGCAGCGCCATGAGAGTGAGCGCGAGGCTGATCCCGCCACCCTGCCCGAGGCCGACCAGCAGGACCCAGAGCGCCGCGCCGCCGGGCGCGACGGCGAGCCCGAGCAGCCCTGAGCCGACGAGGACCACGAGCACGAGGCCGATGCCGCGCTGGCGCGGCATGCGCCCGGCGAGGACCGGGGTGACGAACGAGCCGACGATCCCCGCGAGGTTGCACAGCGCGAGGAGCCAGCCGCCCACCTCCGGCGTCCGGCCGAGCGCGACCATGATCTCGGGCAGCCAGGCGTTGACCGCGTAGAACGACAGCGACTGCATGCCCATGACGACGGTGACCGCCCAGGCGAGCGGGCTGCGCCACACCGCCGACCGCGCGGCGGCCGGCCCCGCGCCGGGTCCGAACGCCACCGTGCCGGAGGGGTCGGGCCGCAGCGCGCGCGGCACCCACACGAGCGCCCCGAGCACGGCGAGGACGCCCCAGGTCGCGAGCGCGCCGCGCCAGTCGAGACCGGCCGCCGACGCGACCGGCAGGGTCAGGCCCGCCGCGAGCGCCGCCCCGCCGGAGAGCGCCATCGAGTAGAGGCCGGTCATGAGGCCGATGCGGTCGGCGAAGTCGCGCTTGATGAGCGCGGGCAGCAGCACGTTCCCGAGCCCGATCGCGCACCCGGCGACCACCGTCCCGGCGAACAGCCCCGCGGTCGAGGGCACGAGACGCAGCGCGAACCCGACGCACAGCAGGACGAGGCTCACGAAGAGCGCCCGCTCGAGCCCCCAGCGCCGCGCGAGCACGGGCGCGAGCGGCGCGAGGAGCCCGAAGCACAGGACGGGGAGCGTCGTGAGCACGCCCGCCGCCGTCGCGCTGAGGCCCAGGTCCGTGCGGATCTCGCCGAGCACGGGCGAGATCGCGACGACGGCGGGGCGGAGGTTGAGCGCCGCGAGGACGATCGCGACGACGGCGGCCAGCCCCAGCGGCCTGCGCAGCCCGCTCACGCCTCGGCCTCCCCGGCGTCGCTGCGACCGGGACGGTCCGCGGCGGCCTCGACGAGCTGCGCCCGCACGGCGTCGATCGTCGCGACGACGGCGGCCTCGGCCGCGTCGGCGTCGGCCGCCCGGATCGCCGCGACGACCTCCTCGTGACCGGGGACGTCGCGGTGGTGCCGACGCTGCCCGCCGGAGGGGAGCGTGCGGACGAGCGCGTGGTCGAGGCCTCCGTAGAGGTCGGCGAGCAGGGGGTTGCCCCCGGCGCGCACGACCTCGCCGTGGAAGGCGACGTCGGCGGCCTGGAAGGCCTGCTCGTCCCCGTCGCGTGCCGCGACCTGGGCGGCGAGGGCCGCGTCGAGGCGGCGGAGGGCGACGGCGTCGGCCCGCCCGGCAGCGGCGCGCGCCGCACCGCGCTCGAGGATCTCGCGCACCTCGAGCACGTGGAGCGCGTCCGTGGTCCGGGCCCGTCGGGTCAGTGCGGCGTCGAGCCCGTCGGCCGCGCGCACGTAGGTGCCGTCGCCGCGGCGCGGCTCGAGGATCCCGGCGTGCTCGAGCGCGCGCACGGCCTCGCGCACCGTGTTGCGCCCGACGCCGAGCTCGGCGACGAGCTCGGGCTCCGGCGGGATACGGGTGCCGACGGGCCACTCCCCGCGCTCGACGCGTTCCATGAGCCGTTCGACGACGAGCTCCGACACCTTGCGGGGAGGCATGATCGGCTGGTTCACCGAAAGAACCTAACATCCCCTGTTTGGCGCGGGCGGCGCAGCGGGCGTACGGGGTCCCGCGTACGGGGGTTGACCAGCGCGCGGCACCGCGAGGACCTTGCGACACGACCGCTCCTTCGACGACGAAAGCGAGACC
Source organism: Sphaerisporangium cinnabarinum (assembly GCF_055567015.1). Classification (NCBI taxonomy): domain Bacteria; kingdom Bacillati; phylum Actinomycetota; class Actinomycetes; order Streptosporangiales; family Streptosporangiaceae; genus Sphaerisporangium; species Sphaerisporangium cinnabarinum. The sequence goes on from NZ_JBVHRG010000002.1 coordinate 329,738, forward strand.
ACCATGGACCCCACCGCGTCACGACCCCGACGACGGCTGCGCAGCCTCCTCGCCCTGGTCGCCTCCGCCACGCTCGTCGGGACGCTCCTCACCGGCACCACGACCGCCGCGGCCGCGGACACCGAGCTCGCCGTCAACGGCGGGTTCGAGTCCGGGCTGTCCGGGTGGACCTGCTCCGGCTCCACGGGGCAGCCGGCCACGAGCCCGGTCCGCACCGGCGGCGGGGCGCTCCGGGCCACGCCCGCCGGGACGGACAACGCGCGCTGCTCGCAGACCGTCGCCGTCCGACCCTCGTCGACTTACACGCTCAGCGCGTGGGTCCAGGGCTCCTACGCGTACCTCGGGGCGAGCGGCGCGACGGCGCAGGACGTCACCACCTGGACGCCCTCGGCCCCGACCTGGCAACGGCTCAGCGTGACCTTCACGACGACCGCGACGGCGACGACCGCGACGGTCTTCGTGCACGGCTGGTACGGCCAGCCCGCCCACCTCGTGGACGACGTCAGCCTCGTGGGTCCGGGCGGCGGCACGGCGCAGCCGCCCGCGACCCCCACCGGTCTGACCGCCGGGACGCCCACCGCCACGAGCGTGCCCCTCACCTGGGGTGCCGTGGCCGGCGCCACCGGCTACGCCGTCTACCGCGACGGCACCCGCGTCGCCGCGACCGCGGCCCCGTCCACCACCGTCTCCGGGCTCACCGCCGCCACCGCCTACTCCTTCCAGGTCACCGCGACCAACGCCGCGGGCGAGTCACCCCGCTCCGCCGCCGTCGCCGTCACCACGGCGACCGGCGGCACCGGTGGCGGACCCGGCGCCGGGCTGCCGGCGCACGCGCTCGTCGGCTACCTGCACACGTCGTTCGCCAACGGGTCGGGCTACGTCCGCATGGCGGACGTCCCGGACTCGTGGGACGTCATCAACCTCGCGTTCGGCGAGCCGACGAGCGTCACGTCCGGCGACATCCGGTTCAGCCTCTGCCCGCGGACCGAGTGCCCGAACGTGGAGTCGGTCGCGGAGTTCAAGGCCGCCGTCGCCGCGAAGCGCGCGGCCGGGAAGAAGGTGCTCCTCTCGATCGGCGGGCAGAACGGCCAGGTCCAGCTCACGACGACCGCCGCGCGCGACGCGTTCGTCGCCTCCGTGAGCTCGATCATCGACACCTACGGGCTGGACGGGGTCGACATCGACTTCGAGGGGCACTCGCTGTACCTGAACCCGGGCGACACGGACTTCCGCGCCCCGACCACCCCCGTGATCGTCAACCTCGTCTCCGCGCTCAAGTCGCTCACCGCGCGCTACGGCGACGACTTCGTGCTGACGATGGCGCCGGAGACCTTCTTCGTCCAGAACGGCTACCAGTTCTACGGCTCCGGCCCGTGGGGCGGCCAGGACCCGCGCTGCGGCGCCTACCTGCCGGTGATCCACGCCCTGCGCGACGACCTGACGCTGCTCCACGTCCAGCACTACAACTCGGGGCCGATCATGGGGCTCGACGACCAGTACCACTCGATGGGCGGGGCGGACTTCCACGTCGCGCTGACGGACATGCTGCTCACCGGCTTCCCGGTCGCGCGCGACACGACGAAGATGTTCCCCCCGCTCCGCCCCGACCAGGTCGCGATCGGCCTGCCGGCCAGCACGCAGGCGGGCAACGGCCACACCCCGCCCGCGCAGGTCACCCAGGCCCTGGACTGCCTCACGAAGGGCACGGGCTGCGGGTCGTACCGGACCCACGGGCGCTGGCCGGGGCTGCGCGGCCTCATGACGTGGTCGATCAACTGGGACCGCTTCAACGGCGGAGAGTTCTCCCGGGCCTTCGACGCGTACTGGCCCTGACCGACCACGAGCGCGCGACCGCGAACGGCGACCGGCGTCCGGGGCCACCGCCCCGGACGCCGGTCGTCCGCGACGACGGGCCGCGGGTCAGGCGGTCTGGACGAACTCGATGACGGCGTCGGCCACGAGCTGGACGGCGATGGCCGCGAGGAGCAGACCGGCGATCCGCGTCACGAGGATCGTGCCCGAGTCGCCGAGGACGCGGTTGATGACGTTCGCGAAGCGCATCGAGAGCCACAGGCACACGTGCACCGCGACGACGCCCGCTGCGATGGCGACCCACTCGGCGACGCCCCCGCCGCGCTCCCCCGCGCGCTGCACGAAGACCATCGTCGCGACGATCGCACCCGGGCCGGCGAGCAGCGGCGTCCCGAGCGGCACGAGCGCGACGTTGACGCCCTTGTTGCCCGACGGCTGCGGCTCCTCCATCTTCCCGGTGAGCAGCTCCATCGCCACGAGGAGCAGCAGCAGGCCGCCCGCCGTCTGGAGCGCGGGCAGCGAGATGTGCATGTAGTTGAGGATCTGCTGGCCGAACACCGCGAACGCGACGATCACGCCGAACGCCACGAGGATCGCGGTGCGCGCCGCCTGGTTGCGCTGCTTGGCACCCATCGCGCTCGTCAGGCCCAGGAACACCGGCACCGTGCCGGGCGGGTCCATGATGACGAACAGGGTGACGAAGACCTCCGTGAAGAGCCGGACGTCGAAGAACTCGCTCATCGTCCGATCATCGGATCACGTCCAACTGTCCCAGCTCCTCGATCTGCTCCAGCACGGTCGGTGCTGTCGTGTTCTCCCCGAGCCGGTTCGGTTTGCCGGCCCCGTGGTAGTCGCTCGACCCGGTGACGAACAGGCCCAGGGTCCGGGCCAGGTCCTCGAGCCGTGCACGCTGACGCTCGTCGTGGTCGCGGTGGAACACCTCGAGCCCGGCGAGCCCCGCCTCGGCCATCTCCTCGATCACGGCGTCGGCCACGACGCGGCCGCGACCGTCCGCGCCCGGGTGGGCGAAGACGGGCACGCCGCCCGCGGCGCGGATCCCGCGCACGGCCACGACGGCGTCGGGCGCGTAGTGGGGCACGTAGTACGGGGTGTCCGTGGCGAGGATGGTCGCGAACGCGGCGGAGCGGTCGGGCGCGAGCCCGGCCGCGACGAGCGCGTCGGCGATGTGCGGTCGCCCGATCGTCGTCCCCGCGACGGTCTGGGCGAGCACATCCTCCCACGTGATCGGGTAGTCCTCGGCGATGAGGTCGACCATCCGCCGGGCCCGGCTCGTGCGCGCGTCGCGCGTGCGGTCGAGCTCGGCCAGGAGGGCGGCGTGCGCCGGGTCGTGCAGGTAGGACAGCACGTGCACGCTGATGCCGCCGGAGCGGGCCGAGATCTCCGCACCGCGCACGAGCGCGACCCCGTGCGCGAGCGCCGCGTCCGTCGCCTGCGCCCAGCCCGCCGTCGTGTCGTGGTCGGTGAGCGCGACGACGTCGAGACCGGCCGCGGCGGCGGCCTCGACGACCCCTCCCGGTGCGTCCGTGCCGTCGGACACGGTCGAGTGGGTGTGGAGGTCGATGCGCACGGGTCCAGGATAGTGACGACGCCCGGGCAGGACGGCACCGGACCCCCACACGATGTCCACACGGGGCCCGGCGCCTCACCACGGCCGTCCCAGGCTCGGGTGCCATGGTCAGGAGCGATGACCCTCACGACGCCCCCCACGGCAGCCCCCGCGACGACCTCCCCCACGACCCCCTCGACGCCGACGTCCCCCGACCCCGCGCAGGCTCCGCCCGCGGTGGTCTTCGTCCACGGCATGCGCACCTCGGGCGCGATCTGGGACCACCAGGTCGAGCACGTGCGCGCACTCGGCCACGACACCGTCGCGGTCGACCTGCCCGCGCACGGCGCCCGCGCGCACGAGCGCTTCACGCTCGACCGCTCCTTCGAGGTGCTCGACGAGGCGGCCGCGTCGTTCGGCCCCGACCGCCGCGTCGCGCTCGTCGGCCTCTCGCTCGGCGGCTACACGTCGCTCGCCTGGGCGGCCCGCCGCCCCGCCAACCTCGCGGGTGTGGTCGCCGCGGCCTGCACGTCCGACCCCAAGGGCAAGCCGGTCGCGCTGTACCGCGACGTCGCGCGCCTCGTCGTCGCCGGGGGCGGCGCCGTCGGCCGCGGCGCCCGCTGGGCCGCGCGCACGACCGCGACCGCGTGGGGCACGATCGCCCGCGGCGGGCGCGGCCTGCCGGGCGGTGCCGCGTCCTCGTACGCGCTGGCCGGGCCGGCCGACGCCGGGCCCCCCACGCCGGTCGCGCCCGGCTGGCACGTCGTCACCGACGCGCTCACCCAGCTCGCGGGCCGCTCGTGGCTCGCCCACGTGCGCGACGTCGACGTCCCGGTGTGGCTCGTCAACGGCGCGCGCGACCACATGCGCCTCGACGAGCAGCGCTACCTCGCGGCGGCCGCGGACGCGGCGCTCGTCGTCGTGCCGCGCGCCGGCCACGACGTCAACAGCGAGGCCCCCGAGGCCTTCAACCGCGTGCTCGGGCGCGCGCTCGCGGACTTCGGCCGCGTGCGCGGTGCGAGACTGGGGGCATGACCGACGCCACCCCCGTCACGCCCGCGCCCCCGTCCGAGACGCCCGACCAGGCCACCGAGCACGCCGGTCCCGGCGAGACCCAGGACCTGGCCGCGCGCGGGAGCAACCGCTCCCAGCGCCCGGACTCCGACGCGTTCAAGGCCTTCATCACGAGCGGCTGGGCGCCGCGCGCCGCGCTCGACGTCGAGCCGCTGCCGGCCGCCCCGTTCACCGTCGCGCGCCGCGCCGCGCTGTCGGCCCGGTTCCCGGGCGCGCGCCTCGTCGTGCCCGCCGGCCCGCTCAAGACGCGGTCGAACGACACGGACTACCGCTTCCGCCCGCACTCGGCGTTCGCGCACCTCACGGGCTACGGCACGGACCAGGAGCCCGACGCGGTGCTCGTGCTGCACCCCGTGGAGCCGGGCACCGGGGACGCCGGGTCCGACCACCACGCCGTGCTCTACGTCCGCCCGCTCGCGGCGCGCGACACCGAGGAGTTCTACGCGGACGCGCGGTACGGCGAGTTCTGGGTCGGCGCGCGTCCGTCGCTCGACGACGTCACGACCGCGACCGGCGTGGAGGCGCGGCACGTCGACGAGCTGCGTGACGCGCTCGCGAAGGACGTCGGCGCCGGCGGGGTGATGCTCCTCGTCGTCGCGGGCGCGGACGAGGCCGTCGAGGCGCTCGTCGAGGCGATCCGCGCGGAGGCGGGCGTCGACGAGGCCGCCGGGGCCGCCGAGGACCAGCAGCTCAGCGAGGCCGAGTGGCTCGCGCGCGCCGAGGCCGCGTACCGCCGCACGGACGCCGCGCTCGTCGAGGCGGTCTCCGAGCTGCGCCTGGTCAAGGACGCGCACGAGGTCGAGCAGATGCGCGAGGCCGTCGCGGCGACGATCGCGGGCTTCGAGGAGGTCGTGCGGAGCCTGCCGCGCGCCGTCGGGCACCGTCGCGGCGAGCGCGTCATCGAGACGACGTTCGACGCCCACGCGCGCCTCGAGGGCAACACGGTCGGCTACGAGACGATCGCCGCAGCCGGCGAGCACGCGACGACGCTGCACTGGATCCGCAACGACGGCGTCGTGCGGACCGGCGAGCTCGTGCTGCTCGACGCGGGCGTCGAGGTCGACTCGCTCTACACGGCCGACGTGACGCGCACGCTGCCCGTCGACGGCGAGTTCACCGACGTCCAGCGCCGCGTGTACCAGGCCGTGCTCGACGCCGCGGACGCCGCGTTCGCCGTCGCGGTGCCGGGCGCGCGCTTCCGCGACGTGCACGCCGCCGCGATGGAGGTCATCGCCGCGCGCCTCGAGGAGTGGGGTCTGCTCCCGGTGAGCGCCGCCGAGTCGCTCTCCCCCGAGGGGCAGCAGCACCGCCGCTGGATGGTGCACGGCACGAGCCACCACCTCGGCCTCGACGTGCACGACTGCGCGCAGGCGCGGCGCGAGCTCTACCTCGACGGGGTGCTCGAGCCGGGCATGGTCTTCACGATCGAGCCGGGTCTGTACTTCAAGGCGGACGACCTGGCCGTCCCGGCGGAGTACCGCGGCATCGGCGTCCGCATCGAGGACGACGTCCTCGTCACGGCCGACGGCAACGAGAACCTGTCGGCCGCGCTGCCCCGTCGGCCCGAGGACGTCGAGGCCTGGATGGCGCGGCTGCGCGGCTGAGTCGCGCCCGGCTCACCGGCGGAGGAACTGGGCTATGGTGGCCCGTTCATCCACCGGTGAGGGGAGGTGAACTCACGTGGCGAAGAGCATCAAGAAGGAAGCGTCGATGTCCATCAAGGAGAAGCGCGCCCAGAAGCGCGAGAGGGCTGCCGAGACCGCGGTGAAGTCGCGGAAGCGCTAGCGGCGCTTCCGCCGAGGGCCGGCCGACGGACGACGACGTCCGACGGTCGGCCTTCGTCGTCCCACCGGTCCGGGGACGCCTGCTCGGTCAGGCAGGGCGCTCGGGCTGGTCCGGGTGCGTGCCGGGGGCGGGCGCCGACCCGGGGCCCGCGTCGGGTGCCGGCGCGTCGGTCGGCTGGTCCGACGTCGGACGCATGGCGCCGTAGCGCGGCTCGCCGGTCGGCGTCGTCCAGCGCGGGTCGGGCGTGCGGGCCGGGGGCGCGGCCGGAGGGGCCGGGGCAGGGGCTCCCGCCGAGGGCTCCGGGACCGAGGCGGGCGGCGCGGCGGGGGGCGTGGTGCCGGGGGTGCCCCAGCCGGGGTTGGCCGGCGCGGCGGGCGCGCGGACGCCGCCCGCGCCCTCGGGCATGCGGCCCAGGAGCTGGCGTGCCTCGCCCGCGCGCTCGGGCGCGCAGAGGATGCCGTAGGACGAGGCGACGATCTGGCTCTGCGACGTGAAGTCGCGCTTGCCCTGCGTCAGCGCGTACGACAGGACCGAGAAGAGCAGGCCGAACCCGGCACCGATCCCGACGGCGGTGAGCACGAACCCGCCCTGGCCGGAGAACATGAAGAGCAGCAGGCCGACGAAGAGGCCGAACCACGCGCCGGACGCGGCGCCCGCGATCGCGACGCGACCGTAGGTGAGGCGGCCCGTCACGCGCTCGACCATCTTGAGGTCGGTGCCGACGATCGTCACGAGCTCGACCGCGAACTTGTTGTCCGAGAGGAAGTCGACCGCCTTCTGCGCCTCGAGGTAGGTCGCGTACGACGCCACCTCCTCGCCGCGCGGCGGGGTGGGGACACGGGGGACGGCACCCGGGCGTGACATGCTCATTCGCCCAGTCTGTCCTACCCGGGCGGAGCGCGCGAGGGCCGCTCCCCGCCCCGACCGGCCGACGACGACGGGGAGGCGGCCGGGAGACGGCTCGGGACGCCCGCCACCTGTCGGGACGGAGCGCGGCGACCGGGGCGCGTGCGTAGGCTGGCGGCGTGAGTGCAGCCACCACCGTCTTCGTCGCGCGCCTGGCCGGGACCAGCGTGTTCGACCCCATCGGCGACCAGGTCGGGCGGGTGCGGGACGTCGTCGTGCTCATCAGGCCGAAGGGGGCGCCGCGCGCGGTGGGCCTCGTGGTCGAGGTGCCCGGCCGACGCCGTGTCTTCCTGCCCCTGACGCGCGTGACGAGCATCGACGCGGGCCAGGTCATCTCCACCGGGCTCGTCAACATGCGGCGGTTCGAGCAGCGCGCCATGGAGACGCTGGCCGTGAGCGAGCTCCTGGAGCGCACGGTGCAGTTCGTCGACGGGTCGGGCTCGGCGACGGTCGAGGACCTCGCGATCGAGCGCCAGCGGACCGGCGACTGGCTCGTCACCAAGCTGTACGTGCGCCGCCAGGCGCAGCACAAGGGCACGCTCGGGCTGCGCCGGCGGGGCGACGCGCTCGTCGTCGACGTCGACGCCGTGACCGGGCTCGCCGGGAGCACGGAGGCGCAGGGCGCCGCGATGCTCCTCGCCGCGTACGACGACCTCAAGCCCGCCGACCTCGCCGACGTCATCCACGACCTCGGCGACACGCGCCGGCTCGAGGTCGCGGGCGCGCTCGACAACGAGCGGCTCGCCGACGTCCTGGAGGAGCTGCCCGAGGACGACCAGGTCGCGATCCTCTCCGGGCTCGACACCGACCGCGCCGCCGACGTCCTGGAGGCGATGCAGCCCGACGACGCGGCCGACCTCCTGCACGAGCTCCCCGAGGCCCAGGCCGCCCAGCTCCTCGAGCTCATGGAGCCCGACGAGGCGCGCGACGTGCGCCGCCTCCTCTCCTACGCGGAGGACACCGCGGGCGGCCTCATGACGTCCGACCCGGTCGTGCTCGGCCCGGAGACCACCATCGCGACCGCGCTCGCGCAGATCCGCCGCAAGGACCTCGCGCCCGCGCTCGCGTCGATGGTGTTCGTCGCGCGCCCGCCGCTCGAGACGCCCACGGGCCGGTTCCTCGGCGTCGCGCACTTCCAGCGCCTGCTGCGCGAGCCCCCGCACGCGGCCGTCGGCTCGGTGCTCGACTCCGACGTCGAGGGCGTGACGCCCGATGCGCCGCTCGGGCGCGTGACCCGCATCCTCGCGACCTACGACCTGCTGTGCGTGCCCGTGCTCGACGCGGAGAAACGCCTGCTCGGCGCGATCAGCGTGGACGACGTGCTCGACCACATGCTGCCCGACGACTGGCGCGAGACCGACGACGAGGACACCGAGGCCGCGCGCCGTGCCGTCGCGAGCGGGCGCGCGCGCACCGCCGCGCCCGGACGGCCGGGCACCACGGGGGTGGCCCGTGGCTGACCGCCTCGACACGCCGAAGACCGCGCGCCGCAGCTTCTTCCCGCGGGTCAGGGTCGACCAGGACGCCGTCGGCCGCTCGACGGAGGGCATCGCACGCTTCCTCGGCACGCCGCGGTTCCTCGTCTACCTCACCGTGTTCTGCGCGCTGTGGATCGCGTGGAACTCGTGGGGCCCGGAGGGGTTGCGGTTCGACTCCGCCGAGTTCGGGTTCACCGCGCTCACGCTCATGCTCTCGCTCCAGGCGTCTTACGCCGCGCCGCTCATCCTGCTCGCCCAGAACCGTCAGGACGACCGCGACCGCGTCACCGCGGAGCAGGACCGTCAGCGCGCGGAGCGCAACCTCGCGGACACCGAGTACCTCGCGCGCGAGATGGCCGCGCTGCGCATCGCGCTGAGCGAGGTCGCCACGCGCGACTTCGTGCGGTCCGAGATCCGCAACCTGCTCGAGGAGCTGGAGGAGAAGACGGCCCGTCAGCCCGACGACGAGGTCGCCGACCGCTGAGCCGAGATCGGCCCGCCCGTCCCCGCGTCGACCTCCCGAGGGCCGACCTCGGCCGCTCGGGTCGACGTCGCGAGCGCTACTGCGTGCCCTCCGCCGCGATCCGGCGCAGCCGCTCGGCGAGGGCGGGATCGCCCGCCACGGCGAGCCCGTCCGCCGGGCCACGGCCCCAGAGCCACAGGTCGAGCGCCCAGGCCGGGCCGAAGACCTGCGTCGTCGTCGAGCCGGGCAGGTCGACGAGCTGCGCGACGTCGAGGTCGTACGCCGTCCCCGACTCCGGACCGGTCCCCGTGAAGCGCCCGAACGCGAGCTCCCAGCTCCGCGGGCGCTCCCCCGGGCCGTCGACGACGACCGACACCGTCGCGCCGTCGGGCGTGAAGACGCCCCAGCCAGGCGCCCCGTCCACCATGACGGACAGCACCTCGTCGACGCCGTCCGCCGCGACGGCCGGGTCGGCGGGCGTGACGTCGCGACCGGCCGTGAGCTCCGCGTCGGCGCGGTGGACGAGCGCCTCGTGCGCCTGGCGTCGCAGCACCCAGCCGACGTGCCGGCCGTCGTCGTGCCACGACCAGCACGGCTCGTCGGGGTCGCGACCGGTGAGCGCCGCGACGAGCCGGCTCGTCGAGCGCTGGAGCAGCGCGGGCAGCTCGGCGTCGGACGCCGGCCGCGCGAGCGGCTCGACCTCGTCGCCGTCGACCCCCTCCCCGGGAGCCGGGCCGACGACGCGCGCCCAGAAGTCCTGCACCTCGGCGAGGTGGTAGAGCAGGTCGGCGCCCGTCCACTCGGGGCACGCGGGGACGCGCGCGTCGGGCGGGGCGCTGCGCACGGCGTCGCCGAACAGCTCGCTGTCCCGCGCGAGGGAGGCCAGGGCGTCCATCCGTGCACGGTAGCCCCGATCCGCGACGCTCGTCGTGCGACGGGGCTCACGTCCGGCCCGGGACCTACGGCCCGGCCGACCGGGTGTCGGCCCCGCCTACGATGGGGGCATGCCCGACCCCGCCGCAGACCTGCTCGAGCACGCCGTCCGGCAGGCCCTCACCACGGTCCTGGACCCGGAGATCCGCCGCCCCGTCACGGACCTCGGCATGATCCGCTCGGTCGAGGTCGAGCCCGGTGCGCCGGGCGCCGTCGTGACGGTCGGCGTCGACCTCACGGTCGCCACGTGCCCGATGCGCGACACGCTCGCGCGCGACGTCGACGCCGCGGTGCGCGCGGTCGACGGCGTGGCGGACGTCCGGGTCGACCTCGGCGTGATGAGCGCGGAGCAGCGGGCCGAGCTGCGCACGATGCTGCGCGGCGGCGTGGGCGAGCCCGAGATCCCCTTCGCCAAGCCGGGGTCGCTGACGAAGGTGTACGCGATCGCGTCGGGCAAGGGCGGGGTGGGCAAGTCGTCGGTCACGGCGAACCTCGCGGTCGCGCTCGCCGCGCAGGGCCTCGAGGTCGGCGTCGTCGACGCGGACATCTACGGGTTCTCGATCCCGCGCATGCTCGGCGTCGACCGGCAGCCCACGCGCGTCGACAACATGCTCCTGCCGCCGATCGCGCACGGGGTGAAGGTCGTCTCGATCGGCATGTTCGTGCCCCCGGGCCAGCCCGTCGTGTGGCGGGGACCGATGCTGCACCGCGCCCTCCAGCAGTTCCTCGCGGACGTGTTCTGGGGCGACCTCGACGTGCTGCTCCTCGACCTGCCGCCCGGCACGGGCGACATCGCCATCTCGGTCGCGCAGCTCCTGCCCGGCAGCGAGATCGTCGTCGTCACGACGCCGCAGGTCGCCGCCGCGGAGGTCGCGGAGCGGGCCGGGTCGGTCGCGACGCAGACCCAGCAGGGCGTCGTCGGCGTGGTCGAGAACATGTCGTGGCTCGAGCAGCCCGACGGGTCGCGCCTCGAGGTGTTCGGGGCGGGCGGCGGCGAGCGCGTCGCGGCGAACCTGTCGCGCGCGACGGGGACCACGGTCCCCCTCCTCGGCCAGGTCCCGCTCGACGTGTCGCTGCGCGAGGCGGGCGACGGCGGCACCCCGGTCGTGCTCTCCGACCCGGGTTCTCCCGCCGCGGCCGCGCTGCGCGACGTCGCGACCGGCCTCGCGCGCCGTCCGCGCGGGCTCGCGGGGCGGTCGCTCGGCGTCACGGTCGTCTGACCCGACCCCCGCCCCGGACGTCGGCCCTGTCTTTTCTGCGTGCCACGGTATAGTCTCGCCCGCATCTCGACCGGGGGGACGGCCGTGGGGCCGGTGAGGGGGATCGTGCCGTGGCACCGCCGCCGCTCCGCCGTGCCCGCTCCTCGCTCTCGAGCCTGTTGACCTGCGACGGCACCTCCACTGCCCGTCAGGGCGTCCCTGCCCTGCCCGCCTCGCCCGCCCGCCCCGCGCGGTCACGTCGACGTGACCGGCCGGTGACCCACCGGTGACGAAGCCGCGACAGAACTCCTCCCCAGGGATGACGACGCCGTCCGTGTCCCCGCCCTAGCCTCGGGCCGGGCCGCCGTCGGCCCCACCAGAGCGTCCGCTCGTCCCGCCACCGTCGTCCCGCCACCGTCGTCCCGCCACCGTCGTCCCGCCACCGTCGTCCCAGGAGCCCGCACGTGGGTATCACCCGCCGGATCATCTTCCCCGCCCTCCGCATCGTGATCTGGGCGGCGATCGCCGCCCTGCTCGCCGTGATCGCCTTCCGCTCTGCGCCCGAGCCACCGGTCGACCCGGCGTTCCCCACGGCGCAGATCGTCGAGCCGCGCGTCGCGGTGACCACCGGGGACGTCACGAACACCGTGGTGCTGACCGGCCAGGTCGTCGCCGACCCGGCGGCACCCCAGAAGGTCACGCAGCGCGGCGTCGTGACCGCGGTCCACGCCAAGCCCGGCGACGTCGTCGAGGCGGGCGCGCCCCTCCTCGAGGTCACCCTCGAGGAGCCTCGCGAGCCCTTGACCGAGACCGACCCCGAGACGGGCGAGGTCACGGTCACCGAGCGTCGACCGAAGGTCACGCGAGAGACCGTCACGGCCACCATCGGCGGGACGGTCGCCACGTTCACGGCGCTCAAGGACCAGGAGGTCGCCGTCGGCGAGGACTTCGCGACCGTCTCGCCCGGCACGCTCTCGGTCACGGGCAGCATGGTCGCCGAGCAGCAGTTCCGGCTCCTCCAGATCCCCGGCGAGGCGACCGTCACGGTCACCGGCGGCCCCGCGCCGTTCGTGTGCACGAACCTTCGCATGGGCGCCGCCGCCGCCCCCGCGGGCACGCCCGAGGAGGGCGCACCCGACCCGGCCGCCGGCGCGTCCTCCGCGAGCGTGACGTGCGCCGTCCCGGGCGACGTCACCGTCTTCGCCGGGCTCGCCGCCGAGCTGGAGATCACCGCGGGCTCCGTCGAGGGCGCCCTCGTGGTCCCCGTGACGGCGGTCCTCGGCCGCGTCGAGCAGGGCAAGGTGTGGGTCGTCGGCGCGGAGGGCGAGCCCGAGGAGCGCGCCGTGACGCTCGGCCTCACCGACGGGTCCGTCGTCCAGGTGACCGAGGGCCTCGCCGAGGGCGACGAGGTCCTCGAGTTCGTGCCGGGCCAGGACGTCATGCCGGTCATGGACGACATGATGGTCACGGACGACAGCGAGGCCTCGTACTGATGAGCCTCCTGGAGCTCAGCGGGGTCACCCGCTCGGTGCTGCTCCCCGACGACCGCGAGCTCGAGATCCTGCGCGGCATCGACCTCACGGTCGGCGCGGGCGAGCACGTCTCGATCGTGGGCCGCTCGGGGACGGGCAAGTCGACCCTGCTCAACATCCTCGGCCTGCTCGACAGCCCGACGAGCGGGGACTACCTGCTCGACGGCGTCCCGATCGGCCGGCTCTCCGGCCGCGCCCGGGCGCGACGCCGCGGCACGGACTTCGGGTTCGTCTTCCAGCAGTTCAACCTGCTGCAGGGCCGTACCGCGCTCGAGAACGTCGTCGCCCCGCTGCTGTACGCGCGCGGACGGCAGTTCTGGCAGCGGCGCACGCTGGCCGCCCAGATGCTCGAGCGGGTCGGCCTCGGCGACCGGCTCGACACGACCCCGGAGAAGCTCTCGGGCGGCGAGCAGCAGCGCGTCGCGATCGCCCGCGCCCTGGTGCGCGTCCCGCGCGTCATCCTCGCGGACGAGCCCACGGGGGCGCTCGACGTCGACACGGGCAGCGAGGTCATGGACCTGCTCGACACCATCGCCGGCGAGAACGGGTCCGCGCTCATCGCGATCACGCACGACCTCGCCGTCGCGTCGCGCGCCGCCCGCCAGTTCCGCCTCGCCGACGGCGTGCTCACCCCGATCTCCATCAGCGCGCGCAGCGCCGGTTCCCTCGGGGCGCTCGGCGCCCCAGGCACCGACCACGATCCCGGGACCGACCCCGGGACGAGCCACGACCACCAGGCCGAGCACGTGGCCCGGCCGCTCGTCGGGGTCGCTCACGCACTCTCCGCTCGCGCGTCCGCCGCCACCGCGGCCGGGACCCCGGACACCGCACGCGACGCGGGGGCCACGGCATGACCGGCGTCGTCGGCGCCCTCCTCGAGGCCTGGGACGAGCTGCGCGTCCACAAGGTCCGGGTGCTGCTCGCGCTCGTCGGCGTCGCCGTCGCGGTCTGCGCGATCACCACGATCTCGGCGGCCGGGGAGATGCTGCGCCAGGTCTCCGCCGAGCAGAACGAACGCTGGGGCGGTCGCGCCGCGACGCTCCAGGTCTCGGCATGGCCCACGGGCGAGGGCGGGAGCGTCATGCCCACGTCGGAGGAGTACGAGCAGGTGTTCGACGAGATCGTCGACCGCTATGGCATCGGCTACTCCTCGATGCTGCGCGACGCGCCCGCACCGGTGCGGTTCCCCGACGGCACGCGCGAGATCACCACGACCGGGGTGGAGCCCGACTGGGCCACGATGCACCGCTTCCAGGTGACGTCGGGTCGCTGGTTCACCGAGGCGGACGCGGACCGCCTCGCGCCCGCGCTCGTCGTCAACCAGGCGTTCCTCGACGCGCTCGGCGGGACGACCGTGGCCGAGCACCCGACGGTGACGATCGGCGGGGACAACCCGGTCGTCGCGACCGTCGTCGGGGCCTTCCCCGACGACTGGCCCGACATGGACCCGGTCGCGTACGCGCTGGTCGACGCCCAGTCGACGTGGGTCACCCCCGAGTCGATGGAGATGATGGGGCCGCCCCGGCTCGAGCTGTGGGTGCCCGACGACCTGTCGGACGCGCTCGTCGAGACGGTGCGCCGCGACGTGGCGGGCGCGCTCCAGGGCGTCCAGGCCGACGTCTACCGGTCCGACTCGCCGTCGGCGTCGGTCGTCGACGGCGCGATCCGGTGGGTCGTGCTCGGCGTGAGCGCGATCGCGCTGCTGCTCGGCGGGCTCGGCCTCGTGAACATCGCGCTCGTCACGGTGCGGTACCGGATCCGCGAGATCGGGATCCGCCGCAGCTTCGGCGCGAGCTCCGGGCGCGTCTTCTTCTCCGTGATGATGGAGAGCGTCGTCGCGACGACCGTCGCGGGCGTGCTGGGCGTGACGGTCGCGATCGTCGTGCTGCACAACGTCCCGCTCGACGTGCTCATGGGTTCGGCCGTCCAGGACGCGCCCGGCTTCCCGTTCTCCGCCGCGGTGACCGGGATGCTCGCGGCCATCGGGATCGGGGCGCTGGCGGGGCTCCTTCCCGCGCTCGTCGCGGTGCGCGTCAAGGTGATCGACGCGATCCGGTACTGACCCGCTCGGCCCGGCCTCGTCGCCGGGCCGAGCGATGTTGGTTCCTGTTCGGTCATGTTGGATTTCTCGGCGATGTGGACAATACTGTCGGCATGCTCGCCTCACAGCGCCAGGAGCGCATCCTCGCGGAGATCCGCGACCACGGCGCGGTCCGGATCGGCGACCTGACGCGGGAGCTCGGCGTCTCGGACATGACGATCCGGCGCGACCTCGTGGAGCTCGCCGACCAGGGCCTCGTCCGGAAGGTCCACGGGGGTGCCGTCGCCCCGCACACGACCGCGCACGAGCCCGGCTTCGCCGCGAAGAGCTCGCGGGAGGCCGTGGAGAAGGAGGCGATCGCCACCGCGGCGGCGCGCCTCATCACGCCGAACGCCTCCGTCGCGCTGAGCGCCGGCACGACGACGCACCTGCTCGCCGCCCGCATCGCCGCGGACCCCGCGCTGCGGCCGCTGACGGTCGTGACGAACTCCCTCCCGGTCGCCGAGGTCCTGCACCGGGCCAACGACCCGCGCCTGGAGACGATCCTCACCGGCGGCAGCCGTACGCCGTCCGACGCGCTCGTCGGCCCGCTCGCCGAGGCCGCGCTGTCCGGGCTGCGCGTCGACCTCGCGTTCGTCGGCGCGCACGGCGTCGACCCGGAGATCGGGCTCACGACGCCGAACCTCGACGAGGCCGCGACGAACCGCGCGCTCATCGAGTCCGCCGGGCGCACCGTCGTCCTCGCCGACCACACGAAGTGGCACACCACGGGCCTGCGCGTCTTCGCGACGTTCGCCGACGTGGACGTCCTCGTCACCGACGCCGGGCTCGCCGAGGACGAGCGCGCGCGCGTCCAGGACCTGGTCGAGCAGCTCGTCGTCGCCTGACCGGCGACCGCAGCTCCGGCTCCCCGCACTCCCCCACCGCACCGCGATCGGAACATCCCACGCATGAACCCGCACCTGCGCCGCACCTCGACCCGGCTCGCCGACGGCCGCGAGCTCGTCTACTTCGACGACTCCCCCGCGTACGTCTCGGGCGAGCGCACGCGACGGCTCGACGACCCGCGACCGTTGCCGGACCGCTTCGCCCCGGTGCCGGGCCCGGACGGGACCCCGCACCCGTACGTCGGCCCGGAGATGCGCCGGGACCCGCTCACCGGCGACTGGGTCCCGCTCGCCGCGCACCGCATGAACCGGACCTTCCTGCCTGCCGCGGACTCGTGCCCGCTGTGCCCCGCGCGGCCCGGCAGCGCGTACTCGGACGGCGAGGTCCCCGACACGGACTACGACGTCGTGGTCTTCGAGAACCGCTTCCCGTCGCTCCAGCGCGTGCCCGGCGTCCCGGACGCGGTGGTCACGGACGCGCCGCTCCAGCAGCACGCACCGGCGGCGGGTCGGTGCGAGGTCGTGTGCTTCTCGAGCGACCACCGCGCGTCGTTCGGCGCGCTCCCGCCGCAGCGGGTCCGCACGATCATCGACGCGTGGGCGGACCGCACCGCCGCGCTGGGCGCCGAGCCGGGGGTGGAGCAGGTCTTCTGCTTCGAGAACCGCGGCCCGGAGATCGGCGTCACCCTGCACCACCCGCACGGCCAGATCTACGGCTACCCGTACGTGACGCCGCGCACGCGCGCGCTGCTCGACCAGGCCCGCGAGCACCACCGGCGCACCGGCCGCAGCCTGCTGCGCGACGTGCTCGAGTCCGAGCTCGCGGACGGCCGCCGCGTCGTCCTCGAGACCGAGCACTGGGTCGCGTACGTGCCCTACGCGGCGCGCTGGCCCGTCGAGGTCCACCTCGCGCCGCGGCGCGACGTGCCCGACCTGCCCGCGCTCACGGACGCCGAGCGCGACGACCTGGCCACCGCCTACCTCGAGCTGCTGCGCCGCCTCGACCGGTTCTTCGAGACGGCCGACGGCGAGCCCATCCCCCTGCCGTACATCGCCGCGTGGCACCAGGCCCCGGCCCGCGAGGGCCGCTCGGTCGCCGACGGCGGCACCGACGACGTCACCCTCGCGCGGCTGCACCTGCAGGTGTTCTCCGTCCTCCGCGCGCCGGGCAAGCTCAAGTACCTCGCGGGCTCGGAGTCCGGCATGGGCGCGTGGATCAGCGACACGACGCCCGAGCGCATCGCCGCACGCCTCCAGGAGCTCGCCCCGACGAGCGCCGCCCGGGGCTGGGTGCCCGCGCTGTCGGACGACGACGGCGCCGCGCGCGCCCGTGCCGTGCTCGCGGAGGCGTTCGGCGCGGACGAGACCGGCGAGGAGGTCCGCGTGTGGGCCGCGCCCGGGCGCGTCAACATCGTCGGGGAGCACACCGACTACAACGCGGGCCTGTGCCTGCCGGTCGCGCTGCCCCACCGCACCTACGTCGCGCTGCGGCCGCGCACCGACTCGCTCGTCCGCCTCGCGTCCGCGCAGGCGCCCGGCGAGACGTGGACGGCCCGCCTCGAGGACGTCGGCCCGGGCGAGGTCGCCGGCTGGGGCTCGTACGTCGCGGGCGTGGCCTGGGCTCTGCGCGAGCACCTCGTCGCCCAGGGCGCGGACCCCGCCGCCGTCCCCGGGTTCGACGCGGCCGTCGACTCGAGCGTCCCGTTCGGTGCCGGGCTCTCGTCGTCCGCAGCCCTCGAGTGCGCGGTCGCCGTCGCGCTCGACGACGTCGCCGGGCTCGGCCTCGCGGCGACCGACGCGGGCCGCGCCGCCCTGGCCGCGGTGAGCATCCGCGCCGAGAACGAGATCGCGGGCGCGCCCACCGGCGGCATGGACCAGTCCGCGGCGCTGCGCGCGCAGTCCGGTCACGCGCTCCTCCTCGACTGCCGTCCCGGGCTCGACCCGGTCGAGTCCGCCACGCAGGTGCCGTTCGACCTCGACGCCGCGGGCCTCGCGCTGCTCGTCGTGGACACCCGGGCGGAGCACCGGCTCGTCGACGGCCAGTACGCGCAGCGCCGCGCGACGTGCGAGGACGCCGCCCGCACGCTCGGGATCGCCTCGCTGCGCGAGCTCGCCGACGCGGTGGACGCGAGCGACGACCCGGTGGCCGCGCTCGCCCGGGCGCTCGACGCGCTGCCCGACGACGTCGCGCGCCGCCGGGTGCGCCACGTCGTCACCGAGATCGGCCGGGTGCGCGAGCTCGTGGCGCTGCTGCGCGAGGGGCGGCCGGACGCCGTCGGCCCGCTGCTGAACGCGTCGCACGCGTCGTTGCGCGACGACTACGAGGTGTCGAGCGTCGAGCTCGACGTCGCGGTCGACGCGGCGCGCGTCGCAGGCGCGCTCGGTGCGCGGATGACCGGCGGCGGGTTCGGCGGCTCCGCCATCGCGCTCGTGCGCGCGGACCAGGTCGAGACCGTCGCAGACGCCGTGCGCGCCGCGTTCGAGCGCGAAGGGCTCGGCGCCCCCGGCTTCCTGCTCGCGACGCCGTCCGCGCCCGCCGAGCGGGTCGCCTGACCGGGTCGGCTCAGACGTCGTAGGTGACGACGAGGGGCGCGTGGTCGCTCCAGCGCTCCTCGTGCGACGGCGCGCGGTCGACCTCGACCTTGACCGCGCGCTCGGCGAGCGACGGTGTCGCGAGCTGGTAGTCGATGCGCCAGCCCGAGTCGTTGTCGAACGCGCGCCCGCGCCACGACCACCACGTGAACGGGCCCGGGCCCTCGCCGCCGTGGACGCGACCCAGGTCGACGAGCCCGACCTGGTCCAGCCACACGTCGACGTACGCGCGCTCCTCCGGGAGGAACCCCGCGCTCTTGAGGTTGCCCTTCCAGTTCTTGATGTCGACGTTGCGGTGCGCGATGTTGAGGTCGCCCGCCAGGACGACCTTCTCGCCCGTGGCCGCGAGCTCACGCAGCCGCGCCGTCACCTTCTCCAGGTAGGCGTACTTCGCGACCATCGTCTCCGGCTGGCTCACGGTGCCCGAGTGGATGTACGCCGAGACCACGGTGAGACGACCGCCGTCGGGCAGCTCCAGGTCGGCCTCGACCCAGCGTCCGGTGTCGACGGGCGGCTCGGGCTCGCCGGCCCCGAGGCCGACGCGGACCGCGGACACGGGCAGGCGTGATGCGACCGCGACCCCGGCGCGGCCCTTGATGTCGCACGCCTGGTGGGCGACGTGCCAGCCCTCCAGCAGGTCGTTGACGACCGAGTCGGGGGCACGCACCTCCTGGAGCAGCAGGACGTCGGGCGTCCGGGACGCGATCCAGGCGTCCATCCCCCGGCGGTAGGCGGCGCGGATTCCGTTGACGTTGGCGGTGGCAAGGGTCAGCACGCGGGCCATCCCATCACACGCCACCGACAGCGAGGCGCTCCGGTGTCACGCGGGCGGAGTGGCCTCGCTCACGGGCGCCACGACGGCGCGGGCGGGTCGGAACGCGCTCGCGAGGACCGCCGAGACGGCTGCGAGCACGGCCAGCACGACGAACCCGACCCGGAGGTGGTGCGCGGTCGCGAAGACACCGGTGAGCACACCGCCGAGCACGGCGCCCGCATAGGTGAAGACGTTGAGCCGCGCGACCGCGCGGTCGGTGACCGTCGCCACGACCCCGGAGGCCGCCTCCCCCGTCGCCCCGGTGCGGCCCGCCGCGACGGCCTCCCGCGCCCGGTCCCCGACCGCCGAGAACGCGAGCGGTGCGACGACGCCGAGCCCGAGGCCGGTCACCGCGAGGCCGAGCACGGCGACGGGCCAGGCCGGGGCGGCCGCCACCGCGACGAACCCGAGGGCGCCGAGCGTGCCGCCCAGCCGCACGACCCGGACCCGGCCGAGGCGCTCGACCAGGCCGTCCCCGACGAGCCGCGACACGATGAGCGCCGCCTGGTACGCCGCATAACCCAGCGGGGCGGCGGCCGCGCTCGCCGCGAGGACGTCGCGCAGGAACGTCGCGCTCCAGCTCGACACGGCGGAGTCCGCGACGGGGAACGCGAGCATCCCCGCGCCGAGCAGCGCGATCGTGCCCGCCGCGACCCACGCCACCGTCCCGGGCGTGGCCACGGCGCCCGTGCCGGCCGGGCCGTCCCGGACGACGGCGTCCCGGACCACGGCATCGCTCGCGACGGCATCCCGGACCACGGCATCCCGGACCGCGGCGTCCGGGGCGACGGCACCCGGGACGGCACGGCCGCCGTCGGGCAGCTGCAGCGCGAGCCAGACCGCGCCCGCGGCGACGAGCAGCGCCGCCAGCGGGAGCGCGACCGGCTGGCCGAGACCGGCCAGCGCGCCGCCCGAGACCGCGAGCGCGCCGAGCACTCCCCCGGCCGCGTTCGCGGCGTAGAACGACGCGAGCAGGCTGCGGCCGTGCGCGCGCTCGACGTCGATCCCGAGCATGTTCATCGCGGCGTCGACGGCGCCGAGCGCGAGCCCGTAGAGGCCGATCGCCCCGAAGAAGACCGGCCACGACGGCGCGAGGCCGATCCCCGCCACCGCCGCTGCGGCGAGCAGCAGGCCACCGACCACCACGGTCCGTGCGCCGCGCAGCGCCGCCACGACGCCGGACAGCGCGCTGCCCAGACCGGCGAGGACGCACACGCCCAGCACGACGAGCGTCACGACGTCGTCGCCCATGCCGAGCCGGTCCTTGTAGCCGGGGATGCTCGTGAGCACCACCGCGAACCCGAAGCCCTGCACGGCGTACGCCGCCGTCGTCGCGATGCGCTCCGTCACCCGCGCAGACTAGCGCTCGCGCGCCGTCCCGGGAACGCCGCAGGGCGCGGCCGCGGGTGACCCGCGACCGCGCCCTGCGTCGAGCTCAGGCGGAGGCGCGCTCCGCCGCGTCGACGACGTTCGCGAGGAGCATCGCGCGCGTCATCGGGCCGACCCCGCCGGGGTTCGGCGAGATCCAGCCCGCGACCTCGGCGACGTCGGGCGCGGCATCCCCGACGACGCGGCTCTTGCCGGTCTCCGGGTCGACCTCGCGCGAGACGCCGACGTCGATCACGACGGCGCCCGGCTTCACGATGTCGCGCGTGACGATCCCGCGGACCCCCGCGGCCGCGACGACGACGTCGGCGCGGCGCACGAGCGCGGGGAGGTCCGTCGTGCCGGTGTGCGTGAGCGTCACGGTCGCGTTGACCGCGCGCCGCGTGAGCAGCAGGCCGATCGAGCGGCCGACGGTGACGCCGCGCCCCACGACCACGACCTCCTTGCCCGCGAGGGAGATCCCGTGCCGCTCGACGAGCTCGATGATCCCGCGCGGCGTGCACGGGAGCGGCGACGTGACCTCCTCGTTGACGCGCAGCACGAGCCGGCCGAGGTTGGTCGGGTGCAGCCCGTCCGCGTCCTTGGCCGGGTCGATGAGCTCGAGCACGCGGTTGGTGTCGATGCCCTTCGGGAGCGGGAGCTGCACGATGTACCCCGTGCAGGCCGGGTCGTCGTTGAGGCGCCGGACGGCGGCCTCGATCTCCTCCTGCGTCGCGTCGCCCGGGAGGTCCTCCCGGATCGACGCGAGCCCGACCTCCGCGCAGTCGCGGTGCTTGCCCGCGACGTACCACTGCGAGCCCGGGTCGTCGCCGACGAGGAGCGTGCCCAGACCGGGCACGACGCCCTTCCCCGCGAGGACCGCGAGGCGGTCCTTGAGCTCCGCCTTGATCGCGGCGGCGGTGGCCTTGCCGTCGAGGATCCGGGCGGTCACTGCTGGAGGCCCGGGTACAGCGGGAAGTCGGCCGTGAGCTTCTGCACGCGGGCGCGCAGCGCCTCGGCGTCGGTCGCGGCGCCCTCGCGCAGCGCGGTCGCGATGATCTCGGCGACCTCCGTGAACTCGGCGTCGCCGAAGCCGCGGGTCGCGAGCGCCGGCGTGCCGATGCGCAGGCCGGACGTGACGCGCGGCGGGCGCGGGTCGAACGGCACGGCGTTGCGGTTCACCGTGATGCCGACCTCGTGCAGGAGGTCCTCGGCCTGCTGGCCGTCGAGCGCCGAGTGGCGCAGGTCGACGAGGACGAGGTGGACGTCGGTGCCGCCCGTGAGGACGGAGACGCCGGCCGCGGCGACGTCGGCCTGGGTCAGCCGGTCCGCGATGATGCTCGCGCCGCGCAGCGTGCGCTCCTGGCGGTCGCGGAAGCCGTCCGTCGCAGCGACCTTGAACGACACGGCCTTGGCCGCGACGACGTGCATGAGCGGGCCGCCCTGCTGGCCCGGGAACACGGCGGAGTCGATCTTCTTGGCGTACTCCTCCTTGCTGAGGATGAAGCCGGAGCGGGGGCCGCCGATGGTCTTGTGGACCGTGGAGGACACGACGTCCGCGTACGGCACCGGGGACGGGTGCAGGCCCGCGGCCACGAGGCCCGCGAAGTGCGCCATGTCCACCCACAGCTTCGCGCCGGCCTCGTCCGCGATCTCGCGGAACGCCGCGAAGTCGAGGTGGCGCGGGTACGCGGACCAGCCGGCGATGATGACGTCGGGGCGGGTCTCGAGGGCCTGCTTGCGGACCTCGTCCATCTCCACGCGGTACGACTGCGGGTCCACGCCGTACGCGGAGACGTCGTAGAGCTTGCCCGAGAAGTTGATCTTCATGCCGTGCGTGAGGTGGCCGCCGTGCGCCAGCTCGAGGCCGAGGATCCGGTCGCCCTTGTTGATGAGCGCGTGCAGGACGGCGGCGTTCGCCTGGGCGCCCGAGTGCGGCTGCACGTTGACGTGCTCCGCGCCGAACAGCGACTTGGCGCGGGCGATCGCGAGGTTCTCCGCGATGTCGACCTGCTCGCAGCCGCCGTAGTACCGGCGGCCCGGGTAGCCCTCGGCGTACTTGTTGGTGAGCACGGAGCCCTGCGCCTGCAGGACGGCGCGCGGGACGAAGTTCTCGGACGCGATCATCTCGAGGGTGTCGCGCTGGCGCGCGAGCTCCCCGTCGAGGACGGCCGCGATCTCGGGGTCGAGCTCGGCGAGCGGGGTGTCGAGGACGTTGTCGGCTGGCTGGGCGCTCATGGCGTCTCCTCCGCGGGTGTCTGGCAGTTCGTCGTCGGTGGTCACGTTCCCGGCTCGCCGGGTACGCCCCACCAGGGGGTGACCCGGGGCCCAGGCGAACGACCCGTCGTCTGCACAGCGTGCCGCTCCCCGGTGGTGATCCACCCTGCCCGGGCGGAGTTCCACCGGGCGGCGCCAGTCGCGACGCGTCGATCCTAGCGCACGGCCCGCGGGCGGTGCCGGGCTACTCCTGCCCGACGGCGCCCGACTCGTTGCGCGCCTCGGCCTCGCCGAGGATGCGGCGCAGGTAGGTGTACGTGAGGTCGCCCGCCGCCTTGTCGTACTGCTCCTCGTAGCCGTGCTTGGTGTACATGGCGAGGTTCTGCTTCGAGTCCTTGCCCGTGAACACCCAGATCTCCGTCGTCTGCTCCGGCAGGTACGGCAGCACCTCGAAGAGCATCTGGGTCCCGATGCCGCGGCCCTGCATGTCCGGCGCGACGGCGAGCCGGCCGAGCGTCGCCTTGCTGTCCTCGATCTCCACCCGCACGGACCCGACGAGCCGCGGGCCGAGCCACGCACCGATCGTCACGACGTCCTCGCGCGCGAGGTCCTCGCGCAGCTCGTGGAGCGTCTGGGTCAGCGGCGGGATGTTCGGGTCCTGGTAGAGCTGCGCCTCGGTGACGAACGCCGCCCGGCGCAGGGTCAGGAGCTCACCGGCCTCGGCGTCGGTGACGAGGCGGGTCGTGATCTGCGCGTCGTTCATGGGGACATCGTGTCAGACATCGCGCACCAGGACCGGGCACGTCCACCGGTCGTGTCCGCGAGCAGGACGCGGCCCCTGCCGGGCGCGGGCGCGGCTACCCTCTGAGGGGTGTCCACGACAGATCCCCGCGGCGCCGACGTCACCGACGTCCCGGCGACCCGCACCGCGCAGCCCCCCACCGGCGCACCCACGCACTGGGTCCTCACGCTCTCGTGCCCGGACGGGCCGGGGATCGTGCACGCCGTGGCCGGGGCCCTCGCGCGGCTCGGGGGCAACATCACCGAGTCGCAGCAGTTCGGCGACCCGCTCTCCGGGCTGTTCTTCATGCGCGTCCAGGTCGAGGCCGCCGCGGAGCGCGCCGAGCTCGAGCGGGCCGTCGAGGAGGTCGCGGCGCGGTTCGCCATGACGTGGCGGCTCGACGTCGTCGGGCGGCGCGTGCGCACCCTGCTCATGGTCTCGAAGGCACCGCACTGCCTCGTCGACCTCCTGTACCGCGAGCGCTCGCAGGGCATGCCGATCGAGGTCGTCGGCGTCGTCGGCAACCACCGCGACCTCGAGGACATCGCGTCGTTCTACGGCAAGCCCTTCCACCACGTGCCCGTCACGCGGGACACGAAGGCCGTCGCCGAGGCGGCCCTGCGCGAGCTCGTCGACGAGCTCGACGTCGAGCTCGTCGTGCTCGCCCGGTACATGCAGATCCTCTCGGACGAGCTGTGCCGCGAGATGCCCGGGCGCATCATCAACATCCACCATTCGTTCCTGCCGAGCTTCAAGGGCGCGCGCCCGTACGCCCAGGCGCACGACCGCGGCGTCAAGCTCATCGGCGCGACCTCCCACTACGTGACGGGCGACCTCGACGAGGGCCCGATCATCGAGCAGGACGTCGAGCGCGTCGACCACTCGCGCCGCGTCGAGGACCTCGTCGCGATCGGCGAGGACGTCGAGCGCCAGACGCTCGCGCGCGCCGTCCGCTGGCACGCGGAGCACCGCGTGCTCCTCGACGGGCACCGCACCGTCGTCTTCCGCTGAGCAGCCGCCGCGCGCGCCCGGCACCCCCGTCGCGCGCCCGCCGCTCTCTCGCGCACGACGGCGGCCCCCGCCACGTCTCGGACGTGACGGGGGCCGTCGTGCGGCGGCGTGCCGGTTCGCCGCCGCCTCCCGGTCGCTCAGCGCGAACGGGTCACTTGGTGAGCTCCTCCAGGGTGGGGTCGCCCGCGTAGACCTCGGCGGCGTTCTCCTGCGTGACGATGACGGGCTCGAGCAGGAAGGCCGGGACGACCTTCACGCCGTTGTCGTACGACTCGGTGTCGTTGATCTCCGGCTCGTCGCCCGCCTGGAGCGCCGTGACCGCGTTGATCGACTCCTCGACGAGCTTGCGCGTGTCCTTGTAGATCGTCGAGTACTGCTCGCCCGCGACGATCGACTTCACGGACTCGACCTCGGAGTCCTGGCCGGTGATGACCGGGGTCTCCTTGCCGGCCTGCTTCGCCGAGGTGAGGGCGGCGCGCGCCAGGGTGTCGTTCGGCGACAGGACGCCGTCGATCTCCTTGTCGGAGTAGCTGCCCGAGAGCACCGTGTCCATGCGCTTCTGGGCGTTCTCGGCCTTCCAGCCCTGCGTCGCGACCTGCTCGAACGACGTCTGGCCCGACGGGATGACGAGCGTGCCGTCGTCGATCTTCGGCTGGAGGACGCTCATGGCGCCCTCGAAGAACGGCGTCGAGTTCGCGTCGTCGGGCGAGCCGGCGATGAGCTCGACGTTGTACGGCGCCTCGCCCTTGCGCTCCTCGAGGCCCTGGAGCAGGGCCTGGCCCTGGAGCTCGCCGACCTTGAAGTTGTCGAACGCGATGTACTCGTCCACGGCGTCCGTGTTCTTGACGAGACGGTCGTAGGCGATGACGGTCGCGCCGTTGTCCTTGGCGTTCTTGAGCTGGGTGCCGAGCTGCGACCCGTCGATCGCGCCGACGATGATCACCTTCGCGCCCTGCTCGACCATCGCGTCGATCTGGCTCTGCTGCTCGGAGACGCCGCCGTTGGCGAACTGGACGATCGGCTTGAAGCCGGCCTCCTCGAGACCGTCGTTGAACAGGCTCTCGGCGAGGACCCAGTTCTCCGACGTCTTCTGCGGGAGCGCGACACCGATCGTCGCGCCCTCCTCGAAGCCGGCCGCCGCGGACTCGCCGCCGCCGGACGTCTCGCCGCCACCGCTGTCGCCCCCGCGCTCGGAGGAGCAGCCGCTGAGCACGAGCGCGCTCGCGGCGGTGAGCGCCAGGAGCGTCGTGGTGAGCTTCTTCATGGGTACCACTTTCTGTCGGGCATCCGTCGTCGGATGCGGTCCGGGGGTCGTGCGGGAAGGTTCGGGAGGGCTCAGCCCTTGGCGGCCGTGGCGCCGGCCTCGACCGGGACCTCGGGCTGCGGGTCGTCGGCGCCGGTGACGGCACCGGTGCCCTTGTCGCGTCGCGAGGGGAAGATCAGCCCGATGATCGACGGGCGGCCCTGCACCTTGTTGTAGACGTCGAACGCGACCGCGATGAGGAGCACGAGGCCCTTGATGATCTGGGTGCGGTCCGAGCCGATGCCCATGAGCTGCAGGCCGTTGTTGAGCACGGCCATGACGAGCCCGCCGATGACGGAGCCGACGACCGTGCCGACACCGCCCGAGACGGCGGCGCCGCCGATGAAGACGGCCGCGATCGCGTCGAGCTCCCACATGTTGCCGTCGAAGGGGCCGGACGCGGTCGAGCGGCCGATGAAGATCATGCCCGCGAGCGCCGCGAGGACCGACATGTTCATCATGACGAAGAAGTTCGTGCGCTTGATGTCGACGCCGGACAGCGCCGCGGCGGCCCGGTTGCCGCCGACCGCGTACACGTGGCGGCCGCCGACGGTCCGCTGCGCGACGAACTGGTAGACGATGACGAGCAGGATGAGGATGACCGCGGGCACGGGGATCGAGGTCCCGACGCGGCCCGAGCCGTAGAGGTACGTGAGGTAGGCGATGACGGCGCTGAAGAGGACGACGCGCGTCACGGCGACCGACGTCGGGACCGGGTCGGCGCCGAGCTTGCGGGCGCTGGCCCGGCGGCGGAGCTCCGACCACACGACCGCCGCGATCGCGAGGACGCCGAGCAGGAGCGTCGAGTTGTTGAGGCCGGTGCCCGGTCCCCACTCGGGCAGGTAGCCGCCGCCGATCCACTGGATCTCGGTCGGGACGGGGACGGTGTTGGACTTGCCGATGTACTGGTTGAGGCCGCGGAAGATCATCATCCCGGCGAGGGTCGTGATGAAGCCCGGGATGCCGACGTACGCGACCCAGAAGCCCTGCCACGCGCCGATGACCGCGCCGACGCACAGCCCCAGGAGGATGCCGAGCCACCACGGGATCCCCCAGTCCCGGATCGCGAGGGCGACGATGATGCCGGTCACCGCCGCGACCGACCCGACGGACAGGTCGATGTGGCCCGCGATGATCACGAGCACCATGCCGATCGCGAGGATGAGGATGTAGGAGTTGCCGTTGAGCAGGTTCTGCGCGTTGCTCGGGGTGAGGACGCGCCCCCCGGTCGCGATCTGGAAGAAGATGATCAGGGCGAGGAGCGCGAAGAGCATGCCGAACTGGCGCGCTCCGCCGCTCAGCAGCTGCTTGATGGACGACATCGTCGGTGGTTCCTTCTCGGTCGAGACGGGGTGGCTGGGGGGTGGGGCGGCCGGGTCAGGCCGCGTCGGCGGGCGCGTCGCTCTGCGTCCCGGTCATGAGCCGCATGAGCCCCTCCTGGGTCGCGTCGGCCCGGGAGACCTCACCGGTGATGCGCCCCTCGAAGACGGTGTAGATGCGGTCGCACAGCCCGAGCAGCTCGGGCAGCTCCGACGAGATGACGACCACGCCACGGCCCGCGTCCGCGAGCTTCTGGACGAGCCCGTAGATCTCGTACTTGGCGCCGACGTCGATCCCGCGCGTCGGCTCGTCGAGGATGAGGAGCTCCGGCTCGGTGTACATCCACTTGGCGAGCAGCACCTTCTGCTGGTTGCCGCCGGAGAGCTTCGCGACGCCCTCGTGCACGCTCGGCGCCTTGATGGAGAACGCCTTGCGGTAGCCCTCCGCCGCGACGAACGCCGCGTCGCGGTCGATGACGCCGGCCTTCGCGATGCGCGGCAGGTTCGCCGACTGGATCGTGCCCAGGATCGTGTCGAGCAGGTTGAGGCCGAGGGACTTGCGGTCCTCGGGGACGTACGCGATGCGGTTCTCGATCGCCGAGAGCACCGTGGGCATGGAGACCTCGCGCCCGTCGATGCGGACGACGCCGGAGAGGTAGCGCCCGTAGGTGCGCCCGAAGATCGAGCGCGCGAGCTCGGTGCGCCCCGCGCCCATGATCCCGGCGAAGCCGACGATCTCGCCGCGTCGCACGTGGAAGGTCGACCCCTTGCACACGAGGCGCCCGGGCACCTCGGGGTGCTCGACGGTCCACCCCTCGACCTCGAAGAAGGTCTCGCCGATCGACGGGGTGTGGTCGGGGAAGCGCGACTCGAGCGAGCGGCCGACCATGCCGCGGATGATGCGGTCCTCGTCGACGGCGTCGTGCTTCACGTCGAGCGTCTCGATCGAGCGGCCGTCACGGATGATCGTGATCGAGTCCGCGATGGCCTCGATCTCGTTGAGCTTGTGGGAGATGATGATGCTCGTCATGCCGCGGGAGCGCAGGCCGCGCAGCAGGTCGAGCAGGTGCTCCGAGTCCTCCTCGTTGAGCGCGGACGTCGGCTCGTCGAGGATGAGCAGGCGCACGTCCTTCGCCAGCGCGCGGGCGATCTCCACGAGCTGCTGCTTGCCGACACCGATGTTCTTGATCTGGGCGTCGGGCGACTCCTGGAGCCCTACGCGGGCCATGAGCTCCTCCGCCCGGCGCCGCGCCACGCCCCAGTCGATCCCGAACGACCCCTTGACCTCGTTGCCGAGGAAGATGTTCTCGGTGATCGAGAGCTCCGGGATGAGCGCGAGCTCCTGGTGGATGATGACGATGCCCGCCTGCTCGCTCGAGCGGATGTCCTTGAACCGGACCTCGGCGCCCTCGTAGTAGATGTCGCCCGTGTACGTGCCGTGCGGGTACACGCCCGAGAGCACCTTCATGAGCGTCGACTTGCCGGCGCCGTTCTCCCCGCAGATCGCGTGGATCTCCCCTGCGCGGACGCGCAGGTTGACGTCGTCGAGGGCGCGCACGCCCGGGAACTCCTTGGTGATGCCCCGCATCTCGAGGATCACGCGCTCGTCCGTCATCGGACCTCCTCCTGCCGAGGACAGCGCGCGGGGCACCTGTGCCCCGCGGACCCGGACACCCTCAGCGCCGTCCGAGCGGGCCCGACGCTATGCCCGTCGCGATCTTGGCGTCAACTCCTGAACGCAAGGCCGGGGCGAACTGTGATCGAATAGCGACCTTGGTCCTATGACAGCGCAGACATATGCCCCGGATGTGAGCGCGAACACGTGCGGTCTGGCCCAAGCGATCAGGACGTGAATGCTTGAGAGCGCTTTCAGGCGAGGGCGCACACAGCGCTGCCGACAGGCGCGGTGCACCGAGGCGGCCGCGGCGGTGCCGGCCGTCCGGGCCTCGCGAGGTGGAAGCGGGCCTAGCGAGGTGGGAGCGGGCGCTTGAAGCCCTCGTGCGACTGCTCGTAACCGAGCGACCGGTAGAACCGGTGGGCGTCCGTGCGTCGCTTGTCGGACGTGAGCTGGGCGAGCGCGCAGCCACGCGCGACACCCCACGCGTGCGCCCAGGCCATCATGGCGCGGCCGACGCCCTGCCCTCGCAGCCGCCGGTCGACCCGGACGGCCTCGACCAGCAGCCGCGACGCACCGCCGCGCGAGATCCCCGGGACGACCGTCAGCTGCATGGTGCCCACGACCTCGCCGCCGCGCTCCACGACCACCAGGGCGTTGTTCGGGTCCGCGTCGATCGCGGCGAACGCCGCCTCGTGCTCGGGGCCGACCTCGCCGGTGCGGGCGCGCGCGATCGCGTCGTCGGCGATGAGCTCGACGACCCGGGGCAGGTCGGCGGCGACGGCCGGACGGAAGACGAGACCCGCCGTCGGGCGGACGGCGGGCGAGGGCGAGGTGGTCACGGCTCGCGACGCTAGCACCAGCCCCCCGGGAGACAACGACGCCGACCGGGGTGCGCCAGACCCCGGGTAGGCCGAGGGAGAGCCCTGGTGATGACCAGGGCTCTCCCTCGGCGGGTCGTCCTACCTCGGCGGTCGGCTCAGGAGCAGGTGGCCCCCTCGTGCTCGACGGTGAAGGTCGAGGTGACCTCCTCGCCGTCGACCACCGCGGTGGCGGTCACCGTGGCCTCGCCGGCCGCGACCGCCTTCTGGCGCGTCGCGAACGACTGGTAGGCGTTCTTGCCGGGCGCGACGTCCGCGACCGCCTTCTCGCCGAACGGCGTGGCGAGCCGGACGTCGACCGGCACGGCGCCGTCGTTCGTCGCCCGGACCGCGACGTACGCCTTGCCCGCGAGGCAGCGCGTCTGCACCTCGACGGAGACTGGCAGCTCCGCCCCGGCCTGCGGCTGCACGAGGACGGCGACGGACCGCCCGGGGACGGTCACCGTGCCGGTGGCCGCGTCCCACGCGGTGCCCCGCACGACGTCGTCGCTCCCCTCCTGCTGCACGGGCGAGAGCACGTACTCGCGGCCCGCGAGCGCGGACAGCGGGACGGTGACCTCGTCCGGGGAGGCGTTGAAGACGGCGAGCAGCCCGTCGAGCGCCGGGTCCACGTCGGCACCGACGGTGTCGTCCACCGCCATCGCCACGACGCCCTGGACCTGGTCCGTCCCGGCGCCCGGGAAGGTGACCTTCTCCCGGATCAGCTCCGGGTCGCCGAGCCGGAAGAGCTCGGTCGAGTGCCGCAGCCGCAGGAGGTCCTGGGCCTGCGCCGACGCGGTGGCGATGTCGTCGGGCGACGGCTTGAGCGCCGGGTCCGCGAGGAGCGGGGCCATGAGCGGCCACTTGTCCTCGTTGTCGGCCGCCATCGGCAGGCCCTTGCCGAACCCGTTGTCCTGACCGGTCCAGTCGATCGCGTTGAACCAGTCGCCCGAGTCGTAGCTGTTGCGGTCGAGCGACTTCGACCGCAGCAGGTCCGTGCCCGCGTGCCAGAACGACGGCGTCTGGGAGAGCGCCGCGGTCGCGAGCGAGACCGTGTTCATGCGCACCCGCTCGTCCATCGGCGTGTCCGCCGGGAGCTTGAGCGTGAGCAGGTCGAACAGCGTCTCGTTGTCGTGCGCGTCGACGTAGGTCACGACCTCCTCGGGCGAGTCGGCGTAGCCGGCCGGCGCCCCGCGGTAGTCGATCTCGTCGCCGCGCTTCTCCTCGCCCGTCGACGTGACGAGCGTGTAGTCGCGCAGGTTGCCCGCGAGGCCGAGGCGCACGAGGTCGGTCTGGTGACCGAGGTCGGCGAGCTCGTCGGCGGACCCGTCGTTCACCGTCCCCGGCTCCCCCGCCCGGGCGGGCTGCCCGTTCGGGTCGGTCGCCAGGCCCGTGCCGAAGCCCTGCGTGAACGTCGTGGCGCCGTCGACGGGCGAGCCGCCGTGCACCGCGTCGCGCAGCCGGTCGGAGAAGGTCCCGATGCCCGTGCCGCCGAGCTGGCCCTGCGTGGCCTGCTCGAACAGCGCGTTGCCCGCGACCTCGCCGAAGTCCCAGCCCTCGCCGTACAGGTAGACGGACTTCCCGTCGACGCCGTCCTCGGCGAGCGTGAGCTCGTCGAGCGCGGCCCGGACGTCGAGCATGTTCTGCTTCGAGTGGTGGCCCATGAGGTCGAAGCGGAACCCGTCGACGCGGTAGTCCTTCGCCCACGTGACGACCGAGTCGACCATGAGCTTGCCCGCCATCGCGTGCTCGGTCGCGACGTTCTGGCAGCACGTGCTCGTCTCGACGGAGCCGGTGGTCGGGTTCTGCCGGTGGTAGTAGCCCGGCACGACCTTGTCGAGGACGGACTTCGCGTCCTGCCCGCTCGCGGCGGTGTGGTTGAACACCTGGTCGAGCACGACCTGCAGCCCGGCACCGTGGAGCGAGCCGACCATGGTGCGGAACTCGGCCACGCGCGCGCCGCCGTCCGCGTCGACCGCGTACGACCCCTCCGGCGTGCTGAAGTGCCACGGGTCGTAGCCCCAGTTGAAGCCGTCCTGCGCCTGCACCGCCGCGACGGCGGCCTGCTGCTCGGGCGAGTCGGGCGCGAACCCGGTGAGGTCGCCGGTCGTGGCCTGGGCCGCGCGGTCCTCGGGGATCGACGCGATGTCGAACGTCGGGAGCAGGTGCACCGTGGTGACGCCCGCGTCCGCGAGCTCGCGCAGGTGCGTCATGCCGGCCGAGTCCTTCTCCGCGAACGCGAGGTACGTGCCGCGCCGCTCCGCCGGGACCGTCTCGTCGGAGATCGAGAAGTCCCGGACGTGGAGCTCGTAGATCGTCTGGTCGACCGACCGCTCGACGACCGGGGCGGGCGTGCCCTCCCAGGCGCTCGGGCGGAACGCGGGGTCGTCGAGGTCGACGGCCACCGAGTGCGTGGAGTCGAGCGTCAGGCCCACCGAGTACGGGTCGGTGACGACGTTCGTCTCGACCTTCCCCGTGCTCGGGACGTAGACCTGCACCTCGTAGAGGTAGCGCGCGCCCTTCCAGCCGACGGCCGCGCCGCCGAGCATCTTGTCGGCCGCCTTGCCGTCGAGGGTCCACGTGCCGTCGGCCTGGCGGGCTGCCTCGAACCGGCGCGGGTCGTCGTCGAGCGACGCCCCCGCGGGCCACGCGAGCACCGAGACGGCCTTCGCCGTCGGCGCCCACAGCGCGAACGACGCCCACTTGCCGTTGGCGTGCCACGAGACGCCGAGCTCGCGCTCGGCCGCTTCCTCGGCGAACAGGTCGTCGACGACGCCCGGCACCTGGACACCGGTCGCGGCCGTGAGCGCGCCGCCGTCGGCCCGGGTGACGAGCAGCTGGCCCGTGAGCGCCGCCTCGACCTCCGCGCGGTCGAGCGGCTCGCCGTCGTCGAGCACCCGCAGCGCGGTGTGCCCGGCGAGCGCCGGGAACTCGGCCGCGACGTCGTCGGGCAGGCCCGACGGGTCGACCTGGAGCGTGTACGACGCCGTGCCCTCCGGGGCCCGGACCTCGCCGTCGGCGCCTCCCGGGGTGACCGAGAGCCCGCCCTCGGGGGCGGCCCACAGGGTCCACTCGTCGCCCGTGCCGAGGGCCCCCGGCCAGGCGACGACGCCCTCGCGCACCCAGTGCGCGGCCTGCTGGCCGGTGCCGGGGAGCGGCGGGTTCGCGACGTCGATCGTCAGGACGTGGGACGCGAGGTCGTAGGAGAAGGTGACCAGCTCGCCGTCACCGACGGAGAACTGGTAGTTCGCCCCGTCGCGCGCGCCGCCGACGCCGTAGTTCTCCGCCCAGCTCAGGCCGTGCGCGACCTTGCCCTCGTACGCGCCGGCCGCGAGGCGGTCGGTCGACCAGGTGTAGACGCCGTCGCCGTCCGGGTCCTTGAGCCAGGACGCGAGGCAGTCGGGCGCCCACGAGCCGGGGCAGCCGACCTGGTCCTGGAACGAGCCCGCGAGCGTGACGATCGGCCCCTGCGCGGTGCTCGAGAAGTCCTTGCTCACCGGGTCCCAGTAGAACGTCACCGGGCCGCCGGACGTCGTGTACGTCGCGTTGCTGCCGTCCTGTACGCCGCCGACCCCGTAGTTGACCGTCCACGACCCGTTGATCGCGACCTTGTACTCGTACGTCCCGGCGGGGACGTCGAACGTGCCCGCGTAGACGCCGTCGGCGCGCTGCGTGAGCTTTGCCGCCTCGCAGCCCGGCGCCCAGTCGCCCGCGCAGCCCATGGCCGCGTTGTGGCTGCCGGGCACGGTCACGAGGTCGATCTCGGGCTCCGGCTCGGTGCTCGCGTCGCCGCTCACGTCGACCCCGACGCTCGCGAAGGTGGACGCGGCGGCGCGGTCGCCGTCGGCGTCGGTCGTCACGACGCGGTACTCGACGAGCGTGCCGTCGGCGAGGCCCGCGACGTCGTGGAAGACGCGCGGCGCGGTGTCCTCGGCGGTGCCGAGGGGGTGCCACTCGGCGCTCCCGACCTCGCGCCACGCGAACGACGTCTCGGCCCACGCGTCCGCGTCGACCGCGGCCGTCACGGGCGCGACGCCGGTGACCGCTGCGCCGGCGCGCGGCACGGTGAGGGCGATGTCGCCCGACGAGTCCGCGCCGACCTCGCGGTCGGCCCGCAGCACGACGGTGCCCGTGGCCGGGACGGTCAGCGTGACGACGCCGTCGGCGTCGGCCGTGACGGGCGCGGCCGACTCGCCGTAGAGCACCTCGTACGAGGCGCCGGGCGTGAGGGTCGTGAAGGTCGCCGTCCGCTCCTGCGCCGCGTTGTTCAGCGCGACGAGGTGCTCGACCTTCTCCGTGCGGTCCACGCGGCTGAAGGCGTACACGCCCGCGCCGTTCTCGACGTAGCGCTCGACCTGGGCGCCGTCGGCCAGCGCCGGGTGCGCCTCGCGCAGCGCGGCGAGCTCGGCGATGTGCGCGTAGAGCGGCGCGTCCGTGCCGAAGCGGTCGACGCTGCCCGCCTGCTCGCCGGTGACGAGAGGCTGGCCGGCGTACTCGTCGACCTGGGTCGCGAACAGGGTCTGGCGGGCGTCCTTGTCGCCGCCCGTCCCCGCGAAGCCCTGCTCGTCGCCGTAGTACACGACCGGCTGCCCGCGGGTCAGGTACATGAGGTCGTGCGCGAGCTCGTCGCGCGCGAGCGGGTCGTCGGTGCTCGCGAGCATGTACCCGACGCGGCCCATGTCGTGGTTGCCGAGGAACGTCGGCAGCGCCTGCGCGTTCGTCGTGGGCGTCGTGTACATGTCGTCGCTCGCGAAGAGCGACGCGAGGCCCTTGGCGCTGTTGCCGCTCGCGAAGCTCGTCGCGGCGGACTGGAACGTGAAGTCGAGCGTCGAGCTCATGTCGGTCTTGCGGACGTAGGGCGACAGCTTCGCCGCGTCGGCGTCGTACACCTCGCCGAACATGAAGAAGTCGTCCTTGCCCTGCGCGTGCGCGTAGTCGAGGACCTCCGTGGTCCACGTCTCCCAGAACTCGAAGTTCACGTGCTTGACGGTGTCGATGCGGAAGCCGTCGATCCCGAGGTCGATCCAGTCCTGGTAGACGTCGACGAACCCGTCGACGACCGTCGGGTGCTCCGTCATGAGGTCGTCGAGACCGTCGAAGTCCCCGTACGTCACGGACTCCCCGGTCCACGTCGAGTTGCCGCGGTTGTGGTAGAGCGTCGGGTCGTTGAGCCAGGCGGGGACCTTGAGGTCCTCCTTGCCCGCGGGGACGACCGGCGTGTAGGGGAACGACGTCGCGGCGTCCAGCGCCGGGAAGTCGCCGGTGCCCGCGTGGTCCGCCGGGTCGAACACGGTGCCTTCGGCGTCGCGGTACGGCGACGTGGCCTGGTCGATGTACGAGTACTGCTTCTCCTCGTAGTCGATCACGTCGGCCGTGTGGTTCGTGATGATGTCGAAGTAGACCTTGATCCCGCGGTCGTGCGCCTCGTCGATGAGCGCCTCGAGCTCGGCGTTGGTGCCGAGGTGCGGGTCGATCTGCGTGAAGTCGGTGATCCAGTAGCCGTGGTAGCCCGCCGACGCGTCGGTGCCCGTGCCCTGGACCGGCTGGTTCTTGAACGACGGCGTGAGCCAGATCGCCGTCGTGCCGAGGCCCTCGACGTAGTCGAGGTTCTGCCGCAGGCCCGCGATGTCGCCGCCCTGGTAGAAGCCCTTGTTCGTCGGGTCGAACCCGGAGACGAGCGGGTCGTCGCCGAGCCCCGCCGTGTCGTTCGACGGGTCGCCGTTCGCGAACCGGTCGGTCATGACGAAGTAGAAGCGCTCGTCCGACCCGGGCTGGCGCACGGGAGGCACCACGAGGTCGGCGTCCTGCGCCTCGTCGTAGCCGCCCGCGAGCCCGAGCGGCGTGAGCGCGATGCGGTGGGTCGACTCGTCGAACGTGACGCGCACGGTCGCGTCGCCGCCGAGCACGAGGGGCGCGTTGTCCTGGCTGCCCTCGCGCCCGTACGCCTCGTCCCAGGCGTCGTCGTACGCGACCTTGTACTCGTAGGCGCCCGCGGGCACCTCGAAGTCGGCGGACCAGACGCCGGCGGTGTCGGTGGGCGCGAGCTCGGTCGCCGCGCACGCGGGGTCCCAGTCGGCGGGGCAGCCGAGCTCGGACTGGAGGTCGCCCACGAGGGCGAGGGTGCGCTCGTCGGCCCCCGCGGCGGGGGCGGCGAACGCGGCGAGCGTGACGCCCGCCAGGCCCGAGGCGGCGAGCGCGACGGCGGTGACCGACGCCGTCGTGCGAGCCCCGCGCGCGCGGCGGGTGGTGGCGGATGGGTGGGGCGACGGTGTGCGCGGGACGCGGCGACGTCGCGGCGTGGAGGTCATGAGGACTCCCTCGTCCGGTGGTTGGTGCGGGACCGCAGGCGTGAGCAGGCAGGTGCCGGCAGAGACGCGGACGACGGGGACCAGCAGCGGGCGACGTCGACCGCGGCTTCCTCAGCGTACGGCTGAGCCGAACTGTACTGGTTGCAGAAAGTTGCAGCAAGGTTCGGCAAGCGACCCGCCGACACCGCTCCCCACCCGCCCGGGACGCGACGAACCCGGGGCCGTCCCGCTCAGGAAGACCTGACGAGGACGGCCCCGGGTCCGGGAGGGTGCGGCGCTCAGCCCGCCAGGTGACCCCAGCGCGAGGCGAGCTCGGCCCACGGCCCGACGGCGGCGACCCGGCCCTCGTCGAGCACGACGACGCGGTCCGCCCGCGCGAGCGCGGCCCGCTTGGAGGTCGAGCCGACGACCGTGGTCCCCCGCTCGCGCAGCGACTCCCACAGCTCGATCTCCGTCGCCGCGTCGAGCGCGCTGGAGACGTCGTCGGCCAGCAGGAGCTCGGCGTCGGTCGCGAGCGCCCGCGCCAGGGCGAGCCGCTGGACCTGGCCACCCGAGAGCCGCACGCCGCGGTGCCCGACGAGCGCCTCGTGCCCGCCGGCCTCGACGACGTCCCGCTCGAGGCGCGCAGCCGCGACGGGCCCGTGGACGTCGCGCTCGTGGCCGAGCCGCACGTTGTCGGCGAACGTCCCGGAGAGCACGCGCGGCACCTGCGCGACGTGCGCGACCTGGCCCGGCCGCAGGAACGTCTGGGCGTCGACGACGTCCGCGCCGTTCCAGCGGATGCGGCCCGTGTGCTCCATGAGGCCCGCGAGCGCCGAGAGCAGGCTCGACTTGCCCGCGCCGACCTGCCCGAGCAGCAGGACGAGCTCGCCGCGCGCGACGGACAGGTCGACGTCCTGGACGCCGATCGTGCCGTCGTCGTGCAGCGCGGTCACGCCGTCCAGGTCGATCCGCTCGAGCGGCCGCCGGGGCCCCGGGTCGGGCGTGGGGGCGGCGCCCGTGAGCAGGTCGACGCCGGGGGGCAGGTCCATGAGGTCCGTCCCCGCGGCGAACCGGCTCGTCGCGCGCTGCCACGAGCGGGTACCCGGCGCCTCGGTCACGACGGCGCCCGCGACGACGCCGAACCAGCCGAAGCCGGTCACGGCGTTCGCGACGAGGAGCGCCGTCGCGAGGTCCCACGTCCCGGTGAGCAGCCCGGCCCAGGCCGCGACGACGCCGAGCTGGATCATGACGAGCGGGACGCCGTCGAGCGCGGCCTGCACGCGGTGCTCGAACACGGCGGCGCGCACGCGCCCGTCGTCCACCTCGCGCAGGTGCGCGTGCACCTGGGGCGTGCGGGCGGCGAGCTTCACCGTCCGCGCGGAGTCGAGCGCCGAGACGAGCGCGCGTCCGAACCGGGCGCGCGCGGCCGACGACCGCGTCGCCGACCGGCCCGCGATCGGCCGCCCGAGGGCCGACGCCGCCGCGGACACGACCATGACCGCGAGGAGCACGGCGCCCGCGAGCCACGACCGGCTGAGCAGCGCGGTGACGCCCGCGATGACGAGGCCGTTGACGAAGTCGACCCAGCGGTCGGCGTACCGGACGAACCGGTCGGCGTCCATGGCACGGGCGACGACCTCGCCGGGCGGCGTGGCCGTGAGCCGGTGCTGGCGGGTCTGGCCGGCCATGACCGCCATGCGTACGCGCAGCAGCACCTCGACCCACCAGCGCGGGTAGACGTACAGCGCCCACGCGAGGCACAGCGGCGCGACCACGAGGAGCACGGCGAGCGGCACGAGCTGCCGCGCCGGGAAGCCGGAGTCGAGGTCCTGGACCGCCTGGCCCCAGAGGAAGCCGGTGACGGCGCCCTGGGCCGACACGAGGCTCGTGACGAGGAACAGGACCGCGCCCACCACGCCCCACGCCGGACGGACGAACAGGGCGTGCGCGACGCCGCGCGCGAGGCTCGGTCCGTCGCCCGGGTCGTCGAGGACGGGCGGCTCGCCGCGCCGTCGGCGGCCACCGACCGCGTCCGAGGCCGGGGCGGCTGCGGACGCCCTGGCCCCGTCCTCGTCGTGCCCCTCCGTCGCGCGGACCGACGGGCCGCTCACGAGGGCGGGCGCCGTGGCGCCGGGAGCGAGGTCGTCGACGTCGTCGGCGCGCGGGCCGCCGTCCTGCGCGACGCTCGCCGCGAGCAGGTCGCGGTAGGGACCGGGCGCCTGGGCGAGCGCGGCGCGCTCGCCCTGCTGCACGACGCGGCCGTGGTCGAGGACCGCCAGCAGCCCGGCGCGCTCGATCGTGGTGAGCCGGTGCGCGACGAGCACGCCCGTGCGCCCCGCGAGCAGGCGCTCCGACGCGGCGACGACGCGCGCCTCCGTGAGCGGGTCCATGCGCGCCGTCGCCTCGTCGAGCACGACGACCTGGACGTCGCGCACCAGCAGGCGGGCGAACGCGACGAGCTGCTCCTCCCCCGCCGAGAGCGACGTCCCGCCGGGCCCGAGCAGCGTGTCCAGGCCGTCGGGCAGGCCCGCGACCCAGTCGTCGAGCCGCAGCTCGCGCACGGCCGCCTCGACGTCGGACCGCGGCACGTCCGCGAACAGCGCGACGTTCTCCGCGAGCGTGCCCGCGAGGATCTCGGTGCGCTGCGTGACGACGCCGACCGCCGCGCGCAGCGCCTGGAGGTCGAGGTCGCGCACGTCGACGCCGCCGACGAGGACCGCGCCGCGCGGCGGCTCGACCGCGCGCGACAGCAGCGACGCCAGGGTCGACTTGCCCGAGCCGGTGCGCCCGACGAGCGCGACCGTCTCCCCCGCGGGCACGTGCAGGTCCACCCCGTCGAGCGCGAACGTGCCCTCGGCGTAGGAGAAGTGCAGGTCGCGCACCTCGATCCCGACCGGCCCGGCGGGCAGCGTGCGCCCGCCCGTCGGCTCGGGCTCGACGGCGAGCATCTGCCGGATGCGCGTGAGCGCGCCCAGACCCTCCTGGATGTCCGGGAGGTGGTGGACCAGGTTGTCCACCTGCCCGACGAAGAGCGCGGTGACGAGGAACAGGGTGACGAGCCGGTCGACGCCCAGGTCGCCGTCCGCGGCGAGCGCGGCGCCCGCCACCGCCACGCCCGCGAGCAGCGAGGCGAGCACGAGACCGGCGCGGCGGAGCATGCGCGCCTCGACGACGAGCACGGCCTCGAACTTCCGGTGCACCCGGGCGGAGCGCTCGGCGAGGCGGCGGATCGCGAACGACTGCCCGAGGCTCGTGCGCAGGTCGTCCCGCGCCGCGACGGACTCCTCGAACGCCGCGGCGTGGTCGGTCCACGCCATCTCCTCGATGACCTTGCGACGCGCGATCTCGCCCAGCATCGGGCGCACGATGAACCACGCGACGGCCCCCAGGACCGGGAACAGGATCCAGGCCGGCCACCAGGTCAGGCCCGCGACGACCCACATCGGCAGCACGCCGACGACGGTGCGTCCCGCGCCCCACAGCTGGCGGCGCACGAGCGTGCCGACGGCGTGCGTGTCGTCGTCGACGCGGTCGAGCACCTCGCCGACCGCCTGCTCCGTGAGCGTGGCGAGCGGTTGGTGCAGCGCCGCGGTGAGGAGGTCGCCGCGCAGGCGGCCCTCGGCGCGGTCGACCACGCCCGCCCACACCACCTGGCCGACGGTGTCGAGCAGCGCCGCGCCGACGACGCACGCGGCGAGGAGCTGGAGCGTCGCCGTCGTCGGGTCCTCGGCGAGCCACCCGGCGATGACCGTGCCCAGCGCGGCGCCGACCGCGCCCACGGCGAGCGCGAGCAGCGCGACGACGGCCTGCGGCCCGCGCAGCCGGCGCCAGTCCAGGCGGCGGGCCGGGTCGGGCGGGCGCGGGGCGCTGGCCGACGGCGCGGCGTGCGGGTCGGACGGGGGGTTCGTGGGCTGCTCGGTCGGCAGGGAGGCGTCGATCATGGCCCCACGACCCTACGGCGACCCACCCCCGCCGGCGCAGGGATTTTCGCTCCCCGCGGCCCCTGCCCGGCCCGGGACGCAGCGCGGCCCGGGTCCCTGGGGGACCCGGGCCGCGGCGGTGAGGATCAGACCAGGCCGAGCTCCTCGACGGCCTGACGCTCCTCCTGGAGCTCCGCGACCGACGCGTCGATGCGCCCGCGCGAGAAGTCCGAGAGCTCCAGGCCCTGGACGATCTCCCACGACCCGCCGCGCGAGACCACCGGGAACGACGAGATGAGGCCGGTCGGGACGCCGTACGACCCGTCCGACACGACGCCCGCGCTCGTCCAGTCGCCCTCGGGCGTGCCGAGGACCCAGTCGTGCACGTGGTCGATGGCTGCATTCGCCGCCGACGCCGCGGACGACGCGCCGCGCGCGTCGATGATCGCCGCGCCGCGCTTCGCGACCGTCGGGATGAAGGTGCTCTCCAGCCACTCGCGGTCCTCGGCGAGCCGCGCGCCCGGCGTTCCCGCGACGTCCGCGTGGAAGAGGTCGGGGTACTGCGTCGCCGAGTGGTTGCCCCAGATGGTCACCTTGCGCACCTCGGACACCGGGACACCCGCACGCTTCGCGACCTGCGTGAGCGCGCGGTTGTGGTCCAGCCGCGTCATCGCGGTGAACCGGTCCTTCGGCACGTCGGGAGCGTTCGACGCGGCGATGAGCGCGTTCGTGTTCGCGGGGTTGCCGACCACGAGGACGCGGACGTCGTCCGCCGCGCCGGCGTTGATCGCCTGGCCCTGCGGCTTGAAGATGCCGCCGTTCGCCTCGAGCAGGTCGCCGCGCTCCATGCCCGGGCCGCGCGGGCGGGCGCCCACGAGCAGCGCGACGTTCGTGCCGTCGAACGCCGCCGTCGGGTCGTCGAAGATGTCGATGCCGGCGAGCAGCGGGAACGCGCAGTCGTCCAGCTCCATGGCCGTGCCCTCGGCGGCCTTGACGCCCTGCGGGATCTCGAGGAGGCGCAGGCGCACGGGGGTGTCGGGGCCGAGCATCTGGCCCGACGCGATGCGGAACAGCAGCGCGTAACCGATCTGACCGGCCGCGCCGGTCACCGTCACGTTCACGGGGGAAGTCATGCGCTCACTCTCCCACAACGCGACCCGCCCGGACGTGCGGCGCGGCACGCCCGCGGGTGCGTCTCCGCCCGTGCGCGGGGACGACGACGGCGGCGCCCCCTGCGCGAGGGGGCGCCGCCGTCGGGCGTGCGGTGCGGGCCGGGTCAGCCCAGGCGCGCCTTGAGGTTCTCGTCGAGCGCGGCGAGGAACTCCTCCGTCGTCAGCCACTCCTGGTCCGGTCCGATGAGGAGCGCGAGGTCCTTCGTCATCTTGCCGGACTCGACCGTCTTGATGACGACGTCCTCGAGCGTCTGCGCGAACTCGGTGACCTCGGGCGTGCCGTCGAGCTTGCCGCGGTGCATGAGGCCACGGGTCCACGCGAAGATCGACGCGATCGGGTTCGTCGACGTCGGCTTGCCCTGCTGGTGCTGGCGGTAGTGACGCGTCACGGTGCCGTGCGCGGCCTCGGCCTCGACGGTCTGGCCGTCCGGGGTCATGAGGACCGACGTCATGAGGCCGAGCGAGCCGAAGCCCTGCGCGACGGTGTCGGACTGCACGTCGCCGTCGTAGTTCTTGCAGGCCCAGACGTAGCCGCCCTCCCACTTCATGGCCGAGGCGACCATGTCGTCGATGAGGCGGTGCTCGTAGGTGAGGCCCTTCGCGGCGAACGCCTCGGCGAACTCGGCGTCGAACACCTCCTGGAAGATGTCCTTGAAGGCGCCGTCGTAGGCCTTGAGGATCGTGTTCTTCGTCGAGAGGTACACGGGGTACTCGCGCTGGAGGCCGTACGCGAACGAGGCGCGCGCGAAGTCGCGGATCGACTCGTTGAAGTTGTACATGCCCATCGCGACGCCGCCCTCCTCGGGCATGGTCACGACCTCGAACTTCTGGGCCTCCGAGCCGTCGGCCGGCTCGAACGTCATCGTGATCTTGCCCGGGCCGGGGACCTTGAAGTTAGTCGACTTGTACTGGTCGCCGTGGGCGTGACGGCCGATGATGATCGGCTTGTTCCAGCCCGGCACGAGGCGCGGGATGTTGGAGATGATGATCGGCTCGCGGAAGACGACGCCACCGAGGATGTTGCGGATCGTGCCGTTCGGCGAGACCCACATCTTCTTCAGGCCGAACTCCTCGACGCGCGCCTCGTCGGGCGTGATCGTCGCGCACTTGACGCCGACGTTGTACTGCTTGATCGCGTGCGCGGCGTCGATCGTGACCTGGTCGTCGGTCGCGTCGCGGTTCTGGATCGACAGGTCGTAGTACTTGAGGTCCACGTCGAGGTACGGGTGGATGAGGCGGTCCTTGATGAACTGCCAGATGATGCGCGTCATCTCGTCGCCGTCGAGCTCGACGACCGGGTTGACGACCTTGATCTTGCCCATGCGCAGATCGCTCCAACTGTCGGGGACTGGAGCCCCCGGGTGTCGGACGGCGACCGTGCGGCCCGTGGGCCCGGTCCGTCGCACACGAGGGCGTTGCTGACCGCGGTCCAGGGTACTCGACTTCTCGACGTCAAGATACTTTGTCGGCCCCCCGGCGCCCGCGTTCGGATCGTGAGACCGGGCGTCCGTTCTCAGGTGCAGCACCGCAGATCTCCACGCATCTCCCGGGTGGTGGTGGCAAGATGCCCCCAGATGCCGGAATGGCCGGGCACTCGGTCAGGCATCGTGCCGTCGTCCCGACGGCCCGCCGGTGCCGCACCGTGGCACACCGGGCCGGGACTGCCCGAAGTTCCCACCGAACCAGACAGGATCATCATGTCCCAGGACACCACCGCTCCCGGCGCACCGGAGGGCTACGTCGACGACGCGCGCCTCGCGCCGACCGAGGCCGTCGCTGTCGTCCAGCCCAGCCTCCTCGCGCGCCTCGGCGCCGAGGTCTTCGGCACGTTCTTCCTCGTCCTCGCGATCATCGGTGTGGCGCTGTACACCTTCGTCAGCCAGCAGAACGCCCTCGCGGTCGCTCTCGCGGGCGGCCTCGCGCTGCTCGCCGGCGCCGCCGCCGTCGGCAACGTCTCCGGCGGCCACTTCAACCCGGCGGTGACGCTCGGCGCCGCCATCGGCGGCCGCACCGCATGGCGCGACGTGCTGCCCTACTGGGTCGCGCAGCTCGTCGGCGCCCTCCTCGCGGGCCTCGTCCTGCTCGCCACCGTCCCCAACTCGCTGCCCGCGCTCGTCGGGCAGGAGGGCCGCGGCGGCCTCTTCGTGTCGACCGCGAACGGCTACGGCGACTTCTCGTCCCTCTCCACGGCGTCGCAGGGCGGCACCGAGTTCGGGCTGCTCGCCGCGCTGCTCATCGAGACCATCGCGACCGCGGTCTTCGTCGGCGTGATCCTCGGCGTGACCGACAAGCGCGCGACCGTGCAGTACGCGCCGGTCGTCATCGGCCTCACCCTCACCGCCCTGATCCTCGTCGCGGTGCCCGTCACGAACGCGTCGCTCAACCCGGCGCGCTCCATGGCGTCGGCCGTGTTCGCGGGCGACGGGGACCTGTGGAAGCAGCAGTGGGTCTTCTGGGTCGCGCCGCTCCTCGGCGCCGCGATCGCGGGCCTCTTCTACCGCGCGTTCGCGTTCGCCCCGA
The DNA here is from genome assembly GCF_055567015.1 of Sphaerisporangium cinnabarinum. NCBI lineage: Bacteria > Bacillati > Actinomycetota > Actinomycetes > Streptosporangiales > Streptosporangiaceae > Sphaerisporangium > Sphaerisporangium cinnabarinum. The sequence continues at coordinate 373,194 of NZ_JBVHRG010000002.1, forward strand.
AGCAGGACGACCTGCTCGGTGAGGACCACGTCGTCACGCTGACCGAGGCCGAGATCGCCGGCGGTGCCGGGAGCGCGGTCGGCGCCGGTGCGGGCGCGGCCGTCGCCGGGGCCGGCGCGGGCACCGTCGTCGAGGAGGCGGTCGTCGTCACGGACGAGAACGGTGACGTGGTCGCGGTCGAGGAGGTCGTCGAGACGGAGCCCGAGACGGACGACCCCGACGCCCCCACCGCCGGTGAGGGCACGACCCCGCGGGTCTGACCTCTCCCCCGCACACCCGACGGGCCCGGACCGCGCACGCGGTCCGGGCCCGTCGTCGTCAGTGCCCGACGTCGCGCGCGGCGCTCCGCGCGGGCGTCAGAGCTCGCCCTGGTCCAGGCTCAGCGCGAGGAACGCCATGACCGCGGCGGGCGCGAGGAAGAAGAAGACGTCGAGGCCGCGCGACCGGACGGTGATGCCAACCGGGCCCGGGCCGGGGATCGCCGCGCGGCACACGCCCGCGACGGCGAGCAGCCCCGCGAGCGCGAAGCAGCCCGCCCGCGCACCGGCGAGGACGGACACGAGCGTGGAGACGGCGACGCCCGCGAGGACCAGCCACATCGCGGGCTGGCGGGACGGCGCGAGGCTCGCGGGTGGCTCGGGCACCGGGGGCGGGGTCGCGTCGTCGGGCGCGGGAGCGCCCTCGGGAACCGGGCCGTCGTCGGTCTCGTCGTCCACGTGGTGCCACACCGGCACGAGCGTCGCGCGTGGCCGGTGCCGCGTCCCCCCGTCCGCGGTGACGTCGCTCACGCTGCTGCACCTTCCACGCCCGGAAGCCTACCGTCGTGCCCTAGCGTGACGTGCATGCCGTCCGTCGTGCCGCCGGTCCCGTCCGCTCCCCTCGCCACCACGACCGGCCCGGTGCCCGGTCCCGCGCCCGCGTCCCACGACGGCGGGCCGCCGTCGTCCGTGGTCGTCGTCGGGGCCGGGCTCGCAGGCGCCCAGACCGTCGCGGCGCTCCGCCGCCGCGGCTACGCCGGGCGGGTGACGCTGCTCGGCGCGGAGGGCGTGCCGCCGTACGACCGACCGCCCCTGTCGAAGGAGCTCCTCAGCCGGCCCTCCCCCGCGTGGCTCGCCGACGACCTCGGGGTGGACGTCGACGCGCTCGCCGACGACCTCCGCCTCGCCGACCCGGCCGTACGCCTCGAGCGGGCGGGGGCCCCCGACGCTCCGGGCTGGTCCGTCGAGACGCGGTCGGGCGACCGTCTCGTCGCCGACGCCGTCGTGCTCGCGGTCGGTTCCGTGCCCGTGCGGCCCCGCGGCTGGGAGCACGCGCGCGTGCTCCACACCGCGGCCGACGCCGAGAGCCTGCGCGCCGCGCTGCGACCCGGCCTGCGCCTCGTCCTCGTCGGGGCCGGGTGGATCGGCGCGGAGCTCGCCGGGGTCGCGGCGGGCGCGGGCGCGCACGTCACGGTCGTCGAGGCCGCGGGCGCGCCGCTGCACCGCCAGCTCGGCCCGGACGTCGGGGCGCACCTCGCTCCCTGGTACGCCGCCGCGGGTGCCGAGCTGGTCACCGGCGCGACCGTCGCGGAGGTCCGGCCCGACGGCGTGCGGCTCGCCGACGGCCGCGAGCTGCCGGCCGACGTCGTGCTCGCCGCCGTCGGCGCCCGGCCCGCCACCGACTGGCTCGACGGCGTCGTGCCGCGCGACGCGCGCGGCGGCGTCCCGGTGGACGCGGACGGCGCCGTGCCGGGGCTGCCCGGCCTCTGGGCGGTCGGCGACTGCGCGAACCGCGACCACCCCCTGCTCGGCGCCGTGCCCGGCGGGCACTGGTCGGCGGCGCTCCACGACCCGGACGCGACCGTCGCGGCGCTGCTCGGCGACGACGGCGACCGGGCCGCGCACGCGCCCTACGTGTTCTCCCAGCAGCTCGGGCACGACCTCGCGCTGTTCGGGGTGCCCGTCGAGGGCGACGAGGTCGTGCTGCGCGGCGACCCCGCGGGCGGCGGCACCGGCCACGAGGGCTGGGCCGCGTTCTACGTGCCGCCCCCGACGCTCCCCGGGCCCGGCGACCCTCCCGCGGGCGACGACCCCGCCGCGCGGGGCACCGACGTCCGGGCCGTGCTCCTCGTCGACTCGCCGCGCGACGTCGGCCCGGTGCGCAAGGCGATGAACCGGACGGGCCGCCTGCGCGTCGACCTCGACGTCGCGCGCGACCCGGCCCGACGCCTGCGCGACGCCCTGTCCTGACGCCCGGCCCGACGCCGGGCGCGCGACGGCCCCGCCGGTCCGGTGACCGACGGGGCCGTCGCGCGGGTCGCGTCAGTGCGCGAAGTGGCGCGTCCCCGTGAAGTACATCGTCACGCCCGCGGCCCGTGCCGCCTCGACCACCTCGGCGTCGCGGATCGACCCGCCCGGTGCCACGACGGCGCGCACGCCCGCGTCGAGCAGGATCTGCAGGCCGTCGGCGAACGGGAAGAACGCGTCGGAGGCTGCGACGGCGCCCCGGGCCCGCTCCTCGCCCTCCGCGAGCGTGTTGGCCCGCTCGACCGCGAGGCGGCACGAGTCGACACGGTTGACCTGCCCCATCCCGACCCCGACGGCGGCCCCGTCGCGCGCGAGGAGGATCGCGTTCGACTTCGCGGCGCGGATCGCGCGCCATGCGAACGCGAGGTCCGCGAGCGTCGCGTCGTCCGCCGCGTCGCCCGTGACGAGCGTCCAGTGCTCGGGCGCGTCGCCGCCGGTGACGTTCCCCTCGGCGTCGGTCACGACGGCGTCGACCCGGTCCGTGCTCTGCACGAGCAGACCGCCGCTGACGGGGCGGGTCTCGACGGTCGTCGTCGGCGGGGCGTCGACGACGAGGAGGCGCAGGTTCTTCTTCGCCCGGAGCACCTCGAGCGCGTCCGGCTCGAACCCGGGCGCGACGACCACCTCGGTGAAGACGGGCGCGATCTGCTCCGCGGCCGCCCGGGTCACGACGCGGTTCGCGGCGATCACGCCGCCGTAGGCGGAGACCGGGTCGGTCGCGTGGGCGCGCGCGTGCGCCTCGGCGACGTCGGCCCCGACCGCGATGCCGCACGGGTTCGCGTGCTTGATGATCGCGACGGCCGGCTCGTCGTGGTCGTGCGCGGCGCGCCACGCCGCGTCGGCGTCGACGTAGTTGTTGTAGCTCATCGCCTTGCCGTGGAGCTGCGTGGCCTGGGCCAGCCCCGTCGCGCCGTGCCCGTTCGTGTAGAGCGCGGCACGCTGGTGCGGGTTCTCGCCGTACCGGAGCACGTCGGCGCGGTCCCACGTGGCGCCGATCCAGGCCGGGAAGCCGGTGCTCACGGTCTCGCCGTCGGTCTCGACCGCGTCCGTGGGCGCGACGACGTTGCCCATCCAGGACGCGACGGCGACGTCGTACGTCGCGGTGTGCACGAACGCCGCGGCGGCGAGCGCCTTGCGCTGCGCGTAGGTGAAGCCGCCCGCCTGCACGGCCGTGACGACGTCGTCGTAGCGGGCGGGGTCGACGACGACCGCGACGCTCGGGTGGTTCTTCGCCGCGGCGCGGACCATCGACGGGCCGCCGATGTCGATCTGCTCGACGACCTCGTCCTGCCCTGCGCCCGACGCCACGGTCGCGGCGAACGGGTAGAGGTTGACGACGACGAGGTCGAACGGCGCGATGCCGAGCTCGTCGAGCTGCGCGAGGTGGTCGGCCTTGCGCGAGTCCGCGAGGATGCCGGCGTGCACCCGCGGGTGGAGCGTCTTGACGCGGCCCTCGAGGCACTCGGGGAAACCGGTGAGGTCCTCGACCTTCGTCACCGGGACGCCCGCGGCCGCGACCGTCGACGCCGTCGAGCCGGTGGAGACGAGCTCGACGCCCGCGGCGTGCAGCGCCGTCGCGAGCTCGACGAGGCCCGTCTTGTCGTAGACGCTCAGCAGCGCGCGCCGCACGGGGCGCCGTGCGTCGTCGGTGAGCTGGACGTCGGGGGCGGAGGGCACGTGCGGGGCCGGGTGGGACATGACGAAGGGCTCCTCTGGGTCGCGGTCGCTGCGCCGGCGGAGCCGACGCGAGTGGCAGAACCCAGGCGCCCAGGCGGTCGACGCTCCAGCAGGTAGATCCGGCCGCTCCCCGGTGGTCGTTCCCACCCTCGCCAGTCGCGGCCGTCGTCCAGTCTAGCGGCCCGACGGCGAAGGCCCCGGCTCGGCCGGCGCGGCGCACGGCACGGTGCCCGACGCCGCGAGGGCGGCCGCGTCGTCGGCCCACGTGTCCGGGGTGCCGACCCGCCAGAGGGACCGGACCGTGCTGAGGACCGCGACCGTGACGACGAGCAGCCCCGCGAGCACCGCGAGCGCGGTCCCGAGCCCGAACCGCTCGAGGAGCCCGCTCCCGACGAGCGGGACGAGGGGGCCGGCCGCCAGCCCGGTGAGTCCGAGAACGGACGCGAGCCGGCCCTGGAGCTGCGGCGGGGTGACGGCCGCGGCATAACCCGACAGGCCCGCGTTCACGGCCGGGACGAGCAGGAGAGCGACAGGCAGCACCGCGAGGTACGCCGCGTACGACTCCAGCACGGCCATGACGACGGACCCCGCGGCGAGCACGCCGAGCGCCGCGACGACGAGCGCCCCCGCGCGGACCCGCGCGACGAGCCGGGGCGCGAGCACCGCGCCGACGAGCACGCCCACGCCGACCGCGAGGTCGACGAGGCCGATGAGGACCGGCGCGGTGCCCGTGCGCACGAGCTCGAGGTTGATGCCGACCATGAGGCTCCCGAACGCGACGTTGATGACGACGAACAGGCCGAGCAGCGCACGGAACAGCGGCACGGACCACACGAAGCGCAGGCCCTCGCGCAGCGCCGCGAGGGGCCGGGTCGCGCGCGCCGCCTCGACGTCGCCGTTGAGCGGCTCGCGCACGAGCCACGTGCACACCGCGGTCGCCGCGTGCCCGATCGCGGCCCCGGCGAGCGGGACGGCGTGCGCGACGGCGTAGAGCGCCCCGCCGAGCGGTCCGGCGAGCAGGCTCGCCACCGCGTCCCGCCCCTGGGCGGCCGCGAGCGCCGTCGGGAGCTGCGGCACCGGCACGACCGAGCGGAACGCGCCGCTCGTCGCCGGGTCCACGAGCGCGCCGACGACGGAGGCCCCGAAGAGGACGGCGGCGAGGTGCCACGCCGTGAGCGACCCGGTGCCGGCGGCGACGGCGACGGTCGTCCAGAGCAGGGCCCCGACGGTCGCCGCGCCCACGACGAGGCGGCGTCGGTCCACGCGGTCGGCGACGACGCCCGCGGGCAGCGTGGCCAGGAGCGCGCCCACCTGCCCGACGGCGGCCACCACCCCCGCCTGCACGACGGACCCGGTCAGCCCGTACGCCACGAGCGGGACGGCGAAGAGCGCCACCCCCGCACCGAGCGACTCGGCGGTCAGGCCGGTCATGAGCAGCACGTACGAGCGGTTGCGCAGGAGCGACGGCGGGTCGGCGGGTGCGGAGTCGGCGGCGACCGGGGCGTCCGCGGTCGTGCCCGGGTCGGGGGTCGCGGTGGGCGCGTCCGGCGCCAGACCGACCGCGGCCCTGGACGAAGGCGGGGACGGGCGGTCGGGCGGGGACGTCGGCGGCTGGTTCGTCATGCCGACGAACCTATGTGCGCAACGCCAGTTGCGCAATAGTCATTGCGCACTATGTGGTGAGCACTCCCCCGTGCGGGATGCCCGGGCGTTGCTAGCCTCGGCGTGTGCTCGACACCTTCCACGTCCAGGACCCCGCGGCGCTGCGCGCGATCGCGCACCCGCTGCGCCAACGGATCCTCATGGAGCTCGCCGTCCTCGGGCACGCGCGCGCGGCGGACCTCGCCCGGGCCACCGGGGAGCCCGCCAACTCCGTGAGCTTCCACCTCCGCGTCCTCGCCCGGGCGGGCATGATCGTCGAGGCCCCCGAGCACGCCCGCGACCGGCGGGACCGCGTGTGGAAGAACGTCGCGCAGAGCTACGCGGTGGAGCCCGGGACGCCCGACGCGGTGCGCCACGTCGTCCGCCCGGCGCTCGCCTGGGCCGAGGAGACCTTCCGCCGCGGGAGCGTGATGGGCGCGCGCGAGGATCGCATCCTCGCGCTGAGCACGCTCGTCCTCAGCCCCGAGCAGGCGGCGACGATGACGCGTGAGCTCCAGGAGCTCCTGGAGCGCTGGAACACGCGGTCGCTCGACGAGGGGCGCGCGGACCCCGAGGCGCGCCGCGAGACCTACCAGGTCCTCGCGGTGCTCGCCCCGCGCGACCTGCCCTCCGCGGACGACGAACCGTCGCCCCCGCCCGGAGAGGATCCGTCGGGCCGACCGGCCGCGGCGCCGGCCGGCTAGCCCAGGACGACCCGGCGACCGTCGATGCGCAGGCCCTCGCGCGCGACGCGCCCCACGGTCTCGACGAGCAGGGCGCGCTCGGCCACCTTGATGCGCTCGTGCAGCGACGACTCGTCGTCGCCGTCCTCGACGGGCACCGCGACCTGGGCGACGATCGGGCCCGTGTCGACGCCGTCGTCGACCACGTGGACCGTGCAGCCCGTGACGCGCACGCCGTAGGCGAGGGCGTCGCGCACGCCGTGGGCGCCGGGGAAGGACGGCAGGAGCGCGGGGTGGGTGTTGAGCGTGCGGCCCGCGAAGCGCCCCACGAAGGCGGGGCCGAGGATGCGCATGAACCCGGCGAGGACCACGAGGTCGGGCCGGAACACGTCCACCGCCTGGGCGACGGCCTCGTTCCACGCGCCGCGGTCCTCGAACTCCCCGGGGGCGACGACGACGGCGGCGACGCCCGCCTCGCGGGCGAGGTCCAGACCGCCGGCGTCGGCCTTGTCGGAGACGACGCCGACGACGCGCGCGCCGTACTCGGCGTCGTCGTGCGCGGCGAGGAGCGCCGCGAGGTTGCTGCCCGCCCCGGACACCAGGACGACGACGCGGGCGGCGGAGGTGGACTCGACGGGGTGGCCGGACGGCGTCTGCACGGTGCTCCTGCGGGGCTTCGGGGGTTCGCGGGTCTCGGGGCGCGGTCGCGGCGGCGGGCCGGTCGGACACCCGTCGGGGCACGCAGCCTCCGATGGGAGAATGTACCGCGAGCCGCCCGACCGACCGAGGAGCTGCCCGTGGGCAACCCGTACGCACCGCCCCGTCCCGACGCGCCGCAGCAGCCTCGACCCGAGCCCGCGCAGCCCGAGGACGGAGCGCGTCCGGACGCGCCGGCACCCGCACCGGGCCCCGCGCCCGCCCCGCTCCCCCCGGCACCCGTGCGCCCGGACCAGCAGGCCGGGCCGGGTCACCGCCGCCCCGCGCAGCCGGAGCCCCCGGAGCCGGACCCGGAGCTCGCCCGGCAGGCGACGCGGCGCACCCTGCACTTCGGTCTGCTCCTGCTCGCCGTCATCGTCGTGAGCACCATGCCGTTCCCGTGGCAGGCCGTGAGCCTCGCGCTCGCGCTCGGCGCGATCGTCGTGGGCATCCGGGCGCTGCTGGCCGTCTGGCGGGCCCGCGTGCGGGGTGCGCTGGTCCCGGCCCTCGGGATCGGCGTCGGGCTCTCGGCCATGCTCGCGCTCCAGATGGTCTCGACGCTCGTCACCTGGGACGTCGCGCTCGCGCACCAGCAGTGCCTCGACGGGGCGATCACCGTCTCGGCCGAGAAGCGCTGCGACGTCGAGCGCACGCACGCGCTCGAGGAGAAGTTCGCGCGCTGGATCCCGACCCCCGCCCCCGCGTCCTCCTGACGCGTCGAGGCTCCGTCACCCGTTCGCGACGCAGCTCGCGGACGGTGAGCGCGTGACGGGGCCGGCGACCCCGGCGGGCTGACCGCCGCGGACGACGCCGCGCGGCAGCTCCTGCCCGGTCCACCCCGGCGACCAGGCTGCGCGCCGGTCAGTCGGCGTGGCGCCGGCCCAGGACCTCGAGCCGTGCCCACAGGACGGCGAGCGCGGCGCCGCCGCCGATCTCGGCCGCGGCGAGCGGCCCGACGACGAGCGCGTCCGCGCCCACGACCTCGAGCCGGCCGGGGCCCACCGCTCCCCCGGCGAGCCAGCTCACGAACCCGACGAGCAGGCCGGACGCGAGCGCGACGCCCGTCAGCGCGAGGACGACGGCGGACCAGGGGACGTCGTCGTCGGGGTGGGTGCCCGTCACGTCGCGCAGGCGCCGCCAGACGAAGACGCCCGCGACGACGCCGAGCGCGACGACGGCCGCCGGGACCCAGGGGGTGAGGGCGTTCGTCCAGTCGTCACCGGGCAGCGCCCCGAGGAGCGGGATCGCGGGCAGCGCGCCCGGCTCCGACCCGCCGGGCGCGAACGTGCTCCCCTCGCCCACGGCGAAGCCGGGGCCGACGAGCCACGCCCCGGCCCACGCCACGAGGTTCGGCAGGACGGCGAGCTGGCCGAGCGCGAGGACGATCCCCCCGACGGTGCCGGGCACGAGCCCGGCGACGATGTCGCCCGACGTCGCGCGACCCGCGACGAGCCACGCACCCACGACGACGGCAGAGGCGCCGACGAGCAGGCTCGTGCCGAGCAGCCCGCCACGCAGGCCGAGGCGCACCGCCGGGGGCACGACTCGGTCGAGGCGCCGGGCGAGGTCGGCGACGAACGGCGCGTCCGGGCGCGCGAGGATCCCGCCGCCGAGCCCGAGCCCTCCGACGACCGCTCCCCCGACGACGGCGACGCCCAGCCCCCAGGGCGGCGTCGAGCCGGCGAGCAGCGCGACGCCGAGCGTCGCGAGCGCGTACGTGACGGTGCCTGCGACCCAGGCGGAGGTCGCGGTGTGCGCCGAGCGGCGTGCCGACGCGAAGCAGCAGAAGAGCGCGAGCGCGGTGAGCCCGAGCGGGACGAGGGTGACCGTCGTGCCGCTAGCGACGAGCGGGACGCCGTGCCCGAGGAGCCAGAAGCCCGCCGCGACGGTGACCGACTGCCCCCAGCCCGTCCCCTCGGAGACGCCGGTCGAGGACGCCAGGAACGCGACGACCCCCGGGAGCACGACGACGGCGAGCGACAGGGTGAGCGCCTGGAGCGCGGCGAGCACACCGGACGGTGCACGGCGCACCCCGACGGGTGCGGGTGCCGGGCTGCCTTCCACGGTGCGCGTGCGCGCACCGCGAGTCGTGCTGGTGGTGCTCATGGTGCCCATCGTCGTCGATCGAGAGGTCGGTTCGGGGCATTCGCCCCGGCGCGCCAGACTACCGGCGCCACCGGCTCCGGGGACGACGACGCCCCGCGACCGGCGGACCGGTCGCGGGGCGTCGTACGGGGTGGCTGCGGGCCGCGCGGCCCGACGGAGCCAGGGTCAGGCGAGAACCTCGCGCAGGAGCGCGGCGGTCTCGGACGGCGTCTTGCCGACCTTGACGCCGACGGCCTCCAGGGCCTCCTTCTTCGCCTGGGCGGTGCCCGCGGAGCCGGAGACGATGGCGCCGGCGTGGCCCATCGTCTTGCCCTCGGGGGCGGTGAAGCCGGCGACGTAGCCGACGACCGGCTTCGTGACGTGCTCCTTGATGTACGCCGCGGCGCGCTCCTCGGCGTCGCCACCGATCTCGCCGATCATGACGATCGCCTTGGTCTCGGGGTCGTTCTCGAACGCCTCGAGCGCGTCGATGTGCGTGGTGCCCACGATCGGGTCGCCGCCGATGCCGATGGCGGTCGAGAAGCCGAGGTCCTTGAGCTCGTACATCATCTGGTAGGTCAGCGTGCCCGACTTCGACACGAGACCGACCGGGCCCTTGCCCGTGATGGTGTGCGGGGTGATGCCGGCGAGCGACTCGCCCGGCGTGATGATGCCGGGGCAGTTCGGGCCGATCATGCGCGTGCCCTTGCCCTGCAGGTAGGCCCAGACCTCGGCCGTGTCCTGGACGGGCACGCCCTCGGTGATGACGACGATGAGCGGCATCTCGGCGTCGATCGCCTCGATCGCGGCGTCCTTGGTGAACGCCGGCGGGACGAACAGGACGGACACGTTCGCGCCCGTCTCGGCCATCGCCTCGGCGACGGTGCCGAACACCGGCAGCGTGACGTCGTTGCCCTCGTGGTCCTTGTGGGTGACGGTCGTGCCGGCCTTGCGGGCGTTGACGCCGCCGACGATCTGCGCGCCCGAGTCGAGCATGAGGGCGGTGTGCTTGGCACCCATCCCGCCGGTGATGCCCTGGACGATGATCTTGGAGTCGGAGTTCAGGTAGATCGACATGGTGTTCTCTGTCTCAGCTTTCCGCGTCTACGGGCGATCAGGCGTTGGCCAGCTCGGCCGCCTTGGCGGCACCGCCGTCCATGGTCTCGGCGAGGGTCACGAGCGGGTGGTTCGCCTCGCGCAGGATCGCGCGGCCGAGCTCCACGTTGTTGCCGTCGAGGCGCACGACGAGCGGCTTGGTCGCCTCGTCGCCGAGGATCTCGAGCGCGCCCACGATGCCCTTCGCGACCTCGTCGCACGCGGTGATGCCACCGAAGACGTTGACGAAGACCGACTTGACCTGCGGGTCGTTGAGGATGACGTCGAGACCGTTCGCCATGACCTGCGCGTTCGCGCCGCCACCGATGTCGAGGAAGTTGGCCGGCTTGACGCCGCCGTGCTCCTCGCCCGCGTACGCGACGACGTCGAGCGTGCTCATGACGAGCCCGGCGCCGTTGCCGATGATGCCGACCTCGCCGTCGAGCTTGACGTAGTTGAGGCCGTTCTCCTTGGCCTTCGCCTCGAGCGGGTCGGTCGACTCCTTGTCCTCCAGCGCCTCGTGGTCCGGGTGACGGACCTCCGACGCGTTGTCGTCGAGCGTGACCTTGCCGTCGAGCGCGATGATCGAGCCGTCCTCGGTGCGGACGAGCGGGTTCACCTCGACGAGCGTCGCGTCCTCGGCCGTGAACACGGTCCACAGCGAGCGGATGACGTCGGCGACCGGCGCCTTGAGCTCCTCGGCGAAGCCCGCGGCGTCGACGATCTCGCGCGCCTTCGCCTCGTCGATGCCCACGATCGGGTCGACGGCGACCTTGGCGAGCGCCTCGGGACGCTCGACGGCGAGCTGCTCGATCTCCATGCCGCCCTCGACGGAGCACATGGCGAGGTAGTTGCGGTTCGAGCGGTCCAGCAGCACCGAGAAGTAGAACTCCTCGGCGATCTTGGCACCCTGCGCCACCATCACGCGGTGGACGGTGTGGCCCTTGATGTCCATGCCGAGGATCTCGGACGCCTTCTCGGCAGCCTCCTCGGGCGAGTGGGCGAGCTTGACGCCGCCGGCCTTGCCGCGGCCGCCGGTCTTCACCTGGGCCTTGACGACCACGGTGCCCCCGCCGAGCTTCTCGGCTCCCGCGCGGGCCTCCTCGGGCGTCGTCGCGACGACCCCGCCCAGCACGGGCACGCCGTGCTTCTCGAAGATGTCACGCGCCTGGTATTCGAACAGGTCCACCCTGCTGCGTCCTTCCGTCTGATGCGCCGTGTGCGGCATGACCGATGTCTCGACATCAAGACATCCCCGTACAGGGTAGCCCCCGCTCCGGGACGCGCCTATCCGGGGTCGCTGCGGGGCCACGCGGGCGGGTGTTCCCTTCGTCACCTCTGGCGGCGCGCGTCAACCACTGTTGACACCACCAGGTGCGTCAACCTAGATTGACACGCATGGAACCCGTCGACATGGACGCCGCGAGCAGCACCGACCCGGACGTCGGGCTGCGGGCCGTGCGGTCGCTGCGCGTGCTGGCCGAGCGCCTCGAGGCGCTCCAGGTCGAGCACGCCCGGTCGCTCGGCTGGTCCTGGCAGGAGATCGCCGACCGGCTCGGCGTCACGCGTCAGGCCGTGCACAAGAAGTACGGCGCGTCCCGCACCACGAGGAGGTCGTGACATGTTCGAACGCTTCGCCGCCGACGCCCGGGAGACCGTGGTCGGCGCCCAGGAGGTCGCGCGGGAGCGCGGCGACGACGCGATCGACGGGGTGCACCTGCTCCTGTCGCTCGCCCGGCAGGAGGGCAGCGCAGGGTCGGCCGCGCTCGCCGCGGTCGGCGTGAGCCCCGCTGAGCTCGAGCGCCAGGTCGACGTGGCCGGCGGCCGCGACGCCCTCGACGGCCCCGCCCTGGCCGCGCTCGGGATCGACCTGGACCAGGTCCGGGCCCGCACGGACGCCGCGTTCGGCCCCGGCGCGCTCGACCGGGCGGGAGACGACGCGCGGGGCCGCGGGCGACGCCGAGGCCGCTCGCACGTCCCGTTCACCCCGGAGGCGAAGAAGGTGCTCGAGCTCTCGCTGCGCGAGGCGGTGCACGACGCGTCGCGCGTGATCGACTCGGGCCACGTCCTCGCCGCCGTCGCGCGCAGCACGGGCTCGACGGCGCACCGGGCGCTCGCCGGAGCGCTCACGGCCGCCGGGTCCGACGACGCCGGGCTGCGCGCCGCGCTCGCGACCCGGCACCGCGCCGCGTCCTGACCGGCGCGCGACGGGGGCACGTCGAACCGCGCAGGCTCGGCGTGCCCGCGGTCAGCCCGGCGGGACCGGCCCGGTGAACGCGTCCAGGTCCCACCCGGCCGCCGTGGCCAGCTCGCGGTACGACCGCTCGAAGAACGCGAGCAGCACGGCGTCGGGGTCGGCGGCGTCGCGCAGCACGCCGCACGGGAGCACCGCCTCGCGCAGGGCGGGGTCCCAGTACCCCGGCGCCAGGTCGAGGCCCGCGGCGCCGGGCGGCTCCGGGTAGGCGTAGGCGTACACCTGGTCGGCGTGCGTCGTCGGGTCTCCCGGCCAGTAGCCGACGGCGACGTTCTCCGCGTTCTCCGCGTAGCGGTAGATGGGTCGAGGTCGTCCGGCTGCGGGTGCGGCTTCCCGTTGAACAGCGTGAGCCCCAGGTCGAACGCGCCCCAGTAGAAGCGCGGCCCGCTGGACTTGCCGTAGAACCCGGAGCGGAACCGCTCCATGACCGCGGCAACACGCTGCACGGTCGCGAGCCAGGTGCGCGTGAGCTCGCCGTCCCACTCCCCGACCGCGGTGTCCTGCTCGAACGGTACGGGGTCGGGGATCTCGCGCGAGGTCGACCAGACGCGCACGGGGACGTCGAGCCGGTCGAGGCACGCGAGGGTGCGGGCGTAGAAGTCGGCCACCGACATCGGCCCCAGCCCGATCGTCTCGGTGCGCCCGTCGGACGTGCGGAACGCGACCCGCTCCCCCACGAGGTCGATCTCGACGTCGAGGGCACGTTCGCCCACCTGCATGACGGGGGTCACGAACCCTCGCGCCGTCACGTGGAACGCGACGTTCCACCAGTGGTTGACGAACGGGGTGAGGTCGAGCACGACCTTGCCGACGACCTGCGTGAACAGGTGCAGCGGCCGGCGCGTCGGCTCCCAGCGCCGCACGTCGAGGTCGGGCCAGGGGGCGGGACGGGCGGCCGACGGCTGGGTCACGGCAGGCTCCTCGGGCTCGGTCGTCCTGCCACGGTAGGACCGTGCGCGTGCTCGTGCCCGACGACGGGCTGACGCCCCGCTGCGGAGCCGCGCCTACCGTCGGGGTGTGCCCGACCAGACCGCGCTCCCCCACCGCTCGGACGACCGCTCCGACGCCCCCGCCCTCCGCACGCGCTCCGCGGCCTCCCGCTCGACCGGCGTCCCTGCTCCCGGCGGGCAGCCGTGGGCGAGGGGCGCCGTCGTGCTCGCCGCGAGCGTCGTGCTCGGCGGCCTGACGTCGTACGCCCAGGGCTTCCTGCCCGACGCCGCCGCTCCCTTCGCGAACTCGGCGAGCGGCTGGACCCTGCTCACCGCGCTCCTCGTCGCCTGGGCCGCGCGCGACGCGCGGACCCGGACCTGGCACACCGCCGTGCTGGGCGCGGCGAGCTTCGTGCTGCTCACCCTCGGGTACACGGTCGCCGCCGACCTGCGCGGGTTCTTCTACGACCCGACGCTGTTCGGGGTGGTCGGCCTCGTCGTCGGCCCGTTCGTCGGGGTCGCCGCAGCGTGGCTGTGGCGCCCGGGCGTGCGCGCGGCCCTCGGCACGGCGGTGCTCGCGGGCATCGGCCTCGGCGAGTCGGTGTACGGGCTCACCACGGTCGTCGAGACGACGGGCGCCACGTACTGGGTCGTGATCGGGCTCGCGTCGCTCGTGCTGCTCAGCGCCGTGCTGGCCCGGCGCCTGCGCGGCCCCGTCCCGGTGGCCGTCGCCGCGGGAGGCACCGCCGTCGTCGCCACGGCGTTCGTCCTCGCCTACCGCGCGCTCGGCACGATCGGCTGACGCGGCGGACGTCCCCCGCGCACGCAGGGCGCTCGACCGGCCGGTCGACCGCCCTGTGTGTCAGCGCGTGGCGCGTCGGAGCATGGCGCGTCAGAGCTTGGTGACGGGCGAGTACCGCAGCAGCAGCCGTTTGGTGCCGTCCGCGCCGAAGTCGATCTTCGCGACGGCGTTCGGCCCCGCGCCCTCGAGCGAGACGACCGTCCCGAGCCCGTACGCGTCGTGCGTGACCTTGTCGCCGACGGCGAGGTTCGGCACGTCCCCGTCGGCCCGCGGCGTCGCCGACCCGAACTTCGCCCCGCCGGACGGCGAGCCGAACGACGATCGCGCCGAGGAGGTCGAGGCCGGATCGTGGCGGGCCTGGCGGGAGGAGCCCGAGGATCGAGGGCTACGAGTGGCGGAACCGGCACCGGCCCCCTCGGCGCGCGACCCCGACCCCGACCCGAATCCGGAACGCGAACCGGACCACGAGCCCGACCCGCGCCCCCAGACGGACCCGCCCGCGCGCAGGGTCGCCATCGACGACTCGCGCCGCCGCCAGTCCCACAGCTCCTCGGGGATCTCCTCGAGGAACCGGCTCGGCGGGAACTCGTTCGCCATGCCCCACGCGGAGCGCACCGCGGACCGCGACACGTAGAGCCGCTCGCGTGCGCGGGTGATGCCCACGTAGGCGAGGCGGCGCTCCTCGGCAAGCTCGGCGTCGTCGTGCAGGGACCGCATGTGCGGGAACGTGCCGTCCTCCATGCCGGTGAGGAAGACGACGGGGAACTCGAGGCCCTTCGCGGTGTGGAGGGTCATGAGCGTGACGACGCCCGGGTCCTCCTTCTCCTCGCCCTCGGCGTCCTCGTCGTCGCCGTCGTCCGCGGGGATCTGGTCCGCGTCGGCGACGAGCGAGACGCGCTCGAGGAAGTCGGACAGCGTGCCCTCGGGGTCGAGCTCGCTGAACTCCGTCGCGACGGCGTGCAGCTCGGCGAGGTTCTCGACGCGCGTCGCGTCCTGCGGGTCGTCGCTCGCGCGCAGCTCGGCCAGGTAGCCCGTCCGGTCGAGGACGGCGCCGAGGATCTCGGACGGGCTCGCGCCGGAGTCCGCGAGCTCGCGCAGCCCCGTCATGAGCTCCGCGAAGGCCCGCAGCGGGTTGAGCGTGCGGTTCGTCAGGCCGGGGATCTCGTCGATGCGGGCCAGCGCCGCGCCGAACGAGATGCGCTCGCGGTCCGCGAGCGCCGCGACGGCACCCTCGGCGCGGTCGCCGAGACCGCGCTTGGGCACGTTGAGGACGCGGCGCAGGTTGACGTCGTCGTCGAGGTTGTCGATCGCGCGCAGGTACGCCACGGCGTCCTTGACCTCGCGCCGCTCGTAGAAGCGCGTGCCGCCGACGACCTTGTACGGCAGGCCGACGCGGATGAGCACCTCCTCGAGCGCCCGGGACTGCGCGTTGGTGCGGTAGAAGACCGCGACGTCGCCGGGGCGCACGCCCTCGGTGTCGCCGAGGCGGTCGATCTCCTCCGCGACGAACCGCGCCTCCTCGTGCTCGTTGTCCGCGACGTAGCCGATGACCTTCGCGCCCGCACCCGAGTCCGTCCACAGGCGCTTGGGCTTGCGGTCGGGGTTGCGCGAGATGACGGCGTTGGCGGCCGAGAGGATGTTCTGGGTCGAGCGGTAGTTCTGCTCGAGCAGGATGGTCCGGGCGTCCGGGTAGTCGGCCTCGAACTCGAGGATGTTGCGGATCGTCGCGCCGCGGAACGCGTAGATCGACTGGTCGGCGTCGCCGACGACGGTGAGCTCGGCCGGGTCGAGCGCCGGGACCTGCGCCTCGCCCGTGCCGCTCGTCGCCGCGTCGGTCGCGGCGGAGTCCTCGCCCACGCCCGCGAGCTCGCGGA
Source organism: Sphaerisporangium cinnabarinum (assembly GCF_055567015.1). Lineage (NCBI taxonomy): Bacteria > Bacillati > Actinomycetota > Actinomycetes > Streptosporangiales > Streptosporangiaceae > Sphaerisporangium > Sphaerisporangium cinnabarinum. The sequence continues at coordinate 389,215 of NZ_JBVHRG010000002.1, forward strand.
CGAGCACGTACTGCGCGTGGTTGGTGTCCTGGTACTCGTCGACGAGCACGTGGCGGAACCGGCGGCGGTAGTGCTCGGCGACCGCGGGGAACGCCTGGAGCAGGTTGACCGTGGTCATGATGATGTCGTCGAAGTCGAGCGCGCTGGCCGCGACGAGACGGGCCTGGTAGCGCGTGTAGACGTCGGCGAGCACCTGGTCGAACTCGGGCACGTTCGCGCCGTGCTCGCCGGCCCGCGCCGCGAGACCGTCGTCCGTCGCGTGGGCGCCGGAGTCACGGGCGTAGGTCTCGGGGTCGATGAGCTCGTTCTTGAGGTCCGAGATCTTGTTGGCGAGCGACCGCGCCGGGTACTTCTTCGGGTCCAGGTCGAGCTCGCGCGTGACGAGGGTGATGAGCCGCTGGGAGTCCGCGGCGTCGTAGATCGAGAAGCTCGACCGCAGGCCGAGCGTCTTCGCCTCGCGCCGCAGGATGCGCACGCACGCCGAGTGGAACGTGGAGACCCACATGTTCCGCGCCGACGGCCCGACGAGCGCCTCGACGCGCTCGCGCATCTCGGCCGCGGCCTTGTTGGTGAACGTGATCGCGAGGATCTGCCCGGCGCGCGCCCGGCCCGTGGCGAGCAGGTGCGCGATGCGGTGCGTCAGCACGCGCGTCTTGCCCGACCCGGCGCCCGCGACGATGAGCAGCGGCCCGCCCGCGTGCACGACGGCCTCGCGCTGCTGCGGGTTGAGCCCGTCGAGCAGCGCGTCGGGGTCGAGGTGCGCGTACCGGCCGCGGCGCTCGCCCGACGGCGCACCGCCGGTCGTCCCCGGCGCGCCGTCACCGGCGGGCGACCCCGCCCCGTCGGGCACGGCCGGGTCGTCGGTCCAGCGCGGGGCGGTCCGCGGGAGGCGGGACTCGCCGCCGTGGTCGACGCGCGGGCCGTCGAACAGCGTGTCGAGGCCGGGCAGCGGGAGGTTCTCGAAGAGCGAAGCCATAGCCCCTCCAGCCTAGGCGCCCGCGCCCACACCCTGGTCACGGCGGGAGGCCTGACGCGCCAGCACTTAGCGAGATCGCGCTCCATGCGGGTGTCTGCCAGACCTCGGGAACGGAGAACCAGCCCTCAGAAACTCGGTAGCCCGTCAACGCTAGCAAAGGACGCCAGCGACTCCAAGAGAGACACCACGTCCGACGGAATTTCTGTCGCGCCATAAGCGCGCGCGACTTCGCATGGCTTGACGCCAAAGTGTTGGAGTATTTCCTTCGCCCGCACCTCGAGAAATACCGCCGGAGGCGCCGCCTCTAGGTACGTTTCTCCGATCGCAAGACCAAAAGTCTCCTGGAGTTGCGTTTCAACTTCCACCACTGGACGCCCAGACGCACTCGCCAAAGCTGGTGGCCAGAGCAGGTACGCCTCGATATGACGACGGCGCCACTTAAAGGCAGAGAATCCTGCTTGTGGATTCTGCAGGATCTTATCGACCAGGCCATCGCCTACAGTTCCGAGTTCTTCCTCATCGCGATCCCTCAGGCTGAATGCTTGGACACCCGAAACCTCCTCCGAAATCGCCCGCCATAGATCCCGCCGATCCTTTTGTGACCTGGTAGTCTGCCAGTCCGTAACACGACCCAAGCCCTGAATATTAAGCGTCGTCGCAAATTCGGTTAAGACGCTTCGGTCAGAGGTGCCCTCATAGAAGAATATCCGTTTGCTATCCCGCAGGTGATCAAGTTTCGGCGCATAGTCCGAACCAATCCCCTCGAACAGTCCGACTTTCTGGTGCTGCTCTCTCAAGTACCTAGCGTTGCCGCCGCTCTTTACATGCAGAATCGCATGGGGGTCTGCGAGACGAAGCGCCTCCGTCGAGTGCGTGCCCATTAGCACCTGCTTACCCGATCTTTCAGCGAGATCCGCGAGATGTCCTACAAGTTCACGCTGAAGAGCGACGTGCAGATGAGCGTCGGGCTCATCGAGCAAGAGGACGTCAACCTCTCGCGACGTGGCGAGCGCGTATACACTGAGCCACTGCAGGAAGCCACTCCCTTCGACCATGATGTCCCGTGGATTGTAGTTTGCGTAGCGCTTCAAATTGAATCCGTCAACCCGCCCCTTGGTAACGTTGGCCTGGATGTACGTGTGGTACTCCTCGTTAAAGTCGCGTATATCCACCTCCGCGTTGAACACCTCGCGCAGTTTGGCTTGAAGAAGCTCCCAAGGATCGGTCTCACGCAGATTCTTAAGATCGCGATCGGAGATTTTTGTTTTGCCGGCGCGCAGGAACGCGCGTTCCTGGGCGTTGTCCATCTTCATGTCGAGAAGGATATTGCGCAGCACAGCCCCAGCAAGACCCTCGCCGATTCTCCGGCGTCTAAGCGCACCATAGACTCGCTGCTCGCGCGCCGATATCCCGGCAAATGGAGGAAGATACGCCACTACAGGCACTCGATCGCCAGGCTCCACTGTCGACTCTGAGACGCGGATGAATAGCCGATCGTTAGCGAGGGAAAGCGAGAAACCGAGTTTGCATTCCGCGCCGCTGTCCTCCCATTCGCATGTAATGGACAGCGTGTACCCGTCCGGATCTCCTTCCTGCTTCCCTGGCTTAAGGTTCGTCCAAAGATGCCGCAGTGAAGGAATGTTGATTGGCGAGAATTCGTCATCTCCGAGCCCGAACCCCTGGCGCCCAATCTGATCAGCGCAGATTGCCAAACTATCACGTTGGGCAACAGTCGCCACCTTGCAGAACTCCCAGACGGCGAGCCCTTGCAAAAGAGTCGACTTGCCCGAGTTGTTGCCGCCCGCCACGAAGGACGTTCCCGGGTGCAGTTGCACGGTGGAATCACTGAATTGCTTGAATCGCTTGAAGGAAACTGATTCTATATACAACGGTCGACCCCCATCAGACGCAACGTTGCGCTCAGAGGCAGACTCTAGCGCCCTGGAAGCTCGACTATGCGACGGCCAGCCCGACGCCCCACGTCGCGGCGGCGAGCAGCCCGCCGAGGAGCTGGACGAGGATCGTGATGCCGGTCGCCTGCATGGCGGCGACCGTCGCGCGCCAGGCGGCGCGCCGGTCGCGGCGGCGCACGAGCTCGGCGAGGAACACGGCGAGCACGAACCCGATGAAGAGGCCGACCACCGGGATGACGAAGAACCCGACGACGCCCGCGATCCCGCCCCACACGAGGGTCGACCACGGGACGTCCGCCCGGCGCATGTGCCGACCCGCGAGGACGTACTGCGACACCTCGGCGGCGACGACGAGCACGGCCGCGACCGCGAAGACGACCCAGGCCGCCGTGCCGCCCGTGACGATCGCCCAGACGAGGATCGCCCCGAGCACGAGCACGTTCCCGGGCAGGATCTGCACGACGATCCCGATCAGCCCGACCAGGATCGCCAGCCCGACGAGGACCTCTCCACCGACGCTCACGGGAGAAACCCTCGCACGTCCGGCGCGCTACGCACGCCCCGCGGGCGGGACGAGCCGGGGGTGCGCGACGCCGTCGACCACCCACGAGCGGATCATCGCGCTGAACAGGTCGGGGTCCTCCGCGCTCCACTGGTGGTGCATGCCGGGCACGAGGCGGACGACGGCGTCCGGCACGCGGCGGGCGATCGTCCCGAGCGCGGAGCGGGCGGCGCGCAGGTCGCGCGAGCCCGCGACGGCGAGGACGCGCGCGCCCGACGACTCGAGGCCCGCGGGCCAGCAGCCGCCGTAGACGTCGCGCAGGGTGCGGGCCATGTTGTCGCGACGGATCGCGAGGCCGGACCGGACGAAGAGCTCGCGCGCGTCGGCGGGGAGGCGGAAGGCTCGCGCCTGCGCCTCCCAGTACCAGCGCCGGTCCCACACGCCGAGCTGCGCGCGCCCGGCGGCGCCGGCGAGCCCGGTCACGCCGTCGACCGCCGCGCCGGACGCGAGGACGGAGCGCACGAGACCGGGGTGCCGTGCCGCGACCCGGAGGGCGACGATCCCGCCGTACGACAGCCCGACGAGGTGCACGGCCCGGCCCGCGGGCAGAGCCGCGACGAGGGCGGCCACGTCGTCGGCGGTGGCGTCGAGCGACACGACGTCCTCCGCCGCGCGGGACCCGAAGCCGGGCAGGTCCGGTGTCCGGACGTCGAGGTCGGCGAGGTGCTCGACCTGCGGCTCCCACATCCACGACGCGACGTTGCCGCCGTGCAGCAGGACGACGGAGACCTCGTCCGCCCCCGACCCGTCGGGCGGCGTCGCGGGGTGGCGCCCGACGGCGTCCGGCACGGTCACGGGAGCACCTCGCGCTCGGTCTCGTCGAGCCACGCGAGCTCGGTCCGGGCGTGCGCGAGGCCGTGGCGGAGCGTCGCGAGGCGCAGGGCGAGCCCCCGGGTGCCGCGGACGCGGTCGGCGTCGGGACCGCCGTCGGCGAAGACGGCGGCGACGCGCTCCTGCTCGGCGGTGAGCGCCGCGACCGCCTCCTCCGCCTGCGCGCGGCGGGACGCGAGGAGCTCCGCGACGCCCGCGTCGTCGAGCTGGTCGGCGAAGAACAGCCGCCCGAGGAAGGGCTCGCGCGCGTCCTCCGGCTCGAGCGGCGCGGCGAGCCAGCCGCGGAGCGCCGCGCGGCCCGCGGCGGTGATCGTGTGGACCTTGCGGTCGGGGTAGCTCTCCTGCGGCACGACCTCCACGTCGGCGAGGCCCGCGTCGACGAGGGCCGCGAGGGTGCGGTAGAGCTGCGAGCGGTCGGCGGCCCAGAAGTGGTGCACGGAGGTGTCGAACGCGCGCTTGAGGTCGTAGCCGGTCATGGGTCGGACCGTGAGGAGCCCGAGCACGAGGTATCGAAGGACCATGCGACTAGTGGACCATGCACCTATAAACGGGTCAATGCCACGGAGACGACGACGGCCCGCCGACGCGGAGCGTCGACGGGCCGGGGGCCGGTGGTGCGGTCAGTTCCAGAACACGGCGACGAGGATGTTGACGAGGGTCAGGCCGCCGATGGCGTGCTTGAGGCCGGGTGCCACGGCGCCGTCGGCAGCCTTGGCCCCCTGGCGCTTGGCGACGAACGCGAGGACGGAGATGACGAGGGCGACGACCAGCTTGACGCCGATCTTGGCCATGTCCGGGCCGCCGTTCGACCAGTTCTCCCAGACCGACGCCTCCCCGATCCCGACCATGGCGATCCCCGCGACGAGCGCGGTGAGCGCCCCGTGGAAGACGCCCTTGTACAGGCCAGGCGACCGCAGGGACGCCAGGTAGCCACCGAGCACGATGGCCCAGCCGATGAAGTGCAGCGCGACGAAGACGTTGTAGAGGAACTCCATGGCCCCATGGTATTTGCTGACGGGCCTGTCGTGAAAGTTTGCACAAGGTGAGATGCGCCCGGCCGTCGGCGTCGCACCCGGTCGCGACCCCGCCGTGGACCGCACCCGGTGGCACGCTCGACAAAGCAGACCGAATCGGTCTACTATTTGCGGTTTCCCACCATGCGGACCGGGGCTGTCCACGCGTCCGGACCGCCGCTACTGTTCTCGGCATGACCACGGCAGCCCGCACCCTCCTCGTGACCTCCGGTCACGGGACGCCGGCGTGCGCGCACACGTGTCTCAGCTGTTGTCGCTGAACCGCGCCCGACTCAGCGCGAGCCGTCGCTCGCCTCTCTTCCCGAGAACCCCTGAGAACCGGCGCGCGCCGTCGGTCCTCAGCCACTCGCAGCATCCTCGCTGAGCGCTCGCCGTCGCGCGTCCCCGCCCCCGAACGAGGACACGAGGAACCCCGATGACGCAGGCACCGACTGCGCCCGAGGCCACGGACGGCAGCACTCCTCCCGCCCGTCCGCCGCGGGCCGCCGAGCGCCCGGCCCGGACGCCGGGAGACCGCCCCGCGCGCGCCGCACGACCGAACGGGCAGTGGAAGGTCGACGGCACCGAGCCGCTCAACGCGAACGAGAAGTGGAAGCAGGAGGACGGCGGCCTGTCCGTCCGCGAGCGCATCGAGACGGTCTACGCGCGCGACGGCTTCGACTCCATCCCCGGCGACGACCTCCACGGACGCTTCCGCTGGTGGGGCCTGTACACGCAGCGCAAGCCCGGGATCGACGGCGGCCGGACCGCGACGCTCGAGCCGCACGAGCTCGAGGACCGGTACTTCATGCTCCGGGTCCGCATCGACGGCGGGGCGCTCACGACCGAGCAGCTCCGCGTCGTCGCCGGCATCTCCGCGGAGTTCGCCCGCGACAGCGCGGACATCACCGACCGTCAGAACATCCAGCTCCACTGGGTCGAGGTCGAGGACGTCCCCGAGATCTGGCGCCGCCTGGAGTCCGTCGGGCTGCAGACGACCGAGGCGTGCGGCGACGTCCCGCGCGTCGTGCTCGGCAGCCCGGTCGCGGGCATCGCCGCCGACGAGCTCATCGACATCGGCCCCGCCGTCGCGGGGATCACCGAGAAGTACATCGGCGTCCCCGAGCTCGCGAACCTGCCCCGCAAGTTCAAGACGGCGCTCACCGGCCACCCGAGCCAGGACGTCGTCCACGAGATCAACGACGTCGCCTTCGTCGCGCACCGCCACCCGGAGCTCGGCGTCGGGTTCGACCTCTGGGTCGGCGGCGGGCTGTCCGCGAACCCGCGCCTCGGAGAGCGCCTCGGGGCGTTCGTCACCGAGGAGCAGGTGCCTGACGTGTGGCACGGCGTCGTGCAGATCTTCCGTGACTACGGCTACCGCCGGCTGCGCAACAAGGCGCGCCTGAAGTTCCTGCTCGCCGACTGGGGGCCGGAGAAGTTCCGCGAGGTCCTCGAGACCGAGTACCTCGGGTACGCGCTGCCCGACGGCCCGCCGGCGCCCAAGCCGTCCGTCCCCGGCGACCACGTCGGGGTGCACAAGCAGAAGGACGGGCTCAACTACGTCGGTGCAGCCCCGTACGTCGGGCGCGTGTCCGGCACGATCCTCGCCAACATCGCCGACCTGGCCGAGTCCGTCGGGTCGCACCGCGTGCGCCTCACGCCGCACCAGAAGCTCCTGGTCCTCGACGTGCCGGACAAGCACGTCGAGCACGTCGTGTCGACGCTCAAGGAGAACGGCCTCGACGCCCGGCCGAGCCCGTTCCGGCGCAGCACGATCGCGTGCACCGGCATCGAGTACTGCAAGCTCGCGATCGTCGACACCAAGGACACCGCGACCGCGACGATCGACGAGCTCGAGCAGCGCCTCGGGGACCTGTCGCAGATGAAGCCGCTCTCCCTGCACGTCAACGGCTGCCCCAACTCGTGCGCGCGCATCCAGACGGCGGACATCGGCCTCAAGGGCCAGCTCGTCATGGACGACGACGGTCAGCAGGTCCCCGGCTTCCAGGTCCACCTGGGCGGCGGGCTGGCCTCCGACGACCGCGAGCTCGCCGGCATGGGCCGGACCGTCCGCGGGCTCAAGGTGACCGCGGACGACCTCACCGACTACGTCGAGCGCGTCGTCCGGCGCTACGAGAGCGACAAGGACGGCTCCGAGACGTTCGCCGAGTGGGCGCACCGCGCGGACGAGGAGGCGCTCCGATGACCGCGGACCTGACCGGCGGGCCCGGTGCACCCGCGGGGACCGACCCGCTCGCGGCGCTGCGCGCCGCGGCCCGTGCCCGGACCGAGCAGCGCGAGAGCGCGAAGGCCGCGCACCACGCGGAGCGCGCCCAGCACGGCAGGGCCCAGCGGTCCCTCGACGAGCTGCGCGAGATCGCGCGCCGCGGCGCCGAGCTGCTGCACGGCGCCGGCACGCCCGGTGTCGAGGGGGCGACCCGCCCGGAGGCGACGGCCGAGGAGGTCATCGCCTGGGCGGCGCGCGAGTTCGGGACGTCCGTCGCGGTCGCGTGCTCCATGGCCGACGCCGTGCTCCCCCACGTCGTGGCGGCGCAGATCCCCTGGGTCGACGTGCTGTTCCTCGACACGGGCTACCACTTCGCCGAGACGGTCGGGACGCGCGACGCCGTCGAGCAGCAGATGGACGTGACGATCGTCGACGTCCGGCCCGACCTCACGGTCGCCCAGCAGGACGCGGCGCACGGCAAGGACCTGTTCGGCCGCGACCCGGCGCTGTGCTGCCAGCTGCGCAAGGTCGAGCCGCTGCACCGCACGCTCGCGGGCTACGAGGTGTGGGTCACGGGCGTGCGTCGCGACGAGGCGCCGACCCGGACGAGCACCCCGCTCGTGACGTTCGACGAGAAGAACGGGCTCGTGAAGATCAACCCGCTCGCGGCCTGGTCGTTCGACGACCTGCTCGCGTACGCCGCGCGGCACCAGGTGATCCTCAACCCCCTGCTGAACGACGGCTACCCGTCGATCGGCTGCCAGCCGTGCACCCGGCGCGTCGCGCCGGGCGAGGACCCGAGGGCCGGCCGCTGGGCGGGGCTCGACAAGACAGAGTGCGGACTCCACGTATGAGGACGGGCATGACGACCATCGACCTGACGACCGACGCGCCGGGCTCCCCCGGCGCCTCCGCCGACGCGGGCACCGCGCCCGCCGCGGCGCTCCCCGGCGGGCGCCGCCTCGCCCAGCTCGACGCGCTCGAGAGCGAGGGCATCCACATCGTGCGGGAGGTCGTCGCCGAGTTCGAGCGGCCGGTCCTGCTGTTCAGCGGCGGCAAGGACTCCGTCGTGATGCTGCACCTCGCGGTCAAGGCGTTCGCGCCCGGCCCGGTGCCGTTCCCCGTGCTGCACGTCGACACGGGGCACAACTTCCCCGAGGTGCTGGCCTACCGCGACGCCACGGCCCGGCGCCTCGGCCTGCGCCTCGAGGTCGCGCGCGTGCAGGACTACATCGACGACGGCCGGCTGCGCGACCGGGCCGACGGCACGCGCAACCCGCTGCAGACGCAGCCGCTGCTGGACGCCATCTCGGGGCACCGGTTCGACGCCGTGTTCGGCGGCGGCCGCCGCGACGAGGAGAAGGCGCGCGCCAAGGAGCGCGTGTTCTCCCTGCGCGACGAGTTCGGCCAGTGGGACCCGCGCAACCAGCGCCCGGAGCTGTGGAACCTCTACAACGGGCGGCACCGTCCGGGCGAGCACGTGCGCGTCTTCCCGCTGTCGAACTGGACCGAGCTCGACGTGTGGCGCTACATCGCGCGCGAGCGCATCGAGCTCCCCGAGCTCTACTACGCGCACGAGCGCGAGGTGTTCGACCGCGACGGGATGCTGCTCGCCGTCGGGCCGTACTCCGCGCCCCGCACGGACGCCGAGGCCGCGTCGCTGCGGACGGAGACCGTGCGCTACCGGACGGTGGGCGACATGTCGTGCACCGGAGCCGTGCGCTCGGACGCGACCGGCGTCGACGACGTCATCGCCGAGGTCGCCGCGACGCGCATCACCGAGCGCGGCGCGACCCGCGCCGACGACCGCCTCTCCGAGGCCGCCATGGAGGACCGCAAGAAGGAGGGGTACTTCTGATGGGCACCCAGACCACCACCGGCACCGCGGACACGGCGCCCCCGCTCGACGACGCGCGCCGCGGCACGCTGCTGCGCCTCGCGACGGCGGGCTCCGTCGACGACGGCAAGTCCACGCTCGTGGGCCGCCTGCTGTTCGACTCGAAGTCGGTGCTCGCCGACCAGCTCGACGCGGTCGAGCGCGTCTCGCGCGACCGCGGCCTCGAGACCGCGGACCTCGCGCTGCTCACCGACGGCCTGCGCGCCGAGCGCGAGCAGGGCATCACGATCGACGTCGCGTACCGGTACTTCGCGACCGCGCGCCGGTCGTTCATCCTCGCCGACTGCCCCGGGCACGTGCAGTACACGCGCAACACGGTGACCGGGGCGTCGACGGCGGACGTCGTCGTGCTGCTCATCGACGCGCGCAAGGGCCTGCTGGAGCAGACGCGCCGCCACCTCGCGGTCGCGAGCCTGCTGCGCGTGCCGCACGTCGTCGTCGCGGTGAACAAGATCGACCTCGTCGACTACAGCGAGGCGCGCTACGAGGAGCTCGCGGCGGACATCCGCGCGGCCGCGACGTCGCTCGGCGTCGGCGACGTGCACACGATCCCCGTCTCGGCGCTCGTCGGCGACAACGTCGTGGACCGGGCGAGCACGCGCACGCCCTGGTACGACGGCCCGAGCCTGCTCGAGCTGCTCGAGGAGCTCCCGACCGGCGACGACCCGGAGACCGAGGCGTTCCGCTTCCCCGTCCAGGTCGTCATCCGCCCGCAGGCCGCGGCCGACGAGCGCTACCGCGACTACCGCGGGTACGCGGGGCAGGTCGCGTCGGGCGTCGTGACGGTCGGCGACGAGGTCGTGGTGCTGCCGTCCGGGCGCCGCACGACGGTCGTCGGGATCGACACCGCCGACTCCCTCGCGAGCGGCACGGAGCTCACCGAGGCGTTCGCCCCGCAGTCGGTGACGATCCGCCTCGCCGACGACGTGGACGTCGCGCGCGGCGACCTCCTCGCGTCCGCGGCCGAGGCCCCCGACGTCACGCAGGACGTCGAGGGCACGGTCGCGTGGCTCGGCGACCGTCCGCTCCTGCCCGGCGCGCGCGTGCTGCTCAAGCACACGACCCGCACCGTGCAGGCCGTGGTGCGCGACGTCGTCGGGCGCCTCGACCTGGACACCGCCGAGCTCGAGCCCGCCGAGCGCCTGGAGCTCAACGACATCGGCCGCGTGACGCTGCGGCTCGCGTCGCCCGTCGCGGCGGAGGAGTACGTCGTGGCGCGCCGCACGGGCGCCTTCCTGCTCGTCGACGCCCAGGACGGCGGCACGCTCGCCGCCGGCATGGTCGGCGACGCGCTCGCCGCCGCCCGCCGTCCGGCGGAACGCCCCGGCTCCTACGCGATCTAGACGACACCTAGGCTGGCACCGTGACCGCACCCACCCACGAGACGTACCCCCTCGGCCTGCGTCTCGACGGCCGCCGCGTCGTCGTCGTCGGCGGCGGCCCCGTCGCCGCACGCCGCACGCGGGGCCTCCTCGACGCGGGCGCGGTCGTGACCGTCGTCTCGCCGTTCGCGTGCGAGGACCTCGCCGAGCTCCTCACGGCGCACGGCCCGGGGACCACGGGTCACGCGGCCGCGCACGGCCCCGCGGCCTGCCCGGCGCGGGACGGTCGGCTCGCCTGGGTGCGGCGCGACTACCTCACGGGCGACCTCGACGGCGCGTGGCTCGTCCACACCGCGACGGGCGACGCCCGCGTCGACGCCGAGGTCGCGGCCGACGCCGAGGCGGACCGCGTCTTCTGCGTCACCGCCGGCGACGCCGAGCGCGCGACCGCGTGGGTCCCGGCCGTCGCGCGCACGCTCGTGCCGGGCGCACCCGGCACCGCGGAGGCCGAGGTCACGGTGGCCGTCAACGCGGGCCGGGACCCCCGGCGCGCCGTACGCGTGCGCGACGCCGTCGCGGCGCTCCTCGAGACGGGCGAGCTCCCGCTGCGACCGGTGCGTCCGGCCCCTCCCGACGCCGGCCCGGCGGCTCCCGCCGCGCAGGCGGGGTCCGGGTCCGAGGCCTTCCCCACGGGGGCCGTCACCGCGCCGCTCGTGCGTCCCGTGGGCTCCGTGGCGCTCGTCGGCGGAGGCCCGGGTGACGCGGGCCTGATCTCCGTGCGCGGACGCCGGGTGCTCGCGGAGGCCGACGTCGTCGTGGTCGACCGGCTCGCGCCGCGCGCGCTGCTCGCCGAGCTCGGCGACGACGTCGTGGTCGTGGACGTCGGCAAGACGTCGGGCAACCACCCCGTGCCGCAGGACGAGATCAACCGGATCCTCGTGCACCACGCCCTCGTGGGCCGCCGGGTCGTCCGGCTCAAGGGCGGCGACCCGTACGTCTTCGGGCGCGGCGGGGAGGAGCTCGACGCGTGCCGCGCGCACGGCATCCCGGTGGAGGTCGTCCCGGGCGTGACCAGCGCCGTGTCCGTGCCCGCCGCGGCGGGCATCCCCGTGACGCACCGTGGCCTGTCGCGCGGGTTCACCGTGCTCACGGGGCACGAGGACGTCGGGAAGGTCCCCGCCGCGAGCGACCACACCGTCGTCCTGCTCATGGGCGTCTCGCGCCTCGGGGAGACCGCCGCGGCGCTCGTCGCGCAGGGCCGGTCGCCCGAGACGCCGGTCGCCGTCGTCGAGGACGGCTACGGCCCGCGCCAGCGGACCACGGTCGGGACGCTCGCGACCATCGCCGAGCGGGCCCGCGAGGCCGACGTCCGCCCCCCGGCCGTGACCGTCGTCGGCGACGTGGTCACCCTCTCCGCTGCCTGGCCGCCCCGTACCCCGCCCGCCCCGCGCTGAGCGGAGCTCAGAGGAGGCGGCGCTGGGCCGCCCAGCGGGTGAGCTCGTGACGGGACGAGAGCTGGAGCTTGCGCAGGACCGCGGAGACGTGGGTCTCGACGGTCTTGATCGAGATGAACAGCTCCGACGCGACCTCGCGGTACGTGTACCCCCGCGCGATGAGGCGCATGACCTCCTGCTCACGCGCGGAGAGGCGGTCGAGCTCGTCGTCGTGCACGGCGACGTCCGCCGCACCCGTGCCGAACGCGTCGAGCACGAAGCCCGCGAGCCGCGGGGAGAACACCGCGTCGCCGCCCGCGACCTGCCCGACGGCGGCCGACAGGTCCGGGCCCGAGATCGCCTTGGTCACGTAGCCCCGCGCCCCGGCGCGGATGACCGCGACGACGTCCTCCGCGGCGTCGGACACGGACAGCGCGAGGAACCGCACGTCGCCGAGCAGGTCCGCGCAGCGCTGGATGACCTCCGCACCCCCGCCGCCGTTCCCGCCGGGCAGGTGCACGTCGAGGAGCACGACCGGCGGCCGCAGCTCGTGGACGCGCGCGACCGCCGACTCCACGTCGTCCGCCTCGCCCACGACCGCGACGAGCCCCGGGTCGAGGCTCGCGCGCACCCCGGCTCGGAACATGTGGTGGTCGTCCACGAGCACCACGAGGACGGGCCCGGTGGCGGGCGCGCCGTCCGGCGTCGCGCTGGGGATGGTCGTCACGGGGTCTCCTCGCTCGGTGCGGTGCTCGCCGGGCCGGGGTCCGTCGGCGCCTCCTTCGGCGCGGCTTGCGGCACGGCCTGCGGCACGCGCAACCGTACCTCGGTGCCCCACCCCGGACGGCTGATGATCTCGGCCTTGCCCCCGCGGCGCTGCACACGCCCGAGGATCGACTCGCGCACCCCGAACCGGTCGGGGGCGACGTCGTCCATGTCGAAGCCCTCGCCCCGGTCACGGACGAACACCTCGACCGCGGCGTCGCTCACCTCGAGGTAGACGGAGTACGGCGGCCCGCCGTGCGCGACGGCGTTGACGAGGGCCTCGCGCGTCGCCTGGAGCAGCGCCGCCGTCTCCTGCGTCGGGGTGCAGTCCCCCACGACGACGACGTCCACGACGACCGGCCCGGGATCGGGCGTGCCGGGCGCCGCGCCGATGGGTTCCGCGCGCCGGCCCACGCGCCCGTCCTCGACCTCAGCGACGAGCCCGCGCAGCTCCGCGGCGAGCGACGTGCCCGGCGACGGGCGGTCGTCGTACAGCCACTCGCGCAGCTCGCGCTCCTGGGCGCGGGCGAGGCGCGCGACCGTGTCGGCGTCGGAGGAGCGGGCGCGGATGAGCGCGAGCGTCTGGAGCACGGAGTCGTGCAGGTGCGCGGCGATGTCGGCCCGCTCGGCCTCGCGCGCCCGGGCGGCCCGCTCGTCGCCGAGCTCGCGCATCAGCCGCAGCCACCACGGGGCGAGGACGATCGCGACGCCCGCGAGCACCGCGACCGCGGCCACGGCGGCCCGGACGACCTGGGTGGGCCGCGCGTCCTGGCCGACGAGCAGCACGATGCCGACGAGCACGAGCACGACGCCGCCCGCGATGCGCAGGACCCCGGCGGGCGTGCGCCCGCCCGCCCGGGTGAGCAGCCGGCCCCGCTCGACGGCGTCGAGCTGGCTCCACGCGAGCGCCGCGCCCGCGAGCGCGATGAGGACCGGGATGACCCAGGAGACCTCGACGTCGACGCCCGTGCGCAGCGCCACGAGCAGCGCGGCGCCGCCCAGCAGGACGACGCCGATCGCGACGTCGCGCACGGGCAGGCGCCGCACGCTCCCCTGGAGGCGCGGCGCGAGCCGCGACAGCGAGGCGGGGCGCTGCTCGTCGCGCGCGGCCAGCGGGTCGCCCGGCGGCACGGTGAGCCACCAGAACACGTACAGCGCGACGCCCGCGCCGCCTGCGAGCGCGAGGAGCGCCATGACGAGGCGCACGACCCCCACGCCGACGCCGAGGTGCGCCGCGAGGCCCGCGCACACGCCACCGACCCACCGGCCGCGCTCGGGACGGCGCAGCGGCAGGTCGCGCGGTCGGGCACCGGGCCGGGCTGCTGTCGTCACCCCCCGATCGTCACACGGCGCGGGCGCCTCGAGCGTCCCCGGGCGGGGAAACCAGGGTCGCGCCCCGGACGGTTCAGGGTCGGGTCAGGGTGGCACCCGATACCGGCCGTGCGCCCCGCGCACCAGCATGGTGGTCATGAGCACTCCCGACCTCCCCGGACCCGGCGCCCAGCCCGGGAGCTCCGGCGGCGACACCGAGACACCCGGCGCGCAGCCGGGAACGGTCCCCCCGGGACCGAGCGGCCCCGACCACGGCGCCGGACCGGGCTGGGCCGGCCCCGCCGGCCCGCCCCCGGGCGCACCCGCGGGCGCCGCGCCCGGCGAGGCACCCCGGCGGCCGAGCGGCACCGACGGCTTCTTCGACGCGGTCCGCCGCGTCGGCATCTACCGGTCGGACGACCGCTGGATCGGCGGCGTCGCGTCCGGTGTCGCGGAGCGCTTCGGGATCGACCCGCTCGTCGTGCGCGGCCTGCTGTTCGTGACGTTCTTCCTCTCCGGCGCCGGGCTCGTCCTGTACGGCGCGGCGTGGGCCCTGCTGCCCGAGCGCCGCGACGGTCGCATCCACCTCCAGGAGGCCTTCCGCGGCAACGTCGACGTCGCGCTGCTCGGCGCGGCGGCGTTCGTCGTGGTCGGGTTCTCGTGGGGCGGCGGCTGGTGGTCGTGGTGGGACGCGCTCCACCTGGGCTGGCTGACCGGCCTGTTCTGGGTCGCGGCCTTCGTCACCGTGGCGGTCGTCGCGGTCTCGGCGCTCACGCAGCGCGCCCCCCGCGGCGGGCAGGGCACGCCGCCGCAGGCGCCGCCGTGGCAGGGCGGCCCGGGCTACGGTCCGGGCGGCGCCGGTCCGGCGCAGGGCCCGCACGCCCCGGGCCACGGCCCGACGGCGTCCCCCGGCGCCCCCGACGGCGGTGCACCCTCGGACGCCCCGTGGGGCAGCCCCGGCCCGGCGTTCCCGGGCGGCCCGACGACGTCCGGCGCCCCCGGCGGGACGCCCGCGGGCGGCGCGACGTCCGGGACGCAGGACGACGCGGTCTGGTCGGCGGAGGCGAGCCCGTACGCGGCCGCCGCCCACGGCACGACCGCCCCCCTCCCCCCGTCTGCGCACGGTGCTCCGTCCGTGCAGGGCGCTCCGTCCATGCAG
Source organism: Sphaerisporangium cinnabarinum (assembly GCF_055567015.1). Classification (NCBI taxonomy): domain Bacteria; kingdom Bacillati; phylum Actinomycetota; class Actinomycetes; order Streptosporangiales; family Streptosporangiaceae; genus Sphaerisporangium; species Sphaerisporangium cinnabarinum. The sequence continues at coordinate 404,624 of NZ_JBVHRG010000002.1, forward strand.
GGTGCTCCGTACACGCCGGGGGCCCCGTACACGCCGGGCGTCACGTCGCCGCTCGGGCACCACGGGGCCGCCGCCCAGGGCCGCGGACCGCAGCCGCCACGCCCGCCGCAGCCCCCGCGCGCCCCGCGCCCGCCCAAGCCCCCGCGCCCGCGCGGCCCGGGTGCCACGACGACCGGCGTCGTCGTCGGGCTGAGCCTCCTGCTCGGGGCGCTGCTCCTCGTGATCGACCGTCAGGGCGAGCTGCCCTGGCCCGTCTTCCTCACGTGGGCCGGCCTCAGCGGGATCCTCGCCGGGCTCGCGATCGTCGTGAGCGGCCTGCGCGGGCGGACGAGCGGCGGCCTCGGCTGGCTCGCGGTGGTCCTGCTCGTCGTCGCGCTCCCCGCCTCGGCGTGGCGCACGACCCCGTTCACCGTGTTCGTCGACGACTCCGTGCGCACCGTCACCGACGGCACGCACCGCATCACCGACCCCGACGTCGCCGCGCAGGGGTTCGGCGTCTCGTTCGGCGACCCGCGCATCGACCTGTCCGACCTGGACCTGTCCGACGCGACCGCCGGCTCGCCCGTCGAGGTCCCCGTCCGGCTCGGCGCGGGCGACGCGACGGTCGTCGTGCCGGACGGTGTCCCCGTCCGCGCCGAGGTGCAGGTGCTCGCGGGCAACGCGCGCTGGCACGTCGACGGCGACCGGCAGGAGATCGGCGGGGTCAGCACGCAGCCGGTGACGTTCGACAACGACGAGGTCCAGGCGGGCGACGACCCGCTGCTCGTGCTGCAGGTCGAGGTCGGCGCCGGCCAGGTCACGATCGAGGAGGACTGATGAACGACGAGAACCACCGCGACGACGAGACGCGGCCGCTCGGGGACGAGCTGTTCGACCCCGCCCGCACGGAGCACCCGGCGTCCGCGGCGGACCCGACGGTCCCGCTCCCGGCCGTGTCGTCCGCGGCCGACAGCCGTGCGACGACCCCGCTCCCGGCCGCGACGCCGCTCGCCGACGTCGGAGCCACCACGCCGCTTCCCACCGCGCCGTCGGTCGGCCCGCTGTCGGTCGACCCGCTGTCGGTTGACAGACCGTCTGTCGGTGCGTCGTCCGTCGGTGCGTCGTCCGTCGGTGCGTCGTCCGTCGGTGCGTCGTCCTCCGGCGCCGGCCCGACGACGTCGGGCGCCGACCCGTCGTCCGCGGCCGGGCAGACCGGTCCCGGCGGGACCGCGGACCCCGGCCCGCTCCCGCGGCGCGGCCCGCGTGTCGCCACGATCGTGTGGGGCTTCGTCATCGTCGCCTTCGCCGTCGTGGTGCTGGCTGCCGCGCTCGGCGCCCGCGTCGACCTCGGGCTCGCGACGATCGTCGTGCTCGCCGCGGCGGGCGTCACGCTCGTCGTCGGGTCGATCGTCTCCGGCGCGCGACGCCGTCGGGGCTGAGCCGCACCGGGACCTCCGGGCACGCCGAGGGCCGTGGCACGACGTGCCACGGCCCTCGGTGTGCCCGAGCGACGCCGCCCCGCACGCTCTCCCCGGTGCGACCCGGTGGGAGCGGGTCCTCGGCGCCCGGACGGGCTGCCGGGACGGTCAGGGAGTCGGCTCGTCGCCCCGCCGCGTCGGGTCGTCGGCCCGGTGCGTCGGGCCGTCGGCCCGGTGCTCGGGCGTGGTCGGCCCGGTGGTCGTCGTCGGGGTGTCGGGCGAGGCCGCGGGCGAGGAGCCCGGCGCGCTCGGCGTGCCCGTCCCCGCGGCACCGGTCGGCTCGACGGGCGTCGCGGTCGTGCCGGGTGCGGCCGCGCGGGCCTCTGCCCCGGGGGTCGAGAGCGCGGACGGGCGGCCCGGGGACGTCGGCTCGGGACGCACGGGAGGCGCCGTCGGCGACGGCTCGACGTGCCCCGGGGACGCGTGCGCGGGCGCGGCGTGCCGCCCGGCGTCCGACAGGTCGCCCGACGACGAGTAGCCGCCCGGGGTCTCGACGGCGACGCTCGGCCCGCCCGCGAGCCGACGCAGCGCGATGCCGACGAGGATGAACAGGATGCCCAGCCCGATGACGAGGGCGCACACCCCGAACGCCACGACGGACGTGAACAGCGACGCGCGCAGGAACGAGGCCGTCATGACGGTCTGGCGCGTCGGGTCGTCCTGGTCGAGCTCGGCGTAGGTCTTGCCGTCGCTCGCCTCGAGCGCGTGCTTGTTGATGACCTCGGCCTGCGCGTACGCGGTGAGCGGCCCGTTGACGTGGCGCCCCGCGAGGAACGACGCGTCGTCCGAGACGGTGATCTCCTCGGCGGAGAGCTGGTTCGACACGACGATCCATGTGCCGATGCCCGCGAGGAGAAGGATGATGCCCGCGATGATCGACACGAGGCCGATGCCCCGTGCCCCCTTCGTCGGTGTGACGGTGACGGTGCTCGACATGGCGCGTTCTCCCCTTCGTCAGGACCCACCTGCAGCCGCCCGCACGAGACGACCCGCGGGTGCGGGCCGGTCACGGGACGGTCGAACCACCCATACGGGGCCCACGGTAGCGACGGGAGACGCCCACCGCGCGGCGAACGCGCACCTCAGGGCGGGCGCGCACCTCAGGGCAGGCGCGGCGGCGACCGCACGGCCCGCCGAGTTCGGGATGGGAGGATGCCGTCCGTGCGCATCACCCACCTGACCGACTGCTACCTGCCGCTGCTCGGCGGCATCGAGACCCAGGTCGCGCGGCTCGCGCAGCAGCAGGCGGCCGCCGGTCACGACGTCGCGGTCGTCTGCACGACGCCCGCGCGCCCCGGCGCCCACGGCGTGTCGACCGAGCGGGACGGCGACGTCACGGTGCACCGGCTCGCCGCGCGCGTCCCGGGCGGCTACCCCGTGCACCCGCGCGCGCCGCACCACGTGGCGCGGGTCCTGCGCGCCGACCGGCCCGACGTCGTGCACCTGCACATGGGCGTGCTGACACCCTCCACGCAGGCGTCGCTGCGCACGGTCGTGCGCGCGGGGCTGCCCGCGGTCCTCACCGTGCACAGCGTGTGGGGCGGCGCGGAGCGCGCGTTCGCCGGGCTCGACCGCGTGGTCCGCTGGTCCCGCTGGCCCGTGCTGTGGTCGGCCGTGAGCGAGCTGACCGCCGCTCCCCTGCGCCGCATCGTCGGCGACCGGGGCGAGGTCGTGGTGCTGCACAACGGCCTCGACCTCGACGCGTGGCGCGTCCCCCGCACCGAGCGCGCCGGCCGCATGGAGGGCGCAGCCGTCCACGTCGTGGCCGCGACGCGGTTCGCCCCGCGCAAGCGCGTGCTGCCGTTCCTGGAGGTCGTGCGCGACGCCGTCGCGCGCCTCCCCGAGGGGGCGCTCCACGTGACGCTCGCCGGGGACGGCCCCGAGCTGCCCGACGCGCGGCGCTTCGTCGCGGAGCACGGGCTGGGGTCGGTCGTGTCGCTCCCGGGGCGCCTCGACGCGACGGGCCTCCAGCGGCTCTACGCGCGTGCCGACGTGTTCGCCGCGCCCGCCGTCGAGGAGGCGTTCGGCATCGCCGCGCTCGAGGGCCAGGCCGCCGGGCTGGCGGTGCTCACCCGCTCGCAGTCGGGCGTCGCGGAGCGCCTCACCGACGGCGTGGACGCGCTCGTGGCGGACGACGACCCCGGCCTCGCCGACGCGCTCGTGCGTTTCGCGACCGAGGACGGACTGCTCGACCGGATCATCGCCCACAACCGGGACGTGCCGTCGTCGGCGGGCTGGCCGCGCGTGCTCGCCGACGTGGAGCGGGCATACGAACGGGCCGCGACGATCGCCGTGGATCGTCGGGCCCGTCCGTCCCGCTAGGGAGTCACTCCCACTCGATGGTGCCCGGGGGCTTGCTCGTCACGTCGAGCACGACGCGGTTGACCTCGGAGACCTCGTTGGTGATGCGCGTCGAGATGACGGACAGCACGTCGTACGGCAGGCGCGTCCAGTCCGCCGTCATCGCGTCCTCGGACGAGACGGGGCGCAGCACGATCGGGTGGCCATAGGTGCGGCCGTCGCCCTGGACGCCGACCGAGCGGACGTCGGCGAGCAGCACGACCGGGCACTGCCAGATCTCCTGGTCGAGGCCGGCCTTCGTGAGCTCCTCGCGCGCGATCGCGTCGGCGGCGCGCAGCGTCTCGAGGCGGTCCGCCGTGACCTCGCCGACGATGCGGATACCCAGCCCGGGGCCCGGGAACGGCTGCCGCGCGACGATCTCCTCGGGCACGCCGAGCTCGCGGCCGACCGCGCGGACCTCGTCCTTGAACAGCGTGCGCAGCGGCTCGACGAGCGAGAACTGCAGGTCGTCGGGCAGGCCGCCGACGTTGTGGTGGCTCTTGATGTTCGCCGCGCCCTCGCCGCCGCCGGACTCGACGACGTCCGGGTAGAGGGTGCCCTGCACGAGGAACTTCACCTCGGCGCCGTGCTCGCCCGCGTCCTCGACGATCTGGCGCGCCGCGTCCTCGAACACGCGGATGAACTCACGGCCGATGATCTTGCGCTTCGTCTCCGGGTCGCTGTGCCCGGCGAGCGCAGTGAGGAACCGCTCCTTCTCGTCGCGGATCACGAGGTTGACGCCCGTCGCCGCGACGAAGTCGCGCTCGATCTGCTCGACCTCGCCCGCGCGCATCAGCCCGTGGTCGACGTGCACGCACGTGAGCTGGTCGCCCACCGCGCGCTGCACGAGCGCCGCGGCGACGGCGGAGTCCACGCCGCCCGAGAGCGCGCAGATGACGCGCGCGTCGCCCACCTGGGCGCGGATCGCCGCGACCTGGTCCGCGATGACGTTGCCGGGCGTCCAGTCCGGGGCGAGTCCCGCGCCGTCGTACAGGAAGTGCTCCAGCACCGTCTGGCCGTGCGCGGAGTGCTTGACCTCGGGGTGCCACTGCACGCCGTAGAGGCGGCGCTCGCGGTCCTCGAACGCGGCGACCGGCGAGCCGGACGACGTCGCGAGGACCTCGAAGCCCTCGGGCGCGCGGTGCACGGCGTCGCCGTGGCTCATCCACGTGGTCTGGTTCTGCGGCGTGCCGTCGAGCAGCACGCCCGCGGCGCACACCTCGACCTCGGTGCCGCCGTACTCGCGCAGGCCCGTCTGGGCGACCTCGCCGCCGAGCGCCTTCGCCATGGCCTGGAAGCCGTAGCAGATGCCCATGACGGGGACGCCGGCCTCGAACAGCGCCGGGTCGACGAACGGGGCGCCCGTCGCGTACACGGACGAGGGACCGCCCGAGAGGATGATCGCGGCCGGGTCCTTGGCGAGCATCTGCTCGACCGTGAACGTGTGCGGCACGATCTCGGAGTAGACGTTGGCCTCGCGCACGCGGCGCGCGATGAGCTGCGCGTACTGGGCGCCGAAGTCGACGACGAGCACGGGCCGCGGTGTCGAGGCCACCTCGGCGGTGGTGGGGGTGTCGGGAGCGGTGGCGGGTGACGTCACCCGCCCAGGATAGTCGCCGTGCGGCGAGGCTCGTCCCGCGTCTCAGGCGTCGGCGCGCGCGACGGCGCGCTCCAGGACCCGCTCGCGCAGGGCGCGGGCGGCCGCCTCCGGGTCGCTCGCCCCGGTGATCGCGCGCACCACCACGATCCGGGTCGCGCCCGCGTCGAGGACCGCGTCGAGCCGGTCCGCGTCGATGCCGCCGATCGCGAACCAGGGCGTCGCGGGCCGGGTCGCCGCGACGTCCCGCAGCAGGTCGAGGCCGACGGCGGCGCGTCCCGGCTTCGTCGGGGTCGCCCACAACGGGCCCACGCAGAAGTAGTCCACCGCCGGGTCGGCCTCCGCCGCGGCCGCCTGCGCGGCCGAGTGCGTGGACCGGCCGAGGACGGGCCCCGCGCCCAGCAGCGCCCGGACCGCCGGCACGGGCAGGTCGCCCTGACCCATGTGCACGACCGGGGCGCCCGTGACCGACGCCACGTCCGCCCGGTCGTTCACGGCCCACAGCGCGCCGTGCTCCGTCGCGACCCGCGCGACGACCTCCTGGAGCTCGAGCTCGCGCGCGACGTCGAGCGTCTTGTCGCGGAGCTGCACGACGTCCACCCCGCCCGCGAGCGCCGCCCGCAGGAAGTCCTCGAGGTCGCCGCGCTCCTCGCGCGCGTCCGTGCAGAGGTACAGGCGGGCGTCGGCGAGCCGGGCGCGTGCGGCGTCCGTCGCCGCCGGGGCGAGGGCGGCCAAGGTGGTGGAGGTCTCGGAGCTCACCCGCGGGAGCCTAGCCCCGGCGCGTCCGCCGCAGGAGGTACTGTGGCCGACAGCACGGGAGCCCCGCACGGGGCTGAGAGGGCGTCGCCGCCGACCGTCGAACCTGATCTGGGTCATGCCAGCGAAGGGAGCGCACATGAGCCTGTCCGTCCACTCGTCCGCGGGTGGCTCCGCCGTGCCCGGCGAGGCGCGCGACGTCGTCGTCGTCGGGGGCGGGATCGTCGGCCTCGCCGTCGCGTGGCGTGCGGCGAGCGCGGGCATGACCGTCACGGTGCTCGATCCGGCGCCGGGCGCGGGCGCGACGCACGCCGCCGCGGGGATGCTCGCACCGGTGACCGAGGCCGACTTCGGGGAGGAGGCCGCCCTGCGGCTCCACCTCGCGGCCGCTGCGGCGTGGCCCGCGTTCGGCGCGGACCTGCACGCGGCGACGGGGGCGGACGTCGGGCTGCGGACCGCCGGGACGCTCACTCTCGCCTACGACGCGGACGACCTCGCGCTGCTCCGTCGCGTCCTCGCCCTGCACGCGGTGCACGGTCTCGCGTCGCACGAGCTCACCGTCGCCGACGCGCGCCGCCGCGAGCCCTACCTCGGGCCGCGCGTCGCCGGGGCCGCGTGGGCGCCCGCGGACCACGCGGTCGACCCGCGGGCGACGCACGCCGCGCTGCTCGCGGTGCTCGGCCGACGCGACGCCCCAGGCGCGAGCTCGGCCACCGGGGCGCGCGTCGTCCGCGCGGCCGCGACCCGGCTCGCGCTCGACCCGGCCGGGCGCGTCGTCGGCGTGCACGACGACGCGGGCCGGCTCCACCGCGCGGGTGCGGTCGTCGTTGCGGCGGGCTGGCAGTCGGGCGCCCTGCTCGCGGGCGTGCCGGGCGTCGTCGTGCCCACCCGCCCGGTGAAGGGACAGACGCTGCGGCTCGACGCGGGCCCGGACCTCGCGCTGGAGCACGTCGTGCGCGGGCTGGTGCAGGGCCGGCCGGTGTACGTCGTGCCGCGCGACCCGGAGCCTGGTGGGCCGCGCGCCGGGCACCGGGAGGTCGTCGTGGGGGCGACCACCGAGGAGAACCCCGACGACCGCCGCGCCACCGCCGGCGGCGTCTTCGCGCTCCTGCGGGACGCGCGTGCCCTCCTGCCGGGGATCGACGAGGCCGCCCTGGTCGAGGTGACGCCGCGGGCCCGCCCGGCGACCCCGGACAACCTTCCGCTCGTCGGGCCCACGGACGTCCCGGGGCTGCACCTCGCGACGGGCCACGGCCGCAACGGCATCCTGCTCGCCCCGCTCACGGCCGACGCCGTCGTCGCCGGGCTCGGCGGCCTTCCCGGGGACGACGGGACCGAGCCCGGCGGGACCGCCCCCGGGGACGACGTCGCGACCGCCCTCGCGACCGCCCGCACCGACCGCTTCGTCCGCACCGCCACGACACCGAGGTGAGACCCGTGACCGCACCCGCACCGACCGCGCTCGTCAACGGCGAGCCGTACCCGCTCGACGGCGACGTCGACCTGGAGCGGCTCGTCGCCGCGCTCGTCCCCGCCTACGTCGCCGACGGCACGCCGCAGGGCGTCGCGGTGGCGGTCGGGGACGCCGTCGTGCCGCGCGGCGCCTGGGCGACGACCGTCGTCGCCCCCGGGGACCGCATCGAGATCGTCACCGCCGTCCAGGGCGGCTGAGGAGGACCCATGACCACGACCGACCTCTCCCCCGCCACCGCGAGCGGCCCGGCCGGTGTCGACGACCCGCTCGTCGTCGCCGGCACCCCGATCGGGTCCCGCCTCGTCATGGGCACCGGCGGGGCCGCGAACCTGCTCACGCTCGAGGACGCGCTCGTCGCGTCGGGCACCGCCCTGACCACCGTCGCGATGCGGCGCGTCGCCGTCCGTGCCGGCGGCGACGCGAGCCCCGACGCGGGGATCTGGGCGCTGCTCGCCCGCCTCGGCATCCGCGCGCTGCCCAACACCGCCGGGTGCTTCTCCGTGCGCGAGGCCGTGCTCACCGCGCGCCTCGCGCGCGAGGCGTGCGGCACCGAGTGGGTCAAGCTCGAGGTGATCGCCGACGACGTGACCCTCCTGCCCGACCCGGTCGGCCTCGTCGAGGCGGCCGACCAGCTCGTCCGCGACGGGTTCGTCGTGCTGCCGTACACGAACGACGACCCGATCCTCGCGCGCCGGCTGGAGGACGTCGGCTGCGCGGCCGTCATGCCCCTGGGGGCGCCCATCGGCACCGGGCTCGGCATCCTCAACCCGCGCAACATCGAGGCGATCGCCGCCGCGGCCCGGGTGCCCGTGATCCTCGACGCGGGGATCGGCACGGCGTCCGACGCCGCGCTCGCCATGGAGCTCGGCTGCGACGGCGTGCTCCTCGCGACGGCCGTCACGCGCGCCGCCGACCCGGTCCGCATGGCCCACGCGATGCGCCTCGCCGTCGAGTCGGGCCGGCTCGCCGCGGGCGCCGGGCGCATCCCCCGCCGCGAGGGCGCCCTCGCGAGCTCGTCCCCCCAGGGCCGCCTCGACCTCGCCCTCTGACCGAAGACCCGTGGTGGGGCCGACCATGCGGACACAGCCCACGAGCCGCCCTGCACGAGCGGCAGACGCATGCTCGGCATCGGCGCTGACGATCCGGGCTACGGGACGTTGGCCTCCTGGGCCTCCAGGAGGGCGGGGACGCCGCCGACCACGGAGCGCGCGTCGATGCCCGCGGCGCGGGCGACGTCGGCGACGCGGGCCGACCGGCCGCCGACCGCGCACACCACGAGCACCGGGCGGTCGGCCGGCAGGTCCGCGAGCGCCGCGGCGGCGGCGGGGTCCTGCGTGCCGCCGAGGAACACGCCGCTCGGGACGAGCGTCGACCCGGGGAGCGGGCGGACCTGCGCCTCCCAGTCCTCGCGCACGTCGAGCACGTACGGCGCGTCGTCGCCGTGCAGGAGGGCGGCCGCGTCGGGGGCGGACACGTCGCGCGGCGCCGCCTCCGACGCATCGGTCGTCGCCGCCCCGGCACCGGAGGCCACCGCGGCCGACGCCGGAGGCCGGAGCCCGCAGAACGCGGCGTAGGCGTCGTCCCCCGGCAGGAGCGCGACGACGGGCTCGCGCGTCGGGTCGGCGCGGACGGTGAGCTGGCGCCAGGAGAGGTCGAGCGCGTCGTAGACGGCGAGGCGGCCCAGCAGCGTCGTGCCGGCGCCGGTGACGAGCTTGATCGCCTCGGTCGCCATCACGGAGCCGACGGTCCCGCACATCGCGCCGAACACGCCGCCGGTCGCGCAGTCGGGCGCCGCGCCCGGGGGCGGCGGGACGGGGAACACGTCGCGGTACGTGACCCCGCGCGGACCCTGCTCTCCCGGCTCCGCGCTGTCGGGACCCGCCGCGTCCGGGTGCGCGGCGTCGTCGGGCACGGAGAACCGGGGCGCGGCCCAGAAGACGCTGACCTGTCCCTGGAAACGGTAGATCGAGCCCCACACCACGGGGAGGCCGAGGACCTCGGCCGCGTCGGAGACGAGGTAGCGGGTCGGGAAGTTGTCGGCGCCGTCGAGCACGACGTCGTAGCCGCGCAGCACGTCGAGCGCGTTGTCCGCGTCGAGCCGCAGCGCGTGCTCGACCACGTGCACGTGCGGGTTGACGTCCGCGATGCTCTCGCGCGCGGAGTCGACCTTGCGGCGCCCTACGTCGGACCCGCCGTGGATGACCTGGCGCTGCAGGTTGGACGTGTCGACCGCGTCGTCGTCGACGATGCCGATCGTGCCGACGCCCGCGGCGGCGAGATAGAGCAGCGCGGGGCTGCCGAGGCCGCCCGCGCCGACGACGAGCACGCGCGCGGCCGCGAGCCGGCGCTGGCCGTCGGTGCCGACGCCCGGTAGCGCGAGGTGGCGCGCGTACCGCTCGAGCTCCGGCGTCGAGAGCTCGGGACCGGGCGCGACGAGGGGCGCGAGCGGCGTCGTCATGCCGCGTACCGCTCCTCCAGCGCGGCGAGCTTCGCCTCCGCCTCGGCGTGCACCTTCTTCTCCAGGATGAACGACATGACCGGGACGACGCCGGCGAACACCATCGTCGCGAGGCGACCCCAGCCCCAGCGCATCTTGGTCCACAGGTCGAGCACCGTGACGAGGTACACGACGTAGATCCAGCCGTGCGCGAAGGGGATCCAGGACACGTACCGCATGATCCCGTCGACGTCGACGAACTGGCCCACGCCGTACCTGACGATCATCTCGACGCACAGGATGAGCAGCATCACGCCCGTGATGATCGCGAGGACCCGGTAGCGCGCGAGCGCGCCGCGCGCCTTGCGGATCGCGGTGCGCGCCGCCTCCGTGCTGGGGGCCGCCGCGTCGGCGGGGGCGACGACGGGCGCGTCGGTCGGGGTGGCCGGGTCCTGCGTGGTCATGGGAGAGGTCCTCGTTCCGGGCGAGACGGCCGCGGCGGTCTCCGCCGCGTGCGGTGGCGTGACGCAGTCGCCGTGTTAAACCGTCGCCGCGTGTCGGACGCCGAACCTAGGGTAGAACACCGTGCGACCCCTCCCTCTCCCCGACCCGGGGACCCCCGACCTGCGCGGCCCGTCCCGTTACCTCCTCTGGATCGCCCGGCGCCAGTGGACGGTGCTCACGGTGTCCGTGCTGCTCGGGCTCGTGAACTTCGCGTGCCAGGCGTTCCAGCCGTACATGCTCGGCCGCGCGCTCGACGAGGGGCTCACCGCCGGGTTCGGCGCGGAGCTGTGGCGCTGGGCGGGCCTCCTGCTCGCGCTGGGCCTGGGCATCGTCGTCACGGGCGTGACGCAGCACCGGTTCGACATCGCGAACTGGCTGCGCTCGGCGCTCACGACGTCGCAGCTCGTGGGCGACGTCACGGCCCGCTCGGGCGACGCGATCACCGAGGAGCTCCCGACGGGCGAGGTCGTGTCCACCGTCGCGAGCGACGCGATGCGCGTGGGCCAGCTCTTCTCGATGATGGGCCAGTTCCTCGGCGCGCTCGGCGCGTACGTGGTCGTGGCGGTCATCATGCTCTCGACGTCGCTCCAGCTCGGGCTCGTCGTCGTGCTGGGCCTGCCGGTCGTGGCCGCGGTGCTCGCGCTGCTCGTCAAGCCGCTGCAGCAGCGCCAGGCCGCGCAGCGCGAGGCGCAAGGTCGCCTGACGACGCTCGGCGCGGACACGGTGTCGGGCCTGCGGATCCTGCGCGGCATCGGCGGCGAGGGCGTGTTCGTGGGCCGCTACGCGCGGCAGTCGCAGAAGGTCCGCGAGGCCGGCGTGAAGGTCGCGCACACGCAGGCCACGCTCGACGCGCTCCAGGTGCTGCTGCCCGGCCTGCTCGTCGTGCTCGTCGTCTACCTCGGCGCGACGGCGGCCCTGCGCGGCGAGATCACGCCCGGCCAGCTCGTCGCGTTCTACGGGTACGCGGCGTTCCTCGGCTGGCCGCTCCAGGTCGCGACGCAGATGCTCAACATCGCGACGCGCGCCCACGTCGCCGCGCGCAAGATCGTGCGCGTCCTCGCGGTCGAGCCGGCCGCGGGCGCGACCCCGGCCACCGCGCCCATGCCGCCCGAGGGCAGCCCCCTGGTCGACGAGACGAGCGGCCTCGTGCTCGAGCCGGGACGCGTCGTCGCGCTCGTCTCGGCGGACCCGGACGCGTCGGCGGCCGTCGCGACCCGGCTGGGTCGGTTCGACGACGCCGCGGAGGCGGCCACGCCCGTGCGGCTCGGCGGGACGCTGCTCGCCGCGCTCGACAAGCACGCGCTGCGGCGCCGCGTCGTCGTCGCCGAGGCGACGCCGCAGCTCTTCTCGGGCGCGCTGCGCGACGAGCTCGACGCGCGCGGTGCCGCGACGGAGGCCGAGGTGCTCGCCGCGGTGAGCACGGCCGACGCGCACGACGTGCTCGACTCCGTGCCCGACGGCCTCGCGGGCGAGCTGCCCGAGAAGGGGCGGTCGCTCTCGGGCGGCCAGCGCCAGCGCGTCGCGCTCGCCCGGGCGCTCCTCACGGACCCGGAGATCCTCGTCCTCGTCGAGCCGACGAGCGCCGTCGACGCGCACACCGAGGCGCGGATCGCCGCGAGCCTCGCGCAGGCCCGCCGCGGGCGCACGACCCTCGTCGTCACGGCCTCGCCGCTCGTGCTCGAGCACGTCGACGAGGTGCTGCTCCTCGAGGACGGCCGGGTGACGGCGCGCGGCACGCACCGCGACCTCGTCGACCGCGCCCACTCCCCCGCGACCGCGCCGGACGACGACGCGGCCCGGTACCTGCGCGTCGTCGGGCGCTCGCTCGACGACACCCCCGCCCTCGCCCGCACCGCACCCGAAGGAGGCCAGGCATGAGGCTCCCCGTCGCCGACGGCCCCGCCGTCCGCGCCGCCGCCGGACGCCTGTTCGCCCGGCACCGCGGCACGTTCGTGCTCATCGCCGTCCTCCACACGCTGGCCGCGGTCGCGGGCCTCGTGGGGCCGTGGCTCCTCGGCCGGCTCGTCGACGCCGTCACCGAGGGCACCACGTCCTCGTACGTGACGACCGTCGTCGCCGTGGGTGCGGGCGCGGTCCTCGCGCAGGCCGTCCTGCGCCGCTACGCGCAGCGCCTGTCCATGGTCTTCGGCGAGACCGTGTTCGCCGAGCTGCGCGAGGACCTCGTCGAGACGGTGACGTCGCTGCCGCTGTCCACGGTGGAGCGCGCGGGCACGGGCGACCTCGTCGCGCGCACGACGAACGACGTCGACCGCATCCAGCACGCCGTGCGGTTCGGCGTGCCGCAGCTCCTCGTCGCCGTCGTCACGCTCGTGCTCACGGCGGTCGCGGCCGTCGTGGTCGCACCCCTCGTCGCGCTCGCGCTGTTCGTGGGCGTGCCGCTGCTCGTCGTCGTCTCGCGGTGGTACCTCAAGCGCGCGTCGGCCGGGTACCAGCGCGAGGCCGCCGCCTACGCGACGCTCAACGGCACCATCACCGAGAGCGTCGAGGGCGCGCGCACCGTCGACGCGCTCTCGCTCACCGAGCGCCGCCGGGCGCGCGTGCGCGCCGACCTCACCGAGGCGTTCGAGGCGGAGCGGTACACCCTGGGGCTGCGCACCGTGCTGTTCCCGGGCATCGACCTGGCCATCGCGATCGCGCCCGTCGCGGCGCTCGTCTGGGGCGCGTGGCTGCTCTCGCAGGGCCAGACGACGCTCGGCGCCGTGGCCACGGTGACCACGTACGCGTTCCAGCTCGCCGGGCCGGTGTGGAACCTCATCTTCTGGCTCGACGAGATCCAGGTGGCCGCGGCGTCGTACGCGCGCATCGTCGGCGTCGCGCAGGTGCCCGGCGACCGCGCCCCGACGGGCGACGTGCCCGACGGTGACCGCCTCGTCGCGCGCGACGTCGAGTACGCCTACCGCGAGGGCCACCCCGTGCTGCACGGCGTCTCGCTCGACCTCGAGCCGGGCGAGCGGCTCGCCGTCGTCGGGCCGTCGGGCGCGGGGAAGTCGACGCTCGGCCGCATGCTCGCGGGCATCCACCCTCCGACGGCGGGGTCCGTCCGCTCCGGCGGCGTGCGGCTCGTCGACCTGCCGCTCGAGGACCTGCGGCGCGAGGTCGCGCTCGTCACCCAGGAGCACCACGTGTTCGTCGGCACGCTCGCGGACAACCTGCGCCTCGCGAAGGTCGACGCGAGCGAGGCGGAGCTGCTCGACGCGCTCGACGCCGTCGACGCGCGCGGGTGGGCCGAGTCGCTGCCCGAGGGCCTCACGACGGCCGTCGGGTCGGGCGGGCACGTCCTCACCCCGGCGCAGGCGCAGCAGCTCGCGCTCGCGCGCCTCGTGCTGCTCGACCCGCACACGCTCGTGCTCGACGAGGCGACGTCCCTGCTCGACCCGCGCGCGGCCCGGCATCTCGAGCGCTCGCTCGACGCCGTGCTCGCCGGCCGCACGGTCGTCGCGATCGCGCACCGCCTGCACACCGCGCACGACGCCGACCGCGTCGCCGTGGTCGACGGCGGCCGGATCAGCGAGATCGGCCCGCACGACGAGCTCGTGGCCGCGGGCGGCGACTACGCGCGGCTCTGGCACTCCTGGCAGCAGGAATAGCGCCGGACGGTGCCAAGATGGTGCTGATGCCTGACACCACGAGCGCCACCCCGCACGACCTCCCGACCCTCCCGAGCCCCTGGCGGGCACGGGTCCCCGGCTACGCCGACATCGACGCCCTCGTCCGGCTGCGACGCCTGGACGAGCTCCAGGGGACGGGGTCGACGCACGTCGACCCCGCCGGCATCGAGTCCGAGGTCGCGGGGCTGGCGTCGTGGACGCGGCGCCAGCTCGTCGCCGTCGGGCCCGACGACGTCCCCCGCGCCTGGGTGACCGTGCACGACCGCGCCGCCGGGCGGGCGACCGTCTGGGGCTACTTCGACCGCGACGTGCCCGAGGTCGACGCGATCGCCGACGCGTTCTACCGCTGGGCGGAGCGCACGGCGGTCGCGATGGCGCGCCTGCGCGGGGTGACGGCGACGCGCCTCGACGAGAGCCCGTTCGCCGACGACACGCGGCAGGCGCAGTGGCTGACGCGCGCCGGGTACGCCCGACGGCGCAGCTGGCTGCACATGACGCGCCCCGTCGTCCCGGACGAGGCCGCGCTCGCACCGCGCGCCGGGGTCACGGTCCGGCCGGTCGAGCGGCACGAGAACGGGATGCCCGTCGCGACCGACCTCCAGGTCGTGCACCAGATGCTGGAGACGTCCTTCCAGGACCACTTCAACTCCTACCGCGAGAGCTTCTCGGAGTTCGTGCAGCGGCTCCGCGAGGACCCGGGCCACAGCTGGGACCACTGGTGGCTCGCGTACGTGGAGACCGACGACGGCCGCCGCGTGCCCGCGGGCACCGTGGTGTGCTCGTCGATCGCCGCCGGCGAGAGCGGCGCACGGGGCACCTACGTCGAGTACATCGGCGTGACGCGCGCCGCCCGCGGCCGCGGCGTGGCGAAGTCGCTCCTCGCGACGGTGATCGCGGACGCCGCCCGAGACGGTCGTGACCGCGTGGCGCTCGAGGTCGACGCCGACTCCCCCACGAAGGCCGACCAGCTCTACCGCTCGCTCGGCTGGGAGACGGACTACGTCACCGAGTCGTGGTTCAAGGACCTCGACCTCGACGGCTGACCGCCGCCCGGCGGTGCCGGCGGCGTCGGACGCGCACCGGTCGCCGGACGTGCCGGTGCCCGGCCGTCGCGGACGACGACCGGGCACCGGATGACGCGTCGGGCGACCTGACGGAGTCAGGCGACCCGCCGGGACGAACGCGTCAGAAGCACGAGACGTGGATCGCCACCGACGCGTCGGTCGACGTCGCGTAGGCGGTGCCCTGGCCGTCGTAGTCGTACAGCGTGACCGCCGCGCCCGCGCTGTTGCGCGCGCTCTTGGTCGCCCCGTTGGCCGTGAGCGACACGTTCGTCGGCGCGCTCGCCGTGATCTTCGCGTCGCGGGTGCCGCAGTTGTACGGCGTGGTCCTGCTCGCCGCGCTCGCGCTCGCCGCCGGGGCGAGGACCAGGCCGATCGTGACGACTGCCACGGCGAACGGTGCAAGACGCTTCTTCATGGAGTACCCTCGTGTCTCTCCGACCGCCGGGCGACGCCGACCGGCGGACCGCCCGGACACTCTGCCCGGGCGGGATAAGACTGCGGCCCGTACATATCCCGGGCAACCGCTGTGTCACGTCGTGAGACGGGGCATCGTCCCACCCCCGGCCCGGGCCGGGACGCGCGGTCCCGGCCGCGCCTCAGGGGGCCGGTCGAGGTCCGGTCGCGTCGACGTCGGCGGGACCGGGCAGGCCCGCGATCCCGGCGTCCTCCCCGCGGGTGCGGCGCTTGCCGCCCGCCGCCTCGTCGCGCACGAGCCGGACCCACAGCAGGACGGCGAACCCGCCGAACACCCACCACTGGAGCGCGTAGAACAGGTTCTGCAGGTTGAGCCCCGTGCCGCCCTCGATGGTGGGGCGCGGAAGCTGGGCGGGGCCGCCGTCGGCCGCCGACGGCTGCGCCGGGTCCGAGGACAGCAGGACGAGGTACCCCGAGTACATCGGCCCGCCCCACTGGTTGACGAGCTCGCCCGTCGAGATCGCGTCGGTCCGACCAGGGGCGGAGCCGCCCTGCCCGGCCGCCTCGGACGCCTGGAGGTAGCCGGTGAGGCGCACGACGCCGTCGGGCGGGTCGAGCGCGGCGCTCTCCTCGGGCGACTCGACCCAGCCCCGCACGACGGGCAGGACCGGGGCGCCCGAGAGGTCGGCCCACGACGCGCCCTGCGTGCCGTCGTCGGTCACGCGGAGCGGGGTGAGCACGAGGTAGCCGACGCGGCCGTCGAGCGCGCGACCCTCCACGAGGAGCTGCCCCGCCGCGTCGTACTCGCCCTCGACCCAGGCCTGGCGGCCCACGAGCTCGCCGGGGAACGTGGACTGCGGCGGGAGCAGCACGCCGACGCCCTCGGGTCCGGCGGCCTCGAGCTCGGCGGCCTCGTGCTGCGCCGCGAGCTCGGCACGCTGCTGGGCGCGGTCGAGCTGCCAGACGCCGAGCCGCGCGCACACCGCCGCGGCGACGAGGAGGAGCACGAGCAGCCCGACGACCCGGGGCTGGCGGGCGACCGCCCAGAACGAGCGGGGCGCGGTGGGCTCGGGCACGACCCCACGGTATCCGGGGCGCGGGCGAGTCCCCGCATCCGTCCCGCCTCCCGGGCGAACGTCACACGCCGCCCACGGACCTCCGCCGCCGGGGACAACGTCCTCGACCGTGGTTCCCGTCCGCGGGACCTTGGACCTTTTGTGCCGTCGTGGGCGCAGGTCACACCGCCGGGCGCCAGGAGGAATAGTGCAGGCCCCCGGTCGATGGGGTTGTATGAAGCCGTAGTCGTTCACGGACCCTTCCCCCGCAGGAGCGTGAGATGAGCACGACCACCGTCACCGAGTCCACCGCCTGGCAACCCGCCGAGATCGCACCGCTCGACGACGACACCCTGCGTCGCGTCGACGCCTGGTGGCGCGCGGCGAACTACCTCTCCGTCGGCCAGATCTACCTCCTGGACAACCCGCTGCTGCGCACGCCGCTGGACCGCGACGACGTCAAGCCGCGCCTGCTGGGTCACTGGGGCACCACGCCGGGCCTCAACTTCCTCTACGCGCACCTCAACCGCGCGATCGCGCAGCGCCGCCAGTCGACGATCTACGTCGCCGGTCCCGGCCACGGCGGCCCGGGCCTCGTCGCGAACGCGTACCTCGAGGGGACGTACTCCGAGACCTACTCGGACGTCACCCAGGACACCGAGGGCCTGCGCCGGCTGTTCCGCCAGTTCTCCTTCCCGGGCGGCATCCCGAGCCACGTCGCGCCGGAGACGCCGGGGTCGATCCACGAGGGCGGCGAGCTGGGCTACGCGCTCTCCCACGCGTACGGCGCCGCGTTCGACAACCCCGACCTCCTCGTCGCCGCGGTCGTCGGCGACGGTGAGGCGGAGACGGGCCCGCTCGCGACGAGCTGGCACTCGAACAAGTTCGTCAACGCGCGCAACGACGGCGTCGTGCTGCCGATCCTGCACCTGAACGGCTACAAGATCGCCAACCCGACGGTGCTCGCGCGCATCAGCGACGACGAGCTGCGCGACCTCATGATCGGCTACGGCCACACGCCCTACTTCTTCACGGGCGGGTTCGACGGCGAGGACCACTTCGAGGTGCACCGCCGCTTCGCGCACCTCCTCGACGAGGTGCTCAACCACATCGCGCAGATCAAGGCCGACGCCGCGGCGGGGAACGACGAGCGGCCCGCGTGGCCGATGATCGTGTTCCGCACGCCGAAGGGCTGGACGTGCCCGCCCGTCATCGACGGCAAGAAGACCGAGGACTCGTGGCGCGCGCACCAGGTGCCGCTCGCGAGCGCCCGGGACACCCCGGAGCACCTCGAGGTGCTGCGCGGCTGGCTCGAGTCGTACCGGGCCGACGAGCTCTTCGACGAGGACGGCCGCCTGGTCGACGACGTCGCGGCGCTCGCCCCCGAGGGCACGCTCCGGATGAGCGACAACCCGCACGCGAACGGCGGGCTCCTGCTCAAGGACCTGCGGCTGCCGGACTTCCGCGACTACGCCGTGGACGTGAAGGCGCCGGGCAGCTCCATCGCCGAGTCGACGCGCGTCCTCGGGCAGTGGCTCACCGACGTCGTGCGGATGAACCCGGACAACTTCCGGATCTTCGGCCCCGACGAGACCGCGTCGAACCGGCTCCAGGCCGTGTACGAGGTCACGGACAAGCAGTGGAACGCCGACTTCTTCGGGCCTGACGTCGACGAGCACCTCGCGCGCGCCGGCCGCGTCATGGAGATGCTCTCGGAGCACCAGTGCCAGGGCTGGCTGGAGGGCTACCTGCTCACCGGGCGGCACGGCCTGTTCACGAGCTACGAGGCGTTCATCCACATCGTCGACTCGATGTTCAACCAGCACGCGAAGTGGCTCAAGGTCACGAACCACATCCCGTGGCGGCGGCCGGTCGCGAGCCTCAACTACCTGCTGTCGAGCCACGTGTGGCGCCAGGACCACAACGGCTTCAGCCACCAGGACCCGGGCTTCATCGACCACGTCGTGAACAAGAAGGCCGAGATCGTCCGCGTCTACCTGCCGCCGGACGCGAACACGCTCCTGTCCACCTACGACCACTGCCTGCGCTCGCGCCAGTACGTGAACGTCGTCGTCGCAGGCAAGCAGCCGGCGCCGCAGTTCTTGTCGATGGACCAGGCGGTCGCGCACTGCACGCGCGGCCTCGGCATCTGGGAGTGGGCCGGCACGGAGGTCGAGGGCGAGGACCCGGACGTCGTGCTCGGCTCGGCGGGCGACGTGCCCACGCTCGAGGTGCTCGCCGCGGCGGACATCCTGCGCCGACGCATCCCCCACCTCAAGGTCCGGGTCGTGAACGTCGTCGACCTCATGCGGCTCCAGGACGAGAAGGAGCACCCGCACGGCCTGTCGGACAAGGACTTCGACACGCTCTTCACGACGGACAGGCCCGTCATCTTCAACTACCACGGCTACCCGTGGCTGATCCACCGCCTCACGTACCGCCGCACGAACCACGCGAACATCCACGTGCGCGGCTACAAGGAGGAGGGCACCACCACCACCCCGTTCGACATGGCCATGCTCAACGACATCGACCGCTACCACCTGGTGGTCGACGTCATCGACCGTGTGCCGTCCCTGCGCTCGACCTACGCGGGTCTGCGCCAGGAGATGGTCGACGCGCGGCTGGCGGCCCGCCAGTACACCCGCGAGCACGGGGAGGACATCCCCGAGGTGCGCGACTGGGTGTGGCCGGACGTCGGCGAGACGGCGACCGAGGAGGGTGGCCCGCAGTACAACGGCGCGAGCGCCGCCGTGCAGGACACCGGAGGAGACAACGAGTGAGCGACACCGCTCGCAGCATCTACATCACCTCGCCCGAGGGCGAGACGGGCAAGTCCACGATCGCGCTGGGGGTCCTCGACCTGCTGGTCCGCAAGGTCCAGCGGGTCGGGGTCTTCCGGCCGGTCACCCGGGCCGCCGGCCCGGACGTGCAGGACTACGTGCTCGAGCTCCTGCTCGCGCACGACGGCGTCGACACGACCGCCGAGCAGGCGATCGGCGTCACGTACGAGGACGTCCACGCCGACCAGGAGGCCGCGCTCTCGCGGATCGTGGCTCGGTACCACGAGGTCGCGAGCCAGTGCGACTTCGTGGTCGTCGTGGGCACCGACTACACCGACGTCGCCGGGCCGACCGAGCTGTCGTTCAACGCGCGCGTCGCGGCGAACCTCGGCGCGCCGGTCCTCCTCGTGGTCTCCGGCAAGGGCCGCACGCCCGACGCCGTGGGGAACCTCATCGAGGTGAGCGTCGCCGAGCTGCGCTCGCAGCACGCGCAGCCCATCGGCGTCGTCGCGAACCGCGTGCAGCCCGACGACCTCGACGCGGTGCGCGCGCTCCTCGGGTCGCTCGGCCCGGACGGCGAGCCGCTCGCGGGCGGGACGTCGTCGGGCCCGACGGCGGAGCCCGCCCCGGGCACGCGGCTGCCGGGCTGGGCGGTGCCCGAGGACCCGTTCCTCGACGCACCGACCGTGCGGATCCTCATGGAGGCCGTGGGCGGGACGCTCGCGTTCGGCGAGGAGGAGCTCCTCGCGCGCGAGGCGACCGACCTGCTCGTCGGCGCGATGTCGTTCGAGCACCTGCTCGACCGGCTCACCGACGGCGCCGTCGTCATCACGCCCGGCGACCGGGTGGACATCCTCATCGGGCTGCTCGCCGCCCACTCGGCGTCCGGCTTCCCGTCGCTCGCCGGCGTCATCCTCAACGGCGGGTTCTTCCCGCCCGAGTCGACGGCGCGCCTCGTCGCGGACCTCGACCCGAGCCTGCCGGTCATCCGCACCGACCTCGGGACGTTCCGCTCGGCGAGCGCCGCCGCGAGCGCCCGGGGCCGCGTGACCAAGGAGTCGCAGCGCAAGGTCGACACGGCGCTCGCCCTGTTCGAGCAGAGCGTCGACGGCGCGGCGCTCCTCGCGGGGCTCGACGTGCCCCGCCCCGAGGTCGTCACGCCGCTCATGTTCGAGTACGAGCTGCTGTCCCGCGCCCGCGCGGACCGCAAGCACGTCGTGCTGCCCGAGGGCGACGACGACCGCATCCTGCGCGCCGCGTCCACGCTGCTCGGCCGCCAGGTCGCGGAGCTGACGATCCTCGGCGAGGAGCAGAAGGTCCGCGCCCGCGCGGCGGAGCTCGGCCTCGACATCGACGCCGCGCACGTCGTCAGCCCGCACGACCCGGAGCTCGTGGAGCGGTTCGCCGCGGAGTACCAGCGGTTGCGCGCGCACAAGGGCATGACGCTCGAGGAGGCGCGCGAGCGCGTCCAGGACGTCTCGTACTTCGGCACGATGATGGTCCACCTCGGCCTCGCGGACGGCATGGTGTCGGGCGCGAAGCACACGACGGCGCACACCATCAAGCCGTCGTTCGAGATCATCAAGACCCAGCCGGGCGTGTCCGTCGTCTCGTCCGTGTTCCTCATGTGCCTGCAGGACCGCGTGCTCGTCTACGGCGACTGCGCGGTCATCCCCGACCCGACGGCCGAGCAGCTCGCGGACATCGCGATCTCCTCGGCGGCGACGGCGCAGCAGTTCGGCGTCGACCAGCGGGTCGCGATGCTGTCGTACTCGACCGGCGAGTCCGGATCGGGGGCCGACGTGGACAAGGTGCGCCGGGGCACGGCGCTCGTGCGCGAGCGCCGCCCCGACCTGTTCGTCGAGGGCCCGATCCAGTACGACGCGGCCGTGGACGCGTCCGTCGCGGCGTCGAAGATGCCGGGCTCGGACGTCGCGGGGCGCGCGACCGTGTTCATCTTCCCGGACCTCAACACGGGCAACAACACCTACAAGGCCGTGCAGCGCTCGGCGGGCGCCGTCGCGGTCGGACCGGTCCTCCAGGGCCTCAACAAGCCGGTGAACGACCTCTCGCGCGGCGCGCTCGTGCAGGACATCGTCAACACCGTCGCGATCACCGCGATCCAGGCGCAGGCCCCGGCCGACGCCGTCGACCCCACCTCTGACTCCCAGGGAGCCACGTCATGACGATCCTGCCCGAGGGCGAGCGCCCCAACCCCTACAGCGCGTACGGCGCGCACGGGTCCGTGCTCGTCATGAACTCGGGGTCGTCCTCGCTCAAGTACCAGCTCGTCAACCCCGTCGGCGGCGAGGCGATCGCCGCGGGCACGATCGAGCGCATCGGCGAGGAGTCCGGGATCATCAAGCACCGGTTCGCCGGGAACACGACGACGCGCGAGGAGCCCGTCGCGGACCACGGGCACGCGCTGCGCATCGCGCTCGGGATGTTCGACGAGGTCGGCCCGACGCTCTCCGACGCCGACGTGTACGCGGTGGGGCACCGCGTCGTGCAGGGCGGCTCGCTGTTCGCCGACCCGGTCCTCGTCGACGACGGCGTGCTCGAGCGGATCCGCTCGCTGTCCCCGCTCGCGCCGCTGCACAACCCGGCGAACGTCAAGGGCATCGAGGTCGCGCGGTCGCTGCTCGGCGACGTGCCGCACGTCGCGGTTTTCGACACGGCGTTCTTCCAGCGGCTGCCGGCGCACGTGGCGACGTACGCCCTGGACGCCGAGGTCGCCGAGAAGTACGCGATCCGGCGCTACGGCGCCCACGGCACGAGCCACCAGTACGTCTCGGGGAAGGTCGCGCGCGTCCTCGGGCGCCGGATCGAGGGTCTCAACACGATCGTCCTGCACCTCGGCAACGGCGCCTCGGCGTCGGCCGTGAAGGGCGGCGTGCCGGTCGAGACCTCGATGGGCCTCACCCCGCTCGAGGGCCTCGTCATGGGCACGCGGACCGGCGACATCGACCCGGCGGTCGTGTTCCACCTCGCGCGCAACGCGGGCATGAGCATCGACGAGATCGACGACCTGTTCAACAAGCGCTCGGGCGTCAAGGGCCTGTCCGGCGTGAACGACTTCCGCGAGCTGCACCGGCTCATGGAGGCCGGTCACGAGGGCGCCCGCCTCGCGTTCGACGTGTACATCCACCGGCTCCGCAAGTACGTCGGCGCGTACGCCGCCGTCCTCGGCCGCGTGGACGTCGTGGCCTTCACCGCGGGCGTCGGCGAGCACGACGCCGAGGTGCGCGCCGCCGTCGTCGAGGGCCTCGAGCCGCTCGGCCTCGCCGTCGACCCGGACCGCAACGCCGTCGACTCCGGCGAGCCGCGCGTCATCTCGCCGGACTGGACGAGCACGCTCGTCATGGTGGTCCCGACGATGGAGGAGCTCGCCATCGCCCGCCAGTCGGTCGAGGTCGTCGAGGCGGCGTCGCGCGCCGGCTGAGGCTCGCCGCCCGGGACTCGCCCGGACCTTGCCGGGTGAGCCCCGCCGGGCTCGGCCCGTTCCCCGGCCGGTGAGCCGACGCCCGCGCGTCGGCTCACCGGTCGGTGGCATGCTCGGGCGGTGACCGTTCTCATCGACCCGCCCGCGTGGCCCGCGCACGGGACGCTGTTCAGCCATCTCGTGTCCGACGCGTCGCTCGCGGAGCTGCACGCGTTCGCGGCGTCGATCGGCGTGAGCCCGCGGGCGTTCGACCTCGACCACTACGACGTCGCCGCCGAGCGGTACGACGTCGCGGTCGCCGCGGGCGCGGTCCCGGTCGGGGGTCGTGAGCTCGCCCGGCGCCTCGGCGCCTCGGGCCTGCGCGTGCCCGGCCGGGCACGGCGCGCGGCGAAGGCCGACGCCCTCCTCGCGCGCTGGGACGCGCTCCTCCCGGGCGCGCGCGACGTCGGGGTCGAGCTCGTCGAGCGCTGGCACGAGCCGCACCGCGTCTACCACGGGCCCGAGCACCTCGTGCACGCCCTCGACTCGCTCGCGCTCCTGGAGGGACGCCCGCCCGGCGTGCCCGGCGCGACGGTGGTCACGGGTGCGAGGCCCGGGGTGACGCAGCTCGCGCTGTGGTTCCACGACGCCGTGCACGACGGCGAGGCGGGCCGCGACGAGGAGCGGTCCGCCGAGCTCGCGGACGCCCGGCTGGCGAGCCACCTCGGTGCTCGCGAGGTCGAGGAGGTCGTGCGGCTCGTGCTCGTGACGACCGACCACGCCCCGGCCGAGGACGACGGGCCCGGGGCGCTCGTCTCGGACGCCGACCTCGCCGTCCTCGGGTCCGCGCCGGACCGGTACGCCCGCTATGCCCGCCAGGTGCGCGCCGAGTACGCCCACGTGCCCGACGACGCCTTCCGGGCCGGGCGGGCCGCCGTCCTGCGCGGACTGCTCGCCGGCGGTGCGCTGTTCCGCACCCCGCAGGGCGCGACGCTCTGGGAGGACCGCGCCCGAGCCAACCTCACCGCCGAGCTCACGACCCTCGACGCCCGAGCCTGACCCTCACTCCCAGCCCCCGCCCCGCCCCCACCCCAGCCCCCACCCCCATCCGCCGAGCAGGCGGTCGTGGTCCGTCCCGGACTGCGGACGGACCAGGACAACCTGCTCGGCCGGCCAGGAGGGCCTGGTCGACGCGGTGGCGGCGTTAGGGTCAGGACGTGATCGACGATCCGGCGTCACCTCCGGCACCACCGTCCGGCCGGCCTGCGGGGGGTCGTCCGCGCCGGTCCCGACGGCGGCGCCTCACCCTCGGGACGGCGACGGGGCTCGTGGTGCTCGTGCTGGCGCCGTTCGTCGTCGTGCAGGCGGTCGGGCGCGCGCACGTCGCCCACGCCGCGCACGTGCCGGAGAGCGACGCGATCGTCGTGCCGGGGGCGGGCCTGCGGCCGGACGGGACCCCGTCCACGTACCTGCGCCGTCGGCTCGACGCGGCGGCGGAGCTCTACGGCCGGGGCGTCGCGCCCGTCGTGCTCGTGAGCGGCGACGCGCACGACGACTACGACGAGCCCGGCTCGATGCGCGCGTGGCTGCTCGGCCGCGGCGTGCCCGACGACGCGATCCTGCTCGACCGCGAGGGATTCGACACCCACGCGACGTGCACGCGCGCGGCGTCGGAGTTCGGCGTCGGCACGGCGGTGGTCGTCACGCAGGGGTACCACCTGCCGCGCACGCTGTTCTCGTGCCGCGTCGCAGGTCTCGACGCCGTGGGGGTCGGCGTCAGCGCGACGAGCGTCGAGCCGTGGAAGGCCGTGCTCTACCGCGCCCGCGAGGTCCCCGCGGCGACGAAGGCCGTGCTCGACGCCGTGCTCCGCTGAGCGGGGCTCCTCAGGGCAGCCGCAGGCGGCGCATGACGTCGAGCGCCGACGTGAGGACCTTGCTCGGCAGCTCGCCGCCGAGCTGGTAGAGCGTGTCGAGCGTGAGGCCCTGGTTCGCGCCGCGCTGCACGGAGATCGTCTGCGCCTCGGTGAGCGCCTCGATCCCCTCGCGCCCGTGGCGGCGCCCGAGGCCGGACGCCTTGAACCCGCCCATCGGGGCCCCGACGGAGCCCCACGTCGCGGAGTAGCCGTCGTTGACGTTGACCGTCCCCGCCTCGATGCGCGCCGCGATCCGGCGCCCGCGGGCCGTGTCACGCGTCCACACGCTCGCGTTGAGCCCGTACTCGGTGTCGTTCATGACCTCGACGGCCTCGTCGTCGCTCGCGACCCGGCGTACCGAGACGACGGGACCGAACGTCTCCTCGCGCGCGCACGCCGCGTCGTCGGGCACGTCGTCGAGGACGGTGGGCGCGTAGAACCACGGGCCGATGTCCGCCCGGTGCACACCGCCCGCGAGGACGCGCGCGCCGCGCGCGATGGCGTCCTCGACGTGGGCGACCACGCGGTCGAGCTGCGCCTGCGACGTGAGCGACCCCATGTCGGCGGAGTAGTCGAGCCCCGCACCGAGACGCATCTCACGGACGAGCGGCACGAACTCGTCGAGGAAGGCGTCCGCGACGTCCTCGTGCAGCACGAGCCGCTCGATCGACACGCAGAGCTGGCCGGAGTTGGAGAAGCACGCGCGCACGGCACCGCGCGCGGCGGCGCGCACGTCGGCGTCGGCCGCGACGTACAGCGGGTTCTTCCCGCCGAGCTCGAGCGTCGCGCCGATGAGGCGCTCCCCCGCGCGCGCGGCCACCTTGCGGCCGGTGGCGGTCGAGCCGGTGAACGCGATGTGGTCGACGTGGTCGGTCACCGCGGCGCCGACCTCTCCCCCGCCCGCGACGACCAGGAACAGGTCCGCGGGCAGCCCTGCCTCCTCGAGGAGCTCCGCGCCCCACAGCGCGGTGAGGGTCGTCTGCGGGTCCGGCTTGAGCACGACGGCGTTCCCCGCCACGAGCGCGGGCACGGCCTCGGCGAGCGCGAGCGTCAGCGGGTAGTTCCACGGCGCGATGACGCCGACGACGCCCACGGGGCGACGGTGCACGCGCGTGCCGGTGAGCACGGGCAGCATCCCCGGCGCCCGCCGGTCGGCGAGGTAGCGCGGGCCGCGCTGGGCGTAGTGACGCGTGAGGATCGCGACGTCCGCGATCTCCTCGAACGCGCTGCGCCGCGACTTGCCGGACTCCATCTGGATGAGGTCGAGGCCGTCCGACTGGCGCGCGAGCACGAGCTCGCCGAACCGCCGCAGCACGGCCGCGCGCTCGCGCACGGAGCGGGCGGCCCAGGCCGGCTGCGCCGCCCGGGCGCGCGCCACGGCACGGGCGACGTCCTCGACGGACGACACGGGGACCGCGGCGAGCGGCGCTCCCGTGGAGGGCAGGACGGAGCGGTGCATGCCCGCCTCGTTGGACGTGACGACGCGCTGCGCGAGGGGGGCCACGACCTCCGGCTCGAGGACGTAGGTCGCGGCCGGGTTCTCGGGGTCGATCAGACCGTCCAGCGCGGCGCCGTCGCCGCGCCCGGAGCCGGGTGTGCCGGATGAGCTCGTCATGGGGACAGGCTACGTCGTGGCGCTGACAGCGCGTCGACGGGCCGCTCCCACGTGGTGAGCACGGGCCGGAAGCCCTGCCGCGCCCAGAAGGGCGCGGACAGCGGGTTGAGCACGCCGTGGTGCAGCACGACGACGGCGCCCGGCCCCGCCCGCTCGTGCACGCGCGCGAGCGCCGCGTCGACGAGCGCCCCACCGAGGCCGGTGCCGCGCGCGCTGCCCGTCACGTGCAGCAGGACGAGATAGGCGACCGGCCCTGCCGTGACCGTCCCGGCCACGGCCCCGGAGCGCTCGGGCGGCTCGACCGCGACGACGCCCACGACCTCGCCCGCCCGCTCCCCCGGCACCTGGCGGCGTGCCACGAGCACCGTGGTGCGCGGGTTCTCGACGGCGGCCGCGACCTGGGCGGCGAGGTGCTCGGCCGCGAGCGGCCGGACGCGGGCCGCGCCCA
Source organism: Sphaerisporangium cinnabarinum (assembly GCF_055567015.1). Classification (NCBI taxonomy): domain Bacteria; kingdom Bacillati; phylum Actinomycetota; class Actinomycetes; order Streptosporangiales; family Streptosporangiaceae; genus Sphaerisporangium; species Sphaerisporangium cinnabarinum. The sequence goes on from NZ_JBVHRG010000002.1 coordinate 431,531, forward strand.
CGAGCTCGTCGTACGCGAGCTCGGCGCGCTGGTGCTCGACGACGGCGGTCACGTCGTCCGGGCCGGCGTCGGCCAGCACGATCCCGGGGAGGTCGTCGCGGGGCCGGACCGAGGAGGCGCCGCGGCGCGCGGCGAGGTGGACGGTCGGGCGCAGGCCGCTCGCCGCGAGCGCGCCCACGGCCTCGACGTCGCGGCTCGGCCACAGGAGCGCCAGGCCGTGGTCGCGGGGCGCGGGGCCCCGCTCGGGCAGCCCGTCGCCCTCCGGTGCCCTACCTGGGTCGCGCCCCACGCGCGCCGTCCAGACCGCCACGAGCGCGCGGACCGCGCCACCCACGTCCGGTCCCGCTGCGCGCGCCCGCAGCCGGTGCTCGCGCAGCGCGCGGAACCCCGCCGCCACGGAGTCCGGCCGGACGTCCCCCACGCCCAGGAGCCCCGCGGCGCGCGAGCCGTCCGGGAGCCGCACGGCGAGGAGTCGCTCGTCGTCCGTCGTGGCGCCGAGGGCGGGGACCGCGACGAGGGGGTCGAGCGCGGCGACGCGCGCGCGGTGCTCGGTCTCGAGGGCGGCGAGGTCGTCGTCGTCCGGCCGCCACGCGGCGGGGTTCATCGTCCGGCGTCGCGGGCGTCCGGGGCGCCGAGCGGGCGGCCGAGCACGACGCACTCCTGGTCCGCGTACCCGAGCCGCTCGTAGAAGCCACGCACCGCGTCGTTCGTGGCGCGCACCATGAGGCGCACGGCCCGCGCGCCCTGGGCGGCGAGCCACGCCTCCGCCGCGACGACCGTCGCACGGCCCGCCCCGCGGCCCTGGAGGCGCGGGTCGACCGCCACGTAGTAGAGCCAGCCCCGGTGCCCGTCCACGCCGGTCATCGCCGTCGCGACGAGCTCCCCGGCCGCGACCTCGCGAGGGCCGGGCTCCCCCGGTGCGCCGTCCGTGGCCACCGCGGGCAGGTCCCGCGTCGCGCGGCCCACGAGGACGGTCGAGGTCTCGCCCAGACGGGCGTCGGCGAGGTCGCGGTAGGGGTCGTTCCACGGCCGGGTGAGGCCGCAGGTGCGCCACAGCGCGACGACCGCCTCGACGTCGCCGTCCTCGACCTCCGTGAAGGACACGTCGATGGCGGCCACCTCCGTGGAGGCCCCGTCCACGGCGTCGGTCCCCGGGCGGCCCGCGCCCTCAGCGGGCACGGCTCCGCCGCCCGGCACGCCGTCACTGGCGTGCGTCAGGCGCGGACCGTCGGCGATGCGTCCGGCCACGGCGCCGGTCAGCGCGGCTGGTACGGGGAGACGACGACCTCGACGCGCTGGAACTCCTTGAGGTCCGAGTACCCGGTCGTCGCCATGGCCCGGCGGAGCGCGCCGACGAGGTTGAGCGTGCCGTCGGCCTGGCGGCCCGGCCCGAAGAGGATCTCCTCGAGCGTGCCGGCCGTGCCGACGCGCACGCGCTCGCCGCGCGGGAGCTGGGCGTGGTGGGCCTCCGAGCCCCAGTGCCAGCCCTTGCCCGGCGCCTCCTCGGCCCGCGCGAGCGCCGCGCCGAGCATGACCGCGTCGGCGCCGCACGCGACCGCCTTGACGAGGTCGCCCGAGCGGCCGACGCCGCCGTCCGCGATGACGTGCACGTAGCGGCCGCCCGACTCGTCGAGGTAGTCGCGCCGTGCCGCCGCGACGTCCGCGACCGCGGTCGCCATGGGCGCGTGGATGCCGAGCGAGACCCGCGTGGTGTGGGCCGCGCCGCCGCCGAAGCCGACGAGGACGCCCGCGGCGCCCGTGCGCATGAGGTGCAGCGCCGCGGTGTACGTGGACGCGCCGCCCACGACGACCGGGACGTCGAGCTCGTAGATGAAGCGCTTGAGGTTGAGCGGCTCGGCGACGCCGGACACGTGCTCGGCGGAGACCGTCGTGCCGCGGATGACGAACAGGTCGACGCCCGCGTCGACCACCGTCTGATAGTGCTCCTGCGTGCGCTGCGGCGACAGGGCCGCGGCGACCGTGACGCCCGCCGCGCGGATCTCCTTGAGGCGCTGCGTGATGAGGTCGGCCTTGATGGGCTCGGCGTAGATCTCCTGCATGCGGCGCGTGGCCTCGAGCGGCTCGAGCCCGGCGATCTCCTCGAGGAGCGCGGTCGGGTCGTCGTAGCGCGTCCACAGGCCCTCGAGGTCGAGGACGCCGAGGCCGCCGTGGTTGCCGAGCGCGACGGCGGTGGCCGGGCTCATGACCGAGTCCATCGGCGCCGCGAGGATCGGCAGCTCGAAGTGGTAGGCATCGATCTGCCAGCCGACCGACACCTCCTCCGGGTCGCGCGTGCGCCGCGAGGGCACGACGGCGACGTCGTCGAAGGAGAACGCGCGCCGACCGCGCTTGCCACGTCCGATCTCGATCTCGTTGCTCACCGGGTCAGCCTACCGGCGGGCCGTGCCCGTCACCTGCACCGACCACCGTGTGGGTGGGCGCTGGCAGGGTGACGCTCGTCGCCGGGACGTCCGGCGACGACGGGAGCGCCGGGCGCCCCGGGACCCGACCGGACGGCAGAGGTGGACCATGACGACGACGCCCTGGACGGCGGGACCGCTGCTCGGTCTCGACACCGAGACCACGGGCCTCGACGTCGACGTCGACCGCGTCGTCACCGCCGCGCTCGTGCTCCGCGAGCCGGGTGCCACGCACGTGCGCACGTGGCTCCTCGACCCGGGCGTCGAGATCCCGGCGGAGGCCACGGGGATCCACGGCATCACGACCGCGCACGCCACGGCGCACGGGACGGCGCCCGCCGTCGCGCTCGACGAGATCGCGACGCTCGTGGTCGACGCCCAGCGCGACGGCGTCCCCCTCGTCGCCTACAACGCGGCGTTCGACCTCGCGATCCTCGACACCGAGCTCGTGCGCCACGGCCTGCCGACGCTCTCCGCGCGCCTCGGGCGACCGGTCCGACCGGTGCTCGACCCGCTCGTGCTCGACCGGGCGTGGGACCCCTCCCGCGAGGGCAAGCGCCGGCTCGTCGACCTGTGCGCGCGCTACGAGGTGCTCGACGTCGGGCCCCTGCACACCGCGGACGGGGACGTGCTCGCGACGCTCGACCTGCTCGACGCGCTCGCGCGGGCGTACCCCGACCTGGCGGGTCTCGGACCGGCCGCGCTGCACGACCTGCAGGTCGTCGCGCACCGGCGGTGGGTCGACGCCCTCGACCCGGAGCGTGACCGGCCCTACGTCGGCGCCGGGGCGGACGGCCGCTGGCCGGGCTGACGCGGGTCACCACCCCCGCGAGGAACCTCGACGCATATCTCATGATCCGGGTGAAGGTCGTGTGATGGTGGCATGGCGAGCGCTTGAAGCGGGCCGCTCGCCGCGTCGATATCTCATCCATGAGTTATCGTCGCTCTCATGACAGCGATCGACGACGCACCTCTCACGCAGGTCGGGGCGCTCATCCGTGGCGCCCGCCAGAACCGTGGTCTCACCCAGACCCAGCTCGCGGAGCGGCTCGGCACGAGCCAGAGCGCCGTGCACCGCATCGAGCAGGGCTCGCAGAACCTCAGCCTGGAGATGCTCAACCGCATCGGGCTCGCGCTCGACTCCGAGATCATCAGCCTCGGCGGCCCCAAGCACGCGCACCTGCGCGTCCAGGGCGGCCAGACCCTCTCCGGCCGCATCGAGGTCAACTCCTCGAAGAACGGCGCGGTCGCGCTGCTGTGCGCCTCGCTCCTCAACCGCGGCCGCACCACCCTGCGCGGCGTGGCCCGCATCGTCGAGGTCGACCGGATCGTCGACGTGCTGCGCTCCATCGGCGTGCGGGCGACGTGGACGACGGGCGGCCGCGACCTCGAGATCGTCGTGCCGGAGCGGCTCGACCTCGCCGCGATCGACGTCGACGCCGCGCGCCGCACGCGCTCGATCATCATGTTCCTCGGGCCCCTGCTCGGGCTGCGGGACACGTTCGAGCTCCCGTACGCGGGCGGCTGCGACCTCGGGACGCGCACCGTCGAGCCGCACATGATCGCCCTGCGGCCCTTCGGCCTCGCCGTCACCGCGACCGGCGGGAACTACCACGCGACGGTCGCGCCGGCGTCGGGCACGGACCTGTCGGTCGTGCTCACCGAGCGCGGCGACACCGTCACCGAGAACGCGCTCATGGCCGCGGCCCGCCGCGACGGCGTGACGACGATCCGCAACGCCAGCTCCAACTACATGGTGCAGGACCTGTGCTTCTACCTCGAGCTGCTCGGCGTCCGCGTCGAGGGCATCGGCACGACGACCCTGCGCGTGCACGGCCGCACCGACATCGACGTGGACGTGGAGTACGCCGTCTCGGAGGACCCGGTCGAGGCGATGAGCCTGCTCACGGCGGGCATCGTCACGGGCTCGGAGATCACCGTGGCCCGCGTCCCGATCGAGTTCATGGAGATCGAGCTCGCGACCCTCGCCGAGATGGGTCTGCGGTACACGCAGAGCGCCGAGTACGTGGCGCGCAACGGCCGCTCGCGCCTCGTCGACGTCACGGTGCACCCCAGCGAGCTGCACGCGCCGATTGACAAGATCCACCCCATGCCGTTCCCCGGCCTCAACATCGACAACCTGCCGTTCTTCGCGGTCATCGCCGCGAACGCGCAGGGCACGACGCTCATCCACGACTGGGTCTACGAGGGTCGCGCCATCCACCTCACCGACCTCACGCGGCTCGGCGCGGACGTGCGGCTCCTGGACGCGCACCGGCTCCAGGTGACGGGCCCGACGCGCTGGTCGGGCGCCGAGGTGAGCTGCCCGCCCGCGCTGCGTCCCGCCGTCGTCATCCTGCTCGCGATGCTCGCGGCCAAGGGCACCTCCGTCCTGCGCGGCGTCGACATCATCGCGCGCGGCTACGAGGGCCTCACCGAGCGCCTGCGCGAGCTCGGCGCCAACATCGAGACGTTCCGCGACTGACCCTTCGCCCGCCTCGGCGCCGGCGGCCTCGGCGCACGCAGAGCCCGCGGCGCCCGCACGACCACGACGGGCCGCCCTCCTCCGGGAGGGCGGCCCGTCGTCGTCACGTCGGGGAGGTCGTCGTCACTTCGGGTAGACGGCGTCGACCTCCACCTCGACGAGCCAGCCGTCGACCGGGAGGTTCTCGATCTCGAGCGCGAAGCGCGACGGCCGGGCCGCGTTGACGACCATGGGCGCCGTCCGGGCCGAGCCGAGCTGGACCTCGAGCGTCGCGCCGGTCGCGAGGTTCGTGTTCGCGAAGAACTGCCGGTAGGCGCGGTTCCAGCCGGCGAAGTCCATCTTCTCCTGGCCGGCGGGGTTCTGGAGGAACACCCGCATGGAGACGACGTCGTCGTAGGAGAGCCCGGCCCGCTCGAGGTTCTCCCCGATCCGCATGAGGACGTTGATGCCCTGCGCCTCCGTGATCGTCACGCCCGCCGGCAGGACGCCGCCCGGGAAGACGTCGGTCGGGACGTAGCGCTGCTCGGCCGTCGCGCCCGGCGTCGTGTTCATCGCGGCGGGACCGAGGCCGGACGACTTGTACCAGGCGACGTTCTTCCCGATCGCGACCCCGTCGGCGATGGACGGGGTGTCGCCGGTGACGAAGGAGTGGGCCTCGGTCGGCTTCGGCTCGAACAGCCTCCCGGCGGCGACGGCGGTGCCGGGGACGGCGACGGCGGCGGTGAGGGCGACGGCGACGACGACCTTGGTGCGGTTCTTCATGCAGGCCTCCCAGGGGGACGACGGGCGCCACCCTGGCGCCCGGGCTCCGGCCGGTCGCGAGGACCGCCGGGGCCGCGACGCTAGCCAGCCCCCGTTTCCGTGCCGTGTCGGTGACGTGTCGGGTCGTCGCCGACGCCGGCGCACCGCGGGCGCACCGCCGCGCCGTCCCGCGGACCGGCGAACGGGCGGCGTCACGAGACGTTTACGCCGGACCCCGATCCGTTGACCGGCACGAAACGCGCCGGACCCGTGCTCGCGACGACACGTCCCTAGCGTCGGCCCCGGTGCTGACGGCGGCACCCGGCATCGTGGGCCGGGTTCCCCGCCCGTCAGGCCGTGGACGAGAGGGCTCCAGCCACATGGTCACTGACGAGAAGACGACCGGCGTCTCGCGCCGCAACTTCCTCCAGGCCGTCGGGGTCGGCTCCAGCGCCGGCGTCATGTTCGCGACGATGGGCGCGGTCGGGCTCGCGCCCACGGCCGCAGCGCAGCCGCGGAACGAGTCGTGGACACCGCCGCGGGGCAGCGACTTCAGCCTGACCGGCCGGTCCGCGAAGAAGGTCGTCGTCGTCGGCGCCGGGCCGGCGGGCCTGGCCACGGCGTACGAGCTGCAGAAGGCCGGCTACCGGGTCACCGTCCTCGAGGCGCGGCACCGCGTCGGCGGCCGGACGCTGACAATACGCGGCGGCGACGCGGAGACCGACGTCAACGGCGTCACCCAGAAGGCACGGTTCGCCGACGGCGTCTACATGAACGCGGGTGCGGGGCGCATCGCCCAGTGGATGGTCACCATGGACTACCTGCGCGAGCTCGGCGTCCCCTACGAGGTGTTCACCAACGCCAACGCGGACGCCTACCTCTACAACGAGCGCTCCGGCGCGACCCCCGGCAACCCCGTCCGGTACCGCACCGCGAAGGCCGACGTGTTCGGCTACACGTCCGAGCTGCTCAGCTATGCGACCGACCAGGGGGCGCTCGACCAGAAGCTCACCGCCGCGGACAAGGAGAACCTGCGCGCGTTCCTCCGGTCGTGGGGCTCGCTCCAGGCCGACGGCAGCTACCGGGGCGGCAACAACCGCGGGTACGCCGTGTACCCGTCCGCCTGGAACGAGCACGGGACCCCGCTCCCCGGTCCGGGCTCGGTGTCGGAGGTGCTCGCCTCGAAGGTCGGGCAGTACTTCCCGTTCGAGATCAACTGGGAGCAGTCGATGCTCATGTTCCAGCCGAAGGGCGGCATGGACACGACCTACGACTACTTCGTCAGGGCGATCGGCAAGCAGAACGTCCAGCTCAGCTCGCCCGTCACCGCGGTGAAGAACACGCCGCGCGGCGTCTCGGTCACCTACTCCGCCCACAACGGCAAGGCGCGGCAGATCGACGCCGACTTCGCCGTCGTCTCGGCGCCCGCGGGGCTCATGCGCCGCTGGGACACGAACTGGGGGCCCGACGTCGACGCCGCGCTCGGCGAGTTCGCCGTCGGGTCGCCCGCGGGCAAGATCGGGCTCCAGTACCGGTCCCGGTTCTGGGAGGACGACCACCGCATCTACGGCGGCATCACCGAGACGGACATGGACCTCGCCCACGTCTGGTACCCGTCCTACGGCTACGGGGAGCGCCGGGGGCTCGTCGTGGGCTACTACAACACCGGCGCCAACGCGCGCGCCTACGCGGACATGACGCCGCGGCAGCGGGAGATGCGCGCCGTCGAGCAGGGCGTGAAGATCCACGGCGAGAAGTACCGGACGGAGCTCGAGAGCTCGTTCTCCATCGCGTGGCACAAGGTGCCCTACATCGAGGGCGCGTGGGCGTACCCGAACACGCAGTCGTCGCGCTTCAAGCTCCTCCAGCAGGGCGCCGGGAACGTGTACTTCGCGGGCGACTGGATGTCCGAGATCTCGGCCTGGCAGCACGGCGCGTTCTGGGCCGCGCGCTACGCGGTCCAGGCGCTGCACGCCCGCGTCATGGCGTCGTGACGGCCGACCGCACGAGGCGCTGACGCAACGCCGACGGCCCGGCGCCACCCCGTGAGGGTGGTGCCGGGCCGTCCGTCGTGGTGCCGCGTGCCGGTGGTCAGAAGCCCGTGTAGTTGGGGGCCTCGACCGTCATCTGCACGTCGTGCGGGTGGCTCTCCTTGAGCGACGCCGACGTGATGCGGATGAAGCGGCCCTTCTCCTGGAGCTCGGGCACGGTGCGGGCGCCGACGTAGAACATCGTCTGGTGCAGGCCACCGACGAGCTGGTGCGCGACGGTGCCGAGCGAGCCCTTGTACGGCACCTGGCCCTCGACGCCCTCGGGGACGATCATGTCGTCGCTCGTGACCTCGGCCTGGAAGTAGCGGTCCTTCGAGTAGGACTTCTTGCCGCGCGAGGACATGGCGCCCATGGAGCCCATGCCGCGGTACGCCTTGTACTGCTTGCCCTTGACGAGGATCGTCTCGCCCGGGGACTCCTCGGTGCCCGCGAGCATCGAGCCGAGCATCACCGTCTCCGCGCCCGCGACGATCGCCTTGCCGATCTCGCCCGAGTGGCGCATGCCGCCGTCGGCGATGACCGGCACGCCGGCCGGACGCGCGGCGAGCGACGCCTCGTAGACGGCGGTCACCTGCGGGACGCCGACGCCCGTGACGATGCGCGTGGTGCAGATGGAGCCCGGCCCGACGCCGACCTTGACCGCGTCGGCGCCCGCGTCGACGAACGCCTGCGCGCCCTCGCGCGTCGCGACGTTGCCGCCGATCACCTGGACGTCGCGCGTCGCCGGGTCGGACTTGAGGCGCGCGACCATCTCGATGAGCATCCGGACGTTGCCGTGCGCCGTGTCCGCGACCAGCACGTCGACGCCCGCGTCGATGAGCGTCGTGGCGCGCTGCCACGCGTCGCCGAAGTAGCCGATCGCGGCGCCGACGAGCAGGCGGCCCTGGCCGTCCTTCGACGCGTTCGGGAACTGCTCGGACTTGACGAAGTCCTTGACCGTGATGAGCCCGGTGAGGCGGCCGTCCGCGTCGACGAGCGGCAGTCGCTCGAGCTTGTGCTTGCGCAGGAGGGCGGTCGCCTCCTCGCGGGAGATGCCCGCCGGGCCCGTGATGAGCGGCTGGGGCGTCATGACCTCGTCGACCTTCGTCGTCGCCCACTCGGCGACGGGCGTGAAGCGCAGGTCGCGGTTGGTCACCATGCCGATGAGGCGGCGCTCGGCGTCCAGGACGGGGAATCCGGAGATCCGGTACTCGCCCGCGGTCTTGTCGAGCTCCTCGAGCGTCGCGTCGGGACCGATGGTCACCGGGTTGTCGATGATGCCCGTCTGCGTGCGCTTCACCAGGTCGACCTGGAGCGCCTGGTCCTCGATCGAGAGGTTGCGGTGCAGCACGCCGATGCCGCCCTGGCGCGCCATCGCGATGGCCATGCGCGACTCGGTGACGGTGTCCATGGCCGCCGAGACGAGCGGCACGCGGATCGAGATCTCGCGCGTCAGGCGCGTCGTGGTGTCGATGTCCGACGGCGCCAGGTCCGAGTAGCCGGGCTGCAGCAGGACGTCGTCGTAGGTGAGACCCAGGAATCCGAAGGGGTCACGGTCGGGGACGGCGGCGGGGACGGGCGAGGCGGTCACACCAGGATTCTACGCCGCGGGCCCTCGCCGTATTCCCGGCCGGTGCTCGTCGGCCGGGCCCGCGCGAGGGGCGGACGGCGGGGTGCACGAGCGCGCACCCCGCCCGACCGGCGGGCCCGGGGGCGGCTCAGCGCACGACGGCGAGCAGCTCGTGGAGGAGGCCCGTGAAGCTGCGCACCCGGTGGACGGTCGCGGCGAGCGGCAGCTCCTCCGCGGCCTGGTCGCTCGGGAGCCCCACGAAGAACGGCAGGCTCGGGTTCGCGTCGTGCGCGGCGTGCACGATGCCCAGGTCGGGTCGCGCCTGGGTGGTGACCATCGCGACGGCGGACGGCCGCACCATCGTCACGATCTCGAGCGTGCGGTGCACGTTCGCGGGCCCGGTGACGATGCGCGCCATCGCGCCGTGCGACGCGAGCGACGCGGCGAGCGCGTGCGCGGCCAGCGGGAGCGGCTCGTCGGGCGCGGCGAACACGAGCACGATGCGCCGCATGCGGCTCGGGTGGTTCCGGGGCGGACCGCCGGCGGCCACGATCGCGTCCTCGCTCGCCTGCGTGTACTCGCGCAGCGCGACGAGCGTCGCGTTCGCGAGCACGACCTCGGGCACCTCGCCCGGGCCGGCGAGCACGGTGCGCTCGGCGAGGCGCTCGAGCGCGGGCTCGACGAGGTCGGACCACCACGCAGCCGGGTCTCCGCCCGTCGGGATGCGCAGCAGCCGGTCGCACGCGCGCTGGTCGTAGGCGATGGCCGCGTCGACGACGTCGGAGACGCGCGTGGGCCGCGGCCCCTCGCGGACGCCGACCGGGCGGGGCCCCGCGGCGCGCGCGGGCTCGCCCCCGGGGACGGCGCGCAGGAACGGGCGCGACGGCGGCGGCTCGGGCGCGTCGTCGTCCGTCTCGGGCTCGTCGGCGTCCAGGTCCGCCGCGCCGTCGCCGCCGCGGTCGTCGAAGGAGATCGCGCCGCGGTTCGCCGCGAGCTCCTCCTCGTCCGCGGCGAGGGCGGCGCGGGCCGCGTCGGCGGGGGCGACGCCGTCGAGCGTGAGTCGGCGCATCACGACGAGGCGAGCGACGTCGTCGTCCGTGTAGCGCCGGTGGGAGCCGGCCCGGTGCTGCGAGGGGCCGAGGCCGTAGCGACGGTCCCAGGTGCGCAGGGTCGCGGGCGCGACGCCGAGCCGGCGCGCGACGGCGGCGACGGCGAGGCCGGGAGACGAGGTCATGCTCGGTCGGGCTCCCTCGGGGTCGGGGGCGGACCGGACTGAGGTCATGGATCGATTCTGCCGAGCGGGCACCCGTCTCGCCACCTCGTAGAGGTCACAGTCGTGCACCCTTCGCGCCACACCCGCGCCATATTTGTTCGCTGCACGCGCAAACGCGCCGCGCGCAGCCGATCGCGTCAGCGCGACCGGATCGGCCGACGCGGTTGGGCAAACTCACACCGCTCCACGAGCGGTTCAACCTGCTCGTTCACTTTTTCCTCACAGGGGACTTGAACAACCCTTGCAACGCTTGTAGGTTGTTCGGCATGGCAGAGATCTCGAGGCTCCCCGGGCCCGTCATGGAGCTGTGGGAATGGCAGTACCAGGGTTCGTGCCGCGACGCGGACGACACGTTGTTCTTCCACCCCGAGGGTGAGCGCGGCTCGACGCGACGACGGCGGGCGGAGGCCGCGAAGGCGATCTGCCACTCGTGCCCCGTGATGCTGCAGTGCCGCGAGCAGTCGCTCCGCGTGCGCGAGCCGTACGGGGTGTGGGGCGGCCTGAGCGAGGACGAGCGCGCCGCCATCCTCGCGGGCGGCGCCCGCCGCACCGGCTGACGCTCCCTCCCCTGGCACCACCCTCGGTGCCCCCGCGCCACCAGCAGACCTGCACGGCCCCGGTCCGACGTCGCACCGGGCGCCCGTGCGCACGACCCGTGGGACCACCGGTGGGGCGACCGGCCACGGAACGCAGCAGGGCCCCGCGACCGACGGTCGCGGGGCCCTGCTGCTGAACCGGGTCGGCGTCAGCCGACCACCACGGCGAGGATGTCGCGCGCGGACAGGACGAGGTAGTCCTCGCCGCCGTACTTGACCTCGGTGCCGCCGTACTTGCTGTAGATGACCTTGTCGCCGACGCTCACGTCGAGCGGGACGCGGTTGCCGTTGTCGTCGACACGGCCCGGACCGACGGCCAGGACCTCGCCCTCCTGGGGCTTCTCCTTGGCGGTGTCCGGGATGACCAGGCCGGATGCGGTCGTGGTCTCGGCCTCGAGGGCCTTCACGACGATCCGGTCCTCGAGCGGCTTGATGGGGACCGACACGTCGGACCTCCCCTTTCGCGGTGAGAACTGCAACGGATGGGTCGAGCGCACCGGCTGGCCGTCGTCGCGGGTGCCGGACAGCCTGGTCGCACGTGGTGCCGCCTCCGCGAGCGGTGGCGGCACGTCTCAAATCTAGGTCCCGGTTAGCACTCGGTCAAGGCGAGTGCCAACGTCCGTCCTGCGGACGACCTGGCCCCGGCTGCGCGTGGTCCCCGGCCCCCGTGGAAGGATCGACGCCATGGACGCCGCCACGCTGACCAAGCTGCTCAGCCCCGAGGGCTGGGCCCTGCTCGGCGCGCTCCCGCCGTACGACGAGCAGCAGGCGCTCGTGCTCGCGGCCGGGCTGCGCGCGAAGGGCGTCGACCCCGACCTGGCCGCCGCGGCCCTCACCCAGTCCCGGCTGCGCGCCGCGGCGCACGGCAAGCTCGGCGCGTTCGCCGACGGCATGCTCTTCACGCAGGCGGGGCTGGAGCAGGCGAGCCGGCTCGTCGTCGCGGGGCTGCACGCCCGGCGGTACCAGGAGGCGGGGATCCGGCGCGTCGCGGACCTCACGAGCGGGATCGGCGTCGACGCGCTCGCGTTCGCCGCCGCGGAGCTCGAGGTGCTCGCGACCGACGTCGACGAGCTCACGGCGGCGATCGCGACCGTCAACCTGCGCCACTTCCCCGAGGCCGAGGTGCGCCACGGCGACGGGCTCGCGCTCGACCTGGAGGGCGAGCGGATCGAGGGCGTGTACGCCGACCCGGCGCGCCGCACGCGCGCCGGCACGCGCGTGTTCGACCCGAAGGCCTACGCCCCGCCGCTCGACGCGGTGTGGGCGCTGCGCGAGCGCGTGCCCGCGGTCGGCATCAAGGTCGGTCCGGGCATCCCGCACGCCGGACTGCCCGAGGACGCCGAGACCGAGTGGGTGTCGGTGGACGGCGACGTCGTGGAGGCCGGGCTCTGGTTCGGCCCGCTCGCGCCCGAAGGACCGGGGCGCTCCGCGCTCGTCCTGTCGTCGTGGACCGGGCCCGACGGGACCGAGCGGACCACGACCCGTCGGATCGCCCATCGCCCGGGCGACGCGGACGTGGTGCCCGAGGTGGGCGCCGTCGGGCAGTACCTCTACGAGCCGGACGGCGCCGTGATCCGGGCCGGGCTCGTCGCCCACGCGGCACGCGGCCTGGGCGGCCGCCTGCTCGACCGGACCATCGCGTACGTGACGACCGACTCCCCTGCGCCGCTCGACGCGACCGGGCTCGCGGACGGGCTCGCGCGCGGCTACCGCGTGCTCGACACCATGCCGTTCGGCCTCAAGCGGCTGCGCTCCTACCTGCGCGAGCGCGGCGTGGGGCGCCTGACGATCAAGAAGCGGGGCACGGCCGTCACACCCGAGCAGCTCCGGCGTCAGCTCGCTCTCACGGGCGACGCGACCGCGACGATCGTCCTCACGCGCGTCGGCGGCTCCCAGCAGGTGCTCGTCGTCGAGCCGCTGTCCGCTCCCCCGGCGGGGACGCAGGCAGGCGCCCCGACCGACGGCGAGCAGGACGGGCCCCGGTGAGCGCCCTGCCGCGCCGCACGGCGATCCCCTTCGCCCGCTCGGAGCGCTCGACCGTCGGGCTCGAGTGGGAGCTCGCGCTCGTCGACGCCGACTCGGGCGACCTGCGGCAGGTCGCGCAGACCGTGCTCGACGCCGTGCGCCCGGCCGACGGGGGCCCGCACCCGTCGATCAAGCAGGAGCTCCTGCTCAACACGGTCGAGGTCGTCAGCGGGGTGTGCCGTACGGTCGGCGAGGCGGGGCGCGACCTGCAGCGCTCGGTCGAGGAGCTGCGCGCCGTGACGGACCCGCTGCGCGTCGAGCTCATGAGCGCGGGCACGCACCCGTTCGCGCGCTGGGCGCAGCAGAAGGTCACCGACAAGCAGCGCTACACCACCCTCATCGACCGCACCCAGTGGTGGGGGCGGCAGATGCTCATCTACGGCGTGCACGTGCACGTCGGCATCGAGGACCGCGCCAAGGTGCTGCCGATCCAGCGCGCGATGCTCACGACGTTCGCCCACCTCCAGTCGCTCTCGGCGAGCTCGCCGTTCTGGGGCGGCAAGGACACCGGCTACGCGTCGAACCGCGCGCTGATGTTCCAGCAGCTGCCGACCGCGGGGCTGCCGTTCCAGTTCGGGACGTGGGAGGAGCTCGAGGGGTACGTCGCCGACATGCTGCACACCGGCGTCATCGACGCGTTCGACGAGGTCCGGTGGGACCTGCGGCCCGCGCCGCAGTTCGGCACGCTCGAGACGCGCATCTGCGACGGCGTCACGAACATCTCCGAGCTCCTGGCGCTCGCCGCGCTCACGCACTGCCTCGTCGAGCACTTCTCGACGATGCTCGACGAGGGCCGCGAGCTGCCGAGCATCCCGCCCTGGTACGCGCAGGAGAACAAGTGGCGCTCGGCGCGCTACGGGATGGACGCCATCATCATCCTCGACCGCGAGGGCAACGAGGAGCTCGTGACCGACGCCGTCGGGCGGCTGCTCGTCGAGCTCGAGCCGGTCGCGGCGCGCCTCGGGTGCTTCGACGAGCTCGACGGCGTGCGCACGATCGTGCGGCGCGGCGCGTCCTACCAACGGCAGCGCGCGGTGGCGCGGCGCCACGGGGGCGAGCTGGACGCCGTCGTGCGCTCGCTCGTCGCCGAGATGCGGGCCGGCCGGCCCCTGTGACCCGGCCGGGCCGTCACACGTGCGTGACGGTGAGCGGCATCGACGAGTCGACGCCGATGTCCAGGCTCGACGGCGCGACGCCCGCCCGCACGACGGCCGAGCCGAGGGCAGCGATCATCGCCCCGTTGTCGGTGCAGTAGCGGATCGGCGGGATGCGCAGCTCGATGCCCGCCTCCGCGCAGCGCTTCGCCGCCATGTCGCGCAGCTGCGAGTTCGCGCTGAACCCGCCGCCGACGACGAGCGTCGACACGCCGTGCCGCTCGCACGCGGCGATGGTCTTCGCGGTGAGCACGTCGGCGACGGACTCCGCGAAGGAGGCGGCGACGTCGTGCACGGGGATCTCCTCCCCCGCGTCCTGGCGCGCCTCGACCCAGCGCGCGACGGCCGTCTTGAGGCCCGAGAACGAGAAGTCGTACGCGTGCTTCTCCTGGTCCTTGCGCGCGGTGAGGCCGCGCGGGAACCGGATCGCCGTGGGGTCGCCCTCGCGCGCGAGGCGGTCGATGTGCGGGCCGCCGGGGTACGGCAGGCCGAGCAGGCGCCCGACCTTGTCGAACGCCTCCCCCGCGGCGTCGTCGAGCGTCGAGCCGAGCTCCGTGACCGACGTCGCGACGTCGTCCACGAGCAGGAGCGAGCTGTGCCCGCCGGACACGACGAGCGCCATGACGCGCTCGGGGAACGCGCCGTGCACGAGCTCGTCGACGGCGGCGTGGCCGATCACGTGGTTCACGCCGTAGAGCGGCTTGCCGAGCGCCAGCGCGAGGGCCTTCGCCGCCGAGGCGCCGATGGTCAGCGGGCCGACGAGCCCCGGCCCGGCGGTCACGGCGATCGCGTCGATCTCGGAGAGGTCGACGTCGGCCGTGCCGAGCGTGCGCTCGAGCGTCGGGATCATCGCCTCGAGGTGGGCGCGCGACGCGACCTCGGGGATGATCCCGCCGTAGCGCGCGTGCTCGTCCATGGAGCTCGCGACCGTGTCGACGAGGAGCTCGCGGCCACGGACGAGCGCGACGCCCGTCTCGTCGCAGGACGTCTCGATGCCGAGCACCAGGGGCTCGCCGGAGCTCGCGGGAGCGGTGGGGACCATGGTCTCCAGGGTAGTCGCGCGCGGGGGCGGGCCGTGCGTGTCGCGCACGTCACACCGTCTGTCCGGAAGATGATCAAGGGTTCAACTGTTCGTACGGGTCATGAGCACCGACACCCTCATCGAGTCCTCCGCCGCGCCGACCGAGCAGGCCGACCGGCTCGCGATCGACGCGCAGGCCGCGGACCGCCTGTTCCGCGCGGCGCACACGACGCACGCGTTCTCGGACGAGCCCGTCACCGACGAGCAGATCCAGGCCGCCTGGGACCTCGTCCGCTGGGCGCCCACCGCGATGAACACCCTGCCGCTGCGGCTGCTCGTCGTCCGCACGTCCGAGGCGAAGCAGCGCCTCGGCGCGCACATGGCGGACTTCAACCGCGACAAGACGCTCGCCGCGCCGGTGACGATCGTCGCCGCCGCCGACCCGTCGTTCCACCAGCACCTCGGCACGCTCGCGCCGTTCCGCGAGGGCATCGCCGAGCAGCTCGACCCGCAGACGGAGCTGCGCGAGGGCATGGCCCGCACCAACGCGCTCATCCAGATCGGCTACCTCATCGTCGGGCTGCGCGCCGCCGGCCTGTCCGTGGGCCCCATGACCGGCTTCGACGCCGCCGGGATCGACGCCGAGTTCTTCGGCGAGTCCGGCTGGCGCACGCTCGTCGCGATCAACGTGGGCTACCCGGCCGACGAGGGCGCGCACTTCCCGCGCCAGGCGCGCCTCGACTTCCACCAGGTCGCCGAGGTCCTCTGAGCCACGTCCCGCACCGTGCGCGCCGAGGCGGTACCCCACCGGGGTGCCGCCTCGTCGCGTCCCGGGGGCTGCGGGTCGCCCCCGGCGCCGGGCGCGCCGCCGTCCGTCAGGTCGCGACGGGGCGGTCCGGGTCGTTCGACCACTGCGACCACGACCCGGCGTAGAGCGCCGCGTCCACGCCGAGCGTCGCGAGCGCGGCGACCTCGTGCGCGGCGGTGACGCCCGAGCCGCAGTACACCCCGACCCGGCTCGACGGGTCGACGCCGAGCGCGGCGAACCGCGCGCCGAGCGCGTCCGGGGCGAGGAACGTCCCGTCGGCGGCGAGGTTGCCCGTCGTCGGGGCGCTCACCGCGCCGGGGACGTGGCCGGCCCGCGGGTCGACGGGCTCGACCTCCCCGCGGTAGCGCTCGCCCGCGCGCGCGTCGAGCAGCACGCCCGACGCCGCGAGCCGGGCCGCGTCGTCGGCGTCGAGCACCGGCATCCCGCCCGGGGAGACGACGACGTCCCCCGGCTCGGGCCGCACGTCGCCCTCCTCGGTCGGGTACCCCGCCGCGCGCCACGCGGGCAGGCCGCCGTCGAGGAGGCGGACGTCGTCGTGGCCGGCCCACCGCAGCAGCCACCACGCGCGCGCGGCCGACGTGCCGCCCAGGGCGTCGTACACGACGACGCCACGGTCGGCGCGGACGCCCCACCGCCGGGCCGCCGCCTGGAGGGCGCCCGGCTCCGGCAACGGGTGGCGGCCCGCGGCGGGCGACGGCGGCCCCGCGAGCTCCGTCTCCAGGTCCACGTACACCGCGCCCGGCACGTGCGCGGCACGGTGCTGCTCGCGCCCGTCCGTGACGCCCAGCGCCCACCGCACGTCGAGCACGACGGGCGGGCGGTCGCCCGCGAGCGCCGCGGCGAGGCCCCGCGCGTCGACGAGCACGCGGTCGCGCCGCGCGAGGTCGCCCGTCACGCGACCACGTCGGCGGACGCCGTCCCGTAGTCCGGCTCGTCGCGGGGCGGCGTGGGGCCCAGCTCGAGCCGCATCGTGTACGCGTCCACGTCCTCGGGCTGGTAGTACCGCTTGCGGATGCCGAGCTGCTCGAACCCGTGCTTCGCGTAGAGCCCGAGCGCCGCGTCGTTGTCGACGCGCACCTCGAGCAGCACCGCGCTCGCCCCGAGCTCGCGCGACCGCTCGACCAGCGCCTCCAGGAGCACCGAGCCCACGCCCTGGTGCTGGAACGCCGGGTCGACGCCGATGGTCATGACCTGGGTGACGTCGCCGTCGAACCACAGGCCCGCGTAGCCGACGAGCGGCTGCGGCCCCGCGGCGTAGAGCCGGACGGGCTCGGCGGCGACGTACCACCGCCCGAACCCGGCGAGCTCGTCGGCGAGCATCCCGTAGGTCCACGCGCCGCGCCCGAACAGCTCGCGCTCGAGCTCGACCACCCGGTCGAGGTCGGCGGCCTTGAGGGGCCGCAGCCGGATCTCGTACGACCGCGTGCTCATCGCGACCGCTCCGGCGACGCGTCGCTCACGCGCTTGCGCGCCGCGGCCTCCTGGACGTCGGGGCGGCGCAGGTACAGCGGCTCGGTCGGCTGCTCGATCCCGGCCGCCCGGCGCGCGATCGCGAGGCGTGCGAGCACGGCGGCGTCGGGGACCTGCGGCGCGTCCTGCGCGACGTCGAGCGCGTCGGGGTACAGCTCGGCGCCCTCCCCGACCACGACGGCGCCCGCGGCGTGCGTCGCGACGTCGGCGGCGGGGCCGACGTCGGGTCCCGCGACGGTCTCGAGCACGGGCACCGCGTGCGGCCCCTCGTGCGCGACGACGCGGTACCGCGCCCAGTATACCTCGCGGCGACGTGCGTCGGTCGCGACGAGGAGCTCGTCGTCGGGCGCGAGGCCGAGGTCGCTCACGGCCTGCGCGGCGACGGCGTCGAGGCTCGGGACGCCCAGCACGGGGACGCCGAGCGCGAAGCCCAGGGCGCGGGCCGTGACGAGCCCGACCCGCAGGCCGGTGAACGGCGCCGGGCCCGTCCCGACGGCGACCGCGGTGAGGTCGCGGCGGTCGACGCCCGCCTCGGCGAGCGCCTCCTCGACGAGCGGGGCGAGCGCCTCGGCGTGCCGGCGGCGCTCGGGCGCGTCGCAGCGGGCGAGACGAGCGCCGTCGTCGGAGACGACGGCGACGGTGACGGAGGCGGAGGTGTCGAGCGCGAGAACAGCCACGGCTCCAGCCTACGGCCGAGAGCGGGGCCGTCCCCGTCGTCGGGCGCTACCGGTTCAGCGCGGCGACGTCGAGGCCGGCCCAGCGCGCGCCGACGCCGCGCACCGTCACGCGCCGCTCCCCCGCCTCGGGCGCGTCGTCCTCCTGCTCCTGCGACGTGCCCACCCCGCCGCGCGGGCGCTCGAGCACGATCTCCAGGCGGTCGCCCGCGAGCGCCTCGACGAGGCCGCTGCCCCACTCGACGACCGTCACGGACTCGTCCAGGCTCGAGTCGAGGTCGAGCGCGTCGACCTCGTCGAGCGACCCGAGGCGGTACGCGTCCACGTGCACGAGCGCCGGACCCCCGACGACGGACGGGTGCTCGCGCGCGACGATGAACGTCGGGGACGCGACCTGGCCGCGCACGCCGAGCCCGGCACCGATCCCCTGCGTGAGCGTCGTCTTCCCCGCCCCGAGGTCGCCCGTGAGGATCACCAGGTCGCCTGCGCGCAGCACCGCGGCGAGGGCGCGGCCGAACGCGCGGGTCGCCTCGGCGTCGGGCAGCACGACGACGCCGCCCGGCGCGTCGTCGGCGGCGGTCCCCCCGGCCGCGGGCGCCGGGGTCGAGAGGTTCGGGTCGTCGCTCACGCGCGGACCGTCCTTTCCGTGCTGTCGTGCGGGTCGCGCGCGAGGAGCGCCCGCGCGCCGTCGTCGAGCACGTGCTTCCCCACGTGCTCGCGCGGCACGCGCGCACCGAGGCGCGTCGTGATCTCGTAGCTGATGGTGCCCGCGGCCTGCGCCCAGTCCTCGGCCGTGGGGATCCCGGCCGATGCCACGCCGTCGCCCGCGCCGAACAACGTGACGACGTCGCCCGCGCGCTCGGTCGCGCCCGGGCCGAGGTCGAGCACGAGCTGGTCCATGCACACGCGGCCCGCGACGCGCACGACGCGTCCGCCGGGCTCCCCCGGGCGGGCGCCGACGAGCACCGGCCCGCCCGGCGCGCCCGCGGGCCCGCCGCCCGACGCGTGGCGCGGGATCCCGTCGCCGTAGCCGAGCGGCACGACGCCCAGCGTCGTGTCCTGCGGCGTCGTGTAGTGGTGCGAGTAGGAGACGCCGTGGCCGCCGGGCACGCGCTTGACCGTCGCGAGGCGCGCCTCGAGCGTCATCGCGGGGCGCAGGCCGAACCGCGACGGCGGCCCGAGCTGCGGCACGGGCGTCATCCCGTACGCGGCCAGGCCGGGGCGCACGAGGTCGTAGTGCGTGCGGGGGGCGGTGAGCGTCGCCGCGGAGTTCGCGAGGTGGCGCATCTCCGGCACGACGCCCGCCCGCGCGGCCTCGCGCACGGCCTCGTCGAGGACGTCGGCCTGCGCGACGACGGTCGGGTGGCCGGGCTCGTCCGCGAACGCCAGGTGCGACCACATCCCGACGACGCGCACGGCACCCTCCGCCTCGGCGCGCGCGACGGCGTCGAGCACGTCCGGCAGGTCGGCCGGCATGATCCCGTTGCGGCCCAGGCCCGTGTCGACCGCGAGGTGAACGCGCGCCGTCCGGCCCGCGGCCCGCGCCGCCGCGACGACCTCGTCGACGGCCCAGCGCGCGGCGAGCGACACGTCGACGTCCGCCTCGACGAGCTCGCGCAGCGGCGCGCCCGGCGGGTAGAGCCACGTGAGCACGCGCGCCCGGTCCGGGCCGACGCCCGCCGCCCGCAGCGCGAGCGCCTCGCCGGGCTGCGCCGTCCCGAGCCACGTCGCACCGCCCGCGAGCGCCCCGAGCGCGGTCGCGACCAGCCCGTGCCCGTACGCGTCCGCCTTGACCACGGCCATCACCTCGGACGACGGCGCCAGGTCCGCGAGCGCACGCACGTTGTCGCGCACCGCCGCCAGGTCGACCACGGCGCGGGCCGGGTGGACGTGGGGGTCCGGGCCGTCGGGACCGCCCGCGCGGGGCGTCGGGGCGGGGTCCGCGGAGGAGCCCGCCCGCGCGCCGGTCGGGACGGTGCCGGGGGCGCCGGCGGGTGTGCCGGCCGAGGTCGTGCGCTGGGTGTCGCTCACGGTCGTCGATTCTCTCACCCGCGGGTCACCACGCGGAGAGCACGCGGTCCGTGGCGAAGCGGCGCTCGCGACCCGTGAACGGGTCCGTGAACGCGAGCGACCGCGAGACGAGCTGGAGCGGGCGCGAGTAGTCCTCGGGCGAGACGTCGTACGGCTCGGGGTAGAAGTTGTCGTGCACGATCGGCACGCCGAGCCGCGCCATGTGCAGGCGGAGCTGGTGCGTCCTGCCGCTGTGCGGCTCGAGCCGGTACCGCGCGAGCCCGCGCGCCGGGTCGGTCTCGACCACGTCGACGCGGCTCTCCGCGTTCGGCTCGCCGTCGACCTCCTCCGCCCGCATGACGCCGCGGCGCTTGACGATGCGGCTGCGCACGGTCGCGGGGAGGTCGAGCGACGGGTCCCACGGCGCGACCGCCTCGTAGGTCTTGCGCACCTCGCGCCGCGCGAAGAGCTCCTGGTACGCGCCGCGCACCTGCGGGCGCAGCGTGAGCAGCAGGACCCCCGCGGTCACGCGGTCGAGGCGGTGCGCGGGGCTGAGCTCGGGCAGGTCGAGGTCGCGGCGCAGCCGCACCAGCACCGACCGCGCGACGTACGACCCGCGCGGGATCGTCGCGAGGAAGTGCGGCTTGTCGACGACCAGCAGGTCGCGGTCCCGGTGCAGCACGCGGACCTCGAACGGCACGTCCGGCTCGACGGGCGGGTCGCGGTAGAGGAACACGAACCCGCGCGGCTCGTACGGCGTGCGCGCGTCGACCGGGCGCCCGCGGCCGTCGACGACCTCGCCCGCAGCGACCTTCTCCGCGAGGCGCGCGGCGTCGTCGGGGAAGCGGTCGCGCACGTAGTCGAGCGTGCGCGGGTACCGCGCGACGCTCTCGGCGTCGTGCGGCAGCACGAGGCGCGTCGGGTTGAGGCCGTCGCGCACGGGGAGGGGGACCACGCCCACCACGGTACCGGCGGTGTCCCCACCGTCGGTGCGGGTCGCGCGCGGTGGGTGCGCGGTCGTGCGCGGGGGGTGCGCGGTCGTGCGCGGGGGGGTGCGCGGTCGTACGCGGTCAGCGCGCGGCGAGCAGCTCCGCGACGACCCCCGGGACCGCGTGCGCGACGTCGAGCGCCGCGACGGGGCCGCCCGGGTTCGCGCGCTCCGCGGCGAGACCGTGCACGACGGCGGCCGCCGCCGCGAGCCGCGCGGCGAGGCCCGGCTCCCGCACGACGCGCTCGGAGTGCGCCGCGAGCAGCGTGCCGAGGACCCCGGCGAGCACGTCGCCCGCGCCCGCGGTCGCGAGCCACGCGGGCGCGTCCGCCTGGGACCACGCGCCCTCCGGCCCGACGACGACCGTCGCCGACCCCTTGAGCAGCACCGTCGCGCCGGTGGCCTCGTGCGCGCGGCGCGCCCAGCGCAGGGGCTCTGCCTCGACGTCGGCCCGTGTCACGTCGTCACCGTGCGCCCGCAGGAGCGTCGCGAGCTCCCCGGCGTGCGGGGTGAGCACGACCGACGGCGGGCACCGGTCGACCAGCAGGGACAGGGCCCCGGCGTCGACGACCGCGGGCACGCGCTCCGGCGCTGCGTCGGTCGTCGACGCGGCGGTCGTCGTCGCGGCGGTCGTCGTCGCGGCAGTCATCGTCGCGGCGGTCGTCGTCGCGGCGGTCGTCGTCGCGGCAGGCGCCGTCGCGGCGGCGAGCGCGATCCGCACACGCTCGTGCTGGCCGCCGTCGTCGACCGGGTCGTCGTCCGGGCCGGGGACCGCCGGGACGCCCGGGCCCAGCACCCAGGACTGGACGCGGCCCGGGGCGGGCACCACCTCGGGGCGGGCCGCGAGCACGGCGCGCGTGGCGTCGTCGGGCCCGCGGTAGCGCACCATGCCCGGACCGGTGCGGACGGCCGCGGTCGTGACGAGCACCGCCGCACCCGGGAAGGTCGGCGTGCCCGCCACGACGCCGACGACGCCGCGCGTGTACTTGTGGTCGGTCGCGCCGGGCACGGACCAGAGCGCGGCGACGTCCGCCGGCTCGAGCCGGCGCACGACCGGCGTCGCGGTCCCTCGGTCGGGGCCGGGCGCGCGGGGTCCGGGTGCGTCGGGTCCGGGTGCGCTCGGGGCGGGTGCGCTCGGGGCGGGCGCGTTCGGGGCGGGCGCGTTCGGGGCGGGTGCGCCGTCGGCGGGCGCGCCGAGGCGCAGCCCGATGTCGACGACCGCGCCGCGCCCCGCGAGGTGCGTCGCGGGCGGCAGGAGCAGCCCCGGCTTGGCGGCGCCGAACGTCACGGTGCGGTCGGCACGCAGCACCGGACCTGGGACCGAGCCGTCGTCGACCCCGATGCCGCTCGGCGTGTCCACCGCGACGACCCACGGGCGACCGAGGCCTTCGGGACCGTGCGCGGGGCCGCCGTCGAGCACCAGGGTCAGGCGCACCACGAGGTCCGCCGCGACCCCGCGCAGCGCCCCGCGGGCGCCGATCCCGACGAGGCCGTCGAGCACGACGTCGGCGCGCGCCGCCTGGGCGGCGACCCGGTCGGCGACGTGCGGGTCGAGGTGGTCGTGGAGGCGGTCGTCCTGACCGCCGTCGTGCGCCGCGCCGTCGGGGCTGCCGACGAGCACCTCGACCCGCCCGCCCGCGTCCCGGAGCGCCGCGAGACCGCCGGCGTGCGCGTGCTCGCCCGTGAGCACCGCGAGCACCTCGACGCCGCGGCGCGCGAGGTACGCGCCCGCGTGCAGCGTGTCCCCGCCGTTGTTGCCCGAGCCGACGAGCAGGACCGCCCGGGCGCCGGTCACGCGCCCGTCGCGACGGCCGCCGTCGGGCAGGGCGACCGACCGCCGTCGGGCGAGGTCGCGCGCGACGACCGTGGCGAGCGCGAACGACGCCCGCTCCATGAGCGGGACGCCCGCGGCGAGCAGGGGCTCCTCGGCGGCGCGGACGTCGGAGACGGACCAGGCTTCGATCATGGCCTCATCCTGCCCACCGGTCGCCGGGGCCGCCTGCGCGCGCGCCCGCGCGCGCCCGGCGTGCCCGGGTCGTCGTGACGGCCGAGGGCTGAGACGGTCCCCGCGGGCGCGCTGCGGGCGGCGCAGGCCCGCATAGGGTGACGAGCATGCGATTCGGACTCTTCATCCCGCAGGGCTGGCGCTACGACCTCGTCGACGTCGCCCCCGAGGACCACTGGAAGACGATGCTCTCCCTGCTCCACTACGCCGACAACGCGGCGGCGGGCGAGCCCCTGCCCGGCGGCGAGTTCGCGTGGGACGGTGTGTGGGTCTACGACCACTTCCACACGACCCCGACCCCGAGCACCGAGGCGACCCACGAGGCGTGGACGCTCATGGCGGCGTTCGCCGCGGCGTCGCAGCGCGTGCGCCTCGGCCAGATGTGCACGTGCATGGCGTACCGCGAACCGACCTACCTCGCGAAGGTCGCCGCGACGGTCGACCACGTCTCGGGAGGCCGTCTCGAGATGGGCATCGGCGCGGGCTGGTACGAGCACGAGTGGCGCGCGTACGGGTACGGCTTCCCCAGCGCGGGCGAGCGTCTGCGCGCGCTCGACGAGGGCGTGCAGATCATGGCGCGCATGTGGCGGACCGGGTCGTCGGGCACGTTCGAGGGCCAGCGCTACCAGGTGGACGGCGCCCTGTGCTACCCGCAGCCGCTCCAGCGGGTCGCGGTCGACGGCGAGGGCGCCGTGCCGAGCATCCCCCTGTGGATCGCCGGCGGGGGCGAGAAGAAGACGCTGCGCATCGCCGCGCAGCACGCCCAGTACACGAACTTCGACGGCTCGCCGGAGGGCTTCGCCCACAAGTCCGCGGTGCTCGAGCAGCACTGCCGCGACCTCGGCCGCGACTTCGGGGAGATCACGCGGTCGGCCAACTACAACGTCGTCATCGGCGAGACCGAGCAGGACGTCGCGGACCGCCTCGCCCGGGTCGAGGAGCACGCCCGCCGGTACTTCCCCGAGAAGGCGGACGACAGCATCGCGTCGTGGCGGGACGGCCCCCTCGTCGGGACGCCGGAGCAGATCGTCGAGACACTCACGGCGCTGCGCGCCCAGGGCCTCGGCTACGCGATCGGCTACTTCCCCTTCGCCGCGACCGACCGCGACCAGCTCGAGCTCTTCCAGCGCCAGGTCATCCCGGCCCTCCAGCTCTGACCCGCGACCTCCCGCCCCCTCCACCCTCCCCCTCCCCGCGCGAACAGGTGGTCCTGGTTCGTCCGGTCGAGGGGACGAACCAGGATCGCCTGCTCGTCTGGCGTGGATCGCATGGTCGACGCCGACCACAGGGAATGCGGCGCCGAGCGTCGTCCACAGATCGCGACGACGAGGCTGCGGTGGCGGCGCACGACCCGCTGTGATCGCCTCATGCACGCACGCACCGCCGTCCCCGCCGAGCTCCTCCGGATCGCGTCCCGGCAGTCGGGACTGGTCACGACCGCGCAGGCCGGTGCAGCAGGACTGTCGCGGGGCAAGGTCCGTGGGCTCGTCGACCGGCGAGAGTGGCGCCGCGCCGCGATGAACGTCTACGAGCTCCGGTCGTCTGCCGTGGCGGGCCTCGACGGCCGACGACGTCGCGCAGCGCTCCTCGGCCTGCTCGCCTACGGCGCGGAGGCCGTCGCCGTCGGCGCCTGCGCCCTGGTGCTGCACGGCGTGGACGGCCTGCCGCACCGGCTCACCCCTCAGGTCGCCCTCGACGAGGCGTCGCGCCGGAGGCATCGCGACGGCGTCCGACTGCGCCAGTTCGACGACGGGATGCGCACGACGACCATCGACGGGTTCCGGGTCGTGACGCTCGACTGGGCTCTCGCTCAGGCCGTCCCGGAGCTTCCCCGTCCCCACGGGCTCGCCGTCCTCGACACGGTCCGGCGCCTCCGACTCCTGGCGCCCGACGAGCTCACCCGCGCGCACGACCTCGCTCGCGGACGGCGAGGCATCGCCACCCGGCACGACCTCTGGAAGCTGTCCGACGGCCGAGCGGAGTCCCCGCTGGAGTCGTTCGCCCGTCTGGAGTGCATCGAGGAGGGTGTGCCGCCAGACACCCTGCAGCTCCCCGTGCGCGACGAGACGGGCGCCGTGGTCGCTCGAGGTGACATGGGATGGCGGCGGCCCGGCGGTCGCTGGCTCGTCGCCGAGCTCGACGGCCGCGAGCACCACGACACCCCCGTCGCGGTCTTCGCGGACCGTCGTCGCCAGAACCTCCTCACCGGCTCGGGCACCGTAGACCTCCTGCGCTTCACGTCGCGCGACCTCGGCCGGGTCGCCGGGACCGTACGCCGCCACCTCGCCGTCTGACGGGCACCTCACCGCCCGACGGTGGGCACACCGCGGTCGACCGGAACCTGCTCGTGGGTCGAGCAGGCGATCCGCGTCGGCCGAGCAGGTGGTCCTGGCGCCTCGGCGATGCAGGACGAGCCAGGACCACCTGCTCGACCGGTGCGCGGGGCGCGGGGCGCGGGGGTCAGCCCTCTGCGACGACCATGGCCGAGGCGATGCCGGCGTCGTGCGAGATGCTCAGGTGCCAGGCCGTGATGCCGAGCGCGTCCGCGCGTGCCGCGACCGTGCCGGTGATCTCGACCTCCGGCGGGCCGCCGACGACGCGGTGCACGGTCGCGTCGTGCCAGCGCATGCCCGCGGGGGCGCCCAGCGCCTTGGCGATGGCCTCCTTCGCGGCGAACCGCGCGGCGAGCGACGCGGGCGGCAGGTCCCGCTCGGCCTCGGTGAACAGCTTCTCGCGGAGCCGGGGCGTGCGCTCCAGGGTCTCCATGAACCGCGCGACGTCCACGACGTCGATCCCCACGCCCTTGATCATGCGTCCACCCTACGGCGGCGACCAGGCCTCCCCGCCTCCACGAGCAGGTGGTCCTGGTCCGTCCGGGAGACCGGACGAACCAGGACCACCTGGTCGACGCGTGGGCGGGGCCGGGAGGGCTACTCGACCGTGACCGACTTCGCGAGGTTGCGCGGCTGGTCGACGTCCAGGCCCTTCGCCGTCGCGAGCGCCATCGCGAAGATCTGCAGCGGCACGACGGCCAGCAGCGGCGAGAGCAGCGTCGGCGACTCGGGGATCCAGAAGATCTCGTCCGCGTAGGGACGCACGGCGTCGTCCCCGTCCTCGGCGATGACGAGCGTGCGCGCGCCGCGCGCCCGGATCTCCTGGATGTTCGAGATCACCTTGGAGTGCAGGCCCTCGCGGCCCTTCGGCGACGGCACGACGACGAACACCGGCTGCCCCTCGTCGATGAGCGCGATCGGCCCGTGCTTGAGCTCGCCCGCCGCGAAGCCCTCCGCGTGGATGTACGCGAGCTCCTTGAGCTTGAGCGCGCCCTCGAGCGCGACGGGGAAGCCGACGTGGCGCCCGAGGAACAGCACCGACGAGGCGTCCTTCATCGACCGGGCGGTCGCGCGCACGTACTCGCCGCGCTCGATGACCGTCTGGATCTTGCGCGGCATCTCGCGCAGGTCCTCGAGGATGGCCGAGATCTCGTCGGGGAACTTGTTCCCGCGCAGCTGCGCGAGGTAGAGGCCCAGGAGGTACGCGGCGGTGATCTGCGACAGGAACGCCTTCGTCGATGCGACCGCGATCTCCGGGCCGGCGTGCGTGTAGAGCACGGCGTCGGACTCGCGCGGGATCGTCGACCCGTGCGTGTTGACGATCGAGATGACCTTCGCGCCCTGCTCGCGCGCGTGGCGCACGGCCATGAGCGTGTCCATGGTCTCGCCGGACTGGGTCACGGCGACGACGAGCGTCTTCTCGTCGACGATCGGGTCGCGGTAGCGGAACTCGTGCGCGAGCTCGACCTCGACCGGGATGCGGCACCAGTGCTCGATCGCGTACTTCGCGACGTGGCCCGAGTACGCCGCCGTGCCGCACGCGACGACGATGATCTTGTCGACCGAGCGCAGCACGGCCTCGTCGATGCGCAGGTCGTCGAGCACGAGCTTGCCCGACGGGTCGGTGCGGCCGAGCAGCGTGTCGGCGACGGCGTGCGGCTGGTCGTGGATCTCCTTGTCCATGAAGGACGAGAAGCCGCCCTTCTCCGCGGCCGCCGCGTCCCAGTCGACCGTGTAGCGCTTCGCCTCGGCGGGGTTGCCGTCGAAGTCGGTCACCTCGACCGACGTCGGGGTGATCGTGACGATCTGGTCCTGCCCGAGCTCGAGCGCCTCCTTGGTGTGGGAGATGAACGCCGCGACGTCGGAGCCGAGGAAGTTCTCGCCCTCGCCCAGCCCGACGACGAGCGGCGAGTCGTGCCGTGCGCCCACCACCGTGTCGGGTGCGTCCGCGTGCACGGCGAGGAGCGTGAAGGTGCCCTCGAGCCGTCGCGCGACCTGACCCATCG
Organism: Sphaerisporangium cinnabarinum; assembly: GCF_055567015.1. Lineage (NCBI taxonomy): Bacteria > Bacillati > Actinomycetota > Actinomycetes > Streptosporangiales > Streptosporangiaceae > Sphaerisporangium > Sphaerisporangium cinnabarinum. The sequence goes on from NZ_JBVHRG010000002.1 coordinate 459,161, forward strand.
CGAGCGTGAGGTCCTTCGTGTCGCGGTACGCCCGCGCGAGGAGCTGCGCCGCGACCTCGGTGTCCGTCTCGGACCGGAACGTCACGCCCTCGGCGAGGAGCTCGGCCTTGAGGGTCGCGAAGTTCTCGACGATGCCGTTGTGGATCAGGGCGAGGCGGCCGTCGTCCGCGAGGTGGGGGTGCGCGTTGGTGTCCGTCGGGCCGCCGTGCGTCGCCCACCGCGTGTGGCCGATCGACGCGGTGGCCGCGGGCAGGGGGTGCGTCTCGATCTCCTGCACGAGGTTCGCGAGCTTGCCCGACTTCTTCGCGAACGCGACAGCGTCGACTCCGGGCGCGACGAGCGCGACCCCGGCCGAGTCGTAGCCGCGGTACTCGAGCCGTCCGAGTCCTTCGAGAGCGACGTCGAGGGGTCGCCCCGAGGCCTCTCCGACCATGGTTCCAGGGCCCACGTAGCCCACGATTCCGCACATGGTGATCGAGTCTAGCCACGGACCCGTGTCCTTTCGGGGCCGCACGATCTCGCGGTTCTTCGTGAGGTCCGCTGCCTAATCGCCGCGCGGTCCGCGCCGCGTTCGCCGGGCGTGCGACGCGCGCCGCCGCGAGGCTGGTGCTCGTGCCCACCGTCCGGATCGGTCTCTCGGGGTGGCGGTACGCGGACTGGCGCGGACCGTTCTACCCCGTGGGACTCCCCCAGCGCCGCGAGCTCGAGCACGTCGCCTCGCTCTTCCCCGCCGTCGAGCTCAACGGGTCGTTCTACTCGATGCAGCGGCCGTCGTCGTTCGTCGCGTGGCGCGACCAGACGCCCGAGGGCTTCACGTTCGCGGTCAAGGGCCCGCGCTTCGTCACGCACATGAGACGGCTGCGCGACGTGCGGACGCCGCTCGCCAACTTCTTCGCGAGCGGCGTGCTCGCGCTCGGGAGCAGGCTCGGGCCGGTCCTGTGGCAGCTCCCGGCGCGCACCGCCTTCGACCACGACCTGCTCGACGCGTTCCTCACGCTCCTGCCGCGCACCACCGGCGCGGCAGCGCGGCTCGCGCAGGAGCACGACGACCGCCTGCGCGCGCCGGCGTGGACGGAGGCGGACGCGGACCGCCCGCTCGTGCACGCGCTCGAGCCGCGGCACGCCTCGTTCGCCGCCCCCGAGGCGCTCGACCTCCTGCGCCGGCACGGGGTGGCGTTCGCCGTCTCGGACGGCGCGGGCCGGTGGCCGCTCGTCGAGGCGGTCACGAGCCCGCTCGTGTACGTGCGCCTGCACGGGGACCAAGAGCTCTACCGCAGCGGCTACCGGCCGCACGTGCTCGACGCGTGGGCCGAGCGCGTGCGCGCCTGGCACGCCGCGGGCCACGACGTCGAGGTCTACCTCGACAACGACGTCGACGCCCACGCCCCGGCCGACGCGCTCGCCCTCATGTCCCGCCTGCCCGACCTCGCGCTCCCCGGTCCGGGGCCCGCCGTCGAACCGGCGCCGCGCCGCCGTCGCGTAGCACGCAGGCCCGACGACGCGCGCTGAGCAGACCCGCGGAGGACGGCCCCGCGAGGCGTGGTCGGGGCGCGACGGACGTGCCGTGCACCGGCACGGTCGCGCATCCGGCAGAATCGGGCGGGTGTCCTCCCCCGCCGACGACCCGTCCGACCTCCTGCGGGCCCACCTGGCCGCGCCGTCGTCCTCGCCGTACGTCGATCTCGACCGGGCCGTGTGGAGCCGGCTGTCGGAGTCGACGCCGCTGCCGCTGACCGACGACGACGTCGCGCGCCTGCGCGGCCTCGGTGACCCGATCGACCTCGCCGAGGTCGACGCCGTGTACCGGCCGCTGTCGCGCCTGCTCAACCTGTACGTCACCGCGACGTCCGGCCTGCACGAGGCGACGTCGACGTTCCTGCGCGAGGAGACCGGCAACACGCCGTACGTCATCGGCGTGGCGGGCTCGGTCGCCGTCGGGAAGTCGACGACGGCACGCGTGCTGCGCGAGATGCTGGCCCGTTGGCCGGAGACCCCGCGCGTCGAGCTCATCACGACCGACGGCTTCCTCTACCCCAACGCCGAGCTCGCGCGCCGGGGGCTCATGGACCGCAAGGGCTTCCCCGAGTCCTACGACCGTCGCGCGCTCATCCGGTTCCTGTCCAAGGTCAAGGCGGGCCACGCCGAGGTGCGGGCGCCCGTCTACGACCACCTGACGTACGACATCGTGCCGGGGGCCGAGGCCGTCGTGCGCAAGCCCGACGTCCTCGTCGTCGAGGGCCTCAACGTGCTCCAGCCGGCGCGCCCGAGCGCGCACGACGAGTCGACCGTCGCCGTGTCGGACTTCTTCGACTTCTCGATCTACGTCGACGCCCGCACGCGCAACATCCGCCAGTGGTACGTCGACCGGTTCCTCGCGCTGCGTCGCACGGCGTTCGCGCGCCCCGAGTCGTACTTCCGCCGCTATGCCGACCTCACGGACGAGCAGGCGGTGGAGCGGGCGAAGTCGATCTGGGACGCCATCAACGCGCCGAACCTCGAGCAGAACATCCTGCCGACGCGCGGCCGCGCCACCCTGGTCCTCACGAAGGGCTCGGACCACTCGGTGCAGCGCGTCCGCCTGCGCAAGCTCTGACGCGGCCGGCGGCGTGCTGGGCACGCCGCCGGGAACGGTCAGCTCGCGCGGGGTGTCGAGCCCGGTGCGCCCGACGACGTCGCCCCCGACGACCCGGGCGGCACCGTCCCGGGGGCACCCGTCGCGCGCGGACCGGCCGCGGGCTCGCCGCTGGCCGACCCGGTCACCGCCTCGGTCGCCGGGCTCCCGTCGGGCGTCGCGCGCTCGCCGGGCGCGGTCGCGACCGGCGCCCCGCCGGCCGTCGGAGCGGCGTCGGGAGCCGCGCCACCCTCGCCGGCCGGCGCCCGCGGCGTCGGCGGCAGCTCGCCGCGCTGGCGCGCGCGGATCATGAGCACGCGGTCGATGACGAACCCGCTCCCGACGCCCAGCACGATGCCGACGACCATCGCGAGCAGCGGCTCGTGCCCCAGCCACTGGGCGGCGACGAGCCCGATGAGCACCGAGTAGACGGCCCACGTCACCGCCGCGACGCCGGAGAACGCCATGAAGCGACGGCGCGGGTACCCGACGGCACCGGCCGTCATGTTCACCGCGACGCGGCCCACGGGGATGTAGCGCGCGGCGAGGATGAACGACGCGCCCCGGTGCGCGAGGGCACGTTCCGCCCAGGCCACCGCGCGACGCCCACGGGGCGTGCGCAGGATGCGGAGGCGTTCCGTGCCGACGGCGCGGCCGATCGCGAACGCGATCTGGTCACCGGTCCAGGCGCCCAGGGCCGCGACGAGGAGCACGAGGACGAGGTTCGGCTCCCCGGTCGAGTGCGCGGAGACCGCGAGCGTGATGACGACCGACTCGCTGGGGACCGGCGGGAAGAACCCGTCGATCGTCGCGAAGCCGAACAGCGCGGGATAGATCCACACGGACGCCGCGAGGGCGAGAATCCAGTGCTCGAGATTCTCCAGGAAGATCGACACGGCGTCGGGCAACGGCGTCCTCGTTCGTCTGCTGGCGGGGAGGCCAGGCGGGCGGTGGTGGCAGGTCGGTCGTCCTGCACCAGGACAAGCCTACGGAGCGCGAGGACGACGACCATCAGGGAGACCCCCGGTTCACCCCTGAGGACCCCGGCGCGACGGCGCCGCGCCGTTGCCGAGTCTGCCGTGCCGGGCCGCCGCGGGTCGTCATCCCGACGGACGACATCCCGCGGCGGTCGCGTACGTCGTGAGGACCAGGGGTCCGCGGACGCCCGGAGCGCTAGCTCCCGGCGCCCGGGAGCCGCGCGACGCCGAGGGTCGACGACAGCGTGCGCAGGTCGGCGGCGTCGAGGTAGAGCTCGCCCCGCAGGTGGTCCGTCTCGTGCTGGACGATGCGCGCGGGCCACCCGGTCAGCACGTCGTCGAACGGCTCGCCGGCCTCGTCCTGGCCGGTGAGCCGGACGGTGCGTGCGCGCGTCCGCTCGGCCTGCCAGCCGTGCACGGAGAGGCAACCCTCGAAGAAGGTGCGCGTCTCCTCGCCGACGACCTCGTAGCGCGGGTTCACGAGCACCCGGTACTCCAGGGGGCCTCGCTCCCGGTCGTCGTCGACGTCCGGTGCACCCGGGTCCTCGACCACGGCCACCGCGAGGCCGATGCCGACCTGCGGCGCGGCGAGCCCCACCCCGGGCGCCGCGCGCATCGTCGCGTGCATCGCGTCGAGGAAGCGCGGCAGCGCGTCACCGAGCTGGCCCGCGTACGGCACGGCCGGCGTGCGCAGGACGGGGTGGCCGGCCTGCACGATCGGCAGGACGCCGTCGGGGTAGGCGGCGAGGAGCGCGAGGACGTGCTCGCGCAGCGCCTCGTCCACCCCCTGCCGCACGGTCGTGCCCGCCTCGCGTCCCGTCGGTCGTCCCGACGCGCTCACAGGGCGAGCCGCTCGCGCACGACGCCCGCGAGCTGCCCGGCGACCGCGTCGGCCTGCTGCTGCGTCGCCGCCTCGACCATGACCCGCACGAGGGGCTCGGTGCCCGACGGCCGCAGGAGCACGCGGCCCGTCTCGCCGAGCGACTGCTCAGCACCGGCGACCGCCGCCAGCAGCGCCTCGTCGGTCGACGCGCGCGCCTTGTCCACGCCCGGGACGTTGAGGAGGGTCTGCGGGAGCCGCTGCACGACGCCCGCGAGGTCCGCGAGCTTCTGGCCCGTCGCGCGCACCCGCGCCGCGAGCTGGAGGGCGGTGAGCACGCCGTCGCCCGTCGTCGCGTAGCGCGACATGACGATGTGGCCGGACTGCTCGCCGCCCAGGCCGTAGCCGTGGGCGCGCATCTCCTCGAGCACGTACCGGTCGCCGACCGCGGTCTGGACGGTGCTGATCCCTGCCGCGCGCATCGCGAGCAGGAGCCCGAGGTTGCTCATGACCGTCACGACGAGCGTGTCGTGCGGGAGCGCGCCCTCGTCCTTGAGCGCGAGGGCGAGGACGCCCATGATCTGGTCGCCGTCGACGACGGTGCCGCCGTGGTCGACCGCGATGCAGCGGTCCGCGTCGCCGTCGAACGCGACACCGAAGTCGGCCTCGGACGCGACGACGACGGCCTGGAGCTGCTCCGGGTGGTTCGAGCCGCACGCCGCGTTGATGTTGCGACCGTCGGGGCTCGCGTTGATGACGACGACGTCCGCACCGGCCGCGCGCAGCGCCGCGGGACCGACGTCGCTCGCCGCGCCGTTCGCGCAGTCGACGGCGATCCGCAGGCCGGCCAGCGGCTTGTGGTCCTCGTCCGCGCCGATGCTCGACATGAGGTGCTCGACGTACGCGCCGCCCGCACGGCCCGAGTCCGGGGAGATGCGGCCGACGACGCCGTGCGTCGGGCGCTCCCACTCCTGGCCCAGCAGGCTCTCGATGCGGTCCTCGACGGCGTCGTCGAGCTTCACGCCGCCGCGCGCGAGGAACTTGATCCCGTTGTCCTGCATGGGGTTGTGCGACGCCGAGATGACGACGCCGAAGTCGACGTCCATGGTGCTCGTCAGGTAGGCGACCGCCGGGGTCGGCAGGACGCCGACGTCCTTGACGTCGACGCCCGCGCTCGCGAGCCCCGCGATGAGCGCCGCGCCGAGGAACTCCCCGGACACGCGCGTGTCGCGCCCGACGACCGCGCGCGGGCGGTGCCCCTCCTCCTGGCCGCTCGCGAGCACGCGGGCCGCGGCGACGCCGAGGTCCAGCGCGAGCTCCGCCGTCACGTTCCCGTTCGCGAGACCGCGCACCCCGTCGGTGCCGAAAAGCCGTCCCATGGAAGTCCTTCCCCTCGTACCGGACGTACGCCGACCGTACGACCGTCAGCCGCTGCCCGCCGTCGGCGAGCCTTGGTCACCGCTCCTCACAAACGCCGTCGGCCCCGGTGGACGAGGTCCACCGGGGCCGACGAGCGCACAGCGCAGGATCAGCGCTTGGAGTACTGCGGTGCCTTGCGGGCCTTCTTGAGACCGGCCTTCTTGCGCTCGACGACGCGGGCGTCGCGAGTGAGGAAGCCGGCCTTCTTCAGCGCGGGGCGGTTGTGCTCGGCGTCGATCGCGTTGAGCGCGCGCGCGATCGCCAGGCGCAGCGCGCCGGCCTGGCCCGAGGAGCCGCCGCCCGTGATGCGGGCGACGACGTCGAAGCGACCCTCGACGTCGACCAGCTTCAGCGGGGAGTTGACGAGCTGCTGGTGGACCTTGTTCGGGAAGTAGTCCTCGAGCGTGCGCCCGTTGACCTTCCACTGGCCGGTGCCGGGGACGAGGCGCACGCGCGCCACGGCCTCCTTGCGACGGCCCAGGGCCTGGCCGGGGGCGGTGATGCTCTGGCCGCGGCCCGTGGGGGCGGCGGACTCGGAGGTGTAGGTGCTGGGCGTCTCGTCGCCCAGGGTGTCGGTGTCGACGGTGGTCTCGGCCACGGGTGGTGTCCTCGCGTCTCTCTGTGCGCTACGCCTGAGCGGCGATTACTGCGCGACCTGGGTGATCTCGAACGGCTTCGGCTGCTGCGCGGCGTGCGGGTGCTCGGCACCCGCGTAGACCTTCAGCTTGCCGAACTGGGCGCGACCGAGGGTCGTCTTGGGGAGCATGCCGCGCACGGCCTTCTCGACGGCACGCTCGGGGTGCTTGTCGAGCAGGTCGCCGTAGGCGACGGCACGCAGACCACCCGGGTAACCGGAGTGGTTGTAGGCCATCTTCTGCTCGCGCTTGTTGCCGCTCAGGGCGACCTTGCCGGCGTTGATGACGATGACGAAGTCACCGCCGTCGACGTGCGGAGCGAAGGTCGGCTTGTGCTTGCCGCGCAGCAGGGTGGCCACGTGGGTGGCCAGGCGGCCCAGGACGACGTCGGTCGCGTCGATGACGTACCAGTCGCGCTGGACGTCGCCGGGCTTCGGGGTGTACGTACGCACGGTCGTAGCCTTCGTTTCTGTCTCAGGATGTCTTCTTCGACCGCTGAAGCGTGCGGCCGAGAGGGCAGGTCGTTGCGCGGCGGGCTCGGTCGACACCCGCTCCTTGGCCGGCAGCGAGTGGGCGCGCTAGCGACACGGGTGTCGTGAGATGAGCACAACGACTCACCAGACTACCCGCGAGGCAGGCCGCCGGTCAAAGCGGCCGGGCGCTCCCGGACGCACGTCTCGCAGCGCGTCGAGCGGGCCTCGTGGACGCAGCCGGAGCAGTACAGGCGCAGGCTCCGGCAGCTCGGGTCGGCGCAGTTCTCGTACTTCGCCGTCGGCGCCCCGCACGCCGTGCACGCGCCGAGCGGCGTCGACCCCGGGCCGAGCTCGACGTGCATGCGCTCGTCGAACACGTAGAGCGACCCCTCCCACAGTCCCTGCGAGCCGAACACCTCGCCATAGCGCACGACGCCGCCGTCGAGCTGGTAGACCTCCTCGAACCCGCGGGCGCGCAGCAGCGCCGACAGCACCTCGCACCGCACGCCCCCCGTGCAGTACGTGACGACGGGCCGGCCCTTGAGGTCGTCGTAGCGGCCCGAGTCGATCTCGGCGACGAAGTCCCGCGTGGTCGCGACGTCGGGCACGACGGCCCCGCGGAAGCGACCGATCGCCGCCTCGAACGCGTTGCGGCCGTCGAGCATCACGACGTCGTCGCCGCGCTCCTCGACGAGGTCGTGCAGGGCCTGCGGGCTCAGCCGCTCCCCGCCGCCGACGACGCCGTGCTCGTCGACCCGGACCTCGTCCGGCACCCCGAACGCGACGAGCTCGGGGCGCACCTTGACGGACAGGCGCGGGAAGTCGCGGCCCGTGCCGTCGGACCACTTCACGTCGACGCCCTCGAAGCCCGGGTACCGGCGCGTGGTCTTCACGTACTGCTTGAGGTCCTCGACCGTCCCGCCGAGGGTCGCGTTGATCCCGTGCTCCGACACGATCACGCGACCCGTGAGGTGCCACCGCTCCCCCAGCGCCTGCTGCCAGAGCTGCACGGCACGCGGGTCCGGCAACGGCGTGAAGGCGTAGAAGAGCACGATCTTGTGGACGGCCATGCCCACCAGGATAGGGACGGCCAGGGCGTGCCTCCCTCCGCGCCGCCCTCCCTGTCGACGCCCACCTCAGACCTCGCAGCGGGATCGGCGAGCGGCCGCCGACGAGCGGGCGACGACCCTCGCTGCACATCACAGCCCGGGGTTCGCCCGGCGTCGGCGCGCCGTGACGAGGGACCCTCCGAGGAGCACGAGGAGCAGCGCACCCGTGAGGACGGCGGCGACATCGGCTCCGGTGGCCGGCAGACCCGGCTGCCCTGTCGCCGCCGCGGCCGCTGCCACGGGCGGGACCTTGTGCGTCGTGCTGCACGAGACGCACCCGCCCCCCGGGCCCGGCGTCGCGACGTTGGTGACCGTCACGTCGTGGGCGCTCGGCGAGAGCCTGACCTGGTAGGAGATCTCGGACGTCGCTCCCGCGGGCCCGAGGTCCGGCACGGTCCAGGTGAGGGTCGTCCCGGAGAGCGTGGTCCCCAGAGGCTGCGAGAGCAGGCTCCCGTGCTGCAGGACCTGGGACAGGTCGTCGGTCACGACGGCCCCGCTGACCACGGCGTCGGTCGTGCTCGTCACGGTCAGCGTGTAGGTGATGACGCTGCCCGCCGGGACCGTCGTGCCCGTCGTCGGGTCGCTCGTCTTCGCGAGCGTCCACGCGGGCGTGAGATGGGACGTCGTGCGGCAGGCCTCCGCCGGGTCCACGACCGCGAGCGCGTCAGGCGCGGCCGCCACGGCCGCCGCCGCGTCGGCCGCGAGCGTGGTCGCCTCCCGGGTGGACCCCCCTGGTGCCGCCTCAGGCTCGACGGGCGGTTCCGGCTCGACGCAGGGCTCGGCGCCCGGTGCCGTGACCACGTTGGTCAGGGCGACCCCGTACGCGCCGTCGTCGACGCGCACCTGGTACGTGATGGTCTCGGTGCCGACCAGGTCCCCGACGGTCCAGACGAGCGTGGTCCCCGTGAGCACGACACCGCCCGTCGACGGCTCGACGGTGCCCTCGACCAAGGTCGCGTTGCTCAGTACCTCCGCAAGGTCGTCCGTGATGACGACGTCCGGGTCGAACCCCTCGCCGACCGTCGCCACAGTCACGGTGTACGTGATCACGTCGCCCGGCAGGACCGTCGCGCCGCTGCCCGGTTCGCTCGACTTGACGACGGTGAACGGCGCCGGGACGTCGTCGTTCACGACGGTGCAGACGACCGTCTGCCCGACGTCGACCTGGACCGTCCCGTCGGAGACAGCCACGGGCGTGGCGGTCCCGCCGTCGACGCCGGGGACCTCGCACGTCCAGTCGGACGCCTCGTACCCGGCCGGGCCGCCCGTCTCGGAGAGCGCGTAGGCGCCGACCTCGACGTCCGCTCCCGTGACCGCAGGGTCACCGCTCACGCCGCTGAGCGGCGTGGGCCCGTCGGCCTCGAGCGTCCAGTCGGTGGGCTCCGCGGATCCGCCGTCGTCGTTGACGACCTCCTTGACCAGGGTCAGCGACGGCTGCCGGGCCGTGTTGAGGATCGTGCACGTCACGTCCGCCCCGAGCGGGACGGTGACGGTCGATCCTTCCAGCGTCCCCCCGGTGCAGGTCCACGGGTCGGCCGTATAACCTTCCGGGCCTTCCTCGGAGAGCACGTAGTCGCCGATCGCGACGGGGGCCGAGGTCACGGCCTCCGAGCCCGACGCACCCGAGACGACCGTCGGGCCGGCCGCGGTCAGCGTCCAGTCGGACGGCTCGTACGTCCCACCGGTCGTCCCGTTGTCGACGTCCTTGACGAGCGTCAGGGTCGACTGCTGCGCGCGGTTGACGATCGTGCACGTCACGTCCGCCCCCGGCTCGATCGACACGGCGGCGCCGGTGACCGTCGCCCCGGTACAGCTCCAGGCCCCCGCCGTGTAGCCCGCGATCACGGACTCCGCGAGGTCGTACGTCCCGGCGAAGACCTCGACCTGGGCGATACCACCCGCGCTCGTCGGGTCGCCGTTGCCGGAGACCTCACCCTGACCGACGATGCCGTCCGGTGAGGCGGTGAGCGTCCAGCTCGCGGGGACCTCGGTGGCTCTGGTCGTCCCGGCCTCGACCTCCTTGACGAGCGTCAACCGGGCCGGCGTGTCCGCGTTGGTGAACGTGCACGTCGCCGTGTCCAGCGCCTGGAGGGTGATCGTCGTCCCGTCGAGCGGTCCACCCGAGTCGGTGACGCAGCTGGTGTCCTGCTGCACATAGCCCACAGGTGCCCCCGACTCCGTGATCTCGTACGCCACGCCGGGCCGCACGTTGATCGTGGTGCCGGCCGTGGAGCCCGTGACGGTCTGCGGCTGGAGTCCGGCAGGGAAGGTCCCGGTGGGCGTCGCCGTGATGCTCCAGTCCTCCGGCTCGGCCGTCCCGCCGTAGGAGTTCTCGACGACCTTGCGAAGCTCGAGCGTCGCGGTCTGGTTGACGGCGGTGCATCGGATCCAGCGCCCGAAAGGCACGTTGACGCCACCGTTGAGGCCGTCGGAGAAGCCCGGGATGACCGTGGTGCCGTCCGCGGCGAGCTCGACGCACGACCAGCTCGTCGTCGAACCGGGGATCGGGACCGCGTTGGGCTCGGTCGACTGGGCGTAGTTGGGATCACCGCCGGACTCGTTCAGGGGGTAGACCACACCCGGCGTGACCTCCGCGGTCGCCTCCGGCGACCCGGTGACACCACTGGGGCCGGGGAGCGCCCCCGAGGGGGCGACCGCGTCGAGCGTCCAGTCCGTGGGCGCCGGGTCGTCGTCCCCGTCCCCGCCCTCCACGAGCTTGGCGAGCGTGAGGCGGCTGGTGCAGGTGACGGTGTTGGTGACCGTGGCGGTGTTGCTCCCGGTCACGAGGGTGGGTGAGTACGGCAGCGGCTCCGAGATATCGGTGCCGTTGAATTCGGTCACCGCGGTCGAGTCGAGCGTGCACTGGGTGAGGATCACCGTCGTCTGCTCGCCGATCCTGGGGGTCTGGCCCGTCTGGAGACCGGTGCGCGGCACGCCCCACCCCTGGGGGGTCCCGGCGATCGACGCCGACGCGGAGAGCCCCTGCGGCTGGTCGCCGTCCGCGTAGGTCTGACCGTTGACGACCCATTCCTTGCTGAGCGTCAGCGAGGCGACGGGGTTCGGCGCCCGGTTGTAGACCGTGCACGTCACGGCGGCTGTCGGGTCGACGGGGACCGTGAACCCTGCCTCCCCGCTGTTCGTCACCGCGATGGGGTCGCCGGTCGCGATGTTCGTGCAGACCGCGTTGTCGCCGTCCACCGGTTGGAGGGTGTAGCCGCCCTGCGGTGTCTCGGTGATGCCGAGCACGCCCGAGGAGGTCGACGAGGGATACGAGAGGTCGAAGTTCGCGGCGCCCGTATCGGAATCCGTGGTCGCGGTCGTCGGCGGGACGATGCTGACGTCCCCGTCCTGCACCTCCGCGGTGAGCTGCCACCCGCCTGCCGGCTCGGCACCCTCGATCGACCCTGCCGGTGCGCTCGAGGGGATCACCTGCTTGATGACCGAGACCGACCCCTCGCAGCTGCCCAGGGCGAGATCGCGCAGCTGGTTCCCCGCTTCCTGGTAGTCGTCGGTCTGGTAGTAGTCCGTCCCCGCGAGCTCTCCGGAGATGGCCCGCAGGTTGAGGCCGCTGCCGGCGTTCTCGATCCCGTCCCCGACACCGAAGGCCACCAGGTGGGTCCCCTTGGCCTTCACCGCGTTGGCGCTGAAGACGCCGTTCTCGACCTCGCGCAGGCGCGTGAAGTTCCCCGGACCCTCCTGGTTGCCGTAGAAGGTCGGGTTGCCGTCGGTCAGGACGACCGCGACGTCGTACGTGTTGGCGTCGGCCGCCACCTGATAGATCCCCCGGTCCCAGTTGGTGCCGCCGCCCGCGGTGTAGGAGTTGATCCGGTTCTTCACGCCTTGGGCGCTCGTGGCGGTCGACACCGGCGTGAGCGCAAGGTTCGGGTTGCCCGTCGCCGGCGCGAGAGAGCTGAACGTGAAGAGTCCGACGTTCGAAGGTGTGCCGGTCAGCGAATCCACCAGCTGGTTCGCCGCGGCCTTGAGCTGCGAGAGATTACCGGCGACGGAGCCGGAGAGGTCGAGCACGAGAGCCACGTCGATCCCGCACTGTGCGGGGAAGATCGGGTTGACACGAGAGCTCTGCCAGATGCCGCCCGAGGCCGCGCTGTTCGTGTTGCCCGTGCCGAGCATGAACGACCCCTGCGACGTGTAGGTCGTACCGGCCCGGAGCTGGGTCCCGGTCCGGAAGTCGTACGGCGTGATGGTCCCGCCGACGCTCCCGGTCCCGAGCTCCGGGTTCTGGTACCAGTCTGTCGGCGCTCCGTCCTGGACCACCCAGAACCGGCGGTCGCGGTTCGCCCCGCCCAGCTGCGTGCTCGGCACGACGAACGAGCAGTCGCCGTCGGCGTCGGACACGCACGTCGCCCATGCGTCGGCGACCGGGGTCGTAGGCGCGCTGCCGCCGTCGTAGAGCCGGAGGGTGACCCCGGCCAACGGCCCGATCGCGACCAGACTGGTGCGGTCGTCGCCCACCTTGACCGTGATGACCGCGTTGTTGCCGGTCGCCGGAGGAACCAGGAACGGTGTGCTGCCGGGATCCTCGGCCTCGACCGGCGTCTCGGATGAGGTGGCCTCCGGGGTGGGAGCCTCCTGCACCTCGGCCCCGCCCGGCGCGTCCGTCGTCCCGGCCGGGCCGGGCTCCGTCGGCGGCGTGACTGGTTCGCCGCCGGGCGCCGGGCTGTCCGTGGCGGGCGGCTGACCACCGGGGTCCGGGTCCGGGTCCGCAGGGTCTGCGGGTTCGGTCGGTGCCTGGGTCCACTCCGGTGCGGGGGTCGGGTCCGTCGCAGCGCTCGCGCTGCTCGACTCCGCCGCGGGTGCCGGGTCCGCCCCCGCAGGGGCCACCGCTCCGATCACGATCAGGGAAGCGACGGCCAGCGAGGCCGTGAGCCCCGACACCGTGTGCCGCTTCCTGGAGCTGGTCGAGTTCACGGTACGTACCTGTCGCATTGCTTCCCCCTGCGGCCGGACTGTCGTCTCCCACGAGCCAACTTCGCTCGCGCTTACCACACCGCCGATGGCGCGGCCTGCATTCAGAGTGACACCGCGTGTCGCGTCTGGCGACCTCTGGGGCGCGGCTCCGTGGTCGCACGGCGGGGACGTCGCGGAGCGCGATCGTGAATCGTGGTCGGGATTCGTCGGCCGGGGAGCGGTCGGGGCCGACCTGCTGACGCTCCAGTTCTCTGGGGTCGTCGCGTCCGTGCCTAGCGTGCCCGACGGACGCGCTCGACGTCCCAGACCGGCTCCGGCGCCTCGACGACCTCACCGTCCTCGCGGAACACGAGGAACCGGTCGAAGCCGCGGGCGAACCACCGGTCGTGCGTCACCGCGAGCACGGTGCCCTGGAAGGCCGCGAGCCCCGCCTCGAGCGCCTCCGCCGAGTGCAGGTCGAGGTTGTCCGTCGGCTCGTCGAGCAGGAGGAGCGTCGCGCCGTCGAGCTCGAGGAGCAGGACCTGGAAGCGCGCCTGCTGGCCACCGGAGAGCGTCTCGAAGCGCTGCTCGGCCTGGCCCACGAGCTCGTACCGGTCGAGCGCCCGGCTCGCGCCCTCGCGCCCCATGCCCGCCCGGTGCCCCTCGCCGCGGTGGAGGATCTCCAGCAGCGTGCGCCCGCGCAGCTCCGGGTGGTCGTGGTTCTGCGCGAACCACCCCGGCCGCACCCGCGACCCGAGCACGGCCCGGCCCGTGTGCGCCACGGGAGCGGGCGCCGCCGGGCCGCCGGCCACGTCGTCGGGCACGGTGCCCGGCTCGGGGTCGCTCCCGCCCGCGGCGAGGAGGCGCAGGAAGTGCGACTTCCCGGAGCCGTTCGAGCCGAGCACCGCGACGCGCTCGCCGAAGAACACCTCGACGTCGAACGGCTTCATGAGCCCCGTGAGCTCGAGCCGCTCGCACGTCACCGCGCGCTTGGCCGTCCGCCCGCCCGTGAGCCGCACGGTCACGTTCTGGTCGCGCGCGACCACCTCGGGACGCCCCGCCTCCTCGAACTTGCGCAGGCGCGTGCGCGCGGCCTGGTACCGGCTCGCGAGGCCGTCGTTGAACGCGGCCTTCGTCTTGAGCGTCCGCACGAGCTCCTGGAGCTTGGCGTGCTCCTCGTCCCAGCGGCGCGCGAGCTCGGCGAGCCGGTCGCGCCGGTCCGCACGGGCCTGGGCGTACGTCGCGAAGCCGCCGCCGTGCACCCACACCGTGCCGCCGCCCGGCGTCGGCTCGAGCGTCGCGACCTGGGTCGCGGTGCGCGACAGCAGCTCGCGGTCGTGGGACACGAAGAGGACCGTCTTGGACGACGCGACGAGCCGCTCCTCGAGCCAGCGCTTCGTCGGCACGTCGAGGTGGTTGTCCGGCTCGTCGAGCAGCAGGACCTCCTCCGGCCCGCGGAGCAGCGCCGTGAGCGCGAGCCGCTTCTGCTCGCCCCCGGACAGCGACCGCACGTCGCGCCACTGCGCCTTCTCGAACGGGACCGACAGCACCTCGTCGGTCACCTCGTCCCAGCCGGCCTCGGCGTCGTAGCCGCCCACGTCCGCCCAGTCCACGAGGGCCTGTGCGTAGCGGAGCTGGGCGGGCTCGTCGTCGACCGTCATGATGTCGTGCTCGGCGGCCGCGAGCTCGAGCGCCGCCTGGCGGACGGCGGTCGGCGCGAGCCCGACGAGCAGGTCGCGCACCGTGCGGTCGTCGTCGATGCGGCCCACGTCCTGGCGCATGACCCCGAGCCCGCCGCTGCGCACGACGGCGCCCCCGTGCGGTGCGACCTCGCCGGTGACGATGCGCAGCAGCGTCGACTTCCCGACGCCGTTGGGCCCCACGAGCGCGACGCGCGCGCCGTCCGCGACCCGCAGGTCGACGCCGTCGAGCAGGGTGCGCCCGTCGGGCAGGTGATACGTGACGTCGCTGAGGTCGAGGTGTCCCACCCCGTCATGGTCCCCGACGTCGGCCGCGCGGTCACGCGCTTTGCGCGCGCCCGCCCGGAGGGCTCAGCGCCGGCCGCCCCCGAGGAGACCGCCCAGCCCGCCCAGGAGGTCCCCGAGACCGCCCCCGGAGCCCGAGCCGCCGCCCAGCAGCCCGCCGAGGACGTCGCCCAGGCCGCCCCCGCCGGTCTGCGGAGCGCCCGACCGCTCGCCCGCGCCCTCCCCCGCCGCGGTGCCGGTGCCGGTCGGGGCGCCGCCCGACGACCCGGCGCCGCCGAGCTGCTTCGCGAGGAAGGCCAGCGCGATCGGCGCGAGCGCGGGCAGCACCTTCGCGAGCAGGTCCTTGCCGGTGCCCGTCGAGTCGGCGAGCTGCGCGACGACCGCCTGCTCGTTCTGCCCGAACACGTGCCCGACGATCTTGCGGCCGTCGTCCGTGTCGACGTCGTCGAGGTCGACCCCGCCCTCGACGAGCGCGGGGTCGTGCTGCGCGACGGCCTCGCCGAGCGACGCCGCGCCCGCCGGGTCCTGGGCGTTCGCGCGCAGCCCGCCCAGCAGCGCGGGCAGCGCCGCGTCGACCGCGCGCTGCGCCGTCGCCTCGTCGACGCCGAGCCGACCGGCGAGCTGGTCGAGCGGGACGGTGGACAGGATGTCGTCGATGCCGGCCATGGGGTCGTCCTCCGGTTCGGGGGTGTTCCAGGGGTTGCGCGCCGGGGGGCGCGGTGCGGCCCCACCGTAGTCCCGGCGCGACGTCCTCGCAGGCACGAGCCTCCGGGGCTGCGTCCGTCCCCGCGAGGTGCCAGGGTGGAACGCATGAGCGAAGACACCACCGCCACGAGCCCCGACCCGGAGACGGGCGCCGAGGGCGACACCGACCAGCTCCAGCCCGAGGAGACGCTCCTCGACCGCGGCGTGGACGACGTGCTCGACGAGGGCTACTCCCCGCCCGAGCGCCCTCGCTCGAACCACTTCGGCGAGACGCCGTGGGAAGAGGTGCACGGCGAGACGCTCGACCAGCGCCTGGCCGAGGAGGAGCCGGAGGAGTGGGAGCGCGACCCGTCCGAGCGCCCCGACGAGACCCGCGCGGGCCGCCTCGTCGCGGACCCCGACGCCCTCGACGGGCGCCAGAACGACACGTACGCCGACGACGAGGGGATCTCCGGGGGCGCCGCCGGCGCCGAGGAGGCCGCCATCCACGTCGTCGAGGAGCCTTGAGGTCGAGCAGCCCTGAGTTCGGGAGCACCGAGGACGAGCGCCCGCCCGCAGCCGGCTCAGGCCGGCCCGCGGGGCGGCGCGTCCTCCCAGACGTCCTCCTCGTTCCGCACGGCGCGGATGCGGTCGGCCCGCGCCGCGAGCTCGGCGTCGGGCGGGTAGGTGACCTCCTCCAGCACGAGCCCGTGCGCGGGCACCACGCCCGCCCCCGCGTCCCGGCGCCGGCTCGCGAGGAGCTCGGCGGGCCAGCCCACGCCGCGCCGCCCCTCCCCGACGGCGAGCGACGCGCCGACGAGCGCGCGCACCATGTTGTGGCAGAACGCGTCCGCGCGGACGTGCGCCACGACGAGACCCGCGTCGGGCCCGTCCGTCGGGCGCGACCACGACAGGTGCTGCAGCTCCCGGATCGTCGTCGCGCCGGGTCGTGGCTTGCAGAACGCGGCGAAGTCCCGCACCCCGAGCAGCGGCCGCACGGCCGCGTCCATCGCCGCGACGTCGAGCGGCCGCCGGTTCCACAGCACCCACTCCCGGCGCAGCGGGTCGCGCTGCGCCGGGTCGTCCGCCACGCGGTAGGTGTACGCGCGGTGCAGCGCGGAGAAGCGGGCGTCGAACCCGACCGGTGCCCGCGTCGCACGGTGCACGACGACGTCCCCCGGCAGCACGCCGCCCAGCCGCGCGACGAGCGCGTCCCCCGGCGCGCGGTCGGACCGGCCGGGCAGCGCCTCCCACTGCGCGCGCCCGAGGTCGACGTGGGCGACCTGGCCCCGCGCGTGCACGCCCGCGTCCGTGCGACCCGCGACCGTGAGCCGTGGAGCCGCGCCCCGCAGGATCGTCGCGAGCCCCTCCTCGATCGTCCCCTGCACCGTGCGCAGCGTCGGCTGCCGGGCCCAGCCGGCGAACGCCGTCCCCTGGTAGGCGAGGTCCAGGCGCACGCGCACGACGTCGTCCGGCCCGTCGGGGCGCGGGGGGTCGGGGGCCGGCGGGGCGGAGGGCGGGACGGCGGTCACGGGAGATCACCGTAGTCGCCCGCCCGTGCGCCGCGCGCGCCACCGTGCCTACGCTGCCGCCCATGACCGGCGACCCGCACGACGTCCGCACGCTCGCCGTCGACTGCGGCGGGGGCGGGATCAAGGCGAACGTGCTCGACGCGTCGGGCACCGCGCACGCCGCGGCCGTGCGCGTCCCCACGCCCTACCCCCTCCCGCCCGACCTCCTCGTCGAGACGGTCGCGGGCATCGCGGCCACGCTGCCTCCCGCGGACCGGGTCACGGTGGGCATGCCCGGGATGATCCGGCGCGGCGTCGTCGTGCACACGCCCCACTACGTGACGCGCAGCGGGCCGCGGTCGCGCGTGGACCCCGCGCTCGTCGAGGCGTGGACGAGCTTCGACGTCCGCGCCGCCGTCGAGCACCGGCTCGGCGTCCCGGCGCTCGTGCTCAACGACGCCGAGGTGCACGGCGCGGGCGTCGTCGCGGCGTCCGGGCTGGAGCTCGTGCTGACGCTGGGGACGGGGCTCGGCTCCGCGCTGTTCCACGGGGGCCGGCTCGCCCCGCACCTCGAGTGGTCGCGGGCACCCGTGCGTCGCGGCACCACGTACGACGAGTACGTCGGCGAGCCCGAGCGTCGTCGCCTCGGCGACGGGCTCTGGTCGCGGCGGGTCCTCGCGGTCGTCGAGGGCCTGCGGCCCGTGTTCTGGTGGGACCGCCTCTACCTGGGCGGGGGCAACTCGCGGCGGATCACGCCGAGCGTCCTCGACCGGCTCGGCGACGACGTCGTCGTGGTACCGAACTCCGCGGCGCTCGTCGGGGGCGCTCGCGCATGGGACCTCCCGCCCGCCTGACCCCTCAGCCACCTTCTCAGCGACGGGCCGTGCGGCGCTGGGGCGCCCCTTCGGCGGGGCGGGGACCCGGCGCGGCTCCCGCGGTGCGGAGTCCCGCCACGGGCTCGGAGGAGCCCGGCGCGGCGTCCGCTCCCCCGTCCCCGGGCGACGCGCCCGCGGCCAGCGTCCGGTGGGCGTCGAGCAGGACGCGGTTGAACGCCACCGGGGCGTCCAGGCTCACCAGGTGCCGCGCTCCCGGGACGACGACGAGCCGGGCCGAGGCCCCGCCCGCGCGCGCCGCGGCGAGGAACCCGCGCTCCCCGAGCCGGAAGTGGTCCCAGCGGCCGTTGACGAGCCAGACCGGCGAGTCCGCCGCCGCGAGAGCGCGGACCGGGTCGACCGCCCCCACCTCGCGCAGGATCGCGCTCATGACGTCGAGGGCGAACCCGCCCGCCGCGAGGTCGGCGCCGGCCTGGGGCGCCATCGCCCGGTCGACGAGCGCCTGGTTCAGCCCGGCGCCCCCGTCCGGGAGCCGCTCGATGCCGCGCGCGAGGACGAGCCAGCCGCCGCGCAGACGCGTCGACGGCGGCGTCGAGCACGCGGCGGCGACCAGCCCCACGACGCGCTCCGGGTGGCGCGCGCGCGTCTCGATCGCGACGTAGCCCCCGAGGGACAGCCCGACGACGAGCGCGCGTCCGCCGACCTCGTCGATCCCGGCCGCGACCGCCTCGACCGCGCCGTCGAGCGTGAACGCCTCGCCGCGCCGAACGCCGTGGCCCGGCAGGTCCACCGCGACGGCCTGCACCCCGGCGCGGCGCAGCGCCGCGAGCTGGTCGCGCCACATCGAGCGCGACGTGCGCGAGCCGTGCACGAGGACGACGGGCGGCCACGCCCCGGTCCCGGGAGACGCGTCGACGAAGGTCACGTCTCGACGGTAGGTCCTCCTCCACGCGAGATCGACCCGGAGGTCGCGCCGTCGACCTCCCGAGGGTCGATCTCCACCCTTCGGGCCGATCTCGGCGTTCACCGGGCGGCCCCGCCGTGCCCGACGGCGCCCCGTCCTCCGAACGCGGCAGGGCCCGGGACCGTGCGGTCCCGGGCCCTGCGCGACGAACCCCTGGCGGGCTCGGCGGGGAGAGGAGGCTCAGGCCTCCTTCTTCTCCTCCGCGGCGTCCTCGACGGGCGCGTCCTGGACGTCCTCGACGGGAGCGTCCTCGACGGCGGCGTCCTCGACGGGCGCGTCCTCGACCTTGTCGGCCTTCTTGGACGGCTTGTCGGCCTTCTTCTTGCTCGCCTTCTCGGCAGCCTTCTCCGCCTCGCGGACGACGGCCTGCTTCGGGCTGACGGGCTCGGTCACGAGCTCGATCACCGCGAGGGGCGCGTTGTCGCCCTTGCGCGTGCCGACCTTCGTGATGCGCGTGTAGCCACCCTCACGCTCCGCCATCTGCGGGGCGATCTCGGTGAACAGCGTGTGCACCACGGACTTGTCGCGGACGACGCGCAGGACGCGACGGCGCGCGTGCAGGTCGCCGCGCTTGGCGAACGTGATGAGGCGCTCGGCCACCGGGCGCAGGCGCTTCGCCTTGGTCTCGGTGGTCGTGATGCGGCCGTGCTCGAAGAGCTGGGTGGACAGGTTCGCGAGCATCAGGCGCTCGTGAGCCGGTCCGCTGCCGAGCCGGGGGCCCTTGGCGGGGGTAGGCATGGGATGTGCTCCTTGGGAAGTGATCGCGCCGCAGGTGCGGACCCGGACGCGCTGAGGTGTCTAGAGCCGCAGGCTCAGTACTGCTGCTCGGTGTCCGAGAACGTCGCCTCGTCGTCGTCGCCCTCGTAGTACGCGGCGGCCGACGGGTCGAAGTCGAGCGGCGAGTCCTTGAGGGACAGGCCGAGCTCGGCGAGCTTCTCCTTCACCTCGTTGATGGACTTCGCACCGAAGTTGCGGATGTCCAGCAGGTCCGCCTCGCTGCGTGCGACGAGCTCGCCCACCTGGTGGATGCCCTCGCGCTTGAGGCAGTTGTACGAGCGGATCGTGAGGTTGAGCTCCTCGATCGGCAGCGCCAGGTCCGCGGCCAGGGCCGCGTCCGTCGGCGACGGACCGATCTCGATGCCCTCGGCCTCGACGTTGAGCTCGCGGGCGAGGCCGAAGAGCTCCACCAGCGTCTTGCCGGCCGACGCGAGCGCGTCGCGCGGCGAGATCGCCGGCTTCGTCTCGACGTCCACGACCAGCTTGTCGAAGTCCGTGCGCTGCTCGACACGCGTCGCCTCGACCTTGTAGGTCACCTTGAGGACCGGCGAGTAGATCGAGTCGACCGGGATCCGGCCGATCTCGGCGTCGAACGACTTGTTCTGCGAGGCCGAGACGTAGCCACGGCCGCGCTCGACGGTCAGCTCGATCTCGAGCTTGCCCTTGTCGTTGAGCGTGGCGATGTGCAGCTCGGGGTTGTGGACCTCCACACCCGCGGGCGGGACGATGTCCGCCGCGGTGACCGCACCAGCACCCTGCTTGCGCAGGTACATCACGACGGGCTCGTCGTTCTCCGAGGAGACGACGAGGTTCTTGATGTTGAGGATGACCTCGGTCACGTCCTCCTTCACACCCGGCACGGTGGTGAACTCGTGGAGCACACCGTCGATGCGGATGGAGGTGACCGCCGCGCCCGGGATGGACGACAGCAGCGTGCGACGCAGCGAGTTGCCGAGCGTGTAGCCGAAGCCGGGCTCCAGCGGCTCGATGGAGAAGCGCGAACGGTTCTCCGAGATGACCTCTTCGGTCAAGGTGGGGCGCTGTGCGATCAGCACTGGTGGTTTCCTTTCGGTGAGCGTCCGCCATATGACGCTGCACGGTTCAAGGCGAGGTGCGTGCCTGCGGCACGCGGCCCCGGCCGGGACTCTGTCCACCCGGCCGGGAAGGGTGCGTCGACCCCGTCAGGAGGCGGCTGCCCCGTGACGGGCGCCGTCGACGGGCTCGGCCGGTCGAAGACCGGGCGGCCCGTCGACGGCACGCCGACGACGAGGGTCAGACGCGACGGCGCTTGGGCGGCCGGCACCCGTTGTGCGCCTGCGGCGTCACGTCCTGGATCGAGCCGACCTCGAGGCCGGCCGACTGCAGCGAGCGGATCGCCGTCTCACGACCCGAGCCCGGGCCCTTGACGAAGACGTCGACCTTCTTCATGCCGTGCTCCTGCGCCTTGCGGGCAGCGGCCTCGGCCGCGAGGCCGGCGGCGAAGGGGGTCGACTTGCGGGAGCCCTTGAAGCCGACGTCGCCGCCGGAGGCCCACGCGATCACGGCGCCCGACGGGTCCGTGATCGACACGATCGTGTTGTTGAACGTGCTCTTGATGTGCGCCTGGCCGGCGGGGACGTTCTTCTTGTCCTTGCGACGAGGCTTGCGCCCAGCGGCGGCGCGAGTCTTGGGAGGCATGTCCTTCTTCTCTCCTGGTCTGAGGTGGTCTGACCGCGGGGATCTCCACCCGGCACGGCACGGACCATGAGGTCCGGGTCAGTGCGCGAGCAGGGCCCGCCCTGCGGACTGGCTCAGCGGGCCTTCTTCTTGCCGGCCACGGTGCGCTTCGGTCCCTTGCGCGTACGCGCGTTGGTCTTCGTGCGCTGGCCGCGCACGGGCAGGCCGCGGCGGTGACGCAGGCCCTGGTAGGTGCCGATCTCGACCTTGCGGCGGATGTCGGCGGCCACCTCACGACGGAGGTCACCCTCGAGCTTGTAGTTGCCCTCGAGGTAGTCGCGGAGCGCGACGAGCTCGGCGTCGCCGAGGTCCTTGACGCGGGCGTCCGGGCTGATGCCGGTAGCGGCCAGCGTCTGCTGGGCGCGGGTACGGCCGACGCCGTAGATGTAGGTGAGCGCGACCTCGAGCCGCTTGTCGCGGGGGAGGTCGACGCCGATGAGACGTGCCATGTGCCTTTCGGCTCCTCGTGCTTCGTCGGAGGTCTGTCGCACCGCCCTCCCACGGGGAGCTCCGTGGGCCCCGGCCTCCGAGCCGGGGGTTCCCCTGCCTGTGGCGTTCTCCTCCCGGACTCGCGTCCGGGGTGCCGAGCAGGTTCGTGGTGGTGCGCTGGTGGCCGGCCGTCGTCGTGACGGGCGGCCTGGTGATCGCGGTCCCGGAGGACCGTCACCCGTGGCGCAGGTGAGGGCTCAGCCCTGGCGCTGCTTGTGCCGCAGGTTCTCGCAGATCACCATGACGCGACCGTGCCGGCGGATCACCTTGCACTTGTCGCAGATCTTCTTGACGCTGGGCTTGACCTTCATCTTCGTTCCCTCAGTGGTGCCCCGCTCCGGGCGCGACCGACGAGCGGCCCCGGTGGTCCCGGGTGCGAGGCGGGTGAGTGGGTGGACGCGTGACGACTACTTGTAGCGGTAGACGATGCGGCCGCGGGACAGGTCGTACGGGCTCAGCTCGACCACGACCCGGTCCTCGGGGAGGATCCGGATGTAGTGCTGGCGCATCTTGCCCGAGATGTGCGCGAGAACCTTGTGCCCGTTGGCCAGCTCCACGCGGAACATCGCGTTCGGCAGGGCCTCGACCACGCTGCCCTCGATCTCGATGACACCGTCCTTCTTTGCCATGTCCTCCGCTAACTCTCGTCTGAACTGCTAGGACTCCCGCGCACGCCCGACCCGAGGGTCGTCCGATCGTGGGAGGTGCGTGGAGCCGCGTGCGGGGGTCGGTCGCCCGGGTCCCGAGGGACGGGGGCCGGATGAACGACGTGCACGGACTACACCCGACGGACCATCCTACGGCATCCGGCAAGAGACGGGAAACCGTGGCGGGGACGAACGCGGTGCGACGCGTCACTCCCCCGTCGCATGACGGGTGCCGTCGGGCGCTGCCGGACGGGAGCGAGCCGGGCCGCGACGGGCCGGTGCGCGGTCAGGCCGCGAGCGGTGCGACGCGGACGCCGAGCTCCGCGAGCTCCGCGGCGCCGCCGTCGGGCGCGGTGAGCACCCAGATGCCCTCGTCGAGGATCGCGACGCTGTGCTCCCAGTGCGCGGCGCGCGTGCCGTCGTCCGTCACGACCGTCCAGTCGTCCTCGCACACCTCGGTGAACCGCTCGCCCCGCGTGAGCATCGGCTCGATCGCGAGGCACATGCCCGGGCGCAGCCGCGGGCCCTTGTCACGCGTGCGGTAGTTCGGGACGTCCGGGGGCTGGTGCATCGCCGACCCGATCCCGTGGCCGACGTAGTCCTCGACGATGCCGTAGGTCACGCCGTCCGACTCCCCCGAGGCGCGCACCGAGTCCTCGATGGCGGCCCCGACGTCGCACAGCCGCTCGCTCGTCGCGAGGGCGGCGATGCCCGCCCACATGGCGCGACGCGTCGCCTCGACCAGCGCCTCGTCGTGCGGGTCGCCCTCGCCGAGGACGAACGAGACCGCCGAGTCGCCGTGCCAGCCGTCGACGACGGCCCCGCAGTCGACGGAGACGACGTCCCCCGGGCGCAGCTCGCGCGGGCCCGGGATGCCGTGGACGACCTCGTCGTTGACCGACACGCACAGCGAGGCCGGGTACCCCTCGTACCCGAGGAACGACGGCGTCGCCCCGGCGTCGGCGATGACCGCCGCGGCGAGCGCGTCGAGGTCCGCCGTCGTCATGCCCGGGCGGACGGCGTCGCGCACCGTCCCGAGCGCACGCGCCACCACGAGGCCGGCGCTGCGCATCGACCGGACCTGGTCGTGCGTCTTGTACTCGATGCGCTCGCGACCGAACACCCTGCTGCTCCTCAGTACCGACGGACGGACGGACGCGCGCTCAGCCGACGAGCGCAGTCAGCGCCGACACGATGCGGCCGGTGACCTCGTCGATGTCGCCGATGCCGTCGACGCGGACCAGCAGACCGCGGTCGGCGTAGGCGGAGGTGAGCGGCGCCGTCTGCTCGGCGTAGATGTCGAGGCGGCGCGCGATGGCCTCCTCCGTGTCGTCCTCTCGACCCTCGATCTCCGCGCGCTTCGCGAGGCGGCCGAGCAGCTCGTCGCGGTCCGCCGTGAGCTCCACGACGCCGTCGAGCGCGACCCCCAGGTCGGCGAGGATCGCGTCGAGCTCGACGACCTGGGCCGCGTTGCGCGGGTAGCCGTCGAGGATGAACCCCTGCGCGGCGTCGTCCTGCGCGAGACGGTCGCGGACCATCGCGTTCGTCACCGAGTCGGGGACGAGGTCGCCCTTCGCGGTGTACTCCTGCGCGAGGCGACCGAGCTCCGTGCCGCCCTTGATGTTCGCCCGGAAGATGTCGCCGGTCGAGATCGCCGGGACGGACAGCCGCTCGGCGAGCCGGGCGGCCTGCGTCCCCTTGCCCGCTCCCTGCGGGCCCATGATGACGAGGCGCGCGGGGCGCGGTGCGGACTGGCCGTCGGTGGCGTTGCTCAACGGAGGAACCCTTCGTAGTGGCGCTGCTGCAGCTGGGAGTTGATCTGCTTGACCGTCTCCAGGCCGACGCCGACGACGATGATGATCGAGGAGCCACCGAACGGGATGTTCGTGCTCACGCCGAGCCCGATGAGGACCAGCGTCGGCAGCAGTGCGACGAGCGCGAGGTAGATGGCACCCGCGGAGGTGATGCGGGTGATGACGTAGTCGAGGTACTCGGCGGTGGGCCGGCCGGCGCGGATGCCCGGGATGAAGCCGCCGTACTTCTTCATGTTGTCCGCGACCTCGTCCGGGTTGAACGTGATCGACGTGTAGAAGAAGCAGAAGAACAGGATCATCAGCACGTACAGCAGGATGTGCAGCGGCGCGGCCGGGTCGGCCAGGTTCGTGCTGATCCAGATCACCCAGTCGGCGCTCTGGTCGCCGAACTGCGCGATGAGGCCCGGGACCGCGAGCAGCGAGGCCGCGAAGATCACCGGGATGACGCCCGCCATGTTGATCTTGATCGGGATGTAGGTGCTCGAGCCGCCGTACATGCGGCGCCCGACCATGCGCTTGGCGTACTGCACCGGCACCCGGCGCTGCGACTGCTCGACGAACACGACCAGCCCGATGACGAGCACGATGACCGCGATCATGATGATGAAGTTCGTCGCGCCGTTCGCGCCGCCGGCGATCGACCACAGGGCGGTCGGGAAGCTCGCGGCGATCGACGTGAAGATGAGCAGCGACATGCCGTTGCCGACGCCGCGCTCCGTGATGAGCTCGCCGAGCCACATGATGAGGCCGGTGCCCGCGGTCATGGTGATCACCATGAGGGCCATCGTGACGAAGCTGGCGTCCGGGATGACGTCGACGGAGCAGCCCTGGAAGAGCAGGCCGTTGCGCGCCGTCGTGATGACGGTCGTCGACTGGAGGATGGCGAGCGCGATCGTCAGGTAGCGCGTGTACTGCGTCAGCTTCGACTGGCCCGACTGGCCCTCCTTGTGGAGCGCCTCGAAGCGAGGGATCACGACGCGCAGCAGCTGGACGATGATGCTCGCGGTGATGTACGGCATGATGCCGAGCGCGAAGATCGACAGCTGGAGCAGCGCGCCGCCGCTGAAGAGGTTGACCAGGCTGAGCAGGTCGTTGCCGTCGGCGGTCTCCGCGATGCACTGCTGCACGTTGGGGTAGTCCACGCCGGGCGTGGGGATGAACGACCCCACCCGGAAGATCGCCATGATCGCGATCGTGAACAGCAGCTTGCGCCGCAGGTCGGGCGTCCGGAAAGCCCGGGCGAATGCGCTGAGCACCTATCCTCCTGGCCCGCCGAGGCGGGATGTCGTGTCGCCGGGAGGCCCGGCGAGGTGTGACGCACGGCACGGGCGCCAAGAGGCACCCTAGCCGTAGCGCCGCGTCGAACGGCAAGTCGGTCCCGATCACCGGACGGGCCGGCCGTGGACCTGGGAGTGACGGCGGTCACCCCCGGGGTGCGGGGAGACAGCCGTCGGAGAGTCTAGACCGTGGTGCGCTGCCGGACGGACCACGGGTCGTGCAGGGAGACGGCCCCAGACGCGGACAGGGCCGACGGCGCGTACGCGCCACCGGCCCTGTCCAGGGGTGTCAGTCCTCCGAGACCGAACCGCCGGCCGCGAGGATCTTCTCGCGCGCCGCGCCCGAGAGGGCGTCGACCGCGACCTCGAGCTTGACGGTGATCTCACCCGTGCCGAGCACCTTGACGAGCTGGCCCTTGCGGACCGCGCCCTTCGCGACGAGGTCCTCGACGGTGACCTGGCCACCCTCGGGGTACAGCGCCGCGAGCTTGTCCAGGTTCACGACCTGGTACTCGGTGCGGAACGGGTTCTTGAAGCCGCGCAGCTTCGGGAGGCGCATGTGCAGAGGCATCTGCCCACCCTCGAAGCGCTCGGGAACCTGGTAACGAGCCTTCGTACCCTTGGTACCGCGGCCCGCCGTCTTACCCTTCGACGCCTCACCACGACCCACGCGGGTCTTGGCCTTCTTGGCGCCGGGAGCCGGACGCAGGTGGTGGACCTTGAGCGTGCCGCCGGCACCCTCGGTCTGCGCGGGGGTCTGCTCGGCCTTCGCCGGAGCCGACGCCTTCGCAGCGGTCTTCTTCTTCGGAGCCTCGGCGGTCTCCTTGGTGGCCTTCTCAGCCATGGTCACTCGACCTCCTCAACGGTGACGAGGTGCGCCACCGTCGCGACCATGCCGCGGATCTCCGGGCGGTCCTCCTTCACGGCGGTGTCGCCGATCCGCTTGAGGCCCAGAGTGCGCAGCGTGTCGCGCTGGTTCTGCTTGCCGCCGATGGCGGACTTCGTCTGGGTCACCTTGAGCCTGGCCATCAGGCGTTCACCCCCGCAGCACGGGCACGCAGGAGCGCGGCCGGGGCCACGTCCTCGAGCGGGAGACCACGGCGCGCGGCGACAGCCTCAGGCTGCTCCAGGTTGCGCAGTGCCTCGACGGTCGCGTGCACGATGTTGATCGCGTTGGACGAGCCGAGCGACTTGCTCAGCACGTCGTGGATGCCCGCGCACTCCAGCACGGCGCGCACCGGACCACCGGCGATCACACCGGTACCCGGAGCGGCCGGACGGAGGAACACGACGCCGGCGGCGGCCTCACCCTGGATGGGGTGCGGGATGGTGCCCTGGATGCGCGGGACCTTGAAGAAGTTCTTCTTGGCCTCCTCGACACCCTTGGCGATCGCCGCGGGCACCTCCTTCGCCTTGCCGTAGCCGACGCCGACGGTGCCGTCGCCGTCGCCCACCACGACCAGCGCGGTGAAGCTGAAGCGGCGGCCGCCCTTGACGACCTTGGAGACGCGGTTGATGGTGACGACGCGCTCGACGAAGGCGTTCTTCTCGGCTGCGTCGCCACGGCGACCGTCGCGACGGTCACCGCGACGGTCGTCGCGGCGCCCCCCGCGCGCGTTCTGGTCGCTCGACTCGTTGGCGGCACCCGTGGGGGCGCCGGTGTTGCTGCGCTGCCCTGCAGCCATCAGAGAATCCTTTGCTTCCGTGTGGGGATGGTCGGCGTCGTCACAGGGACAGACCGCCCTCGCGAGCGCCGTCGGCGACCGCAGCGACCCGACCGTGGTACTTGTTGCCACCACGGTCGAAGACGACGGAGTCGACGCCCTTGGCCTTCGCACGCTCGGCGACGAGCTCGCCGACCTTGCGGGCCTTGGCGCTCTTGTCGCCGTCGAGCGCACGCAGGTCCGCCTCGAGCGACGAGGCCGACGCGAGCGTCTGACCGATCGTGTCGTCCACGACCTGAGCCGTGATGTGACGCGTGGAACGCGTCACCACGAGGCGCGGACGACCGGCGGTCCCCTTGATCTTCTTGCGCAGGCGCAGGTGCCGGCGCTGACGCGCGACGGCCTTGCCCTTGCCGAGAACCTTCAGAGCCATCGTTACTTACCAGCCTTTCCAGCCTTGCGGCGGACGACCTCGCCGGCGTAACGCACACCCTTGCCCTTGTACGGCTCGGGCTTGCGGATCTTGCGGATGTTCGCTGCGATCTCGCCGACCTGCTGCTTGTCGATGCCGGAGACCGAGAACTTCGTCGGGCTCTCGACCGCGAACGTGATGCCCGCGGGCGGCGTCACGACGACCGGGTGGCTGAAGCCGAGGGCGAACTCGAGGTCCGAGCCCTTGGCCGTCACGCGGTAGCCGGTGCCGACGATCTCGAGCTTCTTCTCGTAGCCCTGCGTCACGCCCTGGACGAGGTTCGCCAGGAGGGTGCGGGTCAGGCCGTGCAGCGCGCGGGACTCGCGCTCGTCGTTCGGGCGCGACACCACGAGGGTGCCGTCCTCCTGAGCGACCTGGATGGGGGCGGGCACGTGGTGCTCGAGCGAGCCCTTGGGGCCCTTCACGGTCACGAGCGCGCCGCTGATGGTGACGTCCACTCCGGCGGGAACCGGAACGGGGATCTTGCCGATTCGAGACATGGCGTATCTCCTTTCCGGGTTACCAGACGTAGGCGAGGACTTCGCCGCCCACGCCCTTCGTGGCGGCCTGCTTGTCGGTGAGCAGGCCGGAGGACGTGGACAGGATCGCCACGCCCAGGCCGCCGAGAACCTTCGGCAGCTCGGTGGACTTGACGTACTTGCGCAGGCCGGGCTTCGACACGCGGCGCACGCCGGCGAGGCTGCGCTCACGGTTCGGGCCGAACTTGAGCTGGATGGTGAGGTTCTTGCCCACCGTCGCGTCCTCGACGCTCCAGCCGGAGATGTAGCCCTCGGCCTGGAGGATCTCGGCAATGTGCGACTTCAGCTTCGAGTACGGCATGGTCACCGTCTCGTGGTAAGCCGAGTTCGCGTTCCGCAGACGCGTCAGCATGTCTGCGATCGGGTCGGTCATCGTCATCGGGCTCTAGCCCTTCCTCGACGTGGTATCCGGGCGGGGCGCGTCGAGCGACGCGCTCCGCCAGGACCTACGACGTAGTTGTTACCAGCTGCTCTTGGTGACGCCCGGAAGCTCACCACGGTGGGCCATCTCGCGCACGCAGATGCGGCACAGGCCGAACTTGCGGTACACCGAGTGCGGGCGACCGCACTTCTGGCACCGGGTGTAGGCGCGGACCGCGAACTTCGGCTTGGCGGCCGCCTTGTTGATCAGGGCCTTCTTCGCCATGTCAGTTCTCCTTGAAGGGGAAGCCGAGACGGCGCAGCAGGGAGCGGCCCTCGTCATCGGTCGTCGCCGTGGTCACGATCGTGATGTCCATACCGCGGACACGGTCGATCTTGTCCTGGTCGATCTCGTGGAACATCGACTGCTCCGTGAGACCGAACGTGTAGTTGCCGTGCCCGTCGAACTGCTTGGGCGACAGGCCGCGGAAGTCGCGGATGCGCGGCAGGGCGATCGACAGCAGGCGGTCCAGGAACTCCCACATGCGGTCGCCGCGCAGCGTGACGTGCGCGCCGATCGGCATGCCCTCGCGCAGCTTGAACTGCGCGATGGACTTGCGGGCCTTGGTCACCTGCGGCTTCTGGCCGGTGATCGCGGACAGGTCGCGGATGGCGCCCTCGATGAGCTTCGAGTCCTTGGCGGCGTCACCGACACCCATGTTCACGACGATCTTCGTGACGCGGGCGACCTGGTTGACGTTCTCGTGCCCGAACTCCTCGCGCAGACCGGCGACGATCTCCTCGCGGTAGCGCTGCTTCAGGCGGGGCACCTCGGGGGCGACGATCTCGGTGCTCATCAGATGTCCTTCCCGGAGCGCTTGGCGACACGCACGCGCACGGTGCGCTTGCGGCCGTCACGCTCGACCTCTTCGGTGCGGTACCCGACGCGGGTGCCCTTCTTGGTCTCCGGGTCGACGACCATCACGTTGCTGATGTGGATCGGGGCCTCGACGGTCTCGATCCCACCGGTCCGCGTGCCGCGCTGCGACTGGCCGACCTTGGTGTGCTTGGTGACGCGCTGGACACCCTCGACGATGACGCGGTCACGGTCGGTGAGCACCTCGAGGACGCGCCCCTGCTTGCCCTTGTCCTTGCCCGCGATGACGACGACGAGGTCGCCCTTCTTGATCTTGGCCATGGTCAGAGCACCTCCGGAGCCAGCGAGATGATCTTCATGAACCGCTTGTCGCGCAGCTCGCGCCCGACCGGGCCGAAGATGCGCGTGCCGCGCGGCTCGCCGTCGTTCTTGAGGATCACGGCGGCGTTCTCGTCGAACTTGATGTAGGAACCGTCCGGACGACGGCGCTCCTTGGCGGTACGGACGACGACGGCCTTGACCACGTCGCCCTTCTTCACGTTGCCGCCCGGGATCGCGTCCTTGACGGTTGCGACGATGACGTCGCCGATTCCGGCGTAGCGACGGCCCGAGCCACCGAGAACACGGATGCAGAGAATCTCCTTGGCACCCGTGTTGTCGGCGACACGAAGTCGCGACTCCTGCTGGATCATGTAATGAACTCCTGTCGTCGAGCCGGTTCTCGCCGAGGGCGAGCCTTGCCGAACGGATAGCTGTCAGTGCCGGGTCCCTCGCGGGTGAACCGGCCAGGAGCGGGGCGGAGGACCCGCCCGTCCTGTCCTCACTGGTTGCCGCACCGCGGTGCGGCACGAGAGCGGTCGTGACGAGCGAGCCGGGGCCCGCCCGTCACGACCGGTGGATCACTTGGCCTTCTCGAGGATCTCCGCGAGGCGCCACCGCTTGGTCGCGGACAGCGGGCGGGTCTCCATGATGAGCACCAGGTCGCCCACGCCGGCAGAGTTCTGCTCGTCGTGCGCCTTGACCTTGCTCGTGCGGCGGATGACCTTGCCGTAGAGCGGGTGCTTGACCCGGTCCTCGACCTCGACCACCACGGTCTTGTCCATCTTGTCGCTCACGACGTAGCCGCGGCGCGTCTTGCGGTGCGCGCGCTCCTCGGCTGCCTCGGGCGCGTTCGTTGCGTTCTCGCTCATTCCAGCCTCACTCACTCGGCGCTCGGCGCGGTACGGATGCCGAGCTCGCGCTCACGCAGGATCGTGTAGATCCGCGCGATGTCGCGGCGGACGGCCTTGAGGCGCCCGTGGCTCTCCAGCTGGCCGGTGGCCGACTGGAAACGGAGGTTGAAGAGCTCCTCCTTGACCTTCTTGAGCTCGGCGACGAGCGTCTCGTCGTCCATGGCGTCGAGGTCGACGGGGGCGAGCCCCTTCGTTCCGATTGCCATCAGTTGCCACCACCCTCGCGCACCACGAAACGGCACTTCATCGGGAGCTTGTGGATCGCGCGGCGCATGGCCTCACGAGCCAGGTCCTCCGGGACACCCGCCAGCTCGAAGACGATCCGGCCGGGCTTGACATTGGCGACCCACCACTCGGGCGAACCCTTACCGGAGCCCATGCGGGTCTCGGCAGGCTTCTTGGTCAGGGGACGGTCCGGGTAGATGTTGATCCAGACCTTGCCGCCACGCTTGATGTGGCGGGTCATCGCGATACGAGCAGCCTCGATCTGGCGGTTCGTCACGTACGCCGGCTCGAGAGCCTGGATGCCGTACTCGCCGAACGAGATCTGGGTGCCACCCTTCGCCGCGCCGGAGCGCGACGGGTGGTGCTGCTTGCGGTGCTTGAGCCTGCGCGGGATCAGCATGACTCAGGCCTCCGTTCCGGTCTCAGGGGCCTTCGCCTCCGCGGCGGGAGCAGCCTGCTCGGGCGCCGCCGGCGACTCGGACGCGGGGGTCCGCTCGGCCGAACGCTCGGGACGACGGCCGCCACCACGACGGTCGCCGCCGCGCTCACCGCGCGGGCCGCCACGGCCCTGGCGCGGAGCGGCCGTGGCCTGCTGCGCGGCGAACTCCTTCTCGGTGACGTCGCCCTTGTAGATCCACACCTTCACGCCGATGCGGCCGAACGTGGTGCGGGCCTCGAAGAAGCCGTAGTCGATGTACGCGCGCAGCGTGTGCAGCGGCACACGACCCTCGCGGTAGAACTCCGACCGGCTCATCTCCGCGCCACCGAGGCGGCCGGAGACCTGCACGCGGATGCCCTTCGCGCCGGCGCGCTGCGCGGACTGGATGCCCTTGCGCATGGCACGACGGAACGAGACGCGGCTCGCGAGCTGCTCGGCGATCCCCTGGGCGACGAGCTGCGCGTCCGTCTCGGCGTTCTTCACCTCGAGGATGTTGAGCTGCACCTGCTTGCCGGTGAGCTTCTCGAGCTCGCCGCGGATGCGGTCGGCCTCGGCGCCACGGCGACCGATGACGATGCCCGGGCGCGCCGTGTGGATGTCCACGCGGACGCGGTCACGGGTGCGCTCGATCTCGACCTTGGAGATGCCGGCGCGCTCGAGACCCGTGCTCATGAGCTTGCGGATCTGGACGTCCTCGCGGACGTAGTCGCGGTACCGCTGTCCGGGCTTGGTGCTGTCGGCGAACCAGCGCGACCGGTGGTCGGTGGTGATGCCGAGGCGGTACCCGTGCGGGTGAACCTTCTGTCCCACTATCGGGCACTTCCCTTCGTGTTCTCACGCGGAGCGACGACCACGGTGATGTGGCTGGTGCGCTTGAGGATGCGGTTCGCACGGCCCTGGGCCCGGGGGCGGAAACGCTTGAGGGTCGGGCCCTCGTCGACGAACGCCTCACGCACGACGAGCTCCTGCTCCTCGAACGCTTCGCTCGCGCGGTCCGCCTTCACCCGGGCGTTGGCGATGGCGCTCTCCACGACCTTGCGGACGGGCTCGCTCGCCGCCTGCGGTGCGAACTTCAGCACCGCGACGGCCTCGGAGGCCTGCTTGCCACGGATGAGGTCCACGACGCGCCGGGCCTTCTGGGGCGTGACACGGACGAACCGCGCCTGCGCCTTGGCTTCCATTGCTGTCCTGCCTTCTTGTCTCTTGACCGTCCAGGTCGTCACCAGACTGACCCGGGGGTCAGCGGCGACGACCCTTCTTGTCGTCCTTCACGTGGCCGCGGAAGGTCCGCGTGGGAGCGAACTCGCCGAGCTTGTGGCCGACCATCGACTCGGTGACGAACACCGGCGTGTGCTTGCGACCGTCGTGCACGGCGAACGTGTGACCGAGGAAGTCGGGCGTGATGACCGACCGACGGGACCAGGTCTTGATGACGTTCTTGGTCCCCTTCTCGTTCTGAGCGTCCACCTTCTTCTGCAGGTGGTCGTCGACGAAGGGGCCCTTCTTCAGGCTACGAGGCATGTCTCCAGGCTCCTATCAGCGCTTCTTGCCGGTACGGCGACGACGCACGATCAGCTTGTCGCTCGGCTTGTTGGGACGGCGGGTACGACCCTCCGGCTGGCCCCACGGGCTCACCGGGTGGCGACCACCGGAGGTCTTGCCCTCACCACCACCGTGCGGGTGGTCGATCGGGTTCATGGCGACACCGCGGACGGTCGGGCGCTTGCCCTTCCAGCGCATGCGGCCGGCCTTGCCCCAGTTGATGTTCGACTGCTCGGCGTTGCCGACCTCGCCGACCGTCGCGCGGCAGCGCAGGTCGACGTTGCGGATCTCGCCGGAGGGCATGCGCAGCTGCGCGTACGGCCCGTCCTTGGCGACGAGCTGCACGGACGCACCGGCCGAACGGGCGATCTTCGCGCCGCCACCGGGCTTGAGCTCGATGGCGTGGATGACCGTACCGGTCGGGATGTTGCGCAGCGGCAGGTTGTTGCCGGGCTTGATGTCCGCGCCCGCGCCCGCCTCGACGACGTCGCCCTGCTTGAGCTTCGCCGGCGCGACGATGTAACGCTTCTCGCCGTCCGCGTAGTGCAGGAGCGCGATGCGCGCGGTGCGGTTGGGGTCGTACTCGATGTGCGCGACCTTCGCCGGCACGCCGTCCTTGTCGTGACGACGGAAGTCGATCACGCGGTACGCACGCTTGTGGCCACCACCCTTGTGACGGGTGGTGATACGACCGGAGCTGTTGCGGCCGCCGCTCTTGGAGAGCGGGCGGACCAGAGACTTCTCCGGCTGCGAGCGCGTGATCTCGGCGAAGTCGGCGACGCTCGAGCCGCGGCGGCCGGGCGTCGTCGGCTTGTACTTACGGATTCCCATGGGGATCTGTCCTCAATCTGCTCTCGTCGGCTCAGCCGAAGATGTCGATCGTGCCCTCGCGGAGGGTGACGATCGCACGCTTGGTGTCCTTGCGCTTGCCCAGGCCGAAACGCGTGCGACGCGTCTTGCCCTTGCGGTTGATCGTGTTCACCGAGGCGACCTTGACCGAGAAGATCTGCTCGACGGCGATCTTGATCTCGGTCTTGTTGGCCCGCGGGTCGACGACGAACGTGTACTTGCCCTCGTCGAGCAGGCCGTAGCTCTTCTCGGAGACGACCGGCGCGAGGATCACGTCACGGGGGTCCTTGGTCACGGTGGTCACTTCGCGGCCTCCTCGGCAGCAGTCTCGTCCGCCTCGGTGGAGGTGGCGACGGCCTTCGCGGAGCGACCCGTGGCCGGGCCCGTCAGGAACGCGTCGAGCGCGCCCTGCGTGAAGACGACGTCGTCGGAGACGAGCACGTCGTAGGTGTTGAGCTGGTCGGCCACCAGGAGGTGGACCTGCTCGACGTTCCGCAGCGACTTGATCGTCAGCTCGTCACCACGCTCGGTGACGACGAGGACGTGCTTGCGCCCGGAGAGCTTGGCGAGCGTCGTGACGGCGGTCTTGGTCGACGGCAGGCCGTCGACGCCGAAGCCGGTCACCACGTGGACACGGCCGTTGCGGGCGCGGTCCGAGAGGGCACCGCGGAGGGCGGCGGCCTTCATCTTCTTGGGCGTCCGCTGGTCGTACGAGCGCGGCGTCGGGCCGTGGACGACGCCACCCCCGGCGAACTGCGGCGCACGGGTCGAACCCTGGCGGGCGCGGCCGGTGCCCTTCTGCTTGTACGGCTTGCGACCACCACCGCGGACCTCGCCGCGGGACTTGGTGTCGTGGGTGCCCTGGCGTGCAGCGGCACGCTGGGCGACGACGACCTGGTGGATCAGCGGGACGTTGAGCTCGACGTCGAACACCTCGGCGGGGAGCTCGGCGGTGCCGGCCTTCTTGCCCTTGGGGTCCAGCACGTCAACGGTCAGAGCGGACATGGGGTTCACGCTCCCTTCGCGGCGCTGCGCACGAGGACGACGCCGCCCTTGGGGCCGGGAACCGCGCCCTTGACGAGCAGCAGACCCTTCTCGGCGTCGACCGCGTGGACGGTCAGGTTCTGGGTGGTCTGACGGACGTTGCCCATCCGACCGGCCATGCGCAGGCCCTTGAAGACGCGCGACGGGGTCGAGGCCCCACCGATCGAGCCGGGCTTGCGGTGGTTACGGTGCGAGCCGTGGGAGGCACCCACGCCGGAGAAGCCGTGACGCTTCATGACACCGGCGGTGCCCTTGCCCTTGGTCGTGCCCACGACGTCGACCACGGCGCCGGCCTCGAAGGCCTCCGCGGTGATCTCCTGGCCGAGCGAGTACTCGGTGGCGTCGGTGGTGCGGACCTCGGCGACGTGACGACGCGGCGTGACGCCGGCCTTCTCGAAGTGGCCCTTGAGCGGCTTCGTGACCTTGCGCGGGTCGATCTGGCCGTAGGCGAGCTGCACGGCGGCGTAACCGTCGGCGTCCGACGTGCGCACCTGCGTCACGACGTTCGTGCCGACCGCGACGACGGTCACGGGCACGAGGCGCCCGGCCTCGTCCCAGAGCTGCGTCATCCCGAGCTTCGTGCCGAGCACCGCGGTGACCGGGCGCGCGTTCTGCTGGGGGGTAGTCATGATGTCCTCCAGCCTCAGAGCTTGATCTCGATGTTCACGTCAGCCGGCAGGTCGAGACGCATGAGCGAGTCGACCGCCTTCGGCGTGGGATCGATGATGTCGATCAGCCGCTTGTGCGTGCGCATCTCGAAGTGCTCGCGGCTGTCCTTGTACTTGTGAGGCGACCGGATGACGCAGAAGACGTTCTTCTCCGTCGGCAGCGGCACCGGACCCACGACCGTTGCACCAGCGCGCGTCACCGTGTCGACGATCTTGCGCGCCGAGCTGTCGATGACCTCGTGGTCGTAGGACTTGAGCCGGATGCGGATCTTCTGTCCCGCCATGGCGTCGTCTGACTCTCTCTCTCGAACCGCTAGCTGTCCGACCCCCGCGCTCGGGCGTGTCGCGTAGTCGCGACGCACCTGGGCGCACACGCCGAGAGGCGCAGGGCCGTTGGATATGTGGACTCCCGCCGGGCTCCGTGCTGACGCACGGCTCCGCGAACCGGACCACAACGTTTGTGCGAGCCTGTCGGAACGTGTGTTCCGCGGGGTACTCGATCCATGGCGACACAGAGAGCTCAACCCGCAGACCCGGGAGATGTCCCGGGGTCCTGGCCCTCGGCGAGAGGACCGGTTCAACACACTGTTCGACACGTGAAAGAGCGCACCCGTAACAGGCAACCTGAACAGTCTGCCACACGAAGGTGCCGTCGTCCAAGTCGGGACGGCACGACGTCGCTGTGACGGTGACCGCAGGCCGAAGGCCCGGCCCCGCGGACGGGACCGGGCCTTCGACGAGATGCTGCGGAGGCAGCGTCAGATCACTTGAGGATCTTGGTGACGCGGCCCGAGCCGACGGTGCGGCCACCCTCACGGATGGCGAAGCCGAGGCCCTCCTCCATGGCGATCGGCTGGATCAGCTCGACCGTCATCTCGGTGTTGTCGCCGGGCATGACCATCTCGGTGCCCTCGGGCAGCGTGATGACGCCGGTGACGTCCGTCGTGCGGAAGTAGAACTGCGGACGGTAGTTCGAGTAGAACGGGTTGTGACGGCCGCCCTCGTCCTTGCCCAGGATGTAGACCTGCGCCTCGAACTGCGTGTGCGGGGTGATCGAGCCCGGCTTCACGACGACCTGGCCGCGCTCGACGTCCTCGCGCTTGATGCCGCGCAGGAGCAGACCGGTGTTGTCGCCGGCCTGAGCCTGGTCCATCTGCTTGTGGAACGTCTCGATGCCCGTGACCGTGGTCTTCTGGGGCGCGCGGATGCCGACGATCTCGACGTCCGAGTTGAGGTCGAGCGTGCCACGCTCCACCTTGCCGGTGACGACGGTGCCACGACCGGTGATCGTGAAGACGTCCTCGACGGGCATGAGGAACGGCTTGTCGAGCTCGCGGACGGGCTCGGGCACGTTCTCGTCCACGGCCTCCATGAGCTCGAGGATCTTCGCGGTCCACTCGGGGTCGCCCTCGAGCGCCTTGAGACCGGAGACGCGCACGACCGGCGCGTTGTCACCGTCGAACTCCTGCGAGGAGAGGAGCTCGCGCACCTCCATCTCGACGAGCTCGAGGATCTCCTCGTCGTCGACCATGTCGGACTTGTTGAGCGCGACGAGCAGGTACGGCACGCCGACCTGGCGGGCGAGCAGGACGTGCTCGCGCGTCTGGGCCATCGGGCCGTCGGTCGCGGCGACCACCAGGATCGCGCCGTCCATCTGGGCGGCACCGGTGATCATGTTCTTGATGTAGTCGGCGTGACCCGGGGCGTCGACGTGCGCGTAGTGGCGCTTCGGCGTCTCGTACTCGATGTGCGCGATGTTGATCGTGATACCGCGCTGCTTCTCCTCGGGAGCCGCGTCGATCTCGTCGAAGTTGCGCTGCGTGTTCGCCGGCAGGTCCGGGTACGTGTCCGCGAGCGTCTTCGAGATCGCCGCCGTGAGCGTCGTCTTACCGTGGTCGACGTGACCGATGGTGCCGACGTTGACGTGCGGCTTGGT
The DNA here is from genome assembly GCF_055567015.1 of Sphaerisporangium cinnabarinum. Taxonomy (NCBI): domain Bacteria; kingdom Bacillati; phylum Actinomycetota; class Actinomycetes; order Streptosporangiales; family Streptosporangiaceae; genus Sphaerisporangium; species Sphaerisporangium cinnabarinum. The sequence continues at coordinate 496,657 of NZ_JBVHRG010000002.1, forward strand.
CCGCTCGAACTTGGCCTTAGCCACTGGGGTCCTCCTGGGACTTGGGTAGATGTGCCGAACGTTGCGAATGTCGACCGAGAGATCCTACATCCGCGGGGCGTTGCGGTTTTCCTACAGGTTGATGGTTGTGCGGGTCTTCGACCTGTGGGGACTCACTCGCCCCGGGTCTTCTTGATGATCTCTTCGGCAACGTTCCGAGGAACCTCGGCGTAGTTGTCGAACTGCATCGAGTACACCGCACGACCCTGGGTCTTGGACCGGAGGTCACCGATGTACCCGAACATCTCTGACAACGGTACGTGGGCCCGGACGACCTTCACACCCGTCGCGTCCTCCATGGACTGGATCATTCCACGACGTGAGTTCAGGTCGCCGATGACGTCGCCCATGTACTCCTCGGGCGTACGCACCTCGACCGCCATCACCGGCTCCAGCAGAACCGGGTCCGCCCGCTTGACGCCCTCCTTGAGGACCATCGAGCCGGCGATCTTGAACGCCATCTCCGAGGAGTCGACCTCGTGGTAGGCGCCGTCGAGCAGGATCGCCTTCACCCCGACCAGCGGGAAGCCGGCGAGCACGCCGAGCTCCATCGCGGACTGGATGCCGGCGTCGACGCTGGGGATGTACTCGCGCGGGATGCGACCACCGGTGACCGCGTTGGAGAACTCGTAGAGCTCGCCCTCGGACGTGTCGAGCGGCTCGAAGGTCACCTGGACCTTCGCGAACTGCCCGGACCCACCGGTCTGCTTCTTGTGCGTGTACTCGATCTTCTCGGCCTTGCGGCGGATCGTCTCGCGGTACGCGACCTGCGGCTTGCCGACGTTCGCCTCGACCTTGAACTCGCGACGCATGCGGTCGACGAGGATGTCGAGGTGGAGCTCGCCCATGCCGCCGATGACGGTCTGGCCGGTCTCGTCGTCCAGCTTCACGCGGAAGGTCGGGTCCTCCTCGGCGAGCTTCTGGATCGCCGTGGAGAGCTTCTCCTGGTCGGCCTTCGTCTTCGGCTCGATCGCGACGTCGATGACGGGCTCGGGGAAGCTCATCGACTCGAGGATCACCGGGTTCGCCATGTCGCTCAGCGTGTCACCGGTCGTGGTGTCCTTGAGGCCGATGACCGCGTAGATGTGACCGGCGCTCGCCTCGTCGACCGGGTTCTCCTTGTTGGAGTGCATCTGGAAGATCTTGCCGACGCGCTCCTTCTTGCCCTTGGTCGAGTTCGCGACCTGCTGGCCGGGCTCGACACGACCGGAGTACACGCGGACGTAGGTGAGCTTGCCGAAGAACGGGTGCGCCGCGACCTTGAAGGCGAGCGCGGAGAACGGCTCCGAGGCGTCGGGGTGACGCTGGATGACCTTCTCCTCGTCCTTCGGGTCGTGACCGTCGATCGCCGGCACGTCGAGGGGCGACGGCAGGTAGTCGATGACCGCGTCGAGCATGGGCTGGACGCCCTTGTTCTTGAACGCGGAGCCGCACAGGACCGGGAACGCCTCGCCCGCGATGACGAGCTTGCGGATGCCGGCCTTGAGCTCGGCGATCGTCAGTTCCTCGCCACCGAGGTACTTCTCGAGCAGCTCCTCGTCGGCCTCGGCGACGGCCTCGACGAGCTCGCTGCGGTACTGCTGGGCCTTCTCGACCAGGTCCGCGGGGATCTCCTCGGTGTCGTACGCCTCGCCGAGCTGGGTCTCCCCGTGCCAGACGAGCGCCTTCATCTCGAGCAGGTCGACGACGCCGGTGAACTCGCTCTCGGCACCGATCGGGAGCTGGATGACCAGCGGCTTCGCCTTGAGGCGGTTGATGATCGTGTCGACGGTGAAGTAGAAGTCCGCGCCGAGCTTGTCCATCTTGTTGACGAAGCAGATGCGGGGGACGTTGTACTTGTCCGCCTGGCGCCACACCGTCTCCGACTGCGGCTCGACACCCTCCTTGCCGTCGAAGACGGCGACGGCGCCGTCGAGGACGCGCAGGGAGCGCTCGACCTCGACCGTGAAGTCGACGTGGCCGGGCGTGTCGATGATGTTGATCTGGTTCTTGTTCCAGTAGCACGAGACGGCGGCGGACGTGATCGTGATGCCGCGCTCCTTCTCCTGCTCCATCCAGTCGGTCGTGGACGCGCCGTCGTGCGTCTCGCCGAGCTTGTAGTTCACACCCGTGTAGAACAGGATGCGCTCGGTGGTCGTGGTCTTCCCGGCATCGATGTGGGCCATGATGCCGATGTTGCGGACCTTGCTCAGGTCGGTCAGCACGTCAAGTGCCACGGTCTGCTTCCCTCGTTAGATGGGTTGAGTCGGGGGCGCTGCTCGGACCGGGGTGACCGGCCTCGACCCGCCGACGGCCCCGGGGACGCTCCGGTCCCCGGGGCCCGTCGTGCGGACTACCAGCGGTAGTGGGCGAAGGCCTTGTTGGACTCCGCCATCTTGTGCATGTCCTCACGGCGCTTGACCGCGGCGCCGAGGCCGTTGCTCGCGTCGAGGATCTCGTTCATGAGGCGCTCCGTCATGGTCTTCTCGCGACGGGCGCGCGAGTAGTCCGTGAGCCAGCGCAGCGCGAGGGTCGTCGCACGCGCGGGGCGCACCTCGACCGGGACCTGGTAGGTCGCACCACCGACGCGGCGCGAGCGGACCTCGAGCGCCGGGCGGACGTTCTCGAGCGCGCGCTTGAGCACCACGACCGGGTCGCCGTCCGTCTTCGCCCGGACGCCCTCGAGGGCGCCGTAGACGATCGACTCGGCGGTGGACTTCTTGCCGTCGAGCAGCACCTTGTTGATGAGCTGCGTGACGACGGGAGACCCGTAGACCGGGTCGACGATGAGCGGCCGCTTCGGGGCCGGGCCCTTGCGAGGCATCAGCTCTTCTCCTTCTTGGCGCCGTAGCGGCTGCGGGCCTGCTTGCGGTTCTTCACGCCCTGCGTGTCGAGCGCGCCGCGCACGATCTTGTAGCGCACACCCGGGAGGTCCTTCACACGACCGCCGCGCACGAGCACGATGGAGTGCTCCTGGAGGTTGTGGCCGACGCCGGGGATGTAGGCCGTGACCTCGACCTGGGAGGAGAGCTTCACGCGAGCGACCTTGCGCAGCGCGGAGTTCGGCTTCTTCGGGGTGGTGGTGTACACGCGCGTGCACACACCGCGCCGCTGCGGGGAGCCCTTGAGGGCGGGAGTCTTGGACTTCCCCACCTTCGAGGTCCGCCCCTTGCGGACGAGCTGCTGGATCGTAGGCACTACGTCTCCGTGTCTTCTCGAGCTACCGGGGCTATCCCCGATGGTGGTCGTGCTGGCTGCTGGAGCCGATCGCACGAGGCACCCGCAGCGCGAGAGACGCTGCAGCAGCCACCTACCACCGGCTCGATGGTCCGTCTCCCGACCGTGGGCGCGACGGCGCCACCAGGACCGGGATCCGGAGTGCCCGGGCACTCACATCGGCCCGTCCGGAGACCGCCACGCGGCGGTGTGCGACGATCTCTCGCCCGCACCGTCCCGCCAGGGACATCACGGAGGGCCCGACGGCGCGGGCACGGTTTACCAGGTTACCTGCCACCCGGCAAGGAGTCAAAGGAGCAGGTCGCGACCGCGGACGCTCCCCCGGGCTGCGTCGTCGTCCCGCAGGAGGGACGACGACGGGTGCCCGCCGGCCGCCGCACACGAGGTGCGGCGGGCCGACGGGCACCCGTCGGGGGACGTCAGCGGTAGTCGCCGAAGTCCAGGTCCTCGAGCGGGATCGCCTCGCCGGAGCCCATGCCGAGCGCCGGGAAGTCGATCTCGTCGTAGCCGAAGCTCGGGTAGAGCTCCGTCTTCGCCTGCTCGGTCGGCTCGACCTGGACCTTGGTGTACCGGGGAAGACCGGTACCGGCCGGGATGAGCTTACCGATGATGACGTTCTCCTTGAGGCCGAGGAGCGGGTCACGACGACCGCTCATCGACGCCTCGGTGAGCACGCGCGTCGTCTCCTGGAACGACGCGGCCGAGAGCCACGAGTCCGTCGCGAGCGACGCCTTCGTGATGCCCATCAGCTCGGGACGGCCGGAGGCCGGCTGGCCACCCTCCGCCACCGCGCGACGGTTCGCGTCCTCGAAGCGGCCGCGCTCGGCGAGCTCGCCCGGCAGGAGGTGCGAGTCGCCCGAGTCGAGCACGGTCACGCGACGCAGCATCTGCCGAACGATGACCTCGATGTGCTTGTCGTGGATGTCCACGCCCTGCGAGCGGTAGACCTCCTGGACCTCGTCCACCAGGTGCTTCTGCGTGGCGCGCGGGCCGAGGATGCGCAGGACCTTCTTCGGGTCCACCGCACCCTGGACGAGCTGCGTGCCGACGTTCACGTGGTCGCCGTCCTGCACGAGCAGGCGGGCACGCTTGGTCACCGGGTAGGCGATCTCCTCCGAGCCGTCGTCCGGCGTGAGCACCAGACGGCGCGAGCGCTCCGAGTCGTCGATCGCGATGCGGCCCGAGAACTCCGCGATGGGCGCCTCACCCTTGGGGGTGCGGGCCTCGAAGAGCTCCGTGACACGCGGCAGACCCTGCGTGATGTCGTCCGCGGAGGCGACACCACCGGTGTGGAAGGTACGCATCGTCAGCTGCGTGCCCGGCTCACCGATCGACTGGGCAGCGATGATGCCGACCGCCTCGCCGATGTCGACGAGCTTGCCCGTGGCGAGCGACCGCCCGTAGCACTTGGCGCACGTGCCGACGCGCGACTCGCACGTGAGGACCGAGCGGACCTTGGCCTCACGGACGCCCGCGGTGACCGCGGCGTCGATGAGGACGTCGCCCGCGTCGTCGCCGGCCTTGCCGACGACGTTGCCGTCGGGGTCGACCAGGTCGGCCGCGAGGGTGCGCGAGTAGACGCTCGTCTCCACCTTCGGGTGGCGCACGAGCTTGCCCGCGAGCTCCTCGGCGATCGGCAGCGTCAGGCCGCGCTCGGTGCCGCAGTCCTCCTCGCGGACGATGACGTCCTGCGACACGTCCACGAGACGACGCGTGAGGTAGCCCGAGTCGGCGGTCCGCAGCGCGGTGTCCGCCAGACCCTTGCGGGCGCCGTGCGTCGCGATGAAGTACTCGAGGACGGACAGGCCCTCGCGGTAGTTGGACTTGATCGGGCGCGGGATGATCTCGCCCTTCGGGTTCGCCACGAGACCGCGCATACCGGCGATCTGACGGACCTGCATCCAGTTACCACGGGCACCCGAACCGACCATGCGGTACACGGTGTTGCGGTCGTTCGCCTCGAGGTTCTCGCGCATGACCGACGCGACCTTGTCCGTCGCCTGGGTCCAGATCTCGATGAGCTCCTGACGGCGCTCGTCGTCCGTGATGAGACCACGGTCGTACTGCTGCTGGACCTTGAGCGCGCGCTCCTCGTGCTGCTCGAGGATGACGGCCTTCTCCTTGGGCGTCGCCACGTCGGAGATCGCGATCGTGACGCCCGAGCGGGTCGCCCAGCGGAAGCCGGCGGCCTTCAGCGCGTCGAGCGACGCCGCGACCTCGACCTTCGGGTAGCGCTCCGCGAGCTCGTTGACGATCGCCGAGAGGCGCTTCTTGTCGACGACCGAGTTCACGTACGGGTAGTCGACGGGGAGCGTCTCGTTGAACAGGGCGCGACCGAGCGTGGTGTCGAAGAGGATCGGCTGACCCTCCTCCCAGCCCTCGGGAGCCTCGAAGCCGGAGACCGGCGGGACGAGGTCCGTCGTGCGGATCTTCACCCGGGCGTTGAGGTCCAGGGTGCCCTGGTCGAACGCCATGATCGCCTCGGCCACCGAGCCGAACGCACGACCCTCGCCCTCGGCGCCCTCGCGGTCGCTCGTCAGGTGGTACAGACCGATGATCATGTCCTGCGAGGGCATGGTCACCGGACGGCCGTCCGACGGCTTGAGGATGTTGTTGCTCGAGAGCATGAGGATGCGGGCCTCGGCCTGCGCCTCGGCGCTCAGGGGCAGGTGGACGGCCATCTGGTCACCGTCGAAGTCCGCGTTGAACGCGGCGCAGACGAGCGGGTGCAGGTGGATCGCCTTGCCCTCGACGAGCTGCGGCTCGAACGCCTGGATGCCCAGGCGGTGCAGCGTCGGTGCACGGTTGAGCAGCACGGGGTGCTCGGTGATGACCTCTTCGAGCACGTCCCACACGACCGGGCGGGCACGCTCGACCATGCGCTTCGCGCTCTTGATGTTCTGCGCGTGGTTGAGGTCGACGAGGCGCTTCATGACGAACGGCTTGAACAGCTCGAGCGCCATCTGCTTCGGCAGGCCGCACTGGTGCAGCTTGAGCTGCGGGCCGACGACGATGACCGAACGGCCCGAGTAGTCGACGCGCTTGCCGAGCAGGTTCTGACGGAAACGACCCTGCTTGCCCTTGAGCATGTCCGAGATGGACTTGAGCGGGCGGTTGCCCGGGCCGGTGACCGGACGACCACGGCGGCCGTTGTCGAACAGCGAGTCGACGGCCTCCTGGAGCATCCGCTTCTCGTTGTTGACGATGATCTCCGGCGCACCCAGGTCGAGCAGACGCTTGAGGCGGTTGTTCCGGTTGATCACGCGGCGGTACAGGTCGTTGAGGTCGCTCGTCGCGAAGCGGCCACCGTCGAGCTGCACCATCGGGCGCAGGTCCGGCGGGATGACCGGGACGGCGTCGAGCACCATGCCCGTGGGCGAGTTGGTCGTGGTGAGGAACGCGTTGACGACCTTGAGGCGCTTGAGGGCACGCGTCTTGCGCTGGCCCTTGCCCGAGCGGATGGTCTCGCGCAGGGACTCGGCCTCCGCCTCCAGGTCGAAGTCCTGGAGACGCTTCTGGATCGCCGCGGCGCCCATCGAGCCCTCGAAGTAGGTGCCGTAGCGGTCCTGGAGGGCGCGGTACAGCATCTCGTCGCCCTCGAGGTCGGCGACCTTGAGGTTCTTGAAGCGGTCCCACACCTGCTCGAGACGGTCGAGCTGGGCGTCGGCGCGCTTGCGGATCTGCGCCATCTCGCGCTCGGCCGAGTCGCGGACCTTGCGGCGCGCGTCGGCCTTGGCACCCTCGGCCTCGAGCTCGGCCAGGTCGGCCTCGAGCTTCTGGGCGCGGGAGTTGATGTCGTTGTCGCGGGCGTCCGCGATCTCCTTCTTCTCCAGGTCGATCTCGTTCTGGAGGTTCGGGAGGTCCTCCTGGCGGCCCTCCTCGTCGACCGAGGTGATCATGTACGCCGCGAAGTAGATGACCTTCTCGAGGTCCTTCGGGGCGAGGTCGAGCAGGTAGCCGAGGCGCGAGGGCACGCCCTTGAAGAACCAGATGTGCGTGACCGGCGCGGCGAGCTCGATGTGGCCCATGCGCTCACGACGCACCTTCGAGCGCGTCACCTCGACGCCGCAGCGCTCGCAGATGATGCCCTTGAAGCGCACGCGCTTGTACTTGCCGCAGTAGCACTCCCAGTCCCGGGTCGGGCCGAAGATCTTCTCGCAGAAGAGTCCGTCCTTCTCGGGCTTGAGGGTGCGGTAGTTGATGGTCTCGGGCTTCTTCACCTCACCGTGCGACCACGCACGGATGTCGTCGGCCGTGGCCAGGCCGATACGCAGCTCGTCGAAGACGTTGACGTCGAGCAAGTTGTCCTACTTCCTTCGCCTGCCGGGACCGGCCGTGGCCGGCCCCGACGCCAAAAAGACGGTTGGTGTGGGGGTCGTCGGTGGGAGCGGGGTGACCCGCTCCCACCTGCCCGAGATCAGATCTCGTCGACGCTGGACGCCGCGTTGGGGCGGCGCGACAGGTCGATGCCGAGCTCTTCGGCTGCGCGGTACACGTCGTCGTCCGACTCCCGCATCTCGATGGACACGCCGTCGCTCGAGAGCACCTCGACGTTCAGGCACAGCGACTGCATCTCCTTGAGGAGGACCTTGAAGGACTCCGGGATGCCCGAGTCGGGGATGTTCTCGCCCTTGACGATCGCCTCGTAGACCTTGACGCGACCGGGCACGTCGTCCGACTTGATCGTGAGGAGCTCCTGCAGCGTGTAGGCCGCGCCGTACGCCTCGAGGGCCCACACCTCCATCTCGCCGAAGCGCTGGCCGCCGAACTGCGCCTTACCACCGAGCGGCTGCTGGGTGATCATCGAGTACGGGCCGGTCGAGCGCGCGTGGATCTTGTCGTCGACCAGGTGGTGGAGCTTGAGGATGTACATGTAGCCCACCGACACGGCCTCGGGGAACGGCTCGCCGGAGCGGCCGTCGAAGAGGCGCGCCTTGCCGTCGGCGCCGACCATGCGGTCGCCGTCGCGGTTCGGGATCGTCGTCGAGAGCAGGCCCGTGAGCGCGTCCTCGTGGACGCCGTCGAACACCGGGGTGGCGACGGGACGGCCCGGCTCGGACGTCGCGGCGATCTCGGGGACGTTCTCCTTCCAGGAGAGGTCCTTGCCCTCGGCGAGCGTGATGTCCCAGCCCTGCTTCGCGACCCACCCGAGGTGCGTCTCGAGGACCTGGCCCACGTTCATACGGCCGGGGACGCCCAGCGGGTTGAGGACGACGTCGACCGGCGTCCCGTCCTCGAGGAACGGCATGTCCTCGACGGGCAGGATCTTGGAGATGACGCCCTTGTTGCCGTGACGGCCGGCGAGCTTGTCGCCGTCCGTGATCTTGCGGCGCTGCGCGATGTAGACGCGCACGAGCTGGTTCACGCCCGCGGGCAGCTCGTCGCCGTCCTCGCGGTTGAACTCGCGCACGCCGATGACCGTGCCGGACTCGCCGTGAGGCACCTTGAGCGACGTGTCGCGCACCTCGCGCGCCTTCTCGCCGAAGATCGCGCGCAGGAGGCGCTCCTCCGGGGTCAGCTCGGTCTCGCCCTTCGGCGTGACCTTGCCGACCAGGACGTCGCCCGCGCCGACCTCGGCACCGATGCGGATGATGCCGCGCTCGTCGAGGTCCGCGAGGACGTCCTCGGAGACGTTCGGGATGTCCCGCGTGATCTCCTCGGGGCCGAGCTTGGTGTCGCGCGCGTCGACCTCGTGCTCCTCGATGTGGATCGAGGAGAGCACGTCGTCCTGCACGAGACGCTGGCTGAGGATGATCGCGTCCTCGTAGTTGTGGCCCTCCCACGACATGAACGCCACGAGGAGGTTGCGGCCGAGCGCGAGCTCGCCCTCGTCGGTCGCCGGGCCGTCCGCGAGGACGGAGCCGGGCTCGACGCGCTGACCCTCGTCGACGAGCACGCGCTGGTTGTAGCTCGTGCCCTGGTTCGAGCGGCGGAACTTCGCGATGCGGTAGCTGCCGGTCGTGCCGTCGTCGTTCGCGACGAGCACGAGGTCGGCCGAGACCTCGGTGACGACACCGGGCTTCGTCGCGACGACGACGTCGCCCGCGTCGACGGCCGCGCGCCACTCCATGCCGGTCCCGACGAGCGGGGCCTCGGAGCGGACCAGCGGCACGGCCTGGCGCTGCATGTTCGCACCCATGAGGGCGCGGTTCGCGTCGTCGTGCTCCAGGAACGGGATGAGCGCCGTCGCGACCGAGACCATCTGGCGCGGCGAGACGTCCATGTAGTCGACCTGCGCGCCGGGGACGATCTCGACCTCGCCGCCCTTGGTGCGCACGAGCACGCGCTCGTCCGCGAAGGAGCCGTCGGCGTTGAGCGTCTGGTTCGCCTGCGCGATGACGTGGCGGTCCTCGTCGTCGGCCGTGAGGTAGACGACCTCGTCGGTCACCTTGCCCGCGGTCACCTTGCGGTACGGCGTCTCGATGAAGCCGAACGGGTTGATGCGCCCGTACGACGCGAGCGAGCCGATCAGACCGATGTTCGGACCCTCGGGGGTCTCGATCGGGCACATGCGGCCGTAGTGCGACGGGTGGACGTCACGGACCTCCATGCCGGCGCGGTCGCGCGAGAGGCCACCCGGGCCGAGGGCCGAGAGACGACGCTTGTGCGTCAGGCCCGCGAGCGGGTTGTTCTGGTCCATGAACTGCGAGAGCTGCGACGTGCCGAAGAACTCGCGGATGGACGCCACGACCGGGCGGATGTTGATGAGCGTCTGCGGCGTGATCGCCTCGACGTCCTGCGTCGTCATGCGCTCGCGCACGACGCGCTCCATCCGGGACAGGCCCGTGCGGACCTGGTTCTGGATGAGCTCGCCGACGGCGCGGATGCGGCGGTTGCCGAAGTGGTCGATGTCGTCCGTCTCGACGCGCACCTCGACGGCCTCGCCGTTGCGCGTGCCCGGGATGCTCGCGTGGTCCGCGTGCAGCGCCGCGAGGTACTTGATCGTCGCGACGACGTCCGAGACCGACAGCGTGGAGTCGCTGAGCGGCGCGTCGATGCCGAGCTTCTTGTTCGCCTTGTAGCGGCCGACCTTGGCGAGGTCGTAGCGCTTCGGGTTGAAGTAGAAGTTCTCGAGGAGCGCACGGCCGGCCTCGACCGTCGGCGGCTCGCCCGGGCGGATCTTGCGGTAGAGGTCGACGAGCGCCTCGTCCTGCGTGTGGACGTGGTCCTTCTCGAGCGTGTCGAGCACGGACGGGAAGTCCGCGAACTGCTCGCGGATCTCGGACTCCGTGAGGCCGAGCGCCTTGAGCAGCACGGTCACGGACTGCTTGCGCTTGCGGTCGACGCGCACGCCGACGGCGTCGCGCTTGTCGATCTCGAACTCGAGCCAGGCACCGCGCGACGGGATGATCTTCGCGGAGAAGATGTCCTTGTCGCTCGTCTTGTCGGCAGCGCGCTCGAAGTAGACGCCGGGCGAGCGGACGAGCTGCGAGACGACGACGCGCTCGGTGCCGTTGATGATGAACGTGCCGCGCTCGGTCATGAGCGGGAAGTCGCCCATGAAGACCGTCTGGCTCTTGATCTCACCGGTGTTGTAGTTGACGAACTCCGCGGTGACGAACAGCGGCGCGGCGTACGTGAAGTCCTTCTCCTTGCACTCGTCGGCCGTGTACTTCGGCGGCTCGAAGCGGTGGTTGGAGAACGACAGCGACATCGAGGACCCGAAGTCCTCGATCGGGGAGATCTCCTCGAAGATCTCCTCGAGGCCCGACGTCGAGGGCACGTCCTGGCGCCCGGCCTCGGCCGCGGCGGCGACGCGCGCCTGCCACGCCTCGTTGCCGAGCAGCCAGTCGAAGCTCTCGGTCTGGAGGCCCAGCAGGTCGGGGACCTCGAGCGGCTCGAAGATCTTGGCGAAGGAGAGGCGACGCGATGCGGTGCGGTTCGCGATGGCGTCGGCGGACGGAGCAGAAGGGGTGCGCGAGGCAGCCAAGAGGGGTCCTTCCCTGCAGATCGAAAGAACGCTGCACCGGCCGGGCTGGACACGATCACCGCCGCCACGACACCTCGCGGACGCGCACGTACGTCGGCGAGGGGGTCGGGGGTATATGAGATCGGGGGCACAGGACAGCGCAAAGCGTGAGCATACCCCAAGAAGGCGTCGCTGCACAACCCCGGGGCACACTCCCCCGCCCGGCCTGGGCGCTGGGCGCCTCGCCGGTACTCGCACGGGCCTCGTCGCCCGCCCTCCGGCCCGCCGTGCGGGCCTCGAACCTGCTGCTGTCGACCTCGCTGTCCTGCGTCGTCGACCCGCACATGGTGGCACACTCGTGGCCGTTCCGTGAAGCCGGTGCGCCGACCCGGCGGCGCCGCGGGGTGCCCGGGAGCCTCCGGGCCGCTCGGAAGGCCGCCGGCCCGGGACCCGACCGGCCCGGACGACGACGAGGCCCGCACCCCGGGCGGGGTGCGGGCCTCGTGCGGCGTGCGACCGGTCCCGTCAGGACGGGACCGGTGCGATCACTTGAGGGTGACCGTGGCGCCGGCGCCCTCGAGGGCAGCCTTCGCCTTCTCGGCCGTCTCCTTGTTCGCGCCCTCCAGGACCGGCTTCGGGGCACCGTCCACGAGGTCCTTGGCCTCCTTCAGGCCGAGGGACGTGAGCGCGCGCACCTCCTTGATGACCTGGATCTTCTTGTCGCCGGCAGCCTCGAGGATGACGTCGAACTCGTCCTTCTCCTCCTCGGCCGGGGCGTCGCCACCGGCGCCACCCGCGGGGGCGGCCACCGCGACGGCGGCGGGGGCGGCGGCGGTGACCTCGAAGGTCTCCTCGAAGGCCTTCACGAACTCGTTGAGCTCGATGAGGGTGAGGCCCTTGAACTGCTCGATGAGCTCGTCGGTGCTGAGCTTCGCCATGATGGCGTTCCTTTCGGTCGGTGCTCGGCAGCGGCCCGGTGCGGGCCTGCCAGAAGCGGGGTGTTGTGCTTGCGCTGCGTCGATCGCGAGACCGGGCGGGCCCGGTCACGGGATCAGGCGGCAGCGCCCTCCGATTCCTGCTTCTGACGCAGGGCATCGATGACGCGGGCGGCCTGGGCGGTGTTCGCGGTGAAGACGTAGGCAGCCTGGAAGAGCTTGGCCTTCATCGCGCCGGCCGCCTTGGCCAGCAGGACCTCGCGGGACTCGAGGTCCGCGAGCTTCGTGACCTCCGCAGCGGTCAGGGGGCGCCCGTCGAGGACACCGCCCTTGATGACCAGCGCGGGGTTCGCCTTGGCGAAGTCACGCAGACCCTTGGCTGCCTCGACCGGGTCCCCGGTGACGAAGGCGATGGCCGAAGGACCCTGCAGGTCGGCGTCGAGTCCCTCGACACCGGCCTCCTTGGCCGCGATGGCGGTCAGCGTGTTCTTCACCACGGCGTAGGTTGCGTTGCCGCTGAGCGACCGACGCAGCTGCTTGAGCTGCGCGACGGTGAGCCCGCGGTACTCGGTCAGCACGGCAGCGTTCGAGTCGCGGAACTTCTCCGAGATCTCGGCGACTGCGGCTGCCTTGTCCGGCCTCGCCATGGCAATCCTTCCGGTGGTGGTACCACCGGCGTCCGTCCCGGAACGAGAAGAGCCCCGCGCAGGCGCGGGGCTCGCAGTCGCACGCGCGGCGGGGCCGGGCGGACGTCGTCGATTCGCTACCTGCGCTGGCCTCCACCTCGTGGGTGGGACTTCGGTCCGTCGCGTCCTGCAGACGGAGTCTGCGGGCAGCGTCGGACGACCGGCGGTCTTGGGTACACGCTCATCGTACGGGACGACGGCGGGTGCTCCAAACCGCGGCCCGTGCCGTCAGAGCGCCAGCGGACCGAAGCAGACCAGCGGCACCGGCTCGGGCTCGTCGGCCACGGCCCGGGCGAGCGCCGTCCCCGGCATCGCGCCGTCGCGCAGCTCGGCGTGGAGCGACGGCATGACGCGCGCCGCGACGTCGTCGCGCAGCGGGGCCACGCTCGCGATCACCGCACGGGCACCGAGCCGCAGCAGGACGCTCGTCAGGCCGAGCGACTCGCCGCCGATCCTCGGCGTCGACAGCCCCACCTCGCACGCCGACAGCACGACGACCACGCCGTGCAGGTCGGTCCCGTCGAGCTCGTGCGCGAACAGCGGGCCGTCGGCGAGGCGCAGCGACGAGAACAGCGGGTTGTCGGTCTCGTGCGTCCCGTGCGCGGCCAGGTGCACGACCCCCGCGGTGCGCAGCCCGTCGACCACGGCCTCGCACGTCGCCTCCTCCCCCGTCAGCGCCTCCGCGCCTTCCCAGACGGACGCGACGAGCTTCGCCTCAGCGCCGGAGAAGCGCAGGCCGGGCCCGGCGACGACGAGCGCCTCGTCCGCCCGGCGCACCGGCTCGCCGACGCGCAGGTCCACCCACGAGTTCGCCCACGTGCGCAGCCCGCGCCGCGAGGGCAGCGAGGCCCAGGGCAGCGCGAGGAGCAGGTCGCGCGCCGCGACGTGGAGGTCGCCGTCCGCCTCGAGCGGGACGACGAGCGCGTCGTCGAGCGCGGCCAGCGTCCGGGACAGCGAGCCGACCGCAGCCTCGCGCATGGGGACCGGGATGAGCACGTTCGACAGGACCGCGAAGTCGGCGCGCGCACGGCGCACCTGCTCGGCGACCGCCGCACGCGACGCGAGGCGCACGAGCCGGGAGCCCTCCGCGCTGAGGCGGACGGCGAGCACGTCGTCGCCGTCGAGCATGAGGTCGGCCACGACGGCGTCGGAGCCGGCGTCGGCCAGCGTGGCGCGCAGGCGCCGCTCCGACGCGGGGACCGGGGCCGCGGCCCCACCGCCGTGCTGCCAGGAGCGTCGCCGCGCGTCGTCCTGGAGGCGCCGCGCCGCCTGCAGGTGGTCCTGCCGGCGCGCGAGGCTGGCCGCGTCCGAGGGCGCCCCCAGCGCGCGGGCGGCCTCGACCTCGCGCCGCGCCGCGGCGAGGAGGTTCGCGAGGACCGGGTCGGCGGGCGGGCGCACGCGGCCGGTCCCGGCGAACGCCGCACGGCCGCGCTCGACGGCGTCGAAGATCGTCCCGGGACGCCGGGTGCGCAGCGCCGCCTCGACGTCGACGTTGCCGAGGCGCACCCCGTGCACCGCGGACGCCGTCACGGCGTCCACGGACCCGAGCCGCGCGCGGTGGTCCGCGAGCGCCGCCTGGCCGCGCCGCACGGCGCGGACGCCGGCACGCCGGTCCCCCGCCACGAACGCGAGCTGCGCGAGGACCGCCTCGTGCTGGAGCCGGACGGGCAGCGGTGCGCGGCCGAGGCGCGGGGGCACCGCCCGGAGGACCTCCTGCGCCCCGCGCACGTCGCCCGCGGACACGAGCCACTCGACGGCGAGCAGCCGCGCGGGGACCGTGACCCCGAGCCCGGCGAGGCCATCCAGCGACTCGCCGTCGCGCGCGAGGTCGAGCGCCCAGGTCGCGTGGCGACGGGCGCGCGCCGGGCCGACCGGCGTCGCCCGGTGCTCGGTGAGAGCCGCCTGGAGCTCCGCGACGCGAGCGCGCAGCATCCACGGCGTGTTCCCGAGGCGGTCGAACCGGCGCGACGCCGAGCGGGCGAGCCGTCGCGCCTCGGCGTACCGCCGCAGGCCGAGCACGACGCGCGACCGGACCAGCTCGACCTCCGCGAGGTCGCGCAGCATGCGGTAGCGGGAGAGGTGCTCGCGCGCCTCGCTCAGCGCCTCGTCGGCCTCGGTCAGCAGCCCGGCGTCGAGCAGCACCTGCGCGCGGTCGATGAGCCCGACGGCCGCGTGCCGGTCCGGTGCCTGCGCCGCGGCCTCGTCCATGGCGCGCAGGGCGACCGGGAGGTCGCCACGCAGGTACTCGGCGTACCCGAGGTTGTGCCGTGCCTTGGAGACGAGGAGCTCGTCCCCGAGCGCGGTGGCCCGGCGAACGGCGTCGTCGAGGTCGCGGCTCGCCCCCTCGGCGTCACCCAGCTCGAGGCGCAGCGACCCGAGGTTGAGCAGCAGGACGGCGGCGTCGAGGGGGCGTGCGTCGTCGATGACCTCGGCCGCCGTCTCCATCTCGTCCAGCGCGGCCGAGACGTCGCCGGTCCGCAGCCGCAGGAGCCCGCGCTGGGACCGTACGACGAGGGCGAGGTCGCGCATGGCCAGCGCGGTGCCGCGCGCCTCGACCTCGGCGAGCCGTTCGTACGCGCCGTCCACGTCCCCCGTCAGCTCGAACTCCGCGAGCGCGAGCCCCAGCAGCGCGCGCGCCGCGAGGTAGGCGTCGTCCCGGCTCGCGCCCTCGCCGGCGGCATCGACGTCGTGGACGATCTGCGCGAACGCGCGGCTCGCGCGGCGGTGCTGGCCGCGGGCGTTCACGGCCTGCGCAGCAGCCAGCCGGGCCTCGAGCACCTCCCGGCTGCTGCGCACCACCGCTCATCACCTCATGCGTCGTCACCCGGGGTCGGGACCAGACCCGTCGCCAGGGTAATGGACGGCCACAGCCAGGCGCAGCGGTCCGGCGCGCCCTGGCCGGGCTCCAGGACGCCCGGGTCCGTCGGGTCGTCGCCGATCCGCTCGAGCAGGGACGCTGCGAGCTCGCCCGCGAGGACGGGCGCCGCGAACGACGTCCCGCTCCACGTCGCGAAACCGCCCTGGAAACCCTCGGGGTCGATCGTGGCGCGGAAGCCCGGTCCCCAGAGCTCCGGGACGTGACGCGAGGGCGCGACGGCGCCGTCGATCGTGCGCGGGATCGTCGACACGAGCGCCGCGCCCGGGCGGGTGCACGTGATCCACGGGCCGTCGTTGCTGAAGAGCGAGACCGTCCCGTCGGGGTTCTCCGCGCCGACCGTGAGGACCGGCGGCTCCTCGAGGAGCAGCGTCACCCCCTCCAGCGGGACAGGGGGCTCCGTCTTCCGGTTGATCCGCGGAGCGAACGCCGCGGGGTAGGTCGGGCGCGTCTGGCCGTCGTTGCCCGACGACACGACGACGACGACGCCGTACCGGCGCAGGGCGCGGATCAGCGCCCCGAACGGGGCGTCGAAGTCCGCGTCCTCCGGGCGCTCGTGGTAGTAGCCGAGCGAGAGCACGAGGACGTCGATCGGCGCGTAGCCGTCGCGCCCGGCCAGGCCGAGCACGTGCCACAGGAGCACGCGACGCAGGGTCCGCAGCAGGTCGCGCTCCGGCACGATGCCCGACCCGCCGTAGAGGCGCGGGGCGAGGATGACGGCGTCCGGGCACAGCTGGTGCACGAGGCCCGCGATGAAGGTCCCGTGGCCCGCGACCGGGTCGAGCGGACCCGTCAGGGGCGAGACGGAGACGCCGCCGATCTCCGGGTCCTCGTACGGGTACTCCGTCGGCGGCAGGGTCGACAGCGGCTGACCGAGCAGCTCGGGGTCGCGCACGACGATCGTCCCGCGCGTCTCGAGGTCGTCGTCGAACCACGGGTGCTCGCCGACACCGGTGTCGAGCACGGCGACGACGGGGCGACGGACGCCGTCGCCCGCGATCCACGGCGTCTCCCCCGCGGGCAGCGCGCGGCGCGGCACGGGGCCGATCCAGCTCACGGGCGTGCGGCCGCCCGAGCCCGGCAGGGAGTACTCCGCGGTGCCCGCGAAGGGGTGCGGCTGCGTGTAGGGGTGCGGCTGGGTGTACGGGTGCGGCTGCGTGTAGGGGTGCGGCTGGGTGTACGGGTGCGGCTGCGTGTACGGGAACGGCTGCGTGTACGGCTGGCCGCCGATGAACGGGGTCGGCGCGACCATGTGGTCGAGCGCGAGCCGCGGGCTGTGCCGGTCGTCCGGGCACAGCCGTCCGCGCAGCTCCTCGACGAGGTGCCAGGCGTCGGGAAGCTGCCCCTGCTCGTCGTCGCGGTAGCGCAGGCGCACGGAGTAGCCGAACGTGCGGAGCAGGTCGGTCGTCGTCTCCGGGTCGAGGTCGGCCTCGCGCACCAGCTCGGCGTCGTCGATGCTCTCCTGCTGCACCTCCACGCGGAGCCCGAGACGCTCGGCCGCGCGTTCGAGCCACCGCAGCGAGCGGTTCCCCTCACGGTCGAACGGCGACTCGGGGATGAGGATGCGGTCGCCCACGTACCAGGTGGGGTGCGGGGACTGCTGCCCGGCGCGACGCTGCGCGGCGACCGGGTCGATCGTGCGGGTGCGCCACTGGAGCCGGCTCGGCCGGTCGCCGAAGAAACCGAGGTCTGCGGCTCCGACGGGGGGTTCAGGGGTCTCGCTCACGTGCTCCTCCTCGGGAGATGACGTTCGTCCGGTGCCGCACGCGTCGTCGTCGACGGGCGGCCGCCCGCGCACCGCTGCGCGGGGAAGGGTTGCTGGTGGTGGTGCGGTCGGTGGGCCGCGGGCGTCGCCCGCGGCCCCCGGGCGCTAGAGCTCGACGACCGGCGTGCTCACGGCGCCGCCGGCGCCGTCGGCGCGGCGGACCACGAGGCTCGCCGGGCCGCGGTCGACGGCCTCGAAGACGAAGCGGCCGTCGTCGTCGCTCGTCGTCTCGCTCACCACGCCGGGGCGGTGGAGCTCGACGCGCAGCGCCGTCGCCGGCGCCGCCCAGCCGTCGATGCGGATGCGGCCGTCGTCCGTCGGGGACAGCGAGATCATCACCGTGACGGACTCGGACGTGAACGTGATCGTGCGCGCCTCGACGGGCGGCGCGTCGCCGCGCACGGACGTCGCGGGGGCCTGGACGTACTCCAGCTCCATGACCTCGGCCTCGAGCCCGGCGAGCGTGATCGCGAAGAGCGACCGCTCGACGAGGCCGTCGGGGACGGGGTCGATCTCCTCCGCGATCCGCGCGAGGTCGGCCAGGAGGGCGAGGTCGACGGCGTCGAGCGGCTCGTCGGGGCTGTGCGTCGGCTCGGTGCTCATGATGCTTCCCACGGTTCCCCCTGGTCGTCGATGATGTCGCGCAGCTTGGCGAGGCAGCGGCCCCGCGTGGAGCCGATGCTCCCGACGGGCATGCCGATGGCGGCCGAGATGGCCTTGTAGTCCGGACGGTCGGCGAGCGACACGAGGTGCAGGAGCCGGCGGCAGCGTTCCGGCAGCCGGTCGAGCGCGGCCCAGAGGGAGCGGTCACGTTCGTTGCGGAGCACCTCGACGTCCGGCGTCGGGTCGCCCGACGGGAGCTCGGGGATGCCCTCGTCGGTGTCGTCCGGGAGCTCGGTGCGCCGTCGGGCCTCGTCGCGGTGCTTGCGCACGGCCTCCCAGGCCGCGCGCTTGGCCGTGATGAGCAGCCACTTCAGGACGGCGTGCGGCTCCTTGATGGTCATGGCGTTGCGCACGAGCGCGACCCACACCGTCTGGACGATGTCGTCGGCCTGCTCGCGCTCCACGCCTTGCGCGCGCACCGTGTGCCACAGGAGGGGCGACGCCTCGCGGACGAAGTCCCCGAGAGCCTCCGGACGGCCGTCGCGATACTCCAGGAGCGCGAACGCGCCCCGGTCCCCCAGGCTGAGGCCCGGTTCGCCGGTGTCGGCCACCTCGTCGGTCGTTCTGGTCATGGGGCGCACTGTCCTCGGCACACTCGTCCGGTCAGGCATCAGCGGGGGGTCCCCGGAAGCGCCTGATTCTACGGCCGGGCCGGTGGGGTCGACAACCATCGTCACTGGTCACACCCCTCCCGGCTCGTGCGGTTGCGTCCCATCTCGTCCCTCCGGCACACGGGCGGGAGCGTCTGGTCGGCGCTCCTCCACCCGGACGAGAGG
The DNA here is from genome assembly GCF_055567015.1 of Sphaerisporangium cinnabarinum. Taxonomy (NCBI): domain Bacteria; kingdom Bacillati; phylum Actinomycetota; class Actinomycetes; order Streptosporangiales; family Streptosporangiaceae; genus Sphaerisporangium; species Sphaerisporangium cinnabarinum. The sequence goes on from NZ_JBVHRG010000002.1 coordinate 515,521, forward strand.
GGCGGACCGCCCGTCTGATACATCCCGTCCACGCGTGTTCTGTCCCGGGCGACCCGTCCGGGCCACGCACCGCTCCGAACCAGGGTCGACGCGCGGACAGCCCGCGCGACCACAGAGCGGAGACCACCATGACCTCGTCCCCGAACCGCCTCCTCGCGGCCGTCTTCGGCGCCGTCTACCTGCTGGTCGGCCTCGCCGGCTTCGTCGTGACGTCGGGAGTCGGCTTCGCCGCCACCGAGGGCCGCGACCTCCTGCTGTTCGAGGTGAACCCCCTGCACAACATCGTCCACCTCGGCATCGGCGCAGCGCTCCTGCTCGCGTCGCGCAGCGTCCGGGCAGCGCGCGGCACGAACGTCGCGATCGGCGCGGTGTACCTCCTCGTCGGCGTGGTGGGGCTGTTCCTCGTCGACACCGGCGCCAACATCATCGCGCTCAACGGTGCCGACAACGTGCTGCACCTCGCCAGCGCGCTGCTGCTCCTCGGCGTCGGGCTCGCCGCGGACCGCGAGGACGCGGGCCGCACCGTCACGGCATGACCGCCCCCGTCCCCACCCGGCGCGCCGGCGCCGCGCTCGCGCTGCTCGGTGCCGGGATCGTCGACCTCGGGCTGGTCCGGGGCGCGTTCCCGGCGCCGGCGGGCCTGCTCGCGCTGGCCACCGGTGCCGCGGAGCTCTCCGCCGCGCTCGTGCTCCTCGCCCGCGGGCCGCGGCCCGGGCGCCCGACGGCGGTGCCGCGCGTCGGGATCGCCCTGCTCCTCGTCGCGACCGTCGCCGGGGTGGTCGTGCCCGTCACGTCCGGCGTGCCGCTCTCGGCGGGTGCGACCGCAGCGCCTGCCCTGCGGGTCGCGACGGCGTGCGTCCTCGCCCGCCCGGGGCGCGTCCCCGCCGACGGCCCGCCGGCGCGCGCCGGGGCGCGGCTCGTCGCGCTGTTCTCGGTGTCCGTCGTGGTCGCCGCCGTCGCGACGTTCGGCCTCGGCGGGACCGACGCCGCGCAGCGCGCCGTGCCGCACGGGTCGCACCTGCCCGCCCTGGGGGACCTGCCGGGTCACGGCCCAGGGCACGCCGGTGGCTCCCTCGACCAGCCGTGAGCGCGCCGACGGCGGGGCCGGGGACCCGCCGTGGCGCCCCTGGCGGGTACGCGTTCTCCCGTAACCCACGGTCGTGAAGTTCCGGGGAATCCCTCATGCCGCACGGCGGGCACCAGGCCTAGCGTCGGGAACGACCCCTGCACCCACACCGCGGGTGCGGACCGGCGAGGCGCGACGACGCGCCCCGCCCGAGCACGAGGAGCACCTCCGTGAGAACAGTCCTCACCGGCCGCACGCGCGGCCTCACCGGGCGCGCGCTGCGCGCCCTCGCGTCCGCGGTCGCCGCGGCGACCGTCGTCGCGGGCGGCGCGCTCGCCGCCGCCCCCGCGACCGCCGCGGCACCGACCACGGCACCGGCCGCCGCTCCCCTGAGCGCCGCCGCGCCGTCGGGCAGCACGCAGTGGCTCACCGGCTACTGGCACAACTTCGACAACGGCTCCGTGACGATGCGCCTGTCCGAGATCCCCCAGGCCTACAACCTCGTCGCCGTCGCGTTCGCGGACAACCTCGCCGGCACCCCCGGCGGCATCACGTTCAACCTCGCGAGCGCGGAGCTCGGCGGCTACACCGAGGCCCAGTTCACGGCCGACGTCGCGGCCATCCGGGCGCAGGGCCGCAAGGTCGTGATCTCCGTGGGCGGCGAGAAGGGGAACGTCATCGTCTCGAACGCGACCGAGGCGAAGAACTTCGCCGACACCACGTACGCCCTCATGCAGAAGTACGGGTTCGACGGCGTCGACATCGACCTCGAGCACGGCATCAACGCCACGTACATGTCGAGCGCCCTCCACCAGCTCGCGGCGAAGGTCGGTCCGAGCCTGATCCTCACCATGGCGCCGCAGACGATCGACTACCAGGCGACGAGCATGGGGTACTACCAGCTGACCCTCGCGATCAAGGACATCCTCACGATCGTCAACACCCAGTACTACAACTCGGGCTCGATGATGGGCTGCAACCAGCAGGTCTACTCGCAGGGCACGGTCGACTTCCTCACCGCGCTCACCTGCATCCAGCTCGAGATGGGCCTGCGCCCCGACCAGGTGGGCATCGGCGTCCCGGCCGTGCCGCGCGCAGCTGGCGGCGGCTACCAGCCGCTCGCGAACGTCGTCAAGGCCGTCGACTGCCTCGAGGTCGGCACCGGGTGCGGCGCCTTCAAGCCGGCGAAGCCGTACGGCAAGATCGGCGGCGTCATGACCTGGTCGATCAACTGGGACAAGACCAACGGCTACCAGGTCGCGTCCGTGATCGGCGGCCGTCTCGCGAGCGGGCCGACCACGCCCACCGAGCCGACCAACCCCACGAACCCCACGAACCCGACCAACCCCACCAACCCCGGCACCTGCACCGCGACCGCGTGGTCGGCCTCCGCCGTCTACACCGGGGGCGCCCGCGTCTCGTACCAGGGCCGCACCTACGAAGCCAAGTGGTGGACCACCAACGAGAACCCCGCCCAGAGCGGGCAGTGGGGCGTCTGGAAGGACCTCGGCGCCTGCTGACCCGGTCGGCACGCCCTCGGGCGACCTGCTGAGACGACGACGGCGCGGCACCCTGGTCGGGTGCCGCGCCGTCGTACGTGGTGCGGACGGAGGACCGTCCGCGGGGAGGACAGCCGTCAGGCGGCGTCGTCCTCGAGCAGCTTCGTCGTCTTGGACTGGTCCAGCGGGATGCCGGGGCCCATCGTCGTCGTCAGCGTGGCCTTGGTGATGTACCGGCCCTTCGAGGACGACGGCTTGAGACGCAGGACCTCTTCGAGGGCCGCCGCGTAGTTCTCCACGAGCGCCTTCTCGTCGAACGAGACCTTGCCGATGATGAAGTGCAGGTTGCCGTGCTTGTCGACACGGAACTCGATCTTGCCGCCCTTGATGTCGGACACGGCCTTCGCCACGTCCATCGTCACGGTGCCGGTCTTCGGGTTCGGCATGAGACCGCGGGGGCCCAGCACCTTGCCCAGACGACCGACCTTGCCCATGAGGTCCGGCGTCGCCACAGCGGCGTCGAAGTCGGTGTACCCACCGGCGACCTTCTCGATGAGGTCGTCGCCGCCGACCTCGTCGGCACCGGCCGCACGGGCCTCCTCCGCCTTCGCCGCGTTCGCGAAGACGATGACGCGGGCGGTCTTGCCCGTGCCGTGCGGGAGGTTGACCGTGCCACGGACCATCTGGTCCGCCTTGCGCGGGTCGACACCGAGGCGGAACGCGACCTCGACGGTCGCGTCGTACTTCACGGTCGACGTCTCCTTGGCGAGACGGATCGCCTCGAGCGGCGCGTAGAGACGCTCGCGGTCGATCTTCTCCTCGGCGTTGCGGTACGCCTTGCTGCGCGTTGCCATCTGCTTCTCCTTCTGCAGTCGTGGTCAGCGGGTCCGCGCGGACCCTGCCACCGTCGCCCGCGGGGTGCGGAGCGACGTCGTGCACGAGGCCGTCACACAGGTCAGGCCTCGGTCATTCGTCAGCCCTCGACGGTGATACCCATCGAGCGGGCCGTGCCGGCGATGATCTTCGACGCGGCGTCGAGGTCGTTCGCGTTGAGGTCCTCGAGCTTGGTCTGGGCGATCTCGCGCACCTGGTCGGCGGTGATCTTCGCGACCTTGGTGGTGTGCGGCGTCGCCGAGCCCTTCTGGACGCCCGCGGCCTTCTTGATGAGCTCCGCCGCCGGCGGGGTCTTCGTCACGAAGGTGAACGAGCGGTCCTCGTAGACCGTGATCTCGACGGGGATGACGTTGCCGCGCTGCGACTCGGTCGCCGCGTTGTAGGCCTTGCAGAACTCCATGATGTTCACACCGTGCTGACCGAGCGCGGGGCCGATCGGCGGCGCGGGCGTCGCCGCACCGGCCTGGATCTGGAGCTTGATGAGGCCGGAGACCTTCTTCTTGGGAGGCATGACTCTTCCCTGGCTTTCTTCTCGTGGGCCGACGCCGTGGGCGATGACCCGGTTGCAGTACTGCGCTCACGCGGGGCGGCTCGGGCCGCCCGCGCGTCAGATCTTCGCGACCTGGTTGAACGACAGCTCGACCGGGGTCTCCCGACCGAAGATGGAGACGAGCACCTTGAGCTTCTGGTTCTCGACGTTGATCTCGGAGATCGTGGCGGGCAGCGTGTCGAACGGGCCGTCCGTGACGGTGACCGACTCGCCGACCGTGAAGTCGACCTCGACGGGAGCCTTCGCCGCGGCCTGCGCGGGCTTGCCGGCCTCCGGGGCGGGGGTGAGCATCGGCGCGAGCATCGAGAAGACCTCGTCGAGCGTCAGCGGCACCGGCTGGTGGGTGTGGCCGACGAAGCCGGTGACACCGGGCGTGTGGCGCACGGCGCCCCACGACTCGTCGGTGAGGTCCATCCGGACGAGGACGTAGCCGGGGATGCGCACGCGTCGGACGATCTTCTTCTGCGCGTTCTTGATCTCGGCCACCTCCTCCATGGGGACCTCGATCTGGAAGATGTAGTCCTCCATGTTCAGGCTCTGGATGCGGTTCTCCAGGTTGGCCTTCACACGGTTCTCGTAGCCCGCGTAGGAGTGGATGACGTACCAGTCGCCCGGCTGCGAGCGCAGCGTGCGCTTGAACTCCGCGACCGGGTCCTCGATGACGTCGCCGTCCTCGTCGGCCGGGCGGACCTCGTCCGTCTCGTCGTCGCCCGCCGCGTCGTCGGCGGTCGCGTCGTCGGCGGTCGCGTCGTCGGCCCCGTCCGTCGCGTCGTCGTCGGTCTCGTCAGCGGCGTCGAGGGCCTCGTCGGCTCCGTCGACCGCCGGGACGTCCGTGGTCTCGTCGACGTCGTCCTGGGCACCCTCGGGCTGCGTCGGGTCGACGTTCTCCGTCTGGTCCAGCGACTCCTGGGACACGAACGAACCTGCTTTCTCAACGAACTGCTCGAAGACTTCTTCTGGAAGCGCCGACGGCGCCCCGAGAGGCGCCGGCTGCCGTGCTGACCCGGCCTGGCCGGGGAAGGTCGTGCGCTAGCCGAAGACCCACCGGACGGCCTGGCCGATCCCCAGGTCGAGGACGGTCACGAACGCCATGACCACGACGACGAAGACGAGGACCACCGTCGTGTAGGTGATGAGCTCGGAGCGCGTCGGCGTCACGACCTTGCGGAGCTCGGCCACCACCTGGCGCACGAACAGGGCGATGCGCGCGAAGAGGTTGGGCTTCTTGTCCGCGGACGGACCGCCCTTCTTCTTCACCTCGTCGGCGCGGGCACCGCCTGCACCCACGGCCTCTGACGGCGATTCGCTCACTCGATCTTCCCCATCGCTCACGTACGGGACTTGCTCGAACCCTCGGTGCGACCCGGTGCCGGGCCGCGCGCGGATCCCGGGAAGGTCCCACGAGAGCCACGCCGTGCAGGGTAGACAGGACTCGAACCTGCAACCTGCGGTTTTGGAGACCGCTGCGCTACCAATTGCGCCACTACCCTTCGAGCCGACGGCGCCCCGCACGGCCTCGCTCCCCGGACGAAAGTCGTCTCACGGGCGCGGACCAGCGTGGCGGGCGTCAACCACCGAGGGATCACTGTACGCGACGCGGCGCCCCTGGTCGAACCACCGTCCACCGATCGGTGGACGCGAGGTCCGGACGAACGGGCGTCGCGGCCCGAGGCCCCGCGCCGACAGGCTGGTCCCATGACGACGACACCCCTCCCCGCAGGCCCCCGCGGGGCCGCCTCCGGCCCCGGCGCCGGTCAGGACGGACCGGCCGTGGACGTGCGCGGCCTGCGCAAGCGCTACGGCCCCAAGCAGGCCGTGGACGGCATCGACCTGCGCGTCGAGCGCGGCGAGATCTTCGCGGTCCTCGGCCCCAACGGCGCCGGGAAGACCACCACGGTCGAGATCCTCGAGGGCTTCCGCCGCCGGGACGCGGGCGAGGTCCGTGTGCTCGGCGAGGACCCCCAGATCGCAGGCCGCGCCTGGCGCTCGCGCATCGGCGTCGTCCTCCAGGACTCGCGGGACCAGGCCGAGCTCACGGTCACCGAGCTCGTCCGGCACTTCGCGACGTTCTACCCGACGTCGCGAGACCCCGACGAGGTGATCGACGCCGTCGGGCTGCGGGAGAAGGCGCGCACGCGCACGCGCCAGCTGTCCGGCGGGCAGCGCCGACGGCTCGACGTCGCGCTGGGGATCGTCGGGCGGCCGGAGCTGCTGTTCCTCGACGAGCCCACGACGGGGTTCGACCCCCAGGCCCGCCGCGCGTTCTGGGCGCTCGTCCGGTCGCTGCGCGAGGACGGCACCACGATCCTGCTCACCACGCACTACCTCGACGAGGCGGCGCACCTCGCCGACCGCGCCGCGGTCGTGCGCGCGGGCCGGGTCGTCGCGCTCGACGCGCCCGACCGCCTCGGGGGCGCGGAGGCGCGCCGCCCGGTCGTGCGGTGGCTCGACGGCGGCACCCGGCGCTCCGAGCGCACCGACTCCCCCACCGCGGTCGTCGCGGCGCTCGCCGCGCGGTACGCGGACGGCGAGGTGCCCGGGCTCGAGGTGACGCGCCCGAGCCTCGAGGACGTCTACCTCGAGCTCATCGGCGAGCCGGCCGTTCCGGGCGACCCGTCGCCCGCACCCGACCCGAGCGCACCCGCCGCTGCCCGCACGCCCGACGACGCGACCGTCGTCGTCCCCGAGGAGGCCCGACCGTGACCGCTGCCCCGACCGCGCGCGCCCCGCGCGCCACCCTGCCCGGCCCCGGCCGTCTCGGCGTCGAGCGCACGCGCGCCGAGCTGCGCGGGTTCTTCCGCGAGCGCGACGCGGTCGTGTTCATCTTCACCTACCCGCTCATCATGCTGGCGATCTTCGCGACCGTCTTCGACGGCCAGGACCAGGGCGCCGCGGGCTACTCCGTGCCCTTCGCGCAGTACTTCCTGCCGGGCATGATCGCCACGGGCGTCATGCTCACGAGCTTCCAGTCGCTCGCGATCTCGATCGCGGTCGAGCGTGACGACGGCACGCTCAAGCGCCTGCGCGCGACCCCGCTGCCGGCGTCGGCGTACTTCTACGGCAAGGTGGGCCTGGTCCTCGCGACCTCGCTCGTGCAGACCGCGCTCCTGCTGCTCCTCGCGGCCGTCGTGTACGACGTCCCCATGCCGTGGGACATGCCCGACGCCGCGACCCGGCTCACGACGTTCGCCTGGGTGTTCGTGCTCGGGTGCGCCGCGGGCGCCGTGTGCGGGGTCGCGTTCTCGTCGCTGCCGCGGTCGGGCCGCTCCGCGACGGCGGTCGTCACGCCCGTCGTGCTCGTGCTGCAGTTCATCTCCGGGGTGTTCTTCGCGTTCTTCGCGCTGCCGACGTGGATGCAGACCGTCGCGTCCGTGTTCCCGCTCAAGTGGATGGCGCAGGGCATGCGCTCGGTCTTCCTCCCCGAGCAGGCCGCGGCGCTCGAGCCGTCCGGGTCGTGGCAGCACGGGGCGACCGCTGCTGTACTGGTCGCATGGCTGGTCGTGGGGCTCGTGGTGGGCGCGCGGACGTTCCGGTGGCGGCGCCGTGACGACGGCTGACCCGCCGTCGCCCGCGGGCGGGCTCCCGGCGCCCGGGGCCGGGGCCGGGGCCGGGGCCCGAGACGAGGACGGCACGGCCACGGACCAGCTCGACGGCACGTGGGCGCGCGACGTGCGCTGGTGGGACGTGGCGTTCTACGTCATCGTCGTGCTCAGCGCGCTCGCGCTGCTCACGGCGGGCGTCGACGGCACGGCCCTGCTCGTGTCGCTCGCGGCGCTCGGGACGATCCTCCTGGCCTACCTCGCGTGGGGGCGGCGCGCGGCGCGCACGCGCGCGCAGGTGCCGGCGCACCTCTACCTCCTCGTCGCGATCGCGGGCACGCTGGTCGTCGTCGGGCAGGACGCGCTCGGCACGCTCCTGCTGTTCGCCGTCTTCACGCAGATCTGGATGCTTTCGGAGCACCTCGGGGCGCAGGTCGTGCTGTGCGTCGCGCTCGCGGCCGGCACCGCGCTCGCGCTCGCGTTCGACCCGACGACGGGGCGCGTCGAGCCCGACGAGCTGGCGAGCGCCGCGCCGCAGATGGGCGTCGCGCTCGCGTTCGCGCTGAGCCTCGGGCTGTGGACGGCGCACACGATGCGCCAGTCCGAGCGGCACGCGCGCCTCGTCGACGCGCTGCGCGCGACGCAGGCCGAGCTCGCGCGCTCGCACCACGAGGCGGGCGTGCTCGCGGAGCGTGAACGGGTCGCCCAGGAGATCCACGACACGCTCGCCCAAGGGTTCACGAGCGTCGTCATGCTCGCGCAGGCCGCGAGCGCCGACCTCGACCGGGGCGCCCCGGACGCAGCACGCGAACGTCTCGCGCTCGTCGAGTCGACGGCACGCGACAACCTCGCCGAGGCCCGGGCGCTCGTCGCGGCCTCCTCGCCGGCCCCGTTGCAGGGCAGCACGCTCGGGGAGGCGCTGCGCCGCCTCGCGGTGCGGTTCGCCGAGGAGACGGGGACGCCCGTGGACCTCGCGGCCGACGACGCCCCGGGGCTGTCGAGCGCCGAGGAGGTCGTCCTGCTGCGCTCGGCGCAGGAGGCGCTGACGAACGTGCGGCGCCACGCCGGGGCGGGCGCGGTGCGGGTCGGGCTGCGCCACGACGCGGACGGGACCCTCCTCGAGGTGTGCGACGACGGCCGCGGGCTGCCCGGCGACGCGGCCGAGGGCTACGGTCTGCGGGGCATGCGCGAGCGCGTCGCCGCGGAGGGCGGCAGCCTCGAGGTGGGCCCGGCGCCGGGCGGGGGCACGCGCGTCGCGGTACGGCTGCCCGCGGCGGTCGCGGGCGCGGGCCGGGCGGCCCCGACGAGGCGAGGAGCGGTGCGGTGACGGGGACGACGGGCGGGGCCGGCGCGGTGCGCGTGCTCGTGGTGGACGACCACCCGGTCGTGCGCTCGGGCATCGTGGGGATGCTCGCCGCGGAGCCCGACCTGGCGGTGGTCGGGGAGGCGGGCGACGGCGCGCAGGCGGTGGAGCTCGCGCGCGAGCTGGCGCCCGACGTCGTGCTCATGGACCTGCGGATGCCCGTGCTCGACGGCGTCGGCGCGACCGCGGCGATCCTCGGCGCCCCGGGCCGCGGGCACGCGCGCGGTGGCGAGGGGCCGCGCGTCGTCGTGCTCACGACATACGAGACCGACGCCGACATCCTGCGGGCCGTCGAGGCGGGCGCCACGGGCTACCTGCTCAAGGACACGCCGCGCGACGAGCTCGTGGCGGGCGTGCGGGCCGCGGCGCGGGGTCAGACCGTGCTGGCGCCGAGCGTCGCGACGCGCCTCGTGACCTCGGTGCGCGGGACGGAGCGGCTCACGGACCGCGAGGTCGAGGTGCTGCGGCTCGTGGCCCGCGGGCTGTCGAACGCGGCCGTCGGGCGCGAGCTGTTCATCGCCGAGGCGACCGTGAAGACGCACCTGCTGCGGGCCTTCGCCAAGCTCGGCGTGGACGACCGCACCGCCGCCGTGACGGTCGCGATGCAGCGCGGATTCCTCCCCGGCGTGTGACGCGCGGGGGCGTCACCGACGCCCGGACCTGCGGCCCAGACCTGCGGCGCGACCTGCGGCGGGACCGGCAGCGCCCGACGGCGGGCGCCGGGCGCCCGTGACAGACTCCCGCTGTGCGAGACCTCGCGACGCTCCCCAAGGCCCACCTGCACCTGCACTTCACGGGGTCCATGCGACCCGACACGCTGCGCGACCTCGCCGCGCAGTACGACGTGCGGCTCCCCCACGCGCTCGTCGACGGCGACCCGCTGCGCCTGCCGCCGACCGAGCGCGGCTGGTTCCGGTTCCAGCGGCTGTACGACGCGGCGCGCGCGTGCGTGCGGTCGGAGGCCGACATGCGGCGCATCGTGCTCGAGGCGGCGCAGGACGACGCCGGGGAGGGGTCGGGGCGGCTCGAGATCCAGGTGGACCCGACGTCGTACGCGCCGTTCGTCGGGGGCATCACCCCGGCCGTGGAGATCGTGCTCGACGCCGCCCGGTCCGCGAGCGCCGCGACGGGGACCGAGGTCGCGGTGGTCGTCGCGGCGTCGCGCACGCGGCACCCGCTCGACGCGCGGACCCTCGCGCGGCTCGCGGCGCAGTACGCGGGCGAGGGCGCGGGCGAGGTCGTGGGGTTCGGCCTGAGCAACGACGAGCGGCGCGGGGACACCGCCGAGTTCGCGCGCGCGTTCGCGATCGCGCGCCGGGCGGGGCTCGCATCGGTGCCGCACGGCGGCGAGCTCCTGGGACCGGGCCACGTGCACGAGGTCGTGCGCGAGCTGGTCCCGGACCGCCTGGGCCACGGGGTGCGGTCGGCGGAGGACCGGCGCGTCCTCGACGACGTCGTGGACCGCGGGATCGCGCTCGAGGTGTGCCCGGCGTCGAACGTCTCGCTCGGCGTCTACGAGGAGGCGGGGCAGGTGCCGCTCGGCGCGCTCGTCGACGCGGGCGCGCAGGTCGCGCTCGGCGCCGACGACCCGCTGCTGTTCGGGTCCCGGCTCGTCGGGCAGTACGAGACCGCGCGGCGCGAGCACGGATTCTCGGACGCGGAGCTCGCCGACCTCGCGCGGTCGTCGATCCGGGCGAGCCGGGCGTCGTCGGGCACCAAGCGGCGGCTCCTCGCGGGCGTGGACGACTGGCTCGCGGCGGGCTGACGCCGGCGGGCGCGCCGGCCGCCGGAGGGCGGGGGCGCGCCGCGGGGGTCACGCGCGCGTCGCGACGACGAAGACGCGACGGAACGGCAGCAGCGTGCCCGCGCCGCGCTCCGGGTACGCGTCCCGCAGCGCAGCGCCGTACTGCGCGACGAACGCCTCCCGCAGGTCGTCGGGGAGCGCCTGGAGCACGGGGCGAGCGCCCGTCGCGGAGACCCAGCGCAGCACGGGGTCCGGTCCGTGGAGCACGTGGAGGTACGTCGTCTCCCACGCGTCGACGGTCCAGCCGAGAGCCGCGAGCGCGTCGAGGTAGACCTCGGGGTCGTGGGCCGCGGGGCGCTCGACGCCCGCGGTGTGCGCGGCGAACGGGGGCCGGGCGGCGAGCTCGCGCAGGAGCCGGTGGCTCGGCGCGTCGTGGTTGCCGGGGACGGAGAACGCGAGCGCGCCGTCCGGGGCGACGTGGTCGGCGAGCCGGGAGAGCAGGCCGAGGTGGTCGGGCACCCACTGGAGCGTCGCGTTGCTCACGAGGACGTCGGCGGGCGCGGGCGGCGACCACGAGCGCACGTCCGCGAGCTCGTACCGCACCCACGGGGCGGACGCGTCGCGCCGGGCCGTGTCGACCATGGCCGGTGAGGCGTCGATCCCGGTGATCGAGGCCTCGGGCCAGCGCGCGTGCAGCAGCGGGGTCAGGTGGCCGGGGCCGGACCCGAGGTCGACGACCGTGCGTGCGTCGACGGCGACGCGCGCCACGAGGTCGGCCATCGGGCGCGTGCGCTCGTCGGCGTGGCGGAGGTAGAGGGCAGGGTCCCAGTCGCGGGGCATCACGGCTCCGTCCGGTCGTAGTGTCTAGACGTCAACAATCTTGACATCAAGATACATGGGATCACGGTGCGTCGCGCGGGCTTCTCATGTGCGTCTCATCCGGCTCTCCGATACTGGGTCCATGACTCGCCGGACCGTCGCGTGGCTCGTGGGGGCGCTCGTCGTCGTCCTCGCCGGCGCCGCCGCCGTCGGCGCGCTCGCCGCGCGCCCGCAGGACCGCGACGTCGGCGTCGCCGTCGTCGTGACGCCCGCTCCCCCGGCCACGACCCCGACGACGCCCGACCCGGCGCCCGGCCCGACGGACGACGGTGACGACGACGCGGACGACGACGACCGCGTCACGCCCGCCCCGCCGTCGAGCGACGACGACCCGGACGACGACCCGTCCGACTCGGACGACGACCCGGACGACGACGCGACCGACGACCAGGACGACGGGTGAGGCGCCGGACGCGCGGCGCGGGACTGACGGTCCGCACCCGCATGCTCGCGGCGTTCCTCGGCCTGTCCGCCCTGGCGCTGCTCCTCGCGGGCGGCGCCGCGTGGTTCCTGCAGCGCGGCCAGCTCGACGCGCGCATCGACGAGAGCCTCACCCGGAGCGCGAACGAGCTCCGGCGGGTCGCGGGCTCCGGCGTGAACCCCGTGACGGGCGAGCCGTTCCGGTCCGCCGACGACGTCGTGGTCGCGTCGATCCAGCTCACCGTGCCCGCGCACAACGAGGGCGTGCTCGGGCTCCGCGAGGGTCGGGCGCCGCTCGTGTCGCAGCAGGACGTGCGCCTGCGCCTGGAGGAGGACGCCGAGCTCGTCGCCGCGCTGTCGCCCCTCGTGACGGGCGACCACGTGGTGCTGCGCTCGGTCCGGACGGCGACCGCGGACTACCGCGCGCTCGTCGCGCCCGTGCGCGCGACCGTGGCGGACGCCGGGTCTCCCGCGGCGCTCGTGCTCGCCTACGACCGCTCGGCGGAGCACGCCGAGTTCGCCCAGGTCTTCCGCACGTACGCCGTCGTCGCGCTCGGCGCGCTCGTGCTCATCGGCGTCGTGGGCTGGGTCGTGGCCGGCCGGCTCCTGCTCCCGATCCGCACGCTCTCGCGCACCGCGCAGCGCATCGGCGAGACCGACCTCTCCGCGCGGATCCCGGTCACGGGCAACGACGACCTCTCCGACCTGTCCCGCACCGTGAACGGCATGCTCGACCGGCTCGAGGGCGCGTTCGACTCGCAGCGCCGGCTCATCGACGACGTCGGGCACGAGCTGCGCACGCCCCTCACCGTGGTGCGGGGCCATCTCGAGCTCATGGACCCGCACGACCCGACCGACACCACCGAGACGCGCGACCTCGCGCTCGACGAGCTCGACCGCATGAACCGCCTCGTGGACGACCTCGTGACGCTCGCGACCGCCGGCCGCCCAGACTTCGTGCGCCCGCTCGACACGGACCTCGGGCGCCTGCTCGACGACGTGCACGACAAGGTCCGCACGCTCGGCGACCGGCGCTGGCTCGTCGACGCGCGCGCCGACGTCGTGGTGCGGGCGGACGCGCAGCGCCTCACGCAGGCGCTGCTCCAGCTGGCGGCCAACGCGGTGAAGTTCTCGGCGCCCGGCTCGGCCGTCGCGCTCGGCTCGGCCGTGTCCGACGACGGCGCGCGCGTGCGCGTCTGGGTCCGCGACGAGGGCGTGGGGATCGCCCCCGAGCAGCAGGACCGCGTCTTCGAGCGCTTCGCGCAGGCGACGACGCCGGGCGCGGCGCACCCCGAGGGCGCCGGGCTGGGGCTCGCGATCGTCGCCGCGATCGCCGACGGCCACGGCGGACGCGTGCACGTGGACTCGACGCCCGGCGTCGGGTCGACGTTCACGCTCGACCTCCCGCTCGTCCCGGTCCCCGGGGCGGACCCCACGACGGCCGTCGACGCCGCGACCCCCTCCGGGGCCACCGCGCCGACCGCGCCCACGGCGCCGTCCGCCGCGACCCCCGAGCTGCCCCCGGACGCCCCGGGCGCGCACTCGACCAGCGCGGGGGCGGGCCCCGAGAACGGGGACGGCGCTCGGACCAGGACAGAGACCGGCACCGAGACCGGCACGGACCCCGACGGAAGGACCACCCGGTGAGCCAGATCCTCGTCGCCGAGGACGAGACCCGCATCGCCTCGTTCGTGGCCAAGGGGCTGCGCGCGGCGGGCTACGCGAGCACGACGGTCGCGACCGGCCGCGAGGCGTTCGACCTCGCGAGCAGCGGCGACTTCGCGCTCCTCGTGCTCGACCTCGGCCTGCCGGACCAGGACGGCTTCACCGTGCTGCGCCGGCTGCGGGAGACCGGGAACGCGATCCCCGTCATCATCCTCACGGCGCGCACGTCCGTCACGGACACCGTGGCCGGTCTCGAGGGCGGCGCCGACGACTACATGGCCAAGCCGTTCCGCTTCGAGGAGCTCCTCGCGCGCATCCGGCTCCGGCTGCGCAGCGAGCCGGCGGGCGAGGTCACGGTGCTCACGCACGGCGCGCTGAGCCTGGACCTGCGCACGCGGCGGGCCCGGACGTCCGACCGCGAGGTGGACCTCTCGGCGCGGGAGTTCGCGCTCGCCGAGGCGTTCCTGCGCAACCCCGGGCAGGTCCTCTCCCGCGAGCAGCTCCTGTCGCGCGTGTGGGGCTACGACTTCGACCCCGGCTCCAACGTCGTGGACGTGTACGTGCGGTACCTGCGCAACAAGCTCGGCGCGGAGCACTTCGTCACCGTGCGCGGGATGGGCTACCGCCTCGCGGACGCGTCGCGGCGCTCCTGAACCGACGACGACGCCCGCCCCGGGGGACCGGGACGGGCGTCGCGCGGGTGCGGGCGGCGAGGCCCGACCCCGGTCAGGCCGCGGACTGCGGCGACGGCGGCGTCACCGGGCTGGCCGGCGTGCTCGCCGTCTGCGCGGTCGGGGCGGTGTTCGCCGTCGGGGCGGTGTTCGCGCTCGCCGGGCTGTTCGCGGTCTGGGCCGTGGTGGCGGAGGCCGCGGTCGCGGGCGACCCGGACGTGTTCGCGGTGACGGTCGTGATCGACGTCCCGTTCTGGACGTCCGTCGGGCTCGGGGTGGCCGCCGCGGTCGTGGCTGCCGTCGCGACGTCGGACGTCGTCACCTCGACCGACGGGGAGACCACCGCCCCGTCGGGGGCGTCGAGCGCGCCCTGGGCGGCGGCCATCGTCGCCCCGAGACCGACCGCGCCGAGCGCCCCGGTGACGATCCATGCGCTGCGTGCCTTCATGGTGCTTCTCCTTCGTCCGATGGTGCGCACGACCCCTCGGCCGTGCAGGTCTCGAGCCTCCCGCTCACGCGTAAGAGACCGAGGAGGCCGTCATGAGAGTGCTCTCAGGAAGCGGGAGCAGCCCTTCGGCGACCGCGAGCCAGGCCTCCGCGAGCTCGCGCGAACCGGCGCCCGGCACGAGGGACAGCACGACGCCCGCGGCCCGGGCGCGCAGGCCCACCGGGTCGACGGCGGCGCCGAACACCGCGAGGCACCGCTCGACGAGACCGCCCACGCCCCCGTACACGGACGGTGCCAGCGCGGGCAGGACGGCGAGGTGCCCGACGAGGCACGCGAGGTCGTCCACGCGGTGGCCCGGCCCGAGCGTGTCCACGTCGAGCAGCACGGCCATGCGCGGCCGGGCCGTCGTCCCCGGGCCGTCGTCGGCGTCCGAGCCCGCGGCGAGCAGGACGTTCGCCTCGTAGAAGTCGCCGTGCGTCGCGACCACGGGGCCCGGGTCCCGCGTCGCGACCGCGTCGCCGACGGCGCGCGCGACGCGCCGCACACGCTCGGCGTCGAGGCCGTGGACCGCGAGCGCCGACGTCGCGTAGTGCTCCACGCGCTCCGCCCACGCGGGCCGGCGGCGCAGCGTCGTCGCACGCGCGGGCAGCGCGTCGAGCGCGCGGAGCAGCTCGCGCGGGTCGATCGCCCCCGGCTGCGCGGCCGGACCCGACGCCGCGAGGTGCTGCGCGAGCGACGGGCCGCGCGCCTCCTCGAGGACCACGAGTCCGTCGTCGTCCCGGGCGAGGCACCGCGGGGCACGCACGGCCCCGTCCTCGAAGAGGTCGTGGCGGCGCGCGAGCGCGCGTGCCCGGCCGGGCCGGACGACCTTGACGTAGAGCGTCCGCACAGGCGTCCGGGCGCGGAGGACCGCGCGGCGCAGCGGCCGGTAGGCGACCATCGCGACGGACTCGACGACCTCGCCCGGGGCGAGCACGCCGGCGTCGTCCAGGCGGCGCGTGAGCCCGGGCGCGTCGCACGCCGCCGCGAGCGCGGGCAGCAACGGGTCGGCCGGGTGCCGCCACACGTGCACGACGCGCGGCCCGTCCTCCAGGCGCGCGACGCCCGGCCCGACGGCGTCGGGCGGGAGGGGCGCGGTCGTCGCGAGCAGGTACGCGGTCGCGTCGACGGACGCCACCGCCCCGCCGGGCCGGGCCGGGAGCCTGCGGCGGGCGACGACGTCGTACCCGACGGTGACCTCCGCACCGGGGCGCGCGTGCACCTGGTGGACGCACCACGTGCCGAGCCCGGCGCCGTCGGCCCCGAGCGCCGCGGCGAGCAGCCCTTCCGCCTCGGGCCCGGTGAGCAGGTCGAGCCAGGCGCGCTGGTCGGGGGCGGCGAGGGCGATCGTCATGGACCCAGGGCATCGTGCGCGCGTGGGCCCGGGGTGAGAGCCCGATGAGAGTCCTCTCATCCCGAACGCCGAAGGACGGGCCCGGAGCGGCACACCCTTGACCCGGGCGCGGCCGGCGTGCGAATGTACCGTTGTGTTGACACAAAACGTGACGGAGGAGCCGGGCGGGGTCGCGCTGTTCCTCCCTGCCGGGTACGACCTGGTCTGGAGCGTCGTCGCCCTCGCCGCGCTCGCGGGCGTCGGAGCACTCGTGGTGCTCGTCGTGCGCGCACTGACGCGCGAGCCGGCGCCCGCGCTGCACGGGCTCGCCGACGGGGACCCGGTGCGTCGCGCCGCGCGACGGCACGCGACGACCGTGAGCGTCGCCGCGGCGACCGCCGCCGCGCTCGTCGGGGTCGTCCTCGTGCAGGCCGTGACGACCGCCGTCGGCGGACTCGCGGAGGGCGTGCTCGTGGGGCTCTCCCCCGCGCTCGTCGGCCTGGCGTTCCTCGGGGCGCACGCCGTGGGCGAGCGCACGTGGCCGCGCCAGCGCACGGCGGTCCGGGCGGCCACGCTGCGGCCCCGCACCGTGGCCGACGTCGCGCCGCGCGGCCTGCGCCGCCTCACCTGGGCCCTCGGTGCCCTCGTGCTCGTGCTCACCGCGGTCGGCGGCCTCACCGCCGGGGCGGACGGGCGGTCCGTGACGCGCGTGCTCGGCGACGTCACCTCGACGACGAGCCCCTACCCCGGGTGGTTCTACGGGGTCTGGCTCGCGGTCGGCGCGGTGCTGCTCGTGGCCGGCGCGGAGGGGGTGCTCCGGCTGGTCGCGCGCCGCCCCGCCGTCCCGCGCGTCGAGCCGGGGTGGGACGTCGCGTTGCGCCGCGCGTCCGCGCACCGCGTCCTGCGCGGCACCCAGCTCGCGCTCGGGCTCACCGCGGCCGGAACGCTCGCCTACGGCGCGAACGCCGCAGCCCGGGCGGGCTACCCCGGGGCGGCCGTGCTCGTGGCCGTCGCCGTCGCGATCGCCCTCGTGGCGATCGCCGTCGGCGTGCGGCCCGCCCCCGACCCCGACGCGGAGGCCGCCGCCCCGGCGTCCGCGGGGCACGGGCGTGGCGATGGGTGAGCTCCGCGTCGAGATCGACCTGCGCACCGGCCTGGCCCCCTACGAGCAGATCCGGAGCCAGGTCGTCGCGCACGTCGCCGCCGGGCGCCTGCGCGTCGGCGACCGCCTCCCGACGATCCGCGCGCTCGCGACCGACCTCGGGCTCGCCCCCGGGACGGTGGCCCGCGCGTACCGGGAGCTCGAGGCGGCGGGGGTCGTCACGACGCGTCGCCGCGCCGGGACCGTCGTGGCCGACGGCGTCTCCCCCACGGACGTCGCCGCGCGCCACGCCGCGCACGAGCTCGTGCGCGCCGGCCGCGCGGCCGGGCTGTCCGACGACGCGATCGTCGACGTCCTGCGCGGGGCGCTGCTCGGCGAGCCCGGGACGGACCGGGCCGCACCGCACTGACCTGGCCCCGGCCGACCGGTGCCGCGGTCCGTGCGTCACGACCGGGTCACGATCCACCGCGAACCGGTACCGTCGCCCGTCGGGGCGCGGTGCACGGCGCATGATGGACTCCGCGGCGACGCCGCGCCAGACGAAGGGGGACCAGGTGGAGCAGCGAACCGTCCGCTCGACCGCGGTGGCGACCGCGGCGGCGACCCCGGTGGCGACCGCGCCCGGGACGCGGCCGGCGGCGGCAGCACGCCGTCGCGGCCCCGTCCGGCGGGTGGTCGCGCGCGCCGTCGTGCCCGCGCTCGCCGCCGCGCTGGCCCTCGCGGGCTGCCAGGCGGGCCTGCCCGACATGGAGCCCGGCCGGACGCCGTCGGCCTCGGAGAGCCCGGCGTCGCCGGAGCCGACGAGCCCGAGCCCGTCCGCGCCGACCACGACGCCGGAGCCCACCCCCACCGAGACGCCCGAGCCCGAGCCGACGCCCACCGAGACGCCCGAGCCCAGCACGCCGCCGCCCGCCGCCGAGCCCGCGCCGGAGCCGACGCCCGAGGCACCGCCGGAGCCGGTCGAGCTGGCGCGCGGGGCGACCGGCGAGCGTGTCGTCGCGCTCCAGCAGCGCCTGGCCGACCTCGGCTACTTCATCGGCGCACCCGACGGCGACTTCGGCGGCGGCACCCAGCAGGCCGTGTGGGCCCTGCAGAAGGCGGCGGGCCTCTCGCGCGACGGCGTCGTCGGGCCCGCGACCCAGGCCGCGCTCGACGAGGGCGTCACGCCGCAGCCGCGCAGCGGGTCGGGCAAGGTCGTCGAGATCGACCTCGACCGCCAGCTCCTGCTCGCCGTCGAGGACGGTCGCGTCGTCACGGTGGTCAACGCGTCGTCCGGGAACGGGGAGTCGTACGAGGCGAAGGGGCGCACCTACCGCGCCAGCACGCCACGCGGCACGTTCCAGGTGGGCCGGCAGGTCGACGGGAACCACTCGTCGAGCCTCGAGCTCGGCGACATGTGGCGCCCCAAGTTCTACACCGGGGGGATCGCGGTGCACGGGTCGGGGTCGATCCCGCCGTGGCCCGCGTCGCACGGGTGCGTCCGCGTCGCGAACTCGGCGATGAACTGGCTCTGGGACACCTGGCGCGCCGACCCCGGCACGACGGTCCTCGTCTACTGAGCCCGGCCCCTCGCTGAGTCAGAGCGCGACGCCCACGAGCACCGGCTCCGGCACGAGCTCGACGCCGAACGCCTCGACGACGCCGTCACGCACCGCGCGCGCGAGCTCGACGACGTCCTCCGCGCTCGCCCCGCCGCGGTTCGTCAGCGCGAGGGTGTGCTTCGTGGACAGCCGCGCGAGGCTCGACGGGCCGTGCACGCCGAACCCCTTGGTGAAGCCCGCGTGCTCGATGAGCCACGCGGCCGACGTCTTCACGAGCGTCGGGTCGATCTCCCCGAGGCTCGGGCCGGTGGTCCGGGTCGGGGTCGCCGTGCGGACCGGGTACCGCGGGGCCTCGGCCGGGAGCAGGTCCGCCTGCTCGGCCGGGACGACGGGGTTGGTGAAGAACGACCCCGCGCTCCAGCGGTCGTGGTCGGGCCCCGCCGCGGGGTCGACGTCGGGGCCGACGCCGTCGAGCAGCATGCCCTTGCGCGCACGCAGGGCGAGCACCGCGGCGCGCACGTCGGCGCTCGGTGCGCGGTCCCCGACCTCGACGTCGAGCGTGCGGGCGAGCTCCGGGTACGCGACCGGCGCCGACAGCGACCCCAGGCGCGCCTGGAAGCCGACGTCCAGCACGACGTAGCGCGGTGACGGGTACCAGGGGCCGTCGTCGTCCGACCCGGCGTCGGCGTCCACGTGCATGCTGCGCTTGAGCAGCGACGTCCGGTAGCCGAACGCGAGCTCGCCCAGGGCGAGCGTGCGCACGCGCGAGCGCGCGCGGTCCCAGACCCGGACCGTCGAGATCACGCCCGCGACGTCCTGCCCGTACGCGCCGATGTTCTGGACCGGCGCCGCGCCCACGGTGCCGGGGATGCCCGACAGCGCCTCGACCCCGACCCACTCCTCCGCGACCGCGCGTGCCACGAGCTCGTCCCAGTCCTGGCCCGCCGGGGCGTGGAAGCTCGCGCCACCGCACGAGTCCTCCGCGTCGACGGTGATCCCGCGCCGCAGGTCGCGCACGACGACACCGCCGAACCCCTCGTCGCCCACGAGCAGGTTCGAGCCCCCTCCGACGACGAGGAGCGGCTCCCCCGCCTCGTCGGCGGCCCGCACGATCTCCAGCAGCTCGGCCTCGCTGTGCGCCTCGAGGTAGCGGTCCGCCGGGCCGCCCACGCGCAGCGTCGTCAGCTCGGCGAGCGACGGCGTCCCGACGGCCTCGGGGCGCAGCCCCGGAGCGGTCCCGACGATCTCGGGCAGGTCACGGTCCACGGGGGCGGCGGGTTCACAGGTCACGCGTCCAGCGTAGTTCGGGTTCCCCGGCCCGGGCCGCGCCTCCCGCGCTCGCCCGCTGCGCCGAGCGAGAACGGCGGTCGACCGGGCGCCGCCCGGAGGGCCGGGACGACCCTCAGTCGGCGCGCCCGGCGCGGTCGGTGCGCTGCGTGGCCTGCCGGCCCGCGGTGCCCGCGGCCGTGGGGAGCGGGCGGGTCGCGCCGACGACGAGCAGGCCGACGACGACGGGCACCGCGATCACGAGGAGCGCGCCGCGGTAGCCGACGTGCTCGGCGAGGAAGCCGATGAGCGGCGGGCCCATGAAGAACGCGGAGTACCCGATGGTCGCGACGACGCTGACGCGCACCGCGGCGCGCGCCGGGTCGTCGGACGCGGCGCTCATCCCCACGGGGAACCCGAGCGCGGCGCCCATGCCCCACGCCACGACGCCGACGAGCGCGACCCAGAGGTTCGGGGACAGCGTGAACACGAGCAGGCCCAGCAGCGCGAGCCCCGCACCGAGGCGCAGGACGGCGACGCGGCCGTAGCGGTCGAGCAGCCCGGTCCCGAGCAGGCGCATCCCGGTCATGGCGGTGAGGAAGACGGCGAGGCCGACGGCGCCCATCGCGTCGGACGTGCCGAAGCCGTCGACGACGGCGAGGCTCACCCAGTCGTTCGCCGCGCCCTCGGTGAGCGCGGCGGCGAGCACGACGAGGCCGATGAGGAGCGTGCGCGGCTCGGTCCACGCGCTGAGGGCCCCGCGCGGGTCCTTGCCGCTGCCGTGCGACGACCCGCTCCCGGCCGCGGCGGCGGGGTCGGCGCCGGTCGCGTCCTCGACGGAGTCGGCGACCGCGTGGTCCACCTGGCCCGCCGGGAGGAAGAACCGCACGCACCACAGGACGCCGACGAGGCTCAGCACGACGGCGGCGGTGAGGTGCACCTGGACCGGCACGTGGAACGCGGCCATGAGCGCGCCGACGCCGGCGCCGGCCATGGTGCCGAACGAGAACCCGGCGTGGAAACGCGGCATGATCGCCTTGCCGAGCCGCTGCTCGACGGCGGCGCCCTCGAGGTTCATCGCCGCGTCCCACACGCCCGTGCCGATCCCCGCGAGGAACAGCCCGACGCGCACGACGACGTCCTCCCCCGTCGCGACGCCCGTGACCGCGGTGACGAGCCCGACGACGTTGGCGACGGCGAAGACCGTGACGGCCTTCGAGGCGCCGAGGCGCTGGACGACCAGGCCGGACAGGGGCAGCGCGAGCAGCGACCCGACGGCCATGAAGAGCAGCAGGAGACCCATCTGCGCCTCGGTGAAGCCGAGCGAGTCCCGCACCGCGGGCAGGCGGGAGGCCCACGTCGCGAAGTTGAAGCCGTTGAGGAAGAAGACGGCGAAGACAGCCCACGTCGCGAGGGCGACGACACGGCGGTCAGGACGGGCGGTGGTCATGCGGAGGTCTCCTCGCGGCGGTGCGACGGGCGGTTGCGGGGGCGGCGGGACGCGGCGCGCGCGGCCCGGTGGACGGTGGGGGTCCCGGCGCGGACGCTCCGCCACGGTCGGCGGGGCCGCCGAGGACGGGGCGTGCCCTCGTCGGACGTGACGTGCGCGCCGCCGGCCGGGACGTCCACCGGACCATCCTGCACCGCGACGGGTCCGGCGTCGTCCGTGCCGCGCACCGGGCGCGCCGCGCGGGCGGCGGCGGCGCCCAGGGGCGCGACCTGGCGGGCCAGCAGGACGCTGAGGACCATCGCGGCGACGATGAGGACGAGCGCGTGGCGCGCGCCCATCGCCTCGGCGGCGAGGCCGAGGAGCGGCGGCGCGGCGAGCGACGCCATCGAGGAGAACGCCGAGACGACCGAGACCCGGCTCGCGGCCCGCAGCGGCTCGTCGGACGCCGCGGCGATCCCGACGGGCACCGCGAGGGCGGCTCCGAAGCCCCACAGGACGACCCCGACTCCCGCGAGCTGGAGCGTCGGCGCGAACCCGAAGAGCACGAGCCCGGCGATCGACGCGACGCCCGACGCGCGGAGCACGGTGACGCGGCCGAACCGGTCGATGAGACGCGTGCCCGCGAGACGCATGACGGTCATGGCGGCGACGAACGTGCCGAACACGACGGCGCCGACGGCCTCGGTCTGCGCGAACCCGTCCACGACGGCGAGCGACAGCCAGTCGTTGGCGGAGCCCTCGGAGAGCGCGGCCGAGAGGATGACGAGCCCGATGAGCAGGGTGCGGGGCTCGCGCCACGCCGACAGCGCGGCGCCGAGCCGGGCACCGCGCCGGGCGAGGCGCGCGCGCAGGCCCGCCGTCTCGACGTCGACGACGGCGTCGCCGAGCGCGTCGACCGGGTCCGGCGCCGCGGTGCCGGGCGCGGGGGTCCGCAGTGGGAGCGTGTCGTGGACCGTGGCGGGGATCGCGGCGAGCCGCCACACCGTGGCCACGACCCCGGTCGCGACGAACTGCACGACGACGGGCACCTCGGCGTGGGCGCAGGCCGCACCGACCAGCGAGCCCACGACGGCGCCGACGGAGAACGCGGCGTGGAACTGGGGAAGGATCGTGCGCCCGACGCGACGCTCGATGCCCGCGCTCTCCACGTTCATCGGCACGTTGCCGAGCGAGAACGCCATGCCGTTGACGAAGATGCCCGCGGCGAGGAGCGCGACCGACCCGGTCGCGGGGCCGAGCCCGAGCAGGAGGAACGCGACGCCGAACAGGCCCGCCGAGACGGCGAACGCGACCCGGCCGCCGAACCGCGTGACGAAGGGCCCGGCCGCGGTGACCGTGAGGAGCGCACCGACGGCGCCCGCGAGGAGCACGACGCCGAGGTCCGCGGGGCCGAGGCCGAGCGCGTCGCGCACGGACGGGAGGCGCGCGAGCCAGCTCGACATCATGACGCCGTTGAGCGCGAACACCCCGAGGAGCACCCAGCGGGCCCTGGCCAGGGCGCGGGCGTCGGACGCGGGGCCGGACGAGAACTGCGCAGCACCTCCTCGAATCGATTCGATCCGACGGACGAGAGTGCGCTTCGAATCGATTCGAGGCATGGTCACCAGTGTGCGGGTACGCTGGCCGCGCGTCAATCGAGAATCCCGCGCACGCGGGAGGCAGGGAGCGTGATGAGCGACACCCCCGGGA
Organism: Sphaerisporangium cinnabarinum; assembly: GCF_055567015.1. NCBI lineage: Bacteria > Bacillati > Actinomycetota > Actinomycetes > Streptosporangiales > Streptosporangiaceae > Sphaerisporangium > Sphaerisporangium cinnabarinum. The sequence goes on from NZ_JBVHRG010000002.1 coordinate 538,679, forward strand.
ACCGGGAGCCCGCGGCGCCCGCCGCGCCGGCTCACCGGCCCACGCTCGCCAAGGTCGCCGAGCTCGCGGGGGTCTCCGTCTCGACGGCGTCGCTCGCGTTCTCCGGCGCCGGCCCGATCACCCCGGAGACCCGCGCGCGCGTCCTCGACGCGGCGAAGGAGCTCGGGTACACGGGACCGAACCCGCTGGGCCGCCAGCTCCGCTCGGGCCGGTCGGGAGTCGTGGGCGTCGTCGTCGGCGACCAGCTCCGCCGCGCGTTCCGCGACCCCGTCGCCGTCCAGGTGCTCGACGGCCTCGTCTCGACCCTGGGCGAGAACGGCCTCGGCGTGCTGCTCATCCCCGGCATCCCGTCCGACGACCCCGCGCGCGCCGTCGACCCGCTCGTCGAGAGCGCCGCCATGGACGTCGCGGTGCTCGTGTGGGGGGTCGGCACGGACGACGCGACGCTCGCCGCGCTCCAGCGGCGCGGCGTGCCCGTCGTCGTCGGCGAGGGCCGGCCCGTCGAGGGCGCCCCGCTCGTCCTCATCCACGACCGCGTCGGCACCGCGGACGCCGTGCGGCACCTGGTCGAGCTCGGGCACACGCGCATCGCCGAGGTCTCGCTCCCCCTCGACACCTCGGACCGCAGCGGACCGCTCGACGCCGCGCGGCTGGCCCAGGTGGACCGGACCCCGACGGCCAACCGCCTCGCGGGCGTGCGCGACGTCGTCGAGCCCGTCGCGAGCTGGGAGACCGAGGCCTCGCTCGTCGAGCACGGCCGTTCCGCGACGCTCGCCCTGCTCGGCCGCCCCGCAGCCGACGGCACGACCGAGCCGGCCGATCCCGCGACCCGGCCGACCGCCGTCATCGCCCACTCCGACCTCCTCGCGGCCGGCGCGCTGCTCGCCGCGCGCGAGCTCGGGCTGCGCGTGCCCGACGACGTCTCGGTCGCGGGCTTCGACGGGCTCGACCTCCCCTGGCTGGCACCCGACGTGCTGACGAGCGTGCACCAGCCGCTCGCCCGCAAGGGCGCGGAGCTGGGGCTGGCCGTCATCCGCCAGCTCGCGGGCGAGGCGCCCACCACGGTCGAGCTCGACGTCGAGCTGGTGGTGGGGACGACGACGGGCCCCGCCCCCACCACCTGACGCCCCGCGTCAGCCCAGGCGGCCCGGCTGCAACGGGTTCGCGCGGGCCGCGGCGAGCAGGTACCAGGACGTCGCCCCGACGTGCTGGACCTGGAAGTACCCGAACCCGAAGCCCGAGTCGAGGAGGCTCGACGCCGCGACCACGCCCGCACGCTCGGGCAGCGGAGCGCCCCCCATCGTCTGGCCGGCACCGACCGCCTCCTGCGCCCCCTGCACCTCGCGCAGCAGGCCCTCGGCGCGCACCCGGTCGTCGTCGCGCTCGCAGCCTCGGCGACCGCGCCGCCGGTCGTCGCGGTTCCCCCGCCCGCGCGCCCCACGGTCCGCGAGCGCCGACGCGAGCTGCGCCGTCCCCTCGAGCCACACGCCCTGCTGGTGCACAGGCAGCCCGTTGTACGACGCGGTCGACGTGAGGCTCGCGCTCGAGAACGTCACGCCCTCGACGACCGTGCCCGCCGGGAGCTGGGACACCCCCTCCCCTGCGACGTCGCGCGCGGCCAGCGCGTCGTCCGCCCAGTCCAGCGCGCGGGCGTAGCGCCGCTCGCGCAGCGCGAGCCACCCCCAGGTCTGCGGGTCCAGCGGGAGCGGGTCCCGGTTGATCTCCGTGCCGTCGTTCGTGCCGGTGTAGAGGTAGCCGCCGCCGGGCTCCCACATGCGGTCGACGAACGCGCGCGCGTGCTCGGCGGCACGGCTCCAGCGCCGGTCGCGCGTCACCGACCCGAGCTGGCGGAAGAACGCGACGCAGTCGACGTTGTGCTCGGTCGAGCCGTTGGGGACCGGGGTGTTCGTGCCGTCCACGCCGAACGAGAACCCGCCGAGAGGTGCCCGCGACCACGTGTTCGCGACGATCCACTCGCCGATCCGCCGGGCGGCGTCCAGGTAGCGCCGGTCACGTGTCGCCGCGTGCAGGTGCAGCAGCGCGATGCCCGGCCAGGCCATGTCCCCGACCGCCGTCCCGAGGAACCCGAACTGCCACCCGACGTTCGCCGTGCCGTCGGGGAGCACGAGCCCGTGCTCCTGCGGTGTGCCGTCGTAGAAGGTGTAGGGCCCGACGTTGTACGCCTGCCGGAGCCGGCCGTCGTCGTGGTCGGGGTCGTGCTCGAGCGCGAACACGAGCCCGTCGCCGAGCGCCCGGGCGCGGTCGAGGTAGCGGCGCCCCGCGGTGAGCGTCGCGAGGATCGCGAGGGCGTTGTCGTAGACGAACGCCGTCGAGAACAGCCCGAGCTGGTCGGCGTAGGACTGCGCGAGGCGGGGGCCGGGGTTCTCGGCCGGGTACGCGTCCGTCGCCGCCGTGAGGAAGTCGTGCGCGCGCCGGACCGACGCCGCCCGGTCGCGGGACGGGCCGCCGCGCCCGCCACGCTCGAGCGCACCCGCGGCGGGCAGCGGGCCGGTGCTCGTCGCCGCGGCCGGGGCGGCCGTCAGCCCTGCGAGCGCGAGCGCGCCGCCGAGGGCGAGGACGGTGCGTCGGTCGACGCCACGAGCGGGACCGGGGTCGTGCGCGGGGAGGTCGGGCCGTCCAGAGCGGCCGCCGTGCTGGGTCATGAGCGTCTCCTTCGACGTCGTGAGTGGCGCGACCCACCCTAGTGGGAGCGCTCTCACGACGGAAGGGGTGCCGCGCTGGCGGCGTGGAGGCTCAGCCCGTCGCCTGCCCGTCGTCTGCCACGACACGCGCCGAAGGTGCCGAGGCCCTCGGCCCGGTCCGCTCGGGGAGTCGCTGCCGACGACGAGGGCGCCGCACCCGGTCGGGTGCGGCGCCCTCGTGGCGTCAGGAGCACGTGGTCGCCCGGGGCGACCGCAGGTCAGAGGCGGACGACCGCCTGGGTCTTGCCGAGCACGCGCGCGCCCTCGAACGTGACCGTGAGGTCGACGCGGACGGTGCCCGCCTCGGCGTCGATGGCGCCGACGGTAGCGGTCACCTCGAGCGTCGCGACACCGGGGTTCGGCACGGGCACCGGACGTGTGAACCGGGTCTGGTAGTCGACGACCGCACCCGGGCCCCCGGCCCAGTCCTCCACCAGCGCGACGGCGGCACCCATGGTGAACATGCCGTGCGCGATGACGCCCGGCAGGCCTACCTCGGCCGCGAACGCGTCGTTCCAGTGGATGGGGTTGAAGTCGCCGCTCGCCCCGGCGTACCGCACGAGGCGGGCGCGGTCGACCTCGACCGTGCGCGTGCCGACCACGTCGCCGACCGTCAGGTCCGCGAGGACGGGACGGGTGTCGTCGGAGCTCATGTGCCCTCCCCGCGGACGGCGAGCGTCGAGGTGACGGTCGCGACCGGCTCGGTGCCGCCGTCGGCCAGGGTCGCGGCGATCTCGCAGCGCGTGGTGACCATCGCGAGGCCGGCTCGCTCGACGATCGAGTCCACGTGCAGCACGGTGACGAGCTCGTCGCCCGCGACGATCGGCCGGTGGTGCGTGAAGCGCTCGTCGGCGTGGACGACGCGCGAGAAGTCGATGCCCGCCTCCGGGTCCTCGATGAGCTGCCCCTCCGCCCGCTGGGCGACGACGACCGCGAAGGTCGGAGGTGCGACGAGGTCCGGATAGCCAGCACCCCGCGCCGCCACGAGGTCGTGGTGCACGGGGTGGGTGGCGCCGACGGCGCCCGCGAACTCGCGCAGCCTCTCGCGCCCCACCGAGTACGGCGCGTTCGCGGGGTACTCGCGGCCGACGTAGGCCAGGTTGACGCTCACTGCGGGGCGCGGGTGCGGAGCCGGAGGCTCAGCGGGTCTCGCGGTGCGCGGTGTGCTTGCCGCAGCGCGGGCAGAACTTCGCGAGCTCCAGGCGGTCCGGGTCGTTGCGACGGTTCTTCTTCGTGATGTAGTTGCGCTCCTTGCAGTCCACGCAGGCCAGCGTGATCTTGGGGCGAACGTCAGCGCTCTTGCTTGCCACGGTAGTGAGCCACCTCTCGCGCCTCCGGAGGGCGCATGTGCTGTGCAGGTCGCACGACGCCGGCCGCCGTGCGAGGTTGTCGAAAGTGGTAGCGGAGGCGGGGATCGAACCCGCGACCTCACGATTATGAGTCGTGCGCTCTAACCATCTGAGCTACCCCGCCGCGTGACTGAACGCGAGGTCGCCTTGCAGTATTCCAGCAAGACGACCCCGCGTCACCACAGAGCCCCGAAAGGGAATCGAACCCTTGACCTTCTCCTTACCATGGAGACGCTCTGCCGACTGAGCTATCGGGGCAGCGCGGAAAACTCTACACGGAACACGGCGCCGAGAGAAATCGGCATCGTTCCGCCGTTTCCGGGCCGTCGGACCGTGCCCGACGACGCCCTCACGGGCACTCCCCACGCACCGGACCGGCACGACGACGGGGCGCCACCCGTGGGTGACGCCCCGTCGCTCCGGTGGCAGGTGAGGGATTCGAACCCCCGAAGGCTGAGCCGTCTGATTTACAGTCAGATCCCTTTGGCCGCTCGGGCAACCTGCCGTGTGGAGTTGTCGCTCGCCAGGACGCTGCACCAGGTGCAGCCCCTGCCGTGCGGGCGAGCCAACGATACAGCCCGACCGGACCAGGTGCGAAATCCGCGTGTGGGCGCCCCTCCGTACAGTGGTGCGGTGACCCACCCCTCCCCCGCGCCGGACCACCTCCCCGGCACCGGGACGCCCGCACCCCCCGACGCCCCGTCCGTCCCCGCCGCACCGTCCGACGCCGCGGCACCCGCGCCGTCGAGCACGGGCCGCGGCGCACCCGCCCCGACGGACCGCTGGGGCCTGCTGCTCGGTGCCGGCGCGTTTTTCCTCTGGGGCGCGATGCCCCTGTACTTCCCGCTCCTGGAGCCGGCCGCACCGCTCGAGATCATCGCCCACCGCGTCGTGTGGAGCCTGCTCTTCTGCCTCGTGCTGCTCGCCGCGACGCGCCAGCTCGGCGGCTTCGTCGCCGCCCTCCGGTCGCCCCGCACGCTCGGGACGCTCGCCGTCGCCGCCGTCCTCATCGTGACGAACTGGACGGTCTACGTGTACGGCGTCCTCTCCGGGCACGTGCTCGACGCCGCGCTCGGCTACTTCATCAACCCGCTCGTCACCGTGCTCCTCGCCGTCGCCGTGCTGCGCGAGCGGCTGCGGCCCGCGCAGTGGGTCGCGGTCGGCGTCGGCGGGGCCGCCGTCGTCGTCATCAGCACCGGCGCCGGCGGACTGCCGTGGATCGCGCTCGTCCTCGCGGGCTCGTTCGGCCTCTACGGCCTGGTGAAGAACCACGTGGGGCGCACCGTCGAGGCGCTCCCGGGGCTCGCCGTCGAGACGGCGGTGCTCACACCCGTCGCGCTCGGGTACCTGGTGTGGCTGGGCGCCACGGGAGCCGGCACGTTCGGCACCGAGGGCGTGGGCCACGCGCTGCTGCTCGCCTCCGCGGGGATCGTCACGGCCCTGCCGCTGCTGCTGTTCAGCGCGGCCGCCCGGCGGCTGCCGCTCAGCGTCGTCGGGCTCCTGCAGTACCTGGGCCCGGCGCTGCAGTTCCTGTTCGGCCTGCTCGTGTTCCACGAGCCCATGTCGCCGACGCGCTGGGCGGGCTTCGGGCTCGTCTGGCTCGCGCTCGTCGTCCTCTCGGTCGACGGCCTGCGCACCGCCCGGGCGACGCGCCTCGCAGCCCGTCCCTGAGCCCGCTCGACTACGGTGGGACCCAGCACCCTTCCCGGCCCGAGAGAGGACCACCCATGGCCGACTCGTCGTTCGACATCGTCAGCAAGGTCGACCGCCAGGAGGTCGACAACGCGCTGAACCAGGCCGCCAAGGAGGTCTCGCAGCGCTACGACTTCCGCAACGTCGGCGCGTCCATCGCCTGGAGCGGCGAGACCATCGTCATGGTCGCCAACTCGGCCGAGCGCGTGCTCGCGATCCTCGACGTGTTCGAGACCAAGCTCATCAAGCGCGGCATCTCTCTCAAGTCCCTCGACACGGGCGACAAGGAGCCCAAGGCGTCGGGCAAGGAGTACCGCCTCGTCGCGACCCTCAAGGAGGGCCTGTCGAGCGAGAACGCGAAGAAGATCACCAAGATCATCCGCGACGAGGGCCCCAAGGCCGTGAAGACCCAGATCACGGGCGACGAGGTGCGTGTGACGAGCAAGTCGCGCGACGACCTCCAGACCGTCATCGCGCTGCTCAAGGGCGCCGACCTCGACGTCGCGCTGCAGTTCGTCAACTACCGGTAGCCCGCCGTGACCCTGCCCGACGGCGGCCCGCGCCCGGTCGCGCCGGGCCGTCCCGCCGCGTCGTCGAGCGGGCTCCCGCGCGTCGTCGCGACGGACCTCGACGGCACGCTCCTGCGCTCCGACGGCACCGTCTCGGCGCGCACCCGCTCCGCGCTGCTCGCGGCCGAGCGCGCGGGCGTCGAGGTGGTGTTCGTCACCGCCCGGCCGCCGCGCTGGCTCGGCGCGCTGGCCGACGTCGTGGGTGGGCACGGGCACGTCATCTGCCTCGGCGGGGCCGCCGTCTGGGACCTCGCGACCGCGAGCCCGCTCGACGTGTGCGGCTTCACGGACAGCGAGGCCTCGACGCTCGTCGCGGACCTGCGGGCCACCGTCCCGGGAGTCGCGCTCGCGTTCGAGCGCGTCGACGGCCCGACGTTCGACCCGGGCTTCCGCTCCACCCCGGACGACGACGCCGACGTCGTCGCCGCGGTCGAGACCACGCTCCGCCGCGGCACCGCGCCCGACGGCCCGGTGCGGCAGCCGGTCGGCAAGATCCTCGCGCGCGACCCCGCCGTCCCCGTCGAGGACGCCCCCGCGACGCAACCCGTCGTCGTCGCGGAGGGCCAGACGACGGCGCAGGAGTCGTTCTTCGCGCGCGTGCGCGACGCCGTCGGGGACCGCGCCCACCTCGCCTACTCCGGTGCGGCGGGGCTCGCGGAGCTGCTCGCCCCCACGGTCACCAAGGACGCCGCGCTCGCGCGCTGGTGCGCACGCCTCGGCGTCGACGCCGCCGACGTCTGGGCGTTCGGCGACATGCCCAACGACCTGCCGATGCTGCGCTGGGCGGGGCGCTCGTTCGCCGTCGCGAACGCGCACCCCGACGTGGTCGCGGCGGCGACCGACGGCGCGGCCTCGAACGACGACGACGGCGTCGCGCGCGTCCTACTCGACGAGCTTGCCCACCACGGAGTCGTCGTGGCGCACGAGTGACGCGATCTCGGCGGGCACGGGCGGGATCTCCTCGGCCGTGACGCCTTCCCGGGGCGACCACACGAGGTTCACCTGCAGCGCCGGGTCGGTGTCGGGAAAGTCGGAGCGGTTGTGGCACCCGCGCGTCTCGCGACGGGCGAGGGCCGAGTCGAGCGTCGCACGCGCGGCGAGCAAGGATCCTTTCAGGTCGAGCACGTGCGCGAGGTCGTCGTACCCGGCGATGTCGGGGTGCGCGACGACGGCCCGCGTCCGGTCCTCCACCTCGTCCAGTCGCCGCAGCCCTTCGGTGAGCCCGTCGGCGGACCGCACCACGCCCGCGTGCTCGGTCATGACGTCACGCACGGCGCGCTGCAGCCGCCGCGCGTTCTCCTGCGCCGCCGGCTCGGCGCCGACGGCGGTGCCGAGCCCGAGGGCGAGGTCGACCTCGTGGGCAGCGGCCGCGACCGCGTCGCGGTCGCGCCGGGGCGCGTCGGACCCGATCGCGAAGTCCGCGGCGGCCGCCCCCGTGAGCCGCCCGTACACGAGCAGCTCGACGAGCGAGTTCCCGCCGAGGCGGTTGGCACCGTGCAGGCCGCTCGCCGCCTCGCCGATCACGTAGAGGCCCTCGACCTCGGTCGCATGGTCGGCGGCCTCGACCCGGACCCCACCCATCGAGTAGTGCGCCGTCGGGGCGACCTCCATGGGCGTCGTCGTGATGTCGAGCATCTGCAGGTCGAGCATCATGCGGTAGACGCGCGGCAGCCGCTGGAGCACCTGCTCGCGGGGCAGGTGCGAGACGTCGAGGTGCACGCCGCCCTTCGGCGTCCCGCGCCCCTCCGCGATCTCCGTGAAGCTCGCGAGCGCGACGCGGTCGCGCGTCGAGAGCTCGAGCCGCTCGGGGTCGTAGCGCTCCATGAAGCGTTCGCCGAGCGCGTTGCGCAGGATCCCGCCCTCCCCGCGTGCGGCCTCGGAGACGAGGGTGCCGGCCGCGTCGTCGGGCTCGAGGATCCCCGAGGGGTGGAACTGGACGAGCTCCGCGTCGCGCAGGCGCGCTCCCGCGTCGACGGCGAGGCGCCAGGAGTCGCCCGTGTTCTCGTCGCGCCGCGACGACGTCCGGCGCCAGATGCGCGTGTGGCCGCCCGCCGCGAGGATCACCGCGTCGGCGTGGACGGTCACGCGCGTGCCGTCCGTCACGTCGAACCCGTAGGCGCCGAAGACGCGCCCGCCCGCCGTGAGCAGACGCGTCACGTAGACCGTGTCGAGCACCGGCACGTGCAGCTCGTTCGCGCGCCGCACGAGCGTGCGCTGGATCTCCAGGCCCGTGTAGTCGCCGGCGAACGCCGTGCGGCGGTAGGTGTGCGCCCCGAAGAAGCGCTGGCTGATGCGCCCGTCCGCCTCGCGCGCGAACGGCATCCCCCAGCGCACGAGGTCCTCGATCCCTCGCGCCGCGTTCCGCGTGACGACCTGCACGACCTCGGGGTCGGCGAGGAGGTAGGACTCCGTGAGGGTGTCGGCCGCGTGCTGCTGCCACGAGTCCTCGGGGTCCATCGTCCCCAGAGCGGCGTTGATGCCGCCCGCCGCCAGGCTCGTGTGCGCGTCGTGACGGCGGCGCTTGCCCACCGCGAGGACGTCGACACCCCGTTCCGCAAGCTCGATCGAGGCGCGCAGCCCCGCGCCCCCCGTCCCGACGACCAGGACGTTCGTGGCGAGACGCCGATGACTCGACTGCATGGGGAGACCTCCGTCGGAGCACCGCGGGTCCTCGCGACGCTCCGGCCGCGGAGACGGGCCCGAGGGGCTCAGGCCTGCCCTCCACGCTAGGTCGACGGCGGCGACCATAGTCCGGGTCGTGAGGTGGCTCACGCGGCCGGTACGTCACGCTCCCCGGTCACGCTCCTGGGTCACGCCGCTGGGTCACGCACGCCGGTCACGCTGCTCGGTCACACGTCGACCCGACGCCGCGGAGCACCGGCGCCCGACCCGGGGTCAGCGCTCTCACCCGGGGTCGGCGGGGGGCCTCAGTGGTACGTGATGCCGCCGTAGCCCGGGCCGTGGCCGGCCATCGCCTCGAGGCGCTTGATGCGCTCCGCCATCGGCGGGTGCGTCGCGAACATCTTGCCGACGCCCGCACCGCGGAAGGGGTTGGCGATCATCAGGTGCGAGACGTCGACGAGGTCGCGGTTCTGCGGCAGGGGCGCGCGCTGCGTCCCGGCGTCGAGCTTGCGCAGCGCCGACGCGAGCGCGAGGGGGTCGCCGGTGAGCTTCGCACCGTCCTCGTCCGCGTCGTACTCCCGCGTGCGTGAGATCGCGAGCTGCACGAGCATCGCCGCGATCGGCGCGAGGACCACCATGGCGATCGCCGCGAGCGGGTTGCCGCCGCGGTCCCGGTCGCCGCCGAAGATCAGCAGGAACTGCGCGAGCGACGTGATGACCCCGGCGAGCGCGCCCGCGACCGACGACGTGAGGATGTCGCGGTTGTACACGTGCATGAGCTCGTGGCCGAGGACGCCGCGCAGCTCACGCTCGTCGAGGAGGCGCAGGATGCCCTCCGTGCAGCACACGGCCGCGTTCTTCGGGTTGCGACCCGTCGCGAACGCGTTGGGCGCCTGGGTGGGCGACACGTACAGGCGCGGCATCGGCTGGCGCGCCTCCGTGGAGAGCTCGCGCACGATCCGGTACATGGCGGGCTGCTCGAGCTCGCTCACCGGGCGCGCGTGCATCGCACGGATCGCGATCTTGTCGGAGTTCCAGTAGCCGTAGAACGTCGTGACGAGGCCGATGCCGACGAACAGCCACAGCAGGTTCGCGCGCGCGCCGAACAGGGCCCACAGGCCCAGGACGATGGCCCACATGACGCCGAACAGGCCCGCCGTCTTGAGACCGTTGAAGTGCTGACGCCCCACGCTGTGCTCCCTTCCGCGCCTCGGGGGCCCCGCGCGGAGTGCCGGGCGCCCGACGGGCGCCGACCCTGCCGACGCCCACCTGGATGAACGCCCGAGGCGACCGTCCCGTTCCCGGGCGGGGCGACGGCGTCGGGCACCCGCGGCGAGGGAGGCCCGGCACCACCCCCGGGACGACGACGGCGCCCCACCCGGTGCGGGTGGGACGCCGTCGGCGTGCGGCAGGGGGACGGTCAGCCGGCCTGCGACTGGCCGCGCGCGACGCGGATCATGTCCTCGCGCGGGACGACCTTGATGCGCTCGCGCCCGTGCGGCTCGCCGAGCGAGCGCTCGTACGCGTCGAGGAGCTCCCAGCCGGACCACTCGATCGGGTCCACGCCGCGCTCGCGCAGGAAGTCCAGGACGGCCTCGGGCTCGCCGAGCGGAGCGACCCGGCCCGCCGTGAGGTCGGCCGCCGCGACGTCGCCGCCGTCTCCCGCACCCGTGACGTCCTCGACGAGGTGCCGGACGGTCTCGGACGCGTCGGACTTCGTGTGCCCGATGAGGCCCACGGGGCCGCGCTTGATCCAGCCCGTCGCATAGACGCCGGGGAGGTGCTCGCCGTCGATGTCGACGACGCGGCCCTCGCGGTTGGGGATGACGCCCTTGAGCTCGTCGAAGGGGATCTCCGGGAGCGGCGAGCCGAAGTAGCCGACCGCGCGGTACACGGCCTGCACGGGCCACTCGTGGAACTCGCCCGTGCCGGAGACCGTGCCGTCGCCGTTGAGACGCGTGCGCTCGGTCCGCAGCGCCTCGACCTTGCCGTCGCCGAGGACGGCCGACGGCGCGTGGAGGAAGTGCAGGTGCAGGCGACGCGACGCCGTGTTCTGGCTCGGGTCCTTGAGCGTCCAGTCGGTAAGGGTCTTGACGACCTGCTTCGTCTGGTTCGAGGAGCTGATGGCGGCCATCGAGCCCTCGTCGAACTCGAAGTCCTCCGGGTAGACGATCACGTCGACGTCCGGGACGTGGCCGAGCTCGCGCAGCTCGAGCGGCGAGAACTTGGCCTGCGCCGGACCGCGGCGGGCGAAGACGTGCACGTCGGTGACCGGCGAGGCCTTGAGCGCCTCGTAGACGTTCTGCGGGACCTCGGTCGGGAGCAGGTCGTCGGCGTGCTTCGCCAGGACGCGCGCGACGTCGAGCGCGACGTTCCCCGCGCCGAGGACGGCGACCTGCTGCGCCTCGAGCGGCCACGTGCGCGGGACGTCGGGGTGGCCGTCGTACCAGGACACGAAGTCGGCCGCGCCGTACGAGCCCGGGAGGTCGATGCCCTCGATCGGGAGCGCCGCGTCGCGGATGGAGCCGGTCGAGAAGATCACCGCGTCGTAGTACTGGCGCAGGTCGTCCAGCTTGAGGTCGACGCCGTAGTCCACGTTCGCGAGCAGGCGGATGTCGCCGCGGCTCAGCACCTTGTGGAGCGCCACGATGATCTGCTTGATGCGCGGGTGGTCCGGCGCGACGCCGTAGCGCACGAGGCCGAACGGCGCGGGCAGGCGCTCGAACAGGTCGATGCTCACGTCGAGGTCGGTCTTGGACAGGATGTCCGCGGCGTAGATCCCGGCGGGACCAGCGCCGACGATCGCGACGCGCAGTGGACGGATGCTGCTCACAGGACAGGGCGCCTTCCGGTCGAGGACGGGGGTCTCTCCCGCGCGGCCGACGGGCCGTTCCGCGTCGACCGGTGGGTACCGGCCGCAGGAGACCTCTCGATTGTACGACTGGGGTGAGGGTTGCCTCACTCGGACCCTCTCCTCCGTGACCAGCCTGACACCGGTCTCGCCTGCTGGATACCCCGTCTTGCGGTCCGGGCGAATGTAACGCCGGGGGTCAGCGGTCGACGCGGAGGCTCCCCTGGACCGCGCGGATCTCCCCCGCGGCCCACGGGTGCTGCGTCAGCGTGCACGTCCCCGTCGTCTGCACGAGGTCGGCCACGGGGCCGCGCGGGACCACGACCGTGCGCACCGCCTGCACGAGGACCTTCCCCCCGCCGCCCTTGAACGACGCCTCCAGCCAGCGCCCCGGCAGGCCGTCGACGTCCACCTCGCCGCCGTCGAGCTCGCGCAGGCGCGGCATCGGCCGGAGCTTGCGGAGCACCTCGGCGTGCGCGTCGTCGAGCGTCTGCTCCGCCCGGATCCGCGACACCGTGACGATGACGTTCGGGTTGAACTCCCCCGGGTCGACCTCGCGGCCGAGCGCGAGCGGCAGCCCGACGTGCGGCAGCGGGACCCACCGCTCCGGCGCGACGACGCGCACCCCCACCGGGGCGGGGAAGTCGTCGCTCGGGTAGCGCAGCTCGGTCATGCGTCAGGTCCTCTCGTCGGGGTGAGCGCCGCGGGGCGCGTCAGCAGTCTCGCACCCGGGGCCGGTCGCGGACACGCCGAGGGCGCGGGACCCTCTCGGGGTCCCGCGCCCTCGGCGGAGCTCAGCCGGATCAGCTGTTCGAAGCCTGCTCCTGCTGCTGCGCGTTCTGCGTGGCCTTCTGGCCCGCGTCGGTCAGCGTCTGCGCGACGTTGTTGAGCTGCGTCTGCGCGGCCGGCCAGTCGCTGCCCTTGAACTGCTGGGCGTCGGGGCCCTCCCACGGCACGCTCTGGATCTGGGAGTTCAGGTTCTGCATCGTCGTCCGGATCTCGTCCGCCTTCTGCTGCAGCGTCTGACCGAGCCCACGGAGCTCCTCGACGTTCGCGCCCCACATGCCACCAGCCATGGTGTTCTCCTTCTGTGTCTCGACCCCCACCCTGCGTGGACGTCGTCCCGTTGTCGATGGCAGTACTCAACCATCGGCCCACGAACGCCGTCGATGGGGAGGTGTCCCCATGAGGTGCCCGTGGTCGTCACGTCGCTACCGCGGGAGCGCGACGTGCAGCTTGCGCGCCCTCCCCGAGACCACGAGGAAGCCGCGTCCCGGCGGGAAGTCCGCGCGGCGGATCCGACCCAGGCCCGTCCCGAGCAGCGTGTCGCCGTCGAGGTCGCCGGGCGTCAGGAGCAGACCGGTGCGCCCCGCCTTGAACGGCTGCGCGATCGCCCACGCCTGGCCCCACGTCGAGGACTCCGCCTCGCCCACGACGAGCTGCTCGGCCCGCGTGGCGGCCCGCACGAACGCGACGAGGGGCTGCTCGGCGGGGGTGCCGGTGAGCTCGGTGACCGACTCGATGAGCACGGTGAGCGTGCCCGGGCGCAGCGACCCGCTCTCGATCGCCTGCGTGAGCGTCTCGAGGAGCGTCACGACCTCCTCGGGCGACGTCGCGACGGTGTCCCACGCGTCGAGTGCCGAGATGCTCGTGCGGCGCGGCGAGAGGTACACGACCCGGCCCGCGCGCGCCCGGCGCACGGCCTGCGCGATGGTGACGAGCGCCGTCGTGCGCCCGCCCCCGGGAGGGCCGGAGAGCATGAACGTGCCGCGCGCGGGGAGCCCGACGGGCGCGATGTCGAGGTCGTCGAGACCGATCGTCGGACGCCCGCCCGTGACCTCGGGCAGCGACTCGAGCGCGAAGCCGTCCGGCAGCCGCTCCACACCCGGCGCCTGCGGGATGCCGAGCCGCGTCATCGCGTCGCGGAGCTTGCCGAGCTCGCGCGCCTGGAGCGCGACGTTCGGGTCGCCGCCGAGCACCGCGACCTGGACCTCGTTCTCGTCGAGGACGCCGCGCCCGGGCGGGGACGTCAGCGACAGCACGTCCTTCGGGACGCCGAGCGTCAGGTAGTCGTCCTCGCTCGCGAGGCGCAGCACGAGCCGCTTCTGGATCGTCGAGCCGAGCGACGTCGGGACCGACGCCGCGCGGTCGCCCGCGACGACGACGTGGACGCCGACCTGGCGCCCGTCGGTCGCGACGGCCGTGAACGCGCCCCACACCGGGAACGCGTGCGCGGGCCGGAACTCGTACGACTCGCGGAACGCACCGATGCCGTCGACCAGGAGCAGGATGCGCGGCTCGTCGGGCGCGTTCGCGAGCCGACGGTACTCGTCCAGGCTGCCGGCGCGGACGGCGGCGTAGCGGGCGGACCGCTCGTCGACGAGGTCGCGCAGGGTGCGCAGGAGGCGCTGGACGCGCTCCTCGTCGTCGCCCGAGATCACGGCGCCGACGTGCGGCAGGTCCTCGAGCATCCGCAGGCCGCTCGCGCCCGCGTCGATCGCGTAGACCTGGACGGGGCCGCCGCGCGCGGTGATGGCGGCCGAGACCGCGATCGTCCGCAGCGTCGCGCTCTTGCCCGACCCGCCCGTGCCGTAGATCGCCATGTTGCCGTCGCGGTCGGGCTCGTAGAACACCGTCGGCTGGGCCTGCGACTTCGGGTCGTCCTCCACGCCGAGCAGCAGCATCGTGTCCGTGCGCGGGTTCGGCAGGCGCGCGAGGTCGTACGTCGGCGCGAGCTCGGCGAGCCACGGCTTGCGCGGCATCGGGACCGCGGCCTCGGTCGCGGCCCGGGAGATCGTCGCGACGACGCGCGCGATGTCGTTGGGGCCCGGGTCGGTGACCTCCTCGACCTCGGGTTCCGGGAGCTCCCAGCGCACGCCGGTGCCGAACGACATCTCCTGCACGTCGATGCGGGGACGCTCGGGGCGCGACGTCGTCCAGCCGCCCGCATAGCCGGTCTGGAACGGCGTGATGCGACCAGGACCGGTCTTCACCGCGCCGCGGCCCGGGATCGACGGGTCGAAGTGCGCGGCCATGGGGATGCCGAGGATGTCCGTCGAGTCATCCTCGTCGGCCATGCGCAGCGCGACGCGCAGGTTCGTGTTGGCGCGCAGGTTGTCCTTGATGACGCCCGCGGGACGCTGCGTGGCGAGGATGAGGTGCAGCCCGAGGGACCGGCCGCGCTGGGCGACGTCCACGACGCCGTCCACGAACTCGGGTACCTCGTTGACCAGCGCCGCGAACTCGTCGACGACGATGAGCAGGCTCGGCGGCGCGTCGGGGTCGCCCGTGCGCTCGAGGGACGCGAGGTCCTTGGCCTTCTTCCGGTTGAGCAGGTGCTCGCGATAGCGCAGCTCGGCGCGCAGCGACGTGAGCGCCCGGCGCACGAGGTGGGGCGAGAGGTCGGTGACGAGCCCGACCGTGTGCGGCAGGTTCACGCAGTCCGCGAACGCGGCGCCGCCCTTGTAGTCGACGAAGAGGAACGTCACGCGGTCCGGGCTGTGCGCCGCGGCCATGCCGAGCACCCACGACTGGAGGAACTCGGACTTGCCCGCGCCCGTCGTCCCGCCCACGAGCGCGTGCGGGCCCTGCGTGCGCAGGTCGAGGTAGAGCGGCTCGGTGCCGGAGTGGCCGACGAGCCCGCGGAGGTTGGTCGGGACGGAGCGCCGCACCGGCGGGGAGCCGTCGCGCGGCGTGAGCGACCCGTTCTCGCGCCACGCGTCGATGAGCCGGCTCGGGTCCTCCGCGAGGGCCGTGCCCGCGAGCGCGAGGTAGGAGACCGAGCGCGGGAGGTCCGAGTCGTCGTCGACGGGCGCGCCGACGTCGACCACGGGGGCCAGGATGCGCGCGACCTCGTGCGCCGTCGCGAGGTCGACCGTCTCGCACGCCACGGGGAACGTCAGGCGGCCGACGCGGACCTCGCCGCTCGTCGCGCCGGCGGTGCCCCCCGGGCCGGCGGTGTCGGCGGTGTGGGCGGTGTCGGCGCTGTCCACGAGCACGAACGTGCGGCACGCGGCCGGGAGCTGCTCGACGGAGGGCGCGACCCACACGACGTGCACGCCGGCGTCCGCGCCGCGCTCGACGAGGCGCGTGAGGCGCGAGCGGTCCACCGGGGCGTCGTCCTCGACGAGCACGACGACGGTCGGCAGGACCGGCTTGGGGGTGTCCTCCCCCTCCTCGGGGTCGATGGGCCCGCGCAGCTCGGCGTGCGTGCCGAGGTCGGCGCCGCGCAGCTCGACGAGGTCCTCGAGCTGGGACAGGAGCGACTGCGCGGCCCCCGGGTTGTCGGCGAGGTGGTCGCCGCCGAGCGGGCTGTGAGGCGACCCGGTGTGCGGGAGCCACTCGAGCCACTCCCAGTCCGCGCGCGAGCGCTGCGACGTCACCGCCGCGAGCACGAGCTCCGACGGCGAGTGCAGGCCCGCGAGCTGGACCAGCACGCCGCGCGCGACGGCGTCGACCGCGGCGCCCGCCCCCGCGACGCCGAGAGCGCCCACGGTCCGCAGCGGCGCGACGACGGGGACGCCGGAGATCGTGGCGCACTGCGTGTGCAGCTTCTCGAGCTCGTTCCAGAACTCCGGCAGCGTGTTGTTCTCGCTCGGCTGCTCGAGCTGCGTGCGCGCGGGCGCGGAGCCGAGCCCGATCCGGACGGAGAGGAACGCGTCGTGCTCCGGGCGGTGCGTCCACAGCAGGCCGCCGAGACGACGGACCGCGTCGACCGTGTCGGCGACCGACGGCGCCTCGGAGAGCCGCACCGCGCGCTCGACCGCGTGCGTGCGGTCGATCGTGTCGCGCATCGCGACGACGGCGGCCTCGAACTGCTCGCGCTGCGCCTTGAGCTTGCGCCGCGCCTGCACCTTCTGGTCGAGGTAGTTGCCGAGCATGAGGATCGGGCTGAGCCCGATGAAGACGATCGACAGGACGTTGCGCGTGACGGAGTAGAGGATCACGCCCATGAGGAGCGGCGCGACCATCGCCAGGTAGGGGAACCGCTGCGGCTCGGGCGGCTGCGGCGGCTTGGGCGCCTTGAGCTTGCGCTCGGGGAAGCGGGCCACGACGCGCGGGGACCGGTTGAACTCCACGACCGGGCTCGTGGGCGCGAGGCTCGTCGTGCGGTGCAGCGCGACGACCGAGACCACGGTCGTCCCGATCGTCACCGTGTCCGCGGACGTGAGCGTCGAGCGCAGCATCCGCTGGCCGCCCATGACCAGGCCGTTCGCGGAGTTCGTGTCCGTGATCTCGATCGTCTCGCCGACCGTGATGCGCGCGTGCCGCTTCGACACCTGGGGGTCGCTCAGGCGGATGTCCATGTTGCGGTCGCGCCCGAGGTAGCTCGTGCCGACCGGCAGCGAGAACTCGCGCCCCGCGTCCGGGCCCTCGAGCACGCGCAGCACGGCGACGGCGGCCCCGCGGTCCTGGCCCGGCGAGTCGAACTGCTCGGAGACCCGCACGATCGAGACGGTCGACCCCGAGCGCAGCCCCGCCTCGACGAGGTCGCTCGTCGGCGACAGCACGCGACCCTGGCCGCTGCCCGACGGCGACGTCCCGACCTGCAGCGTGAGCCGGTCCGGGACGGCGGTGCCCGCGCGTGTCGGGTCGCCCGCGAACAGCGCCTCGGCGACGTCGCGCACCGACGCCGTCGCGTCGGCCGTGACGGCGACGTTCGTCGTGCTGGCGTCGGGGCGGTGCAGCGTGAGCTTGATTCGCACGGGAGTTCCTCGTTCGGGTCCGGGTGGTCAGCGGCGGACGGCGAGCGGTCGACGGGCGCGACCGACCGGAACGCGCGGCGCGCGCTCGCAGGAGCGGGCGGGCTCAGCCGTCGTCGGTCAGGTCGAGCAGGGGCAGGTCGGCCGCCGTCACGAGGCGCGACGCCACGGCGTACTCGACGAGCCGCGCCCGGCGGTTCGTCGCGAGCGCGCCGGGCCCGCCGCGCAGGCCCTTGACGCCGATCCGGTCGAGCTTGTCGCACACGTTGTCGAGCTTGCGGTTGAAGCGCGTCGTCGCCCAGCCGAGCCGAGCCGCCGCCGCGGCGGACGACGGGATCTCCGACAGGCCCGTGCCGTCGCGCCGCAGCATCGGCTCGGCGAGCGCCACGATGAGCTGCTTCTGGCTCGTCGTGAACGTGATCATGCCGATCGTCGTCGCGCCGCCCGCCTCCGGGTCCTCCGAGCGGATCTCCTGGTAGGGCGCGCCGCGCAGCTGCGCGGTGATCTCGTACGTCGTCGGCCCCGCGGTGAACACGATCGACGTCGTCGGGAAGACGATGGGCAGGCGGTTGCCCGGCGAGAGCCACGACTGGACGCCGCCGCCCGAGTCGCACACCGTCGCGGAGATGAGCGACCCCACGTTGGCGAGCCACCAGATGCCGCCCTCGTGCGCGATGCGCAGGAAGCGCCGGTGCAGGTACGGGTTGTCCTCGATCGCGAGGTCCCCGTCGCGCCCGATGTCGAACGGGTCGCCGTCGGTGGACGGGCGGAACCACTCGCCGCAGAACTCGACCGCCAGCTCGCTCATGCCGCCTCCCCCGTGACGCACGTCTTCTGCGGCGCGGCCGAGACCTTGCCGTCCCGGTCGACGATGACCTCGATGCACACCTGCTCGCCGGGCTTGGCCCGGAGCTCGACCGACGTCTTGTCGAAGTTCTCCTTGAACGGCGTCTCCTCGATCGGGTCGATCTTGCGCCACCAGAAGGAGTCGTCCTCGAGCGCCTTGTCCGAGTCGTAGGCCCACGTGAACGTCGCGACCTCGCGCGCCGGGTCGTAGGTGCCGACGAGGTCGTTCACCGGGGGCACGAGGTCGCCGAGGTTGTCCGACGGGACGAAGTCGTCGTCGGGCGCGGTCGAGCTCTCGCCGCCCGCGGTGGTCTCCGTGTCGTCCGGCGTCGCGTCGGGGCGCAGGAGGAAGAACCCCCCGACGGCGACCGCGACGCCGACGACGCCCGCGACCGTCGCCCAGAGCGCACCACGCCCCGAGCGCTGCTCCTGCGGGGACGCGTCGTCGGCCCCCTGCTCCGGCCCGGCGGTCCGGTGCACGGTGTCCTCGACGGGCGGGGTCCCCCAACCGCCGGGACGCCGCGCTCCCGGGTACATCCGGGACGGGTCCGTGAGCTCCGCGACGGACGCACCACCCTGCCCGACGGCGGTCGTCGGCACGGTGCCGGACGTCCCCGCCGCCGGCCCCTGGTCCCACGCGGCGGGCGCGTACGGCACCTGCGGGCGGTACGGCGCCGGCTGCCCGGGCGCGGTGCCTGGCGCGACGGTCTGCCCCGGCCACGCGCCGGGCGGGACGGTGTGCAGCGGGGTCGTCGGCTGCGTCGGACGGCCGGGCGCGACGGGCCCAGCGGACGTCCCGGTCCCGGACGGGTCGATCGAGACGACCTGGCGCAGGCGCGTCCCGGCGTCGTCGTCCGGCTCCTCCTCCTGGACGTGGCCCGAGTCGTCGAGCAGGTCGATCGGCGTCACCGCGTACGACAGCTCGTTCTGCACCTGCTGGAGGGCGCGCGCGAACGCGAGGACCGTCGGGTAGCGCGACGCCGGGCTCTTCGCCATCGCCGTCGCGAGCACGCGCTCGAGCGAGGCGGGGACGTCGGTGCGGCCCGTCGGGGGCAGCGGCGAGCCCTCGATGCGCGAGATGAGGTTCGCGCTCGAGTTCGACCCCCCGGGCACCTCGAACGGGGTGCGCCCGGCGAGCAGCGTGTACGTCGTCGCGGCGAGCGCCCAGACGTCCGTCGCGATGCCGCTGCGCGGGGGCTCCGCGAACGACTCCGGCGGTGACCACGGGATCGACATGCCCTCGGCGCGTGCCGCGTCGTCGACCGTGGACGAGATGCCGAAGTCCGTGAGCGCGGGGTGCCCGTACTCGGTGACGAGGATGTTCGCGGGCTTGATGTCGCGGTGCAGGATCCCGGCGCGGTGCGCCGTCTCGACGGCACCGGCGATCTGGACGGCCGTGCGCAGCGCCTCCGCGACGGGGAGCCGCTCGGTGCGGTAGCGCGCGCCGAGGTTGGGCCGCGAGCAGTACTCCATCGCCAGGTACGGGCGGCCGTCGTCCGCGATGTCCGCCTCGTACATCGTGACGATCGACGGGTGCGTCGAGAGCGTGGCCATGAGGTCGGCCTCGGCGTCGAACGCCGCGCGCTGCGAGTGGCTCGACCACTCGTGCAGCAGGACCTTCACCGCGACGCGGCGGCGCGGGCGCTGCTGCTGGTACAGGAAGACGTCCGAGAACCCGCCCGAGCCGATGAGCGAGACGTACTCGAAACCGCGGATCTCCGGTGGTGGGGACGGTGCGCGCTTGCTGCTCACCGGATCCCCTCGAACCGCAGGGTCACGCCGTCGCCCAGGTCGGCGACGTCGCCGTCGACGACGAGGACCGGCTCGGACGGGTGCAGGCGCCGCGGCGGCTGGCCGCCGCGCAGGAGCGTGGTCCCGTTCGTCGTCGCCATGTCGCTGACGAGGACGTGCCAGCCCTCGAGCGTGATCTCCAGGTGCGAGCGCGAGATGTCCTGCTGCGGGCTCGGCACCGTGACGAGGCGCGGCAGCTCCGCGGCCTGGGTGCGCGGCGAGCGCGGGCGACGGCCCACGACGACGGGCCGGTCGAGCTCGAGCGTCTGGCCCGTCGACACCACGACCCGGCCGAGCGGCGGGCGCACGGCGAGCTCGGCGTCGCCGTCGAGCGGGGCGTCGCACACGGCGCACGTGTCGCGCGACGGCTGGTTCGCGTGGCCCTCGGGGCACGTGCGCGCGAGGATCTGCTGCTGCCCGGGCGCGGGCGGCGGGCTGAAGGACGGGACAGGGGGCGGCGCGGGCGCGTCGTCGGCCACCGGCTCCTGGGCCGCCGCGCGCAGGTCGGCGATCGCCGAGGAGAGCACGGTGTGGCCGTCGTGGTCGAGACCGGCGACGGGCGCGTCCTGCCCGGGCTCGTCGTCGGGCGTGACGGTCGCCGCCCGGTGCGCGGCGGCGGGCGTCGCGCCCGTCCACTCGCGCGGGACGCCGGCGATGAGGCCGTCCGGCGCGGGCGGCGGGGCGGGCACGGGTGCCTCGTCCGCCGGCGGGGCCGGGACGGCCGGGGGCGCGGGCGGCACCGGGGCGGACGACGCGGGCTCGTCGGCCTCGTCCGTCTCCTCGTCCTCCGCGGCGCGGACCGCGGCGTCCTCGACGGTCCGCAGGATGGTGGAGCCCCACAGGTGGGCGTAGTCGTCGTCCTCCTCCGGCGGCGCCTCGGAGACCGGCGCTGCCGGCTCCGCGACGGGCGCCGGCTCGGCGGCGTCGGGCTGCGGCGCGATCGTCTCCTCCGGGAGCCGGAGCGTCGCCCCGAGCCCGCCGAGGACCGTCGTCGCCGACGGCGCCGCGGGCGCCTCGGCGAGCGTCGCGGTCTCCGCGGCGGAGTGGTGTGCGCCCGGTCCCGCGAGCGGCTCGGGGCGGGCGGCCCCATCCGTCTCCGGGGCGGCGAGCGGGCGGCCGTCGGCTCCGGCGTCGGGACCGAGGTCGTCGCTGCCCCGGTCCTCGCTGCCGGTCGCGGCGGGCTGCTCCGGCCGCTCGACGAGCGGCCACGCGACCGCGGCCGCGAGCACCACGCCCGACTCGAGCGGCACGGAGAGCGCATCCCCGAGGAGCGGCCCGCCGGGCGGGGCGGGCTCGACGGGCACGACGCCCGCGTCGGCCTGGACGAGCAGCTCGACGACGTCGTCCAGGACCCGCTCCGACCAGGTGGTGACGCCCTCGCCCTCGACCTGGACGCGGTCGCCGCCGTCGAGCTCGAGCGTGACGGAGAGGCGGCCGCGCGCGGCCACGTGGACGCGGCGGCCGGTGACGACCGCGACGACGAACGGGGGCACCGTGCGCAGGCTCGACCCGAACGCGCCCGTGAGGACCTGGAGGACCTCGACGACGCCCGCGTCGGTGCCGAGCTGGTCCCACACCTGCTCGACGAGCGAGGGCTCCACCGGTGCGGGCAGCACGACGACCGCGCCCCCGCGCACCACGGTGCGTGCCGTTCCGGTGACGTAGCGCAGCGTCACGTCAGACCCCCGATCTGCAGACGAACATCCCTGGGCAGCGTGTCCTCGTCGACGACCGGACCCGGCGCCCCCGCCTGGTCCCGCGGTGTCGTGCTCCCGCCGCTCGTGTCGTCGGACACGCCCGTCGCGTCGACGACGACGACTGTGATGTTATCCCGGCCACCGGCGGCGATGGCCTCGTGGACCAGCCGCTCGGCGGCGGCCTGCGGGTCCGGCGTGGCGAGGAGGACCTCCGCGATCCGCTCGTCGGACAGCTCGCCGGTGAGGCCGTCGGAGCAGACGAGCACGCGGTCGTGCCGCTCGATGGGCAGGTACCAGAAGTCGGCCTGCGGGGCGTTGCGCGAGCCGAGCGCGCGCGTGACGACGTGCCGCCGCGGGTGCGTGAGCGCCTCGGTCGGGGTGAGGAGACCGGCGTCGACCATCTCCTGCACCTCCGAGTGGTCCACGCTCACCTGCTCCAGCCGACCGCCCGCCAGGTGGTAGGTCCGCGAGTCGCCGACGTTGACGACGAGCCAGTACGGGTTGCCGTCCTGCTCGGAGACGACGACGCCCGTGACGGTCGTGCCGGCGCCGCGGCCCGGCTCGGTGACGATCGCCTGCACGTTCTCCTGCGCGACCGCGATCCGGGTCCGCACCTCCTCGGGCGTGACGACCTCGAGGTCGGCGAGCGGGCGCAGGGCCTCGACGGCCGTCGCGCTCGCGACCTCGCCCGCCTCGTGCCCGCCCATGCCGTCGGCGACGAAGAACACGGAGCGCGCGGCGAGGAAGCGGTCCTCGTTGAGGAGGCGGCGGGCGCCACGGTGCGACGCCGCGCCCCAGGCCAGGTGCACCTCGGCGGGCTGGTCGGTGGTCACGAGACTCCCGGGTGGACGACGAGGCGACGGTCGCCCACGTGGATGGTCGCGCCGACGGGGACGCGCACGCGTGTCCCGGGCTCGGCGACACGGGGCGGTGATCCGGGCACCGAGACGACGGTGCCGTTCGTCGAGCCGCGGTCGGTGAGCCACAGGCCGCTCGGGTCGACGCGCAGCTCGGCGTGCGTCTTGGAGACGGAGCGCGTCGGGTCGTCGACCGCGACGAGCGTCCACGGGCCGTCGTCGGGCGCCTGCGGGTTGCGGCCGACGAGGGTCGGACGGTCGACGGTGCGCCGCTCCCCCGACTCGAGCTCGAGGACGACGGCCACGTCCGGCGCGGGGTCCATCGCGCGCACGTCGCGCGCGGACATCCGGGTGCTGTCCCACTCGGGCTCGGCCGCCTCGGGGGCCGCCGGTGCGGCGGCAGCCGCCGGGGCGGGCGCGGGCACCGGGGCGGGCGTCGGTGCGGGGGCAGGTGGGGGCGCGTCGGGTGCGGGCGGCGGGGCGGAGGCACCGCCCCCGACGCCGGGGACGCCCGTGATGAGGCCGCCCTCGGCGGGCGCGGGCGTGGACGGGAAGGCCCACGGGTCCGGCACGGGGGCGGACGCCGTCGGCACCGCCCCTGCCGCCTCGTCGGGACGGGCGGGCGAGGCGGCAGACGGCGGCGGCGCGAACGACGCGGCGGGGGTCGCGGCCGACGGGGCGGGCGGGCGCCCGGCGTCGGGCACCGGGTACGACGCCGTGTGGCCGCCCGGGGCGGCGGGATACCCGGCCGGGGCGCCGTACGCCGCCGGGCCGCGCTCCACGAGCGAGGCGACGCCGTCGTACCCCGAGGACGCGGGGGCGACGCCGCGCACGTCGAGCACGAGCGACCGGCCCGCCTTGTCGTGCCAGCCCTGCGACCGGCCCGAGGAGTCGAAGCGCGGGCTGAGCAGCACGACGAGGATCCCGCCCAGCGGCACGACCCCGACGATGATCCAGCGCAGCGCCGCGCGCCCGAACCCGACCGGACCGCGCGTCCCCGCGTCCACCGTGCGGACGCCGGTCGCGAGGTTGCCGAGCGTCTTGCCCGTCGAGCCCTCCCAGAACCACACCCCGACCCACCACGCGAGCGCGAGCACCGCGGCCGCCACGTAGACGAGGAGGATCTTGCCGAGCAGCGCGGCGGCCTCGTCCTGTGTCACCGTCTGCACGCTGCCCAGCGGCGCGCCCACGATCGCGAGGCCGGCCACGAGCACCACGAGCGCCACGACGGACGGCACGGCCACGTCGACGACGTACGCGAGGAAGCGGCGCCCGGTCCCCGCGAACGGCGCGGCCGCGAGGGACGACGGCGACGCCCCGGACGAGACCGGGGCGAAGGCCTTCTGCGTCGCCGCGTAGACCTCGGGCTCGGTCGTCGTGTCCGGGGTCGCGTGCGCGACGGCGGCGTACGGCAGCTCCGGGCCACCGGGGCCCCCGCGGCCGGCGACGGCCTGGACCCCGCCGACCGGGCCGGACGACGGTGCGGCGACGGGCCGGCCCGTCCGCGGGAAGGGCTGCCCGCACACCGCGCAGAACGCGGCCCCCGGGGACTGCGCGGACCCGCAGGCGGGGCACGTCACGTCGCTCATGACTCGTCTCCCTGTCGTCTCGACGGCCCCGACGACGACCCTGCCGCCGGCGGCACGGCGCCACCCCGCGCCCCGGCGCGGCGGCCGGGCAGCCACCGGCGCAGGCCCGCGGAACCGCCGCCCGCGCGCACGGACCGCAGCGAGAGCGCGGCACGCACGCGAGCGCGACGGTTCACGGAGGAGCGTAGCCCTCCGACGACGGAGTCGACGTCCGCCCAGAACGCCTCGATCTCCTGCTCCGTCGGCTCCCCGGTGCCGAAGACGGTCGCGTCCGCGCGGTGCGCGAGCGGGATGGTCGCCGTGGCGCCGTACGCCTGCGCGAGCACCCCCGCGCCCTCGCGGCGTGTCGAGCCGGCGGGGACGGGCGTCCCGAGGTCGGTCGCGGCGTCGAGCACCTCGCGCCAGCCGCCGCTCACGCGGTCGACGGGCCGTTCCGCGGTGCGGCGCCGGGCCCGGCGCCGCGCCTTGTAGGCGAGCACGAGCACGATCGGCAGCGCGAGCAGCGCGAGGGGCACGACCACGGCGACGCCGATGAGGACGGCCTGGCCCCAGTCGAACCCGTCGCTGTCGGCCTTCTCCTTCTCCTCGTCGTCGATCTTCCCGGCCTCGGCCTCGGCGGGCTCCTCCGGCGGCTCCGGGTCCTCGAGGATCGGGGGCTTGGGCACCTGGAGGCTCTTCGGCTCCGGCTGGATCTTGTTGTCCTCGTCCGGGATCGCCGTGATCGGCACCCAGCCGTGCCCGACGAACGGCACCTCGGCCCACGCGTGCACGTCGGTCCCGGTCGCGGTGTACGGCTCGCCCGGCTCGAGCGGGTTCTTCTCCAGGTCGGGGTAGAAGCCCATGACGACCCGCGCGGGGATGCCTGCCTGGTTGGCCATGAGGGCGAGCGCGACGGCGAACTGCTCGTCGTCGCCCACCATCTCCTCGTCGGCGAGCAGCGTGTCGATCCGTTCCGCCGAGTGGCCCGGTCGCGACGGCGGCTGCGTGTCGAGCCCGCTCGAGAAGATGCCGCTCGCGACGAGGCCGTCGCGCAGCGCGAAGAGCTGGTCGACCGGCTCGGTCTCCTCGCCCATGAACTGCGCGGCCTTGCCCGCGAGCGACGCGGGCAGCACGCCCTTCGGCGGGGTGGGGACCTGCACGGACTGGTCGATCGCCCCCGCGCGGAGGTCGTCCTCGGTCGGCTCGGCCGTGACGAGCGTGTCGAGCGTGTAGGTGTCGCCCGGGCGCAGCCCGGCGGTCGACAGCGCCGTGCCGGTCGTCGCGTTGTAGTACGTCGTGTCGCCGAGCTCGCGCGCCCGCTCGCCGGTGTAGGTGATGCCCGCGAGCTGGCCGGCGTCGGGCACCCACACCCCGGTGTAGTCGCCGACCTGGACGTCGAGGCGCGTCGGCGTGCCGGGCGCGACCGTCGCGATCTCCTGGCCCGCACGCGTGTAGACGCCCGAGCCGGGCAGCCCGCTCGAGACGTCGTAGACGACGCCGTTGTACGTGTCGAGCGCGGCGAGGCGGACCTTCGCGCCCGGGGGCAGGCCCCGCACGGTGAACAGCTCGTCCTCGCGCATGTCCTTGGCGTACTTGCGGAACGCCGTGAGCGGGCTGACGTACTGGTGCAGGTCGAGCGGCGGGACGACCGTCTCGCGCAAGACCGTGCGCGGGTCGTCGGGCAGGAGCGCGGGGGCCGCGAACGCCGCCGCGACGCCCCCGACGACGAGCATCGCCGCGCCCGTACGCACGCGGTGCCACCAGAGGCGCCGGGTCGCGGCGCGGCTCGCCTCCGTCGTGATCTGGTGCGCGCCGAGCCGCGCGGCGGTGACGCGCCACCCGGCCCAGAGCAGGCCGACGCCGCCGAGCACGAGGCCCTGTGCGACCGGGTACGCCGCGATGACGGTCCCGAGCAGGATGACCGCCACGAACGCGACGGCCACCGGCACGAGCGCCCACGCGGCACGGCGCGCGCGCCACGCGATCGTGCCCGCGAGGAGCCCCGTGACGAGCATGAGGAGGTACGGGACGACGGCGAGGTGCGGGAACGAGTGCAGCGGCGGGACCGTCGTGACGAACTCCTTCCAGCCCGTCACCGCCCCCCGCGCGAGGTCGGAGATCGTCGCGAGCGACGGGAGCACGCCGCCGATCGCGTCGGCGGGCAGGGCGAGCACGCCACCCAGGAGGAGGTACGCGAGGACCGCGACCGGGAGCACGGTGTAGGCCGCCCAGCGCCGCCAGGCGCCGAGCCACGCGACCCCGAGACCGACGACGGCGCCCCCCGCCGCGGGGAGCAGGTAGCCCGAGGAGCCCCAGACGGGGCCGAACCCGACGACCGTGGCGCCGAGGACGAGGACGAGCGCGAGCGCGTCGACGGCGCCGAGCGCCGTGAGGGCGCGCGGGGTGTCGGCGCCCCGCAGCCGGGTGGTGTTCCGCTGCGACGTGCCGGACGAGGGCGCCGGGGTGCCGACCGGCGTGGCGCGGCGCGAGCCGCGCGTCGTGGTGCTGGGAGCGCTCATCAGTCGTTCAGCCTCCGCAGGGCGAGGGGGAGCTCGCCGAGCTCGCCGATGGTGAGGACGACGAGCTCCGCGATGGCGTGCCGGCTGAGGGACGCGCCGGGCACGCACTGGATCGCCATGACGCGCACGTCCTGCGGCAGGCGCGCCGACGCCGCGCGGAGCTCCGTCGGGGTGACCCGGCTCCCGACGATGAACGCCACGACCGACGCGTCCGTGATCGTCAGGCCCGCGACGCGCGCGACGTCGACGAGCGACGTCCGCTGCGACTGCGTCTCCACGCGCGCGAGGTCGTCGAGGAGGCGCGTGCGGTGGTCGCCACGCAGGGAGCCGTCGTTGACGAGGACGGTGACGCCGCGGTCCTCCTTGATCGCCTGCAGCCCGAGCGACCCGCACGCGCTCACGGCGAGCTCGAACTCGTCGTCGTGCGCGTAGTCCTCGGCCCGCGTCGAGAGCAGCACCGCGAGGTGCGAGCGCCGCGTCTCCTCGAACTGGCGGACCATGAGCTGACCCGTGCGGGCCGTCGTCTTCCAGTGGATGTGACGGCGGTCGTCGCCGGGCACGTAGTCGCGCAGCGCGTGGAACGACACGTCGGAGTTCGAGATGTCGGTGGTCACGCGGCCCTCGAGGTCCTTGAGGAAGCCGGTCGACGAGCCGGACAGGTTCTTGACCCGCGGGTGGACGAAGAGCTCCTCCGGCTCGGTCCACACGACCTCGCGGCGCAGGAGCCCGAGCGGGTCGGCCCGCACCGAGCGCACCGGTCCGACGGAGATGACCGACCGCCGGTGGGTCGGCACGGTGAAGATCTCCTCGTGGCTCCCCTGCGGACGCAGGCGCGGCACGGGGAACGTCGCCATGCCCTGCCCCACGGGCAGCTCCATGACCGACGGGAGCAGCGGGCGGGCCGAGTCGTTGCGGACGTCGAGCCGGCCCACCGCGCGGTCCCCCACCGTGACACGCTGCTGCGCGAGGTCGAGCACGACGGCGTACCGGAAGCGCCCCAGGACGAACGCCACGGCCGCGAGCAGCGCGACCGTGAGCAGGACCGCCACGACGAGCAGCTCGAGCCACGACAGCGCCAGCCCCGCCCACCAGCACGCGACCGTGACGACGAGCGCGGCCCAGCCGAACGGGCTGACGGCGGACGTCACGGGCCGGACCGTTCGCGCGGCGGGCGCGAGCGCACGCCCGACCGGCGCGGTGATCCGCGCGAGGGGTGCGGCCAGGGGGCGGAGCAGCCCGGCGAGGGCGAACCCCGCGCGGGGTGCGCCCGGGCGGCCGCCGCTGGCGGTGCGGCCGGAGCGGGCGCTCGGGCGACCGCTGGTCGGGCCGGGGGTGGCGTTCATGGCATGAGCTCTCGGTCGGTGCGGGGCCGTGGATCCGCCGGCGGCGGGACGGCGTGCGGCCGGCGTGCGGGACGCCGGTCGCCTCAGGCGCTGCGGCGCTCCTGCGGCGCCGCGACGTCGGCGAGCAGGCGGCCGAGCACGGCCTCGTTCGACGCGCCCGCGAACTCGGCCTCGGGGTCGAGCACGAGGCGGTGCGCCCACGTCGGCTGCGCCAGCTCCTTGACGTCGTCCGGCAGGACGTAGTTGCGCCCGTGCGCGGCGGCCCACACCTTCGCGCAGCGCACGAGGGCGAGCGCACCACGGACGGAGACGCCGACGCGCACCTCCGGCGCGTTGCGCGTCTCCTCGGCGAGCCGCGAGACGTACTCGAGCACCGCGCCGTCGACGTGCACGCGCGCGCCGAGCTCGGCCATCTCCGTCACGGCCTGCGTCGTGATGAGCGGCTGGAGCGTCTTGCTCCGGTCGCGGACCGACGCCCCGGAGAGGATCTCGACCGTCGAGGCGTGGTCCGGGTAGCCGATCGACGCCTTCATGAGGAAGCGGTCGAGCTGCGCCTCGGGCAGGCGGTACGTCCCGGCCTGCTCGATGGGGTTCTGCGTCGCGATGACCATGAACGGGCGGCCGACCTCGTGGCCGACGCCGTCGACCGTGACCCGGCCCTCCTCCATGACCTCGAGGAGCGCGGACTGCGTCTTGGGCGAGGCGCGGTTGATCTCGTCCGCGAGGACGATGGACGCGAAGATCGGGCCCTGGTGGAACTCGAACTTCCCCGTCTTCTGGTCGTAGATCGTCACGCCCGTCACGTCGGACGGCAGGAGGTCCGGGGTGAACTGGATGCGGTTGTTCGTGCCCTGGACGCTCGCGGCGAGGGCGCGCGCGAGCGAGGTCTTGCCGGTGCCGGGCGCGTCCTCGAGGAGGATGTGGCCCTCGGAGAGCATGCACGTCAGGGTCAGGCGCACCACGTGCGCCTTGCCCAGGACGGCCTGGCCCACGTTGCCGACGAGGCGGTCGAAGGTCTGAGCGAACCAGGTGGCCTGCTCGGGGGTCATGGTGGTCATTCGTCGCTTCCGTTCGCTGTGCTGTCCGAGGTGGGGCGCGGTCCGCGCTAGTACCACGTCATGGTGTTCGTGCTCCCGATGGTCGTCTCGATCCGCGCCGAGCCGCCCGGCTGGCCGTAGACGCACTGCTGGCCGCCGGAGTAGTTCCCGTTCCCGTCCGTCTGCAGGGCGCGGCCCTGGGCGTCGCGACTGTAGTTGCCGGAGCCGATCTGCGACCCGCCGCCGTAGCACGTCACCCGGAACGCGGTGTTGGCCGGACCGTCCTTGATGGTGAGGTAGAGCTCGGCGCACGACGAGTGGCTGCAGTACCCCGGCCACTTGCCGTCAGGGAGCTTGTGGTTGCTCCCCTTGCTCACCGTGAGGACGGGCTCGGGCTTCTTGTCGGACGTCGCCGACCTGCACGTCTCCTTCGCGGCGCCCTCCGTCGGGATGACCCGGACGCAGATCTCGCGCGTCTCGGAGTAGCCCACCGAGAGGCTCCCGGATCCCTGCTTCTGGTCCGACTGGACGGCGCCGCGCACCTGCACGGAGTAGCCCCGCCCGTTGCCCGCGGTCGACCAGCTGTACGTGATCGAGCGGTCGCCGCCGTTCATCGACACCTCCGGCGCCGGGATGGGCCCGTAGGGCGACTCCTCGTTCGCCGTCGCCGCCGCCCCCGGCTCGCGCGCGCCGTCGACACCCGCGACCGCGCGTACCGCGATCCGGTACGGCTTGCCGTTCGACAGGCCGCCGACGACCTTGTTCGCGCCGAGCGCCTGCCAGCCGCCGCCGGCGTCGTACTGGTAGGTGATCTCGTCGGCCCGCACGCCGTTGCCCGACGCCGCGCCGAACGACAGCTGGATCTCGCCGTTCGCGCCGTTGGCGTCGGCGCTGAGGTTCGACACCGCTCCAGGCTTCGCGAACGCGCGCACCGGGTCGGACGCGGGCGAGAACTCGGCGTCGCCGAGCTTGTCCGTCGCCTTGTTGTGCGCACGCACGCGGAACGCGTACCCGGTCGTGTCCGCCGGGACGCCGATCGTGGTGGACGTCGCGCCGCCGTCGGCGGTCGCGGTCTGCACGACGCTCCCGCCCCGCAGCGCCTCGATCGTGTACCGCGTGAGCGGGGCGCCGTTGCCGTCCGGGGCGCCCCACGAGACCTGCATCTGCGACGTGTCGCCGATCGAGGTGCGCTGCACCGCCGGCTTGGCCGGCGCTGCCGGCTTGCCCGCCGGCGTCTCGGCCGCCGAGTAGTCACCCCAGTCCGAGGGGTCGGGGGCGAGGTTCACGGCCTGGGCACGCACCTTGTAGGCGACGCCGTTCTGCAGGCCGTCCCACGTCACCGACGTCCCGGTCAGGGCCGTCTTCTGCACGGCTCCGCCCGGAGGCGCGGGCGAGATCTCGAGGTTGACGGCCTGGATCGGCGAGCGGTCGGTGTAGGTCTTGTTGGTCCAGGTGACGGTGAGGGACGTGTCGCCGAACTCGAGGGTGGGTGCGGCGGGCGGGTCGGGCTTCTCGTCGGGTCGGGCGACGGCGGAGGCCGGGGAGGCGGGTCCGTCGCCGACGGCGTTGGTCGCGTAGACGGTGAAGGTGTACTCGACGTTGTTGGTCAGGCCGTCCAGGGTGCAGGTGGTGGTGCCGCAGGCCTTCTCGTAGCCGTTCTGGGAGCGCACGGTGTAGCCGGTGATGTCGGCGCCGTTGTTGTTCGGCGGGTCCCAGGTGAGCACGACGGTCTTGGAGCGGACCTCGAGGACCTGCGGGGTCGCGGGCGCCTCGGGCTTGCCCAGGACCTTGAGCTGCACGCGGCCCTCGACCTCGCGGTCGGGGTCCTTCGTCGCGTCCTGGATCCGGTACCGGACCACCATGACCCCGACGAAGTCGTCGCGCGGCGTGACGGAGACCTGGTCGCCCGCGACGGAGGCGGTCCCCTGGCCCGTCTCCACCACGGCGTCGACGAGGGTCAGCGGCGTGTCGGGGAACGGGTTGGAGTCGTTGGCCAGGACGGGCACGGTGACGGCCTTGCCCTGGTGGGCGTCGTCGACGGTGTCGGGGTTGGCGCGGGCCAGGGGCCGGGTGGAAGCCACGACGGTCAGGGTCGCGGTGCCCTCGACCGGGGGGTGCTCGCCGTCGGTGACGGTGATCGGGACCTGCACGACCGAGCCCTTGGGCACGTCCGGGGTCGCCTGGGCGCGCAGCGTGGTGCCCTCGACGGACACGGTCACGCCCTGGGCCTGGCCGGTGGCCCGGAACGTCAGGGGGTCGCCGTCGGGGTCGGTCGCGAAGCGCGCGAGGTCGATCGAGGCCTCCTCGCCCGCCGCGACGTCGAGCGTCGGGGTCGACAGCTCCGGCGGCAGGTTCTCCGGCGGGAGCACCTGCACGGGGATCGTCAGGACGTTCGTCCGACCCTCCGGGTCGTCCGGGCCCGACCCGTCCGTCACCTCGAACGACACCGACGCCGGGCCGGTGTAGTCCGCGTCCGGCGTGTACACGATCTCGGTCACGGACGGGACCTGCCGGTCCCCCTCGGTGACCTTGACCTTGTCCTCGGTCGTCAGCCGCGGGGAGCGGCCCTCGACGACGAGCACGTGCTCGGTGAGGTCGATGGGGAGCGACTCCCCCGCCAGCACCTCGAGCTGCGTGCCCGGACGCAGCGTGGGCTTCTGGTCGGTGAGGCCGGGGACCTTGACGAAGGCCTTGGCGGTCAGGCCGTCGATGTCGGTCGCGGTGTAGGTGATGACCTGGCGGCCCTCGGTGA